>JAXGQW010000012.1:0-83444 GCA_040766265.1 Verrucomicrobiota bacterium
CGTTCGAGCGAGCGCAAAGAGATCCACTCGTCTTCCGTGTGCGCCTGCGCGATATCGCCGGGGCCGAAGACGACACTCGGGATGCCTGCAGCGGCCAGGACCGCCGCGTCGCAGAAGAACGCGACACCCGCGGGCCGGGTTTGTCGCGCGGCTTCGAGGAAACGGCTGACAAACGGCAATCGCGGGCTGGTCTCGAGCGGGGGACATGTCGCTTCCTTGAGGCTGGTCACCCGCGCCTGAAGGCGGTTCTGCCGGAGGAGGGACCGGACTTGCCCGATGACGGTCGTCTCGTTCTCGCCCGGCAGCGTGCGGCGATCGATCTGGATGCCGCAGCGGTCGGGCACGATGTTCGGCTGGGTGCCGCCGGCGATGACGCCGACATTGATCGTCCCGCGGCCGAGGAGCGGATGGGCGTGTCGGCGCAAACCGCTCGAGTACTTGGTTTCGAGCAGGCGCACGATCCGGGCCATGTCATGGACGGCGTTGACGCCCAGGCCGGGGTGCGCGCCGTGGGCGGCTTTTCCGCGCGTTTCGAGGCGCAGCCAGACGTCGCCTTTATGGGCGGTGACGACTTCGAGTCGGGTCGGTTCCCCCACGATGGCCAGATCCGCTTTGACGCCCGAGCGCGCCAGGAATCGGGATCCGATCTGGCCATGTTCCTCGTCGATCAGGCCGGCGAAGACGATCTCGGTTGCGGCGGGCCGGCGCGCCGATCCCGCCACTCGGCTCAGCGCGGTGAGCATGGCGGCGATGCTGCCTTTGGTGTCGCAGGCGCCTCGGCCGTAGAGGCGGCTTCGGGCGGCGCGTGGTGTGAAGTGGATGTCGGATCCGCCCACGGTATCGAGGTGCGGCGCCAGGATCACCCGATGGCGAGGGCGCCCGACCGGGCAGAGGCGGGCCAGGAGGTTGCGCCGGCCCGATTCAACGTCCTGGAAATCGAGGTCGAGGCCCAGTCGGGCGGCGGTGGCGGCCAGGAAATCGCACACGCGCTGTTCGCCCGCCCAAGGGTGGCCCGCCGGCAGAAAGGCCGGATTCACGCTCGGCAGCGCAATCAACTCTCGCAATAGAACGGCAGCATCCATGATGATTTCCTCCAGTCTGCCGGACCGCGGCATCGGGAGCAAGCGAGCCGTGCGTTACACCGGCAGAAGCAGGTGGAGGGTGGTGCCGTGGCCGAGGCGGGAGGTGAGGCGGACCTTGCCGCGATGGGCCTCGACGATCCGGGCCACGATGGCGAGTCCAAGGCCGGTGCCCTTGCTCTTGGTGGTGCTGAGGAGGGCGCTGAAGGCGCGGCGCTGCTGTTCGTCGCTCATGCCCTGGCCGGTGTCGCGGAAGGTGATGCGGACGTGTGTGGGCGCGGGCTGGCTTTTGCGGAGGGCGGCGGCGGCGGTGCTGATTGTGAGTTGGCCGCCCTGGGGCATGGCTTCGGCGGCGTTGAGGGCCAGGTTCAGGAAGGCCTGTTCCAACTGTGTGGCGTCCCCCGGCACGCTGGGCACGCGCGGATCCAGTTCGAGAACCAGCCGCACGTTCTGCTCCCGGAACTTGTGGCGGGTGAGCAGCGCGAGATCGGAGAGCAACGGGTTCACGTTCACCGGTGCAAAACGCGGTTCGGGACTCCGGGCGAGGTCGAGGATACGATCGACGATGCGGTTCAACTGGACCATTTTCTCGCCCATGATCTGGGCGTCGCGCGCGCGCGGATCGCCGTCGGGAAAGCGCAGGTCGAGCGAATGATAGAGCATCTGCATCACGGCCAGCGGATTGCGGATCTCGTGGGCGACCTCGGCGGCCAGAAGGCCGAGCACGGAGAGTTTCTCATTCTTGCGCAGTTGGTGTTCGACCTCGACCAGGCGTTCGTAGAGACGCGCCTTTTCGATGGCGATGGCCGAGAGTTCGGCCAAGGCGGACAGGATGCGGATTTCTTCGTTCGAGAAGCTGTGGGGCTGGCCGGTGTACACGCTGAGGGTGCCAATCGGCCGGCGTTGGAACACCAGCGGCACGCTGACCAACGAGACCAGGCCTTCCTCGCGCGCCACGCCGACACGCTGGTAACGGGTCGAAGTCCGCACGTCGGCGACCTGAAGCGGTTTGCGGCGCCGCACCACGGTCCCCAGGAGGCTCTCGTCCACACCCAGCCGTGAGTTGGTCAGATAGGCTGCGCCCGCGCCGTGGCTGGCCCGCAGATCGAGCCAGGCCCGCTCCTCGTCGAGCAAATGGAGCGCGCTCATCTTCCCGTCCATCAGCCTTGTGGCCGCGCGCGTGATGGTTCCCAGGGCCTCGTCCAGGCTCAGAGCGGATTGGATGGACTGGCCGAGGACGAAGAGCGACTCGAAGAGCCGGGCCTTGTGTCGGAGTTGCTCGTGGAGCCACGTGTTGCGAATGACCCCGGAGGCGCGCCGCGCCAGTTCAAGCAGCAATGCCTGCGCCTCGATGCCGAACGCGCCGGGGCGATCGGCGTCGACGAGGATCGCGCCCCGCACCTCGCCCTCGACTTCGAGGGGGGCGGCGAGCTCGGACCGGACCTGGGGGCGGACCATGATGTAACGCGGGTCGGCGAGGACATCGGCAACGCGGGCGGGTCGGCCGGTGCGGACGACCCAGCCGGCGAGGCCCTCGCCGACGCGCAATCGGAGCCGCGCCGCCTGGGGCGGCAGCCCGCGCGCCGCCTGGGTCTCGAGGAACCCGGTTGTGGGATTGACCAGCACGATGGAACCGCTGCTCGCATCGGTCAGGCGCACGGCCTCGCGGAGGACCAGATCGAGCGCCTTCTCCGGATCGAGGGTCGAGTGGATGGCCCGGCACGCCTGGTCGAGCGACCGGAGGCGTTCGCACCGCGCCTTGAGTCGATCGAGATTGCTGTTCATTGGATGCGCTGCGTCAGCCAGATGGCGGCGCCCGTGAACAGGGCATTGGGGAGCCAGGCCGCCAGCCAGGGGGCGATGTAGCCGCCCGTGCCCAGGGCGAGGCTGAAGCCGGCGATGAAGAAATAGGCGAACGCGATGAAGATGCTGCCGGCCACTCCCACAAAAACGTTGCGCCGGCCTGACGGGGCGCCGAACGGAATGGCGATCAGGACGACCACAATGCACTTCCACGGTTCGGCCAGCCGGCCATGGAATTGGGTCTCGAGCTTGGCTCGAGCCCTCGGGTTGAGGCGCGGGTGGAGCCGCTCGTAATCGAGGATCTCGCGCAGCGACAGCCGCGCTCCCTTGGCCGCCTTCACGTTGCTCAGCTCGGTGAATCGAATCTCGCTGTTGATGAGTTCGGGCGTCTCGGTCAGCTCAGCCAGGGCCAGCCGATTGGTCATCCCGCGGAAGGCGGGCAGCCGGGATTCGGGCGTGTAGAGCAGTTCCTTGACGTCCTGCAAGACCCAGTGCCCGTTGGTGTAGTCCGCCCGTTCCGCGGCGAGCCGCCGATGCCCGCCGTCGGGGAAGCGCCATTCGAGGTTGATCGACAGCATCTCGCCGGTGAGGCGGTTGTAGGCGCCGATTTGCCACAGACGGCTGTCGGCGTCGTTGTGGAAGACCAGATTGCGCTGCCATTCGGGTCCGAGATCGCCCGGTGCGACTGGCATGCGGCGGCGGAGAATCAGCCTGCCTGCGGTGTAGGCGTCCGGCACCCAGACCTCGTTGAGGGCGAACAGCATGCCGCCCAGGATGGAGCCCACGACGAGGTAAGGCAGGCAAAGCCGCCACAGACTCAGGCCGGCCGCGCGCATGGCCGTGAGCTCCTGGTGCCGCGCCATGTTTGTCAGGGTGTAGAGCAGGGCCAGGAGCAGGGCCACCGGGAGGACCGTGACCAGCAGCTCGGGCATCCGGACCAGGTAATAGGCGGCCACGTCGCGCGGAAGCAGTTTGAAGCGCTGGAAGACATCCAGGTCGCTGATCAGATCGGAAGTGATCCAGAAAATCAGAAAGCCCCCGAGGCAGTAGCCGAGGGGGACCAGCAATTCGCGGAGCAGATAACGGTCGAGCAGCCGCATGCGGCCGGCATTGTCAGGACCGCGCATGGGAAAGTCGAGCGCGGATGCGCCGCATCGCAGTCGGCGGGCCGGGCGCGCGACTTGGCGTGTCGCGATTTGGTATGGCCAAAGGCCGTGCGACTGGCGAACATGGGTTGGGCATGAACAACATTCTTACCGTCCTGCGCTTCGGCTGCGGCTACCTGCCGCGGTACTGGGTGCGGCTGGCGCTGAGCGTGGTGTTTGGCGGGGTGTTTGCGCTCACCAACGGCAGTTTCATGTGGGCGACGCGCACGCTGACCGAGCGGTTCGCGCCCGCCGCCGCCGCCGCGCCGGCGCAGCCGGGGCCTTCGGACGCCCGGGGCCGCTTCTCCGGGGTGATCGAGCGTTTGGGGCAGAGTGTGCAGCGCGCGATCGATCCCTGGCTGCCGCGCGCGGGCCAGCCGCTGGGGTGGCGGCAAGCGGCGGGCCTGCTCCTGCTCCTGCCGATCCTGGTCTTCCTGCGCAGCGGCGCCGATTACGGCAACAACTACTGCCTCGGGTGGGTGAGCGAGCGCGTCGTCCGGGACATGCGACTCGACGTTATGGAGAAGCTGAGCCAACTCTCCCTCGAGTTCTTTACCCGCTCGCGGACAGGCGATCTGCTCACGCGGATCAACGTCGACACGTACAATCTGTTGCGGGCCTTGCGGCAGGGGGTGGCCGATCTCATCAAGGAATCGTTCACGATCGTGGTGGTCTTTTGCGGCCTGCTGTGGCTCGACTGGCGATTGACCTGCGCGGTCATGGTGCTGGTGCCGGCCTGTCTGCTGCCGCTCATGGTGCTGGGTCGGAAAGCACACCGCGCCATGGCGGTGAGCCGCAAGGCGAACGTTGCGCAATCGAGCCAGTTGGTCGAGTTGCTGGGCAGCATCCGCGTCGTCAAGGCCTACAACCTCGAAGCCGTCGAAATGGCGCGTTTCCGTCAGACGTCCGGGCAACTCGTCCGCGCCGGCATGAAAGGGGTCAAGGCGAAGGAGTTGGTGAATCCTCTGATCGAGATCATTTCGGTTCTGGGTTTGGGGGCGCTGCTGCTTTACGTCTTTCACGCGGGCCGCAGCGGCCCGGAGTTGGTGGCCTTCGTCACCGGCATTCTGCTCTTCTTCCTGCCATTGAAGAAGCTGGCCGGCGTGCACATCGTCTTCGAACAGGCCAGTGTCGGCGTCCACCGCCTGTCGGAACTCCTCGCCGAACAACCCAAGGTCGTCGAGGCGCCCAACCCCAAGCCTGTGTCCGGTTTTGGATCGGAACTGCGCTTCGAGCGCGTGAGCTTCGCTTACGACGATCGGGTGGTGCTGAAGGATGTGGACCTGGTCATCCCCCGCGGCGCCAGGCTGGGTGTCGCGGGCGAGAGCGGGTCGGGCAAGACCACGCTGCTCAACCTGCTGTTCCGCTTTTACGACCCGACCAGCGGGATGATCCGAATCGACGGCACGGATCTGAGAGAGGTGTCGATCCGCGATCTCCGCAGTCAATTGGCGCTTGTGAGCCAGGACGTGACGATCTTCGACCAGACCGTGGCGGAGAACATCGCCTGCGGGCGTTCGGGCGCAAGCTTCGCGGAGGTCGAAGCCGCGGCGCGCGCGGCCAGCGCCCACGAGTTCATCCTGGCTCTGCCCGAGGGTTATGACACGCGGGTCGGCGAGCGGGGCGTGACGCTCTCCGGCGGACAGCGGCAACGGGTGGCCATCGCGCGCGCGTTTGTGCGCAACGCGCCGATCCTGGCGCTCGACGAAGCGACGGCCGCCCTCGACTCGAAGGCCGAGGCCGAGGTGCAGGCGGCCATCGACCGGCTGGCCGAGCACCGGACGGTGATTTGCGTGGCGCACCGCCTTTCCACTCTGGCGGGCATGGATCAGATCATCGTGTTGAGCCAAGGATGTATCGTGGAGACGGGCAGCTTCAAGGCCCTGTTGAATCAAGGCGGGATATTCGCCGCCATGGCGGCGCGGCAGGGCCTCTATCCGTCCTCGGATTGACGCCTGTGCGGCGGCGCGGGACTGCGCCCCTTCACGCGTGGGTGGCGAGGTCCTGAAGCGCCCCGGAGCACCGGCTTGCAGCCGGCCTTTCACATGCCCTTGCATAGTGTGGCACAGTCCAGCAAGGCTTGGCACATCTTCCTGATGTTATTGGTTTTCTGAGGCTTCACACCAGGCAATCCTTGGCATAGCTTGGCACGAAAGGGACGCACTAAACGGCATAGACAATGGCAAGCCAAAAGCCGGGAAGAGAAAGTTTGACCTTTTCCGACCGGTTAGCGTCAAAGCGGACGGACGGCGCATCGAAAGTCCAAACTGGTGTGTCCGTTTCCAACACAAAGGCAAGCGTTCCTGTCGAAGCTTGAGCACGGGTGATTACCGTCTGGCCCTGCAGCGCGCCAAGCAGTTGGTCAGCTCGGTCCGTCAGCAAGGCTGGGTGGGAGCCACGGTTCTGCCCACCAGCCACGGGAGCCTCCTGATCAGTGATCTTCTGGAGCAGTATCATCGCAGCGCAGTCTCGCGCGGTCTGCATCCACGGTCCATTGCCCATGCCGAGAAAGACCTCCGCCGGATCAGCCGAGAGACAGGAGTGGACCGACTGGCTGAGTTGACCCCGGCGATGCTGCAAACGTGGATTCGCGATTGTCGTTTGAAGCCCATTTCACTTCGGTCGGTGCTCAAGAATGCCGCCAGTGTCTTCTCCGGGATGTCACTGCAGGCCATGGGAATGGCTGAGGTCCAAAACCCGTTCGCTCGTCTGGTCAAACCGAAGGTCGACCGCGGACCTTTTCGGGCACCTCCGCGCGAATGGATTACCCAGATCATGCGCCGGGGGGTGGAGGAACTGGAAGGCGAGACGCGGCTGGCGTTTGTTCTGGCGTTGGGTGCTGGGTTTCGTTGGGGCGAGATCCTCTCACTGAGCTGGGAAGACATTCAGGAGGGCGGCGTGCGGATCGCGGCGGAGAAAGCGAAGGGACGCAGGGGGCGAGTGATCCCGGTTGGCGAACTGGCTCAGCGAGTGCTTGAATCCGCACGGGGGCAGGGGGCGGTCATCGCTGGTGAGAGCCAGGAAGTGCACCGCGGATTGTGTGTGTGGCTCAGGCAGCAGGGTGTGCAAGATGCCAAGCCGGTACATTACCTGCGCAAGTGTTTCGGGTCATTGGCGGTCGGCGACCACGGAATCTTCATCGCTTCAAAGCTCCTGGGTCATGCCAGCATCGGGATCACCGCGAGTACCTACGCGGGGCAGGTGGACCAGTTGCCAGCGGTGAAATTCTAGTCAGAACGAGGTGCCACCCCTCAGGTCGGAGGCTCTCTCGGGCAACAAAAGCCTTGTCCTGCGATTGCAGTGGCCGAACTCTTGGTTCACTATAAACACTATGTTCCTCACCAAATCGCAGATCGTTGATGCGCTCGCTGAAAGAACGGGCGTGGAAAAGAAAACCGCTGAGGCGATGCTCGAATGAATCGACGGACGTTTTTGCAGACATCGGTTTGCGCCACATCCGCCGTTGTTGCCGGCTGCCTGACGCAGCCGCGCGCAGAGGAGGTGGATGCGCCTCTGCCGAGGCCGTGCGCCGGCACGCGCTGGCAGAAAGCCGGGGTGGTGCTGGAGGCGACAGAGCCTTGGGAGGGAGAGAACGTCCAGAATTTCACCACGCGCGCCGAGCCTCTGGGGCGCGGGGCGTGGCGATTGTGGTATTCGGTGTCCGGTGATCGGAAGCGTTACACGGTGGCTTACGCCGAGGGCGTCCCTGGCCAGCCGATGAAGAAGGTGCGCGCAGCCCTCTCGCCGCGCGAGCCCCTGGACGAACCTCTCGCCATTGGGAATCTGCCCGAGGGCTGGAATCCGGTTCAGGTCGTTCACCTGCAACTTCGAGATGGCCGCCACCGCCTCTATTTCTGGGTGCACGGTCCGGAGATCGCTCGCTATCTCGCGGCGGAGAGCCAGGACGGGAAGAGGTATCGCGTGGTCGATCCGTTGCGTCCGGCGCTCTATCACCCAAGTGACCGCGCGGCGTTCGGTGTGCCGTCGCCGGATGGAGTGGTGTTTCGCGCCGAGAAAAGCGCGAACCGTCCCTCCGATGAACCCCTGGCGGTGTCGTCGCTCATCTCCAATGACGCCACGAACATCTATCAACTGGCCGACGGCACGTTTGAGATGTGCTCGGTTGCGTTGATACCCGTGCCGAAGAGCGATCCCGCATTCGTCGCGGAGGATAATGCGCCGGGCTTGCTGCGGGTCATTGACCGCTACACATCGGAAGACGGACTGCGTTTTGAGAACCGCCGACGCGTCATTCAACGCGATGCGAACGACCCGGCTGACCAGCAGTTTTATTACCTGTCGCTCACACACACGCCCAGGGGGCGCGTCGGTCTGCTGGGCCATTACCGGTGTCGGGCGCAGACGATGGATCTGGAGTGGTGTTTCTCGCGCGACGGGGTGGATTGGCGGCGCCCCTGGCGCACGGGCTGGTTGCCGCGCGGTGAGCCGCCTGCGGCGGACTGCTACGGCATTTATGCAGGCAGCCAGCTTGTGGAGCACGACGGGCGTTGGCACCTCTTCTACACAGGCGTGAACAGTAGTCACAACGGCAAGCACGCCTATGGCAAGGCGCGGCAGGTCGTCATGCTCGCCACCACGAACTCGATTTGGGAAGGATAAGAACGCGGCCACGGCTGCTCGCTGACGAAGCCCGCCACGTCAGCGCGCACATCGTCCCGTGAAGAAGACACTCACTGCCCGATCGAGCGCCGGGGCGTCGGCGGCCCACAATCTGAAGAAGAGAAGAACCACCAGGCCAATCACGAATGCCATGATCAGCAGCAGGCCGACGGTCCAGCCTCGACTGGCCCCCGAGGAGTGTCGCCTCTCCTACCCCTTCCGATCACCGGGCGCCGCTGCGAAGTCCCCCGCGCTTGTGGCCTTGTTCCCCTGCCACCGCTTGGAGTCCAACCTGCGGCGTGCGATCCGCCCGAAACAGCCCCATATGATCCGTGATGGCGCTAGGGTGCCTCACGCGCACCTGCTACGGCCAGATTCAGTTGGCTCTTGAGAAGGTCGAAGACCTCCTGACACCCGTTGCGGGCCAGGACCAACGCCCGCGACCGCAGGACCTGCTCGGGCAAGGAATCGCGTCTCAGAAGGGCATCTGGAAGCGCTGTTGTTTCCCGCTTGGCACAGGAATGCGTTTTGACCAGGCGTTTGATCCCACCCCAGAGAGCGGAGAAGGGATTCGTGTCCTCTGAAACGGGTTCACTGACATCCTCTGATGGCATGACCAGCCTGTTGAGGTCGTTCTCCAGTTCGGTCAGGGTCCGCTCATCCATGACACCCACCGCCCCGACCATCCGCCGCAGATCTTCGCGTTCCCGTTGGGCCTGCAGCAACCGTAGCTCATCGTCCCGAAGCGCGTAACTGGTGAGGGTGATCTCGATGCGGCCCCGGTGCTGGAAACCGCCTCCGTGCGGCTGTTCGGGCGAGGTGCGGAACATCACCTCGATCACCAGTATTGGCACCGCGCGTCGAACTCGTTCGCTCGCCAGCCACGAAGACAAAGTGGCGTCCCGGAATTCAGATTCCAGGAGGTCCTGGTTCCTGGCCAGAAGCTCGACCCGGGAGAGAGCCGTATTGAACGCGTTGACGAGATCCGGTGATCCGGTGGTTCGAAGATGCTTCGCATGGTCTGTCGTGAAAAACGGCCGCAGCCACCGGGCATAGGTTCTGAGCGCTTCGACTTCAGAGCGGATGGCGGAGATCAGCAGCGAGCGTCGCATTTGCTGCAGATGATCACGTCTCTCCACCACGCCAGATGGCAGGGCGGACTCGACCGACACGGCATTTGCAGGTGCCCGGTCATCCTCCATATCACCCACTGTTGCCAGATCCCGCAGAAGGCGAAGCAAGGTCTCGTGGGCGGCCCGGACCAGGCGGGCAGCGTGCTCCTGCGACTGGATGAGGCTTTCCTCCAGTTGAAGGCCCAGCGCGGAGCCTGACGATGCCGTGATGGCGTCGGACATCTTTTCGAGTTTCCAACCCCTCCCATCGAGGAGTCTCAACAGGGTGAAATAGACGCGCTCTGGCGCCTCTCCTAAAGAATCGACGACGAGTTGGTGCCGCTCGCACGGGTACTGCTGGGCTGCCAGATCAAACAAACTGGCTCCGGAAAACCGTTCCGCCTCCCCCACGTTACACTCCTTCAATTGGACGGCTGTCACGGCCCGCGCGTAAGCGCCGCTCAGGTCGGCCTGGCCCACCTCCAGGAGCCTGCGCACTTCCCGCCGGGAGGATGGTTCGCAGTAGATGTCCGGATTGATTAGCGCAATGAGTTGGTGAATGTCAGCGGTCATGGCTTCCTCCTTTCCAATCATAGCTGGGGCGATATATAAACCTTTGCCAAGAAGGGCGATCCGTGCATGCGGTCTGCTGGGCGTTCTTGGTGGCGGCAGCGCAACACGTGGAGATGCGACGCCTTGAAAAAGCCGGAGATTTGGCGTTGTGAGGGTTGTGCCGCACAAACAACCCCGCGCAAAAAACACACTGGTGGGGGTGATCCGCGAGGGGGGGTGGCGCCGCGCAGACGCGATCTCACCCTCATCAAATACCTGGCGCAGCGCCCGTTCAGAAAGTGCGTCACGGCGCGGCCAGGGATCGGTCAGTGTTGGCAACTCGGTCTCCCGACGAGAATTCGTTGTTTTCTGCTGAGACCCGCAGCCGAAGCTACGCATGTTGTCCTGCCGTCATAGATTTGCGTGTGGTGCTTAGGGTCTGAAGATCGCCGTTGCCGCCTCTTGCGGCGATGGTAGGCTCGCGGCCTTTCATGCATGATCGAGCTTCAACGGATGCCGGACGCCTCGAGGATCGCGGGCGGGCGTCGGGCCGAGATTCAGTTTGCCCGGCCAGAGGGAATCGAGCCGGGCTCGGGCTGTTTGATCGGGATGGAGGGAGTCGGCCATGATCGTGCTCGGTCTGGGAGGGATGGTCGGACACGACCCTGCGGCGGCGCTGGTGGCGGACGGGCGTGTGGTTGCGGCGGCGGAGGAGGAGCGTTTCCTGCGGGAGAAGCATGCCAAGGGCAAGCAGGCCGAGCATGCGGCGGCGTTCTGCCTGGGATTTGCGGGGGTGAAAGCGTCGGATGTGCAGGTGGTGGCCATTCCGTTCGCCCCGGTCAGTCTCATGAGCCCCGCCCGCTGGCACTATGCGGTCCGGCACTGGTACGCGCCGGATCGGGCGTTCACGGCGCTGTTCAACGGCAACCGGCGCTTTCGGCGCAATGCGCGCCAGGTCTTCGCCGCCCTCGAACGTTTGGGCATTGACCGGCGCCGCGTCCGGTTCGTGCCTGTCGAGCATCATTTGGCGCACGCCTCGAGCGCGTATCATGTTTCCGGATACGCCGACGCTGCCATTATGAGTGTGGACGGAGTGGGCGAGTACTGCACGACGTGGTTCGGGCACGGATCGGGCGGTGAGATCGCCTGTCTCAAGGAGTTTTATGCGCCCGACTCGCTGGGCGGGTGCTATGGCGCCGTGACGGAGTATCTCGGCTTTGAAATGCTCGATGGCGAGTTCAAGGTGATGGGCATGGCGCCCTACGGCGATCCAGACCGGGCGGATGTGTCCGGGCTGATCGAGTGGAGCGAGCGGGGCTTCCGGGTCAACACGCGGCTGGTCAATTGCATTGGACTGCGCCGCTACAAACGCGCGGCCCCGGGCGAGGCGCAGGGCATCGGAACCTACTTCTCGCCCAAGCTGGTCAAGATGTGGGGGCCGCCGCGTGTCGGGGATGAGATTGACCATCCTTACGTGCACATTGCCGCGGCGGTCCAGCGCCAGCTCGAGCAGATTCTCCTGGCCCTGACGCGGCATTATCTGGGCGGGCACATCGCGCGCACGCGCCGCCTCTGTTACGCCGGCGGCGTGGCGCTCAACGTGAAAGCCAATCAGCGCCTCATTCAGGCCTTCGCGCCCGACTGCGAGATCTTTGTGCAGCCCGCGGCCAGCGACGCGGGCACGGCGCTCGGCGCGGCCACGTATGCCGCCCATCGGCTTGGCGACACGATTCAGCCCATGACGCACGCGTATCTCGGGCCGGAGTATTCGGCGGCCGAGATCGAGGAGGCGCTGTGCAAACGCGGCTGCCGCTATGAGAGGTGCGCGTCGATCACCGACAGGGCGAGCGACCTGCTCGCCAAAGGCCAGGTGGTGGCGTGGTGCCAGGGCCGCATGGAGTGGGGTCCGCGCGCCCTCGGAAATCGCAGCATCCTGGGCAACCCCGCGGTTCCCGGCGTTGCGGACACCATCAACGCGCAGATCAAGTATCGCGAGCGTTGGCGTCCATTCTGTCCGTCTCTGCTCGACTCTGTGGCGCCGGAGATCCTGCAGAGCAGCCACCCGTCTCCCTACATGACGTTCACGTTCGACGTTGCGCCGGCCTGGCGGACGCGGATTCCGGAAGTGGTGCATGAGGATGGCACGGCGCGCCCGCAGATCGTCACGGCGGAGAGCAACCCGCGCTACCACGAGCTTCTGAGGAAATTCGAGGCGAAGACCGGGATCGGGGTGCTGCTGAACACCTCGTTGAATCGCCGCGGCGAGCCGATGGTCTGCTCCCCGGACGACGCCCTGAACATGTTCTTCGGGAGCGACCTGCGGAATTTGGCGATCGGGGATTTTCTGATTGCGAAGTGAGGGCGGGGTCGAAAGCCCCGGAGCCGGAGCGCCGACGTCCTCTCTTTGACAGTCGTTTGAGGATGCGGTATCGGTGCGGGGGTGAACACAGGGAGAATGGGCTCGATGCGGCAAGGCCTTTGGCTGAACGGCCTCGGACGCTTTCTTGCAGCCGCGGCCGCGCTTCTGTATCCGGAGCGTTGTCGGATCTGTGATGTCGAGAGGGCCACGGTCGCCGAGGGCTATGTCTGTGCACGGTGCCGTTCAGGACGCGATGGCGTGCGTTGGATTCGGCGGCCGTTTTGCGAGCGGTGCGGGCTCCCGTTTGATGGGGCGTTAACGACGCGGTTCGAATGCGCCAACTGTCGCGGTCTGGGCCTGCATTTCTCGAAGGCCCGGGCGGCGGTCCTGGCGACGGGGGTTGTGCGGGATGCGATTCACCGCTACAAGTATTACCGTGCGCTCTGGCACGAGCCTTTCCTCGCCCGTCTGCTCACGGACCAGGCGGTTCCGGAGCTTCTTTGCGAGCGTTGGGACTGGCTGGTGCCGATTCCGCTTCACCCCGTGCGCGAGCGGGAGCGCGAGTTCAACCAGGCGCAGCGGCTGGCGAAACGCCTCAGCGCGGCGTGCGGGATTCCGTTGAACGTTCGGATGCTTCGCCGGGTCGAACCAACCAAGACGCAAACCCGGTTGACCCGACGCGAGCGGGCGGCGAACATGCGTCGGGCTTTCGCGTTGAGGGCGGGGGTGTCGGTGTGCGGACAGCGGATTGTGCTGATTGATGACGTGCTTACAACCGGCGCCACGGCGAGCGCCTGCGCTCAGGTCCTTCGGGCCGGGGGGGCGGGCGACGTATGCGTATGGACGGTGGCGCGCGGCGTCTGAATGTTCCTGATGCTTCTATGGCGACATCATTTATCCCCAAGCGATCGATCGGGCTCGAAGGCAAGGAACCGGCGCCGCCCCCTGAGCCCAAGAGCGCGGCCGGTTTCATCAAGAAACCCAAACTCGGGTCCGGGCGTGCACGCAAGAGGGAGATCCCGGAAGGACTGTGGACCAAGTGCCCCAAGTGTTCCACGATGATCTATGACAAGGAGCTGGACGACAACCTCAAGGTCTGTCCCCGGTGCTCCCACCACTTCCCGATCGGGGCCCGGGAACGCATCCATGCCCTTGTCGAGACCTGTTCGTTCGAGGAAATGGATCCCCAGTTGATCAGCGTCGATATCCTCGGGTTCACCGGCGTGGCGGCTTATGCGGACAAACTCGAGAGTTATCAGAGAAGCACCGGGCTGAAGGACGCCGTGGTGACGGGCATCGGCCGGATCGGCCCCTACCGTGTTGGGCTGGGCGTGATGGATTTCTCGTTTCTGGGCGGATCAATGGGATCGGTGGTCGGCGAGAAACTGACCCATCTGATCGAATCCGCCACCGACAAGGGGCTCGGCCTGGTGATCGTTTCGACCAGCGGCGGCGCGCGGATGTACGAAGGGATGTTCAGCCTCATGCAGATGGCCAAGACCGCGGCCGCGCTGGCCTACCATGCCCAAAGCCGCCTGCCCTACATCAGCGTCCTGACTCACCCCACGACGGCCGGAGTCATGGCCAGCTTCGCCACCCTGGGGGATCTCATCATTGCCGAGCCGGGCGCCATGATCGGCTTCGCCGGTCCGCGGGTGATCAAGGACACCACGCAGGCCGAACTCCCGCCGGGATTTCAGACGGCGGAGTTCCTTCAGGAACGCGGCTTGATCGATTCGATCGTCTCGCGCAAGGAGATGAAGGAACGGCTGATTCAGTACCTCGGCTTTCTGCTGCACAGCCAGCGCCACGGGATCGCGGCGTCGTGAAAGCCTCTTCTCGCCTGCCCTCCGCCCATCTCGCACCCTGTTTGCGCGCGCGGCGATCGGGCGCCGCACGATGACCTCATCTCTGCATCCGGTGAGCGTAAATGGAGCCAAACTCGATGCAGTGGTGGAGACTTTTTCTCTTTTTTTGCTTGAGAGATCGGCTTGGTTGGGCGATAAGAAGCCGCGTCAGGCGGTTGTGTGAAGTGACCGCGGATCTTTGGCAAACCATGAATTCGACACTGGCTTTACCCTGCCACTGCTCGTGATTAGAAACTAAGTCCTTGAACCGTAGTCTGACCTAGACACGGAATCCGGATGCCGCACGGTTGCCGACAGGCCTTGACTGGAAGTCGAAGACCGCGGCGAGGGTTCCACCTGTTTCTTACAAGTTCAAAGGAACTGTTGCACACGGCATTGTGGCGGGGTTCTTTTTTTTACACCCGCCGACCGGTCGCGCGGCCCTCAATCTTCGAGTCCGGGTTGCAGCGTGGCCGGGTGCAGCATCGAGGGCCGGGAGGAGGTCCATCGGGATGCCCGGTCGTAGAAGAAGGGTTCACCGACCAGCGTGACACCATCGGCATACTTGGCCGCCGCGCCGCGCATGAGATCGAACGTCTCGACCAGTTCGCGGAACCAATTCGGAAAGCGGTCGGTGAACTTCAGTTCGAGAATCACCTTTTCGCCGAACGGCTTCACTGGATTGCGCAGGTGGGTGCTCATTTGGGCGCTGAACTCAGGCGAACAATAGACGTCCCGGTCCATGGTCACGCGGATCGAGTTGCCGTGCGTGCTCATCCAGGCCTCGCGGGAGTAGGTGACGTGCATTATTGGGCCTGCCCGGATGCCGAGCATCAGGTAGCTGAACCTCTGGAGCGCGACCAGTTCCTTGGGATTCTCCGACAGCAGGTGGCGGGGTTCGGGCAAATGACCTGCGAGGAGCCAATCCACGGCGTTGCGGTGCACACCGCCGCGCTGTTTGGAAATGGCGTCGTTCATCCGCCTCTTGATTTCGAAGAAGACGGGCGAGGAGGGTTGGTCGTCGTAGTACCGCAATCGCAGCTTGTAGCGGTTTTTCAACCCATTGATCGTGTCCCAGTAGGTCTTGAGCCAATCCGAGTCGAGGTAGAGGCTGTGAATGCGGTACGAGTAATCCGGTTGGTCCTGGGAGTACTCGTCCAAGTCCAGATAGGAGCGGACGTAATCCCGGATCGCGAGGGCCTTGTGCTCGCTGATGATGTACTTCAATTCCAGCCGTTGCTGTTGCAGCCGGTCTTGTTTCATGGCTGGCCTCCGCGGCGATCGAAACTCACCGCGATCGGATCACCTCGTTCTCGGCTCCGCTGGTTACTCTCGTCGACCATTTTACCCACCACGATCCGCGGACGGAGCGCAGCCGTCTGGCCTTCGCGGCTGTTCACCCGCATCCGGATTCCCAACGCTCTGAGGGGCTCCTCGCCTTGCGACACCGTCATGCGCCATCCCGTTAATAACAGCAGGTTTGGTACCAAAAAAACCGCCTCGGACACCCTCGACCGCGCCGCAGGCGACCGCACGGGCGGGCGATGACACTCGGTGGTTGGCGGCGCAACGCGTCTCTGCCGGCGCTGGTGTGAGGTGACTGCTGGCCCGGGGCCGCGCATTCCCAACCCGCACAGCAGACATGTTGCGCAATCTGACCGCCCTGTGCACTGACGGGGTGTGAAACATGCGGCTTATTCGATTTCGCTTTCAAGTTGAGACTAAGTATGCGATCATGGGCACATGGCAAGACCACGAAGAACGGATTTGTCTTTGGTCGTCAAGGCCCAGGCTGCCGCGGCCCAAGCCCAGGACCTGCAGGAGTTGCGCATGGCGCAGGCGGTGCTTCTGCCAGCGATCGCCAAGCTGACGCTGGAGCAAACGGCAACGGCTTTGGGGGTCGGACGGGCGACCGTCGCCCGTTTGCAGACGCGCTTCCGGCGCAGCAGCAACAACATCCTCCCAACCCGCTCTGCCTGGGGGGGGCGACGCCGAGCTCTCCTGAGCCGGGAGCAAGAGGAGGCGTTTATGGCCACCTGGAAATCGCAGGCAGAGGCCGGCGAGTTGGTGGTGCTCACGCCCCTGCGGGCGGCGTTGGACCGGCAACTGGGCCGGCGGGTGAAGCCCTCGGTGGTGTATCGCTTGGTCCAACGGCACCGTTGGCGCAAAGTGGCTCCCGACACGCGCCATCCGAAGGCCGATCCCGCAGTGCAGGCCCAATGGAAAAAAAAACGCTGCCCGAGAAGTTGGCGACCGTGCTGACGCCCGAAGCCGTGCAGGACCGCTGCATTCGCCTGATGTTTCAGGACGAGGCCCGTTTTGGGCGGATGGCCCGGATTCGCCGTTGTTGGGCGCCGGCACCGTTGCGTCCGACGGTGCGCAATGGCTACGAGCGGGAATTCACTTACGTCTATGGCGCGGTCAGTCCCCGGGAAGGACACTTGGACTGGAGCCTGAGCGCGAAGATGAACACCGCCCAGATGAACGGTTTCTTGCTTCAGGTCAGTCAAGCGCATCGACAGGAATTCATTGTCATGGTTGTGGACGGAGCCAGTTCGCACAAGAGCAAGGACCTGGTGGTGCCGGAAAACGTTCGGTTGATTCCGCTTCCGGGGTACTCTCCGGAACTCAATCCCGAGGAACACATTTGGGATGAGGTGCGGGAGAAGGCCTTTCCGAACCTGGTGCTCGAGCGGATGGAGTTGGTGGTGGAGCGCCTCAAGCAGGAACTGAGCACGCTGGCAGCGGAGCCTGATCGGGTGCGGAGCATAACAGCCTGGCCTTGGATTGTTAGTCTCAACTTGAAAGCGAATTAGAATTAGCCCGGACATTTCACAAAGCTTCGCGGAGTTTCATATCCGGGCTGTGGCAAAACCGCGCCCGGAAAGGGAACCGGAAGCATTCCGTCGCTCCTGAGAGTGGTCTGCCATGGGAACAGTGTGTTGCAGTTCTCTAACTCTCGGACCTGGCGCGGTTTTGCTTGTCTAACCCGCATGGGAGTCTTCTTGGGAAGTCTGAGTGCCCTGTGCACTATCGCGGTGTGAAACATGCGGGTTAGAGCCGCTTCATTTCGCGGGGCCTGACACATAGGCCAAGGTGGTCCGGCGCACTGGCAAACGAGAGGAGACCGCGGTCGGCCTTCACCCCGCAGAACGGGTCGTTGGTGACCAGCAAGTTGCCATCCAGATCGAGGTAGTCGGTCAGGTCGGCAAGGTGCGCGGCCGCCGAGATCAGAACACTCGACTCGATCATGCAGCCGAGCATGGTCTTCAGGCCGGCCTGCCGGGCCGCGCGCAAGGCCGCGAAACCCGGGGACACACCTCCGACCTTGACGAGTTTCACGTTCACGGAGTGAAACGCCGCGGCGCAGCGCTCGACGTCCTTGACGGAGACATACGACTCGTCCCCCATGAGGGGCAGGGGCGAACGCGCCTTCAGCCAGACCATGTCCTCGAGATCGGCGCTGGCGGGCATGGGCTGTTCGACGAACTGGATGGCTCCGTCCTGGGCCAGCCATTCGAGATTCTGCAGGGCAATCTCCTTGGTTTTCCAGGCTTCGTTGGCATCGACGCGGACAGGCTTGCGCGGGGCTGCCGCGCGCAAGGCCGCCAGGTTGTCGCGATCGTGCGGGCTTCCCAGTTTGAGTTTCAACACCGGATAGGATTCCGCCGCGCGGGTTTTCCGCGTGATGACCTCGGGCGTGTCGATGCCGATGCTGAACGAAGTGACATGCTTGTTCTCGGCGAAGCCGAGGCCGAGGTGGGTGTGCAACGGTTTGCCGCCGCGCCGCGCCGCGCCATCGAGCAAAGCAACGTCCAGCGCGCCTTTGGCGGCGAACTGACCCGGCGCGAGACTTCGCAGGTATTCGAGGCTCGATGCCAGGTCGGCGAAGGAGAGGCGATTGGCGTCCACCCGTTCGAGAAAGGCGACGGCGGCATCGGTTGTCTCGCCGTAGCGGGATGAAGGCGCCGCCTCGCCGAGGCCGACGATCCCGTCGTTGTCCGTCAGTTCGGCGAAAACCACCTGGCTGGTCGTCTTGCCGCCCGGGCCTCCCGGCTCGAGCCCGCGGGCGATCGTCCAACGATGTGCCAACTGCAGGTCGTAACGCCAGATCCGCAACTTCATGGCCGGTACAGAACCCGAAATGGAGCGCCGATGCAACTCCAGAAGCGCGTGTGGCAGGGCTCGTCCCGGCATCGCGATTCACGGGCTGGGCCGGGCAAACCTTTGACATCACGGGGTGAGGCCCTACACTGGACCAGATGCGAGTTGTGCGAGTGCCGCTGGGCGAACGGGCCTACTCGATCCGCATCGGAGAGGGCCTGCTCTCCGGTCTGGGTCAGGACTGTGAACGCCTGGGGCTGGGCAGGCGCTGCACCATCATCTCCGACAGCAATGTGGCCCCCCTGTATGCCCGACGGGCGGCTCAGAGTCTCGATAGGGTGGGGTTCGAGCCCCGCGAAATCACAATCCCCGCCGGTGAAACCGCCAAGTGCCTCGCCCGCGTTTCGGATTGTTACCACGAGTTGGCGCGGCATCGGGCAGGGCGGGATTCGTTCATTGTCGCGCTGGGCGGGGGAGTCGTGGGCGACCTGGCGGGCTTTGTCGCCGCAACCTACCTGCGTGGTTTGCCCCTGGTGCAGGTCCCGACCACTCTGCTGGCCCAGGTGGACAGCTCGGTGGGGGGCAAGGTGGGGGTGAACCTCAAGGCGGGCAAGAACCTCGTGGGCGCCTTCCACCAGCCGCGTCTGGTGATTTGTGATTTGGCGACGCTCGAGACTCTGCCGCCGCGCGAGTTGCGGGCCGGTTTCGCGGAGGTCATCAAATACGGGATCATCGCTGACGCCCGGTTGTTCCGGCGGCTCGAGCGGGATGTCGATCGTCTTCTGCGAAGGGATGGGGATGCGCTCGCCGCGGTGGTGGCGCGCTGCTGCGCCATCAAGGCGGCTGTTGTCGTCCACGACGAAACCGAGCAGGGGCGGCGGGCTGTTCTCAACTTTGGACACACCGTGGGGCACGCGCTCGAAGCCGTCTCCGGGTACGGCAAGCACCTTCACGGAGAGGCCATAGCGATTGGACAGGTGTTTGCCGCCCGCCTGTCAGCCCGACTCCTCGGTTTGCCCGAAGGCGACGTCGATCGCATCCGATCCCTTTTCGAACGCGCGGGTCTGCCGACGAGCGTCTGCCTGAGCCGGCGCCAGTGGGAGGATGTGTCCAGGGCGATGCGGCTCGACAAAAAGACGAGCGCCGGGGAGATCCGGTTCGTCCTGGCCGAGCGCATTGGACGGGTGATTTGGGGGCGTGCGGTGCCGGCATCCGTGATGCGCGAGGTTTTTGATCTTCTGGCCCGCAAGCCGTCGGGAGGCGGGCGAAAACAGGATGGCGATGGCTCCCGGGGGGATTGCCGTGTCGCATCGAGTTGATCGGTGCGAGGAATGCGCGGCACAGAATCAAGTAGCGACTGTCTGTCTGGCCTGTGTCCGTCAGCGAAACCATAGTTCGTGAGTTCTTCGAGTTGCACGGGTTTCTGGTGCATCAGCGGCGGAAATTCGTGACACATTCCTTGCGCGACGAAGAGGAGATCGATTTTCTGATCCTGAATCCCCGGCCTGTGGAGGCCCCGGGCGCGCTGCCGGCGGTTCTGGAACCGGACCATCTGAGGCGTGTCGCGCGCGCGATCGTCGTCGTCAAAGGGTGGCATACCGAGACGTTCGGCCCCGGGCGGCTCGAACGGACGTCGGGTCTTTTCCGATTCGCGGATCCGGACATCGAGAAGCAGGCGCGCGCGTTTTTCGGCGATGCGGGGGAGATCGACAAGGTGCTGGTTTTGCCTGCGCTGCCGCAGGAGGAGGGGGCGCGCGCGCGGAGTCTGGCGCTGCTCAAATCCAAGGGGGTGGACGCCGTGATTCCCTTTCGAACGATGCTGGCGGATTTGATCGCCCACACCGAGCCGAACCGGAACTATCAGAAGTCGGATTTGCTCCAGACCATTCGGGTTCTTAAACAGTACGATCTGTTCCGGGAGGCTCAAATGGAACTGTTCAAGACCCGGCGCTCCGGCCGGCGGTCCAGCAAACGCTTGCCAGCGCCGCCGGCGGACTTAACATCCGCCGACGACAGCCCGGGCGGGACGAGCTAAGGGAATCGACTCGAGCGGCTCGCGCGGGCGCGTCGACGAGGTTGCGCGCATGGTCCGGTCATTTGCATTCACCACGCAGGGGCGCCTGCACACGAAGGACATTGACGCCTTCCTGATGCCGACGCTGCTTGCCGACACGAACCTGTTCTTGTGGGTGGATCTCGAGGATCCGACGCCCGAGGAGAGCACGTTCTATCTGGATGGGGTGTTTCATTTCCATCCGCTCTCGATCGAGGACTGCGTCACCGAGAGCCCGTCGCCCAAAGTCGAGGAGTACCTGCCCAAGGAGGGCGACCGCTTCACGCCCTATCTGTTCATGGTGATTCACGCGGTTGACTACAGCCGGAAAGACGGCGTGTTCGCCACCAGCGAGTTGAATTTCTTCCTCGGCAAGAATTTCCTGGTCACCTACCACGTCGTTCCGCTCAAGAGCGTCTCCCTCACCTCCGAACGCTGCCTGCGCAGCAACGTCCACATCGCCCGCGCCCCCGACCGGGTGGCGCACACGCTCCTGGACACGCTGGTGGACAACTACAGGCCGGCCCTCGAAGAACTCTCGATCGAGATCGGCGACCTCGAGGACCAGGTGCTGCATCGCCCCGACGCGGAAACGCTCGATCATATTATCCAGATCAAGAAGGAAGTGCTGCATCTCCGCCAAATCATCGGCCCGCAGCGCGAAGTGCTGGCCCGCTTCGCCAGCGGCGAGTTCAAACTGATCCGCGCCCATCTGGTGCCCTATTACCGCAACGTCTACGACGCCCTCCACCACATCTCCGAACTGGCCCAGAGCTACACCGATTCGGTCACTGGCATTCTGCAGGTCTACCTGAACATCTCGTCCAACCAGACCGGCGAGGTCATCAAACTGCTCACCCTGTTCACGATTGTGACCACGCCTCTGATGATGATCGGCACGTGGTATGGGATGAATTTCAAGAACATGCCCGAGCTCGAAGGCGGTTATTGGATCGTTCTGGGTGTCATGCTCGCGAGCACGGCCGCCACCTACTGGTATTTCAAAAAGCGCAAATGGTTCTAGCCCGCATATGTCACACCCCGTCTGTGCACAGGGCACTCAGACTTCGCAAGAGGACTGCTATGCGGGCTAGAGTCCTTGACCCCTTCAACGCATCTCAGAAAGTTGACTTGTCTGCAACGAGTATGACCGGTCAAGGATTCTAGAGGCGTCCCGCCGGCCATGCCGTCCCCCAAATCCAGTTTTCTCGACAAGGTCCTCGGACGCCTCGGACGCCTCGACACGGCGGACCTGCAGAAGGTGGTCGAGCGATTGGCGCGGGAGCGCAACTTCCTCGAGACGCTCTTCAACACCATCGAGGACGGCGTGCTGGTCGTCGATGCCGAGGGGCGGGTGGCCTACTGCAATCAGGCGGTCACCCGCCTGCTCGGTTTGGTCCCCGAGAGCGCCGAAGGACAGCCCATCGCGAGGCTTTTCCCCGAACTCGATTGGGAGAAGATCGCCGCGCTCGATCGCCGCGGCGGCCCGCACGCCACCCGGCACGAACTCGAAGTCAGCTTTCCGCGGCCGCGCTTCCTGCGGGTCTTGGCGGCTCCGCTCGATGCGGATGCGCAGGGCAGCGCCGGCGTCGCCCTCGTCCTGCACGATGCGACCGAGGCCCGCCAACAGACCTTCGAGGCGATCGAGAGTGAACGGCTGCAGGCCCTGACCCTCCTGGCCGCCGGCGTCGCCCACGAGATCGGCAACCCGCTCAACGCCCTCCACATCCACCTTCATTTGATGGAGCGCGAACTCAAGAAGTGGGGGGCGGTGACCGACGCCCCAGCCCCCTCGCGCCCGGGGCGGCGGCGCGCCGCATCGTCCGCCTCGCCCTCCGGGGGCGAGGCGGCGGAAATTGCCGACCGGATGCACAAATACCTCACGGTGGCCAAGGGCGAGATCGTGCGCCTGGACTACATCGTCACGCAGTTTCTCGATGCGATTCGCCCGACGGTTCCCCAGATGCGGCCCGCGTTGCTGAACGACGTGGCCAAGGCGACACTCGACTTGCTCCGCCCGGAACTCGACAACCGCGGTATCGCCGTCGAGACGCACCTGGCGCGCGACCTGCCTGAGGCGCGATTTGACGCCGCGCAAATCAAGCAGGCCCTGGTGAACCTCATCAAGAACTCGATGCACGCCATGACCCGGGGCGGCGTTCTCACCATCCGGACAGGCACCGCGGCCGAGGGCGTCTGGATCAGCGTGGGCGATACCGGGACGGGCATTTCGCAGGAGCGGCTCAGCCGGCTGTTCGAGCCGTTCTTCACGACGAAGAAAAAGGGCACCGGCCTCGGCCTGATGATCGTCTACCGCATCGTGCGCGAGCACGGCGGGCGCATCGATGTCGAAAGCCATTCGGGCAAGGGCACCGTGTTTCGCCTCTGGTTCCCCCTGCGCGAACGCGGCCCGCGCCTCCTCGAAGCCGGCGCCGTGGCCGATCAGGAACCGGCCCCAACCGCATAGAATCCTCGACCGGTGAAACATGTTGCAGACAAGTCAAGTTTCTGTGCTGCGTTAAACGGGTCAAGGATTCTAATGAGCGAGGCGCGGGAGAGAAGGGCGGGGAGACACGGGGACACCTCATGGGAAGGGGAGGACTGGATTTGTCTGAGGCGCGCCTCGCTAGCCCGCATATTGCACACCCCGATGGTGCCCAGGACACTCAGACTTCGCAAGAGGACCACTATGCGGGCTAGAGAAGCAAAACCGCGCCAGGTTCGAGAGATCGAGAACTGCAACACACTGTTCCCATGACAGACCACTCTCGGGACCGACAGAAAACTCCCGGTTCCCTTTCTGGGCGCGGTTTTGCCAGAGCCCGGGTGTCGGACTCCGCGGAGCTTTGTGAAACAACCGGGCTAGCCCGCATGCCCGATCATCTGACCGTCAACGAGATCTACCTCGGCGTGCAGGGCGAAAGCACATTCGCCGGTCTGCCGTGCGTCCTGATCCGGCTCACGGGATGCAATCTGCGCTGCTCGTATTGCGACACCGCCTATGCGTTCAGGCAAGGCCGCCGTCGGACGCTCGAGGACGTCCGGGCCGAGGTCCGCCGTTTGGCGGCGCCCTATCGCGCCGTTCGCCGGCCGGTCTCGATTCCCTTGGTCGAGTTGACGGGCGGCGAGCCGCTTCTGCAGCCGGGATCGCTGCCGCTGCTCGAAGCGTTATGCGACGACGGTTACACCGTGCTGCTCGAGACCAGCGGCGCGCTCGACATCGCGCCGGTCGACACCCGCGTGCGGCGCATCATGGATCTCAAGTGTCCGAGCAGCGGCGAGAGCGCCCAAAACCGATGGGAGAACCTGGCGCACCTGCGGGCGACCGACGAAGTGAAGTTCGTGATCGGAACCGAACAAGACTACCGCTGGGCGCGGCAGGTCGTCTCCGAGCGCCGCCTCGATGAGATGTGCCCGCTCCTGTTCTCCTGGGTTTCGCCGCTCGGAGCCCGGCAGTGCGATCCGTCCCTCAAGTCCTCCCCCCCCGGCCAGACCCCGATCTCGCGGCGCGCTCTCGCCGAGCGGATCATTGCGGATGCTCTGCCGGTTCGTTTCCAGGTGCAATTGCACAAGGTCATCTGGCCCGCAGACCAACGAGGCGTTTGAGTGAAGGCCACCCGTCGCGTTCTCGATCTGTTGCGCGCCTACGAATCGCGCAACGTGACGTTCGTCGCCCCCGACCTCTCCGGGCCGATCGTCTGGGAGCGGGCCCGCGGGGTGCACGTCTGGGACCTCGAAGGCCGCCGATACCTCGATCTCACCGCGGCGTTCGGCGTGGCGGCCGCCGGCCACGCCAACCCGCGGGTCGTCGCGACCGCCCGGCGCCAGATGTCCCGTCTCCTGCACGCCATGGGCGATGTGTATCCGCATCGCCTCAAGGCCGCGCTGGCTCGCGAGTTGAGCCGCCTCACGTTCGAGCGCTGGACGGGCGGGGCGCGGGGATCGCGGATTTCGGATTGCGGACGCACGATGATCCGCTCGACCCGCCAAACGCTCCGGACCGGCAAAGTGATCTTCGGGAATTCCGGCTTCGAGGCCGTCGAGGCCGCATTGAAAACAGCGCTGCTGGCCACTGGCAGGGCGGGCGTCGTCGCCTTTCAAGGCGCCTACCACGGCCTCGGGTACGGCGCGCTCACGGCCACCGAGCGCGCGCATTTCCGGCTTCCGTTTCAGTCCCAGCTCAAGCCGTTTGTGCGGTTCGCGCCTTTCCCTGTTTCCGACGACGCCGTCGCGCGCGCCTGTGCCGCCGTGCGCCATCACCTGGATTCCGGCCGGATTGGAGCCGTCCTGATCGAGCCTGTGCAGGGGCGGTCGGGCATCCGCGTGCCGCCGCCGGACTTCCTGTCGCGCGTGCGAGGGTTATGCGACCAGTTCGGCGCGCTCCTGATTGTGGACGAGATCTACACAGGATTCGGACGCACCGGGCGCTGGTTCGCCTGCGAGCGGAGCGGCGTTGTTCCAGACCTGATCTGTCTGGGGAAGGCATTGACCGGCGGCTTTCCCCTGTCGGCGTGTGTCGGCCGGGCGGATGTGATGGACCGCGCATGGCCGGAGGCGACGGGCGAAGCCATCCACACAAGCACGTTCCTGGGACACCCGGTCGGATGCGCCATGGCCCTGAGCCAGATCGGCGAGATCCGGTCCAGGCGCCTTCCGCGGCGAAGCGAGCGTCTGGGGGCGGTCCTGCGCGCCCGGTTGAGCCGGATGGCGATGCCCGCCGGCCTGGTCGGCGATGTCCGCGGGCTCGGTTTGATGGTCGGATTCGAGCTGTGCCATCGCGACGGTCGCCCGGCCTGCGACGTTGTGACCGAGATTGTCAGGGTCATGCTCGACCGGGGGTTCCTCGTTTTGCCCGAAGGCGAACATGGGAACGTCCTTGCATTCACGCCGCCGCTCGTCATCAGCCAAACCGATCTCGAACGGGCCGTCGGAGCGATGGAGGGCGCTCTGGCACAACTCGGGCCGGCATGACTCTCTCCGAAATGCGTCAGATTCTGACCGCCCGGCACATTCGCCTCACCAAATCGCTCGGTCAGAACTTCCTCCACGACGGCAACCAGCTCCGCCGCATGGTGGGCCTGGCTGCCCTGCGACCGAACGACCGAGTGATCGAGATCGGCCCGGGCCTCGGGCCGTTGACCGAACTCCTCCTGGCCGGGGCGCGTGAGGTGTTGGCCATCGAGAAGGACGCGCGTCTGGTCCGTTGTCTCGAGGAACGGTTCGCCGGAAACCACAGGCTCCGCCTGGTGCACGCGGACGCCCTCGATTTCCTCGCCGGGCATGCTGAGGACTGGGCCTCGTGGAAGCTTGTGGCTGCCCTCCCCTACTCGGCCGCGTCGGACATTCTGATGACTCTCGCCCTGGCCCCGACGTGTCCGGAGCGGCTCGTCATCACCCTGCAACAGGAGGTCGCCCAACGCCTGTCCGCCGGACCGGGATCGCCGGACTATGGCATCCTGACCTTGATCGTCCGCCACAGGTATGCGCCCGCCGCTTCCTTCAGCATCCCGGCCAGTTGTTTCTTCCCCCCTCCCAAGATCACCACCACCTGCCTGGCTCTGGACCGGAGATCGGGACCTGGTTTCTCCGCGTTCGAACGGCGCACATTCGCAAGGTTGGTTCGGAGCGCTTTCTCGCAGCGCAGGAAGATGATGTTCAAGCTGCTCAGATCCGGCTGGGACGAAGACGCGCTGCGCGGCGCCTTCGAGGCCCTGGACCTGAGCCGGACATGCCGGGCCGAGTCTCTCGATCTGGAGAGATTCGAGGCGCTGGCCCGGCTTCTGACGCCCTCGGGCGGGGATACGCAACGATCGTGATGGAATCGAGGACCACAACTAATTAGGACGGGGTTCGGACGCGTCCACAACGGATTGTAGATTCGCAAGATTTGGTGTTGTTTTTGGAGGCGGTTTTTATACACTCGACAGCGTCTGGTATCCCTGAAGACAGGTTGCTTGAACATCCGGTTTTTCGCGGTCTGGTTCTTCGAGTCCGAGCAGGTTCAAATATGGCTGACAACGTCCCGACGACTGACAAGTACGACGCCTCCAAAATCGACAAACTCGAGGGGCTCGAGGCGGTCCGGAAGCGCCCCGGCATGTACATTGGCGACCCCGACGAGCGCGGGCTTCATCACTGCGTGTTCGAGGTGTTGGACAACTCGATTGACGAGCACCTGGCCGGCTTCTGCCAACGCATCGAGGTGACGATGCACGTGGACGGATCGTGCTCGATCCGCGACGATGGCCGCGGCATCCCGGTCGATACCCACCCGAAGTGGAACATGCCGGCGGTCGAGTTGGTGCTGACCAACCTGCACGCCGGAGGCAAGTTCGGTCAGGGGGCTTACAAGTACTCGGGAGGTCTGCACGGCGTCGGGGCCAAGTGTGTCAACGCCCTGTCCGAATGGTTCAAGGTCGAGGTCTCGCGCGACGGGAAGGTCTACTACATGGAGTTCGCCCGGGGCGTCACCGTGCGCAAACTCGAAGTCATCGGCAAGTCCAAGCACACCGGCACGCTCATCACCTTCAAGCCCGATCCGGTCATTTTCACCCTCACCACGGAGTTCAAGTTCGAGCACCTCGCGCTCCGGTTGCGCGAACTGGCATTCCTCAACCCGGGCGTCGAAATCCTCCTGACCGACGAGCGGACGGAGAACAAGTCGGAGCGGTTCTTTTACCGGGACGGGATCGAGGAGTTCGTGAAGCAGTTGGGCAAGAGCAAGCAGACGATCCATCCCAAGCCGGTCTGCCTGTCGGGCAAGCGGGTCATCAAGGTCGAGACTCGCGAGGAGGATGCGTTTGTGGACTGCGTGCTGCAGTACACCGACAGCTACAACGAGCAGATTCTCTGCTTCGCCAACTCGATCGCCAATCCCGATGGCGGGACGCACCTGACGGGATTCCGGAGCGCATTGACCCGGGCCATCAATCAGTACGCCAAGGCGAATGAACTGCTGAAGGAGAAAGACGCCTCGATCAGCGGCGACGATGTGCGGGAAGGACTGGTCTGCGTGCTGAGCGTCAAACTGCCCAACCCCCGCTTCGAGTCCCAGACCAAGGTCAAGCTCGTCAACACCGAGATCGACGGCGTCGTCTCCTCGATCGTGTACGACGGTTTGATGACCTACTTCGACGCCAATCCGTCGGTGGCCAAGAAGATCATCGAGAAGTGCCTGATGGCGGCCCGGGCGCGCGAGGCGGCGCGCAAGGCGCGGGAAGCGGTGCGCAAGACCGCGCTGACCGGGGGCGGCCTGCCGGGCAAACTGGCCGATTGCTCCGACCGCGACCCGGCGAACACCGAGCTTTACATTGTCGAGGGCGATTCCGCCGGCGGCTCGGCCAAGCAGGGCCGGGATCGGAAGTTCCAGGCTATTCTGCCGATCCGGGGCAAGCTGATCAATGTCGAGAAGGCGCGATTGGACAAGGTGCTCCAGAACCTCGAGATCCGGACAATGATCACAGCGGTGGGGACCGGCATCGGCGACAGCGAAGGCGAAGGGGCCTTCAACCTCGAGAAGCTGCGCTACCACAAGATCATCATCATGACCGACGCCGACGTCGATGGCGCGCATATCCGCACGCTGCTGCTGACGTTTTTTTATCGGCAGATGCCGGAGCTGATCCGGCGCGGGTTCGTCTACATCGCCCAGCCGCCGCTCTACCAGATCGCGCGCAAGAAGCGGGTCGAGTACGTCGAGGACGATCCGCAGCTCAATCGCATCCTCATCCAGTTGGGCACCGAGGACGTGCGGCTGCGCAACGTGGCCGATGGGCGGGAGTTCAACGAACGGCAGTTGTCCGAGATTCTCGAATTGCTCGTGGTCCTCGAGAAGTACGTGCGCGCGCTGCAGCGCCACGGAGGCGACTTCGCCGAGTATGTCGAGAAACGGCGTTTGGACACCCACGAACTGCCGCGCCACCTGGTGAAAGTGCGGCAGGGGAACGACGAGGCGGTGCACTACTTCCACACCGAGGAGGAGTTGCGCGAGTTCGGCGAGGCCAACCCCGATCTCGGGCTCTTCGGCGAAGAAGAGACCGCGGCCGGCGCCGACAGGAAAAACGGCCACAACGGCCACAACGGCCCAACACGCCGGGCGCGCCACGTGGAGTTGCACGAAACCAAGGCCGTCGAAGACCTGCTCGCAAAACTGGCCCGCAAAGGGCTCAACGTCGAGCACTTCGCCGCCCAGGACAAACCGCTCTTCGAACTGGTCGAAGGCGAGGGCGAGCGGGCCCAAATCAAGCCGATCTTCTCCATCCCGGAGATTCTGCTCGGGATCAAGGAGGTCGGGAAACGGGGTCTCCAGATCAAGCGGTTCAAGGGCCTGGGCGAGATGAACCCGAAGGAACTTTTTGAAACGACCATGAACCCGGCCCGCCGCAAGCTGCTGCGCATCGACCTGACCGACGCCGTCGAGGCGGAGGAGATGTTCACCAAACTGATGGGCGACGAAGTCGAGCCCCGCCGCCAGTTCATCGAAGACAACGCGCTCAATGTGCGCAACCTGGACGTCTGAAGCGTTCTATCCCCATCGTCCCCTATGCCCGAAGAGAGCCAAACGCCGCCCCCGCCCCCTCCGCCCGAGAGCCCCACGCCGCTCTACGCCGCGAACGAAAAGGTCGAGAAGATCAACGTCGCCGAGGAGATCAAGAACTCGTTCCTCGATTACTCGATGTCGGTGATCATCTCGCGCGCCCTGCCCGACGTGCGCGACGGACTCAAGCCGTCCCAGCGCCGCATCCTCTACGCGATGTTCCACGACTTGGGCCTGCTGCCGACCCGCCGACACCTCAAATGCGCCCGCATCGTCGGCGAAACGATGGGCAAATACCACCCGCACGGCGATCAGGCCATCTACCCGACCCTCGTCCACATGGCGCAGCCGTGGGCGATGCGGGACACGCTGGTCGATGGACAGGGGAACTTCGGATCCGTCGAAAACGACCCGCCGGCGGCAATGCGTTACACCGAGGCCCGCATGACGCACCTCGGCGCGGTGTTGATGGAGGATCTGGACAAGCAGACGGTCGATTTCGCGGCGACCTACGACGAGGAACACGAGGAACCGGTGGTGCTGCCCGCGGCGTTCCCGAACCTGCTGGTCAACGGCGGCACCGGCATCGCCGTGGGCATGGCGACCAACATGGCCCCGCACAACCTGGGCGAAGTGGTCGATGCAATCTGCGGCCAGATCGATAACCCGGGCATCACCATTCCCCAGTTGATGAAGCACATCAAGGGCCCGGACTTCCCAACCGGCTGCATGGTGTGCGGGCTCGAAGGCATCCGCCAGTACTTCGCCACCGGCCGGGGCAGCGTCAAGATTCGCGGGCGGGTCGGGGTCGAGCAGCTTAAGGGCGGACGCGAGCAGATTATCGTCACGGAAATCCCATACAACGTCAATCGAGCGCAACTGGTCGAGCGGATCGCGACGCTCGTTAATGAAGGCGAACTCAAGGAGTTCAAGGACATCACGGCCGTCCGCGACGAGTCGGACGAGAACACGCGGGTGGTGATCGAGTTGAAGCGGGATGCCGTGGCGAAGGTGGTGATCAACAACCTCTACCGCCACACGGCGCTCGAAACGAGCTTCGCCGTCAATGCCCTCGCCATCGACCATGGACGGCCCAAGACCCTCAATCTCAAGGAACTGATCAATTGCTACATCGAGCACCGACGCGAGGTGATCCTGCGCCGGACCCGATACCTCCTCGGCAAGGCCGAGGAGCGGGCCGAGGTGCTCGAAGGTTACCTGGCCGCAATCGCCAATCTCGACGAGTTCATCCGGATCATCCGCACCTCGAGAACCCGCGACGAGGCCAAGGTCAAACTGCTCGCCTTCGAGTGGACCCGGCTCCAGGTCGAAAGCTGGGGAATCCGGATTCGCCAGGAAGCCCGGCTGGTCAACGGCCGATACAGCCTCACGGAGCGCCAGGTGGACGAGATCCTCAACCTGCGCCTCTATCAACTGACCGGACTCGAGATCGACAAGGTCGCGGCCGAGTACAAGGCCTTGCTCGAAACCATCCACGATCTGCTCGACATCCTGGCCAAGGAAGCGCGCGTGTTCGCCATCATCAAGGCCGAGTTGCAGGCTGTGAAGGCGAAGAATGCCACGCCCCGCCTGACGGATTTGGTGCCCGACGAGGGCGAGATTGCCATCGAGGATCTGATCGCCAACGAGGGCGTCATCATCACGATGACCCACAACAGCCTCATCAAGCGCACCGCTATCTCCTCCTACCGCGCCCAGCGCCGCGGGGGCAAGGGTGTGATCGGCATGACGGCGCGCGAGAACTCGGCCGTCGAGGGCGACGCGCCCGATTTCATCGAGCGGCTCTTCACCGCCAGCACGCACGATTACCTCATGTTCTTCACCAACACGGGGCGGGTCTACGTCGAGCGCGTGCACGAAATCCCCGACATGGGCCGCGCCGCCAAAGGACGCAGCATCGCCAACCTCCTCGAACTCCAGGCGGGCGAGAAGGTGACCGCGCTCATCCGCATCGAGAGCAAGACCGGGCCGGCCAAGGAGGATGTCACGTGGCAGCAGCCCGGTTGCATCTTCTTCGCCACCCAGTCGGGCACCGTCAAGAAGACCGCCCTGGCCGAGTTCGCCAACGTGCGCCGCGGCGGCATCATCGCCATCGGCATCGAGCCCGGCGACACGCTCATCGATGTCCGCTACACCCGCGGCACCGACGAGGTCGTCCTCATCACCCGCGGCGGCATGAGCATCCGCTTCTCCGAGGAGGACGTCCGTTCGATGGGCCGGCCCGCGACCGGCGTCCGCGGCATCTCCCTCGATCCCGAAGACCGCGTCGTGGCGGCCGCCGTGGTGGATCCGGAAGCGACCTTGCTCGTCGCGGGCGAGAACGGCCTTGGCAAGCGCACCCGCTTCGAGGAGTACCGCATCCAGTCGCGCGGCGGCAAAGGCATCATCACCATGAAGACCACCGAGCGCACCGGCGGCGTCCTGGGCGCCCTCACCGTCCGGGAAGCCGACGAGGTCATGCTGATCACCGCCGGCGGTCAGATGGTGCGGATCGCCGCCAGGGACATCCGTGAGACCGGACGGAATGCGCAGGGGGTCAAACTGATTGACCTCGACGAAAGTGACCGCCTGCAGGGCATCGCGCCCGTCATCAGCGAGGAGAAGGAAGAAGACGCCGAGGATAACTCGGCCCCGCCGTCAGCGCCACCGACGGACTGATACTTGAGTCAGGTTGCGGCTGTCGATGTTGACCGGGTCTATCTTTGTTTTCACCACGAAGGACACGAAGGGCACGAAGAGGAAAGCAGCGTTGCATGCGAAGCGGTCCGCTCACTCCCCGGCGACCGGGAACCTGGAGTATGAATGGGATGGTCTCACTCCCCCTTCGTGTTCTTCGTGCTCTTCGTGGTAGTTTGTCTTCACAACACAAAGCGTTTGATGCCGTCCTTGAGCAGCGGGACATTGAAGTTGATCAACAGGCCGATATTGAGTTTTGCCAGCTTCAGGTATGTCAGCAGTTGAGCTTCGTGGATGGGCTCGATGGCGGCGACCGCCTTCAACTCGACAACAATCTTGCGGTCCACGAGCAGGTCCAGCCGATAGCCGCAGTCGATCAGAATGCCCTTATAGCTCACTGGCATCGGCTTCTGGCGCTCATACGGGATGCCCTGCAAGGTCAGTTCATGCGCCAGGCATTGTTCATATGCGGACTCCAAGAGCCCCGGCCCAAGTTCCCGGTGGACCTCGATGGCGCAGCCGATAATCTTCTTCGAAAGACCGTCGAACTCAATCGCACCCTTCATCTCATTCTCCCCTTCGTGTTCTTCGTGCTCTTCGTGGTGGTTTGTCTTCACAACAAACGGTGAAGATGTGACCCCTCGACGCTTCTTCGCGGTTGGTCAGGTCTGTGTATGGAGGTCGCGGAGTTGGGCCACGGAGGCGGTGCCGGTGGTGCCCAGTTGGTGAATGACAATCGACGCCGCGAGACTGGCCAGTTCGAGCGCCTCGCGCACCGACGCCCCCGCCGCGAGCGCCGCCGCGAGATTCGCCGTGACGGCGTCGCCCGCGCCCACAATGTCGATGTCGCCCCGCAACGGCAGCGCGGGCACATGCTCGGACGCGCCGTCCGGGCAGGCGCCAATCATGCCGTGCTCGGCGAGCGTGACAAACACCGGGCGCCCATGACCTCGAGCGAGGGTCAGCGCCGCCTGGCGGACGGACGCAGCGTCCGCGACATCCGCGGCTCCGCCGGTCAGGGCGGCAAGCTCGCGCGCATTCATCTTGAAGATGACGGGCGGGAAGCCCCGGAGGCCGCGCCGGCTGTCGGCCAGGATGGGCAACCGGGGGTGGTCCGCAGCCAGTCGGTTTACCGATGCCAGCACGCCGCGCGTGACGACTCCCGTGTCGGCCAGGTCCACCTGGTCGAGCAGGATCAACGCATCGATTTGTGGCGCCAGGGTTTCAACACTCTCGGCCAGCCGCTCCTCGATGTCGCGCGGCGTCGGCGTCCAGTTCTTGCTGTCGAGGCGGTTGAGTTCGACCGGCGGGCGTCCGGGTTCGATCACGAGGGGTTTGCAGTAGGTGAACGTGCGGCGCGCGCCTGTCGTCACGAAGAAATCCATCCGCACACCGGGCATCCCGGCCAGGGCGCGCCGCAGTTCGAATCCCTCCCCGTCGTCTCCGCAGAACCCGACCGGATAGAGCGTTCCGAGGCCGAGGGCGACAAGGTTGTTGAGGATGGTGCCGGCGGCTCCCGGTTGGCCGCGCACGCGGACGACGTTGTGCACCGGCAGGCCGGTTTCGAGCGATGTCTCCGTCCGCCCCGGGTCAATCTCGAGATAGCGGTCGAGGCAGAAATCGCCCGCGACCGCGACGCGGAGCCCGGAGTAGCGTCCGGTGAGTGTCGAGAACCGATCGGGGGTCATGGTGTTTTCGTCTTCGGTTTGTCGGCGAGCGCGTGGTAGAGATGATGCAGGAAGGCGACGTTGTCGCACTGGGCGTAATGCATCGTGCCGCCCATGCGCGCGTAGCTCTTGCAGAAGCGGAGGTAGTAGGCCGGGTTGTCGCGCGGGGGCTCGCCCCGCGTCCAGTCCCAGCGCCCGCCATCCTGCAGATCGACCACGTACAGCGTGTGTCCCTGGACAATCGGGCGTCCGGCCTGGATTCGAAGATTGTTCACGCAGCTCAGCGTCTTCTCGAAAACCTGCGGCCCCATGATCGCCGATCCGATCGACATCACCACGCCGCCATCGAGTCCCTCGACCGCCGTTGCGAACCGGGCAAAATCGATGCCGCCCGCCCGCCCGATCGCCGCCCCATTGAACATGGGATGAGTCGCGATGATGTCGTAGCCGATTCCGGGATGGACGGTCAGGGGAATCTCGTGCCGGAAGGCATTGGCCAGCACCGAGGCGTTTCGCCACCGATGCAGGACCATCAGGGGACCCGACGCAATCCCGAATTGGCGGATGGCGTGCAGCAATTCCACTCGGGCCGGGGTGAGTGGATGGTGCGGGTCGGCGCGCACCTGCGCCTCGAGATCGTCGGCTTTGGGCACCTGGCCGCCATCCTGGTAAATGAAGCGGCCCAGCGCCTGTCCATACCCTTCGCCCCTGAGCCCGCCCAGCAGCAGCGCCAGGTGGAGGCAGCGGCCTGTCTCGTCCCACGTGCCGAACGTGCCGGTGGCGACATTGGCGCGGACGCTCTCGGTGGAACGTCCGAGGAACGAGAATTCCCAGTCGTGGATGGTGCCTGCGCCGTTGGTGGCCAGGTGGGTGAGATGGCCATGATCGAGCAACTGGACCAGGAGCAACTGCCCGCCATTCTTGATGAGGTGGGCGCCGTAGATGAGCATCACGCTCGCCCCGCGTTGCCGGGCCTCGCGGATGCGCGCGGCGCACTCCCGCACCAGCCGCGCATTGGCGTCCGAAACGGGCGGCGGATCGTTCGAGGGTTCAACGAGGATCTCATCGAGCCGGCTCAGGCTTTGGCGCTGTTCGAGAGGGAGCACGCGCACGCGGCGCAGGTCAAGGGTTTCGCCATTCATGGATAGCCCATTCTAGAACGTTGGGCGCAGTCTAACCCGCATATTGGACGCCCCGTTCGTGCACAGGGCGGTCTGAATTCGCAAGCAGACTGCCATGCGGGCTAGATCCGGGCTCCCCGAGAAGAACCGGAAGCAGTGTCAGGGCGTCCCGGAAGTCCGGGATGACCACGTCCGCGCCCACGCCCAGCAGGCGCTGCCGCTTCCACTCGTCGAACTGTCCCGAGCCGTTGTTGGCTTCGTCGCTGGCCACGGCGACGGCCAGGCCGCCGACCTCCTTCGTGTTTTGAATCTCGACGTAGCCGTCGCCGAACGAGAGCAACTGGGCGCCGTCGATACGGTTCTCCCGCAGGATGCGGTCGATCACCATCTTCTTCGAGAACTGTTTGTAGTCGTCGAGGGCGCCGTAGATGCGTGGGCCGAAGTACTGGGAGAGCCCCAGGGCCGCGGCCTCCTGTTTCACGAACACCTCGTCCGTCCCGCTGGCCAGGTAAAGCGAGAACCCGCGCCGCCGCAGCTCGTCGAGAAACGGGCGGGCTTCGAAGACGAGCAGATCGTCCGGCTCGAGCGTTCCGCCGGCGAGGGCGTCGATCCGATGGCGGATGCGGGCATCGAGCCGGCGCAGGTACTCGTGCTTGTACCAGAGCGGTTCGCGCGGCTCGCCTCCGCGCTCACGGATGCGCTCGGCCAGTTGGATCATCTGGTAGATCGTCTGCTTGCCGTTGAGCCGCATGATGTCCTCGAACGCCAACTGGCGCAGCGCCTCGGGCGTCTCGCCCGGTTGCGCCGGCAGCATCTCGACGAACATCGGCACCATCACATCCGGCCAGCCCTGCCGGATCAGCGACAGCGTGCCGTCAAAGTCGAACAGCACATGGCTGATGCCGGGGCGCGGCGCGAACGAGGGCGCGAATTCGACCAAACCGTGAAAAGACCCGCTTGCAGCCTGTTCTGGCGGTGTTGCGGCTTCGGGCTCGGGCCCTGTTTCCGCAATCTCGAGGTCTCCCGCTGCGGCCTCGGGGGTTTCGTTCGGCTCGATCAGGTGCGTTTCCTGCGGGCTGTCGATTGCCTGCGCCGGGCCGGACGAGACGCTGTCTCCCGGGGCGGCGGGCTGATCCGGGGAGTCGCCCGCGCTTCGAGGCGGCGATGGCTGGGGCAAGGCCTCGACCGATGACGTTGAGGCTGGCGCCGCGGCACCAGGTTGAACGGTCACGAGGGCGCGCCGGAGCAACTGACCCTGAAACACATGTCCGACGGCCACGGTCTCGAGCACCGTCGCGCCCTCGGGGACCGTCGCCTTCGCATCGGGCAACTGGTGCTTCTCGGGGTCGAAGGGCGTGCCCGGGGCGGCCACGATGGGGACCATGCCGACGCGGCGCGCGGCATCGCGGCAGGCGTTCTGAAACTGGGTGAACTCGTGGATGAGCCCGGCCTGGCCGGACCGCACGCCGGCCAGGTAGAGGGCGTAGACATTGTCCAGGATGCGGACGAGGACCTGGAGCCAGTCGCCCTCGGCGCGGCGGAGTTTCGTGGCCTCGAGGCGCAGGTGATGGCGCTCGGAGTCCTCCGCTCTCTGCATGAAGGCCTGGAAGGCGCGCTGCTCCTCGGTCATGCGATCGATGACCTCGCGCGCCGCGGCGACCGTTTTGCCGGCGTGTTCGTGCGCCGTTTGCCACTGGCCGGTGGCGGTCTCGATGCGGCCCGCGACATCCTGGACCTGCTCGATTTGCCGGAGGGTGTCGGCCAGGCCATCCATCTCGACGAGCTTGAGTTCGGCGTGGTGCCGGAGGCGAAAGGGCCACACGGCCAGCATGGCGCCCAGGGCCACGCAGGCGGCAAAAGCGCACACCTCGATGGCTGTCATGGGCCGGTGCGCCTGCTGCCAGATCACCAGGGCGGCTGCCACCAGGAGGAGGTCGCCGACAACAAAGGGCAGAAAGAGCTTTGCGCCCAGGTTCACTCGAGTGGTGCGGTCCGTCATGGGGCCGGAGGTTATGCCGGCGCACCCGCGGCTGGCCACGGAAAAGTTGCGTGAGGGCGGGGCGGGCGGTGCATGTGGTTGTTGTCGGTGCTTGTGTCGCCCGGTGAGGGCACCGGGGCTACACCGGTTGCAGACTCCCGGTGCAGGCCGCGTGCCCCCACGCAGCGCAAACCCGCTCCCCACCGACAATCTCCGATGCTGTAGGCCGCGCCCTCACGCGGCGCGAGGACGACATCGGGGACGCCGGGTGGGACCCGGCCTACAAATGAACGGACACCGATGCTGTAGGCCGCGTGCCCTCACGCGGCGCGAGGACAGACATCGGTGCGGACGCCGGGTCAGGGGACCCGGCCTACAAATGAACGGACACCGATGCTGTAGGCCGCGTGCCCTCACGCGGCGCGAGGAGACATCGGTGCGACGCCGGGTCGGGGACCCGGCCTAAGAACGGACACCGGCAGGCCGCGTGCCCTCACGCGGCGCGAGGACAGACATCGGTGCAGACGCCGGGTCAGGGGACCCGGCCTACAAATGAACGGACACCGATGCTGTAGGCCGCGTGCCCTCACGCGGCGCGAGGGCAGCCATCGGTGCGGACGCCGGGCCAGGGGAGATCACTCGTAGCGGAGCGACTCGATGGGGTCGAGATTGGCGGCTTTGTAAGCCGGGTAGGTGCCGAACAGGACGCCGACGACCGAACAGATTGTGAGCCCGATCACGACCCAATCCAGGGGGATCACGGGCGGGAGCTTGAGGAAGTAAGCGGCCGAATTGCCGCCGAGGATGCCCAAGAGGACTCCGATCACTCCGCCCACCTCGCAGAGCACGATCGCTTCCATGATGAACTGGGTCATGATGTTCCGCTTCTTGGCTCCGATCGCGCGGCGAATGCCGATCTCGCGCGTGCGCTCGGTCACCGACACCAGCATGATGTTCATGATGCCGATGCCCGCCGCCACCAGGGCGATCGAACTGACCACCGCGACGCCGATCCGGACGGTCAGAGTGAAGCTCTTGAACTGCGCGATCAGGGAGTCGTTCGAGAACACTTCGAAGTCATCCTCCACCCCCGGCTTCACCTTGCGCACCGTGCGCAGGATGCCGCGCACCTGCTCGACGGTGTCCTCGTACATCGCCTGATTCTGGGCTTGCACGAGAATGGACAGGCTCCGCCACATCCGCCCGTAGCGGTTGAGACCCGTTGTGAGCGGAATGATGGCGAAGTTGTCCTGGTCGCCCCCGAGCGAGGACCCTTTGGATTCGAGCACGCCGACCACTGTGTAGCCGATGCCGTCGAATTTGGCCTTCTCGCCCAAAGCCGACCCGTAGGGGAAGAGGATCTTGGCCAGACTCCCTCCCAGCACGCACACATCCTTCGCACTGTCGATATCCGATTCAATCAGCCCGCGGCCTTCGCCGACGATCCAGTTGCGCGCGGGGAATCCGCCCACGGTGGCGCCGATCAGGCTGACATTGGGCGGCGTCTTGTCGTAGCGCGAGATCGCCTCGCCGGACCAGAACCCGCTCTGGATGCCGACGGACTGGGCCAGGCTGGCCTTGTCCATCACCGCCTTGCCGTGGGCGAAGGTGATGTCCTTGCGGCGCAGATACTTTTCGAACCCCTCCGGCCCGCCGAAGTGCACAGCCGGCCATTTGCGGATCTGGAAGGTGTGGCTGCCCAACTGGCTGAGGTCCTTCTCGATTGTGCTCTGCAACACCCGCATGGATGTCATCACCACGATGATCGAGAACACGCCCACCAGCACCCCCAAAACGGTCAGGCTCGAACGCAGCTTGTGCGTCGTCAGCGCCCCGATCCCCATGAGGAAACTCTCCTTGACCTCAGCCCAGATCAGGTTGCGGCCGGCGTGCCGAGGGCGTGTCGGGAGAACGGTCATGTCACTCGTTGCGCAGCGCGTCCACCGGGTTCATCCGTGCCGCGCGCCATGCGGGCAGGAAACCGGCCAGCACGCCGGTGAACAGTGAGACCAGGAGCGCGAGGCCGACGATGGACAAGGAAATGGTCGCGGGCATTACTTTGCGCAGAAGCAGCGTGCCGGGCGCGGCGATGGCCAGGCCCAGGAGCCCTCCCAGGAGACAGATCATCGCCGCTTCGAGGAGGAACTGCACCAGGATCGCCCGGCGCTTGGCCCCGATCGCCTTGCGCACGCCGATCTCCTTGGTCCGCTCGGCGACGGACACGAACATGATGTTCATGATGCCGATGCCTCCGACGAAGAGCGATAGTCCGGTGATGAACATGCCCACCGTGGCAATCGTGCCCGTGATCTTGTCGAACGTCTTGATGAACTGGTCCTGCTGGTTGATCGCGAAATCGTCGTCCTGGCCCGGCGCCAGGCGCCGCAGCTTGCGCATGATCCCGCGGGCTTCCTCGCGCGTGTCTTCGAGACTGTCCATGTCGCGGGCCTTGATCTGGATCGAGTAGTCGGGCCGCTGGGTGAAGAGCGATGTGAATTGCCCGATAGGGACGATCACCTGGTTGTCCAGACTGAACGCGCCCAGGAATTCCCCCTGCGGTTCGAGCACTCCGACCACTTCGAAGGGGTAGCCCCCCACATGGACCCGCACCCCGACAGGCGATTCGCCCCGAAACAGGTTCGTGGCGGTCTGCGCCCCGAGCACGCACACCGGACGCCCCCCCTCCGCCTCGCCCGCCGTCAGAAACCGTCCGCGGGCAACGCTCGATCCGCCGGTGTAGAGGGCTTGATCCGTCGTTCCGATGACCATGACCGACGATGAGCTGCGGTTCTTGTATTTCACCGGGCGCGCGGTGTTGACGGTGGGAGCGATCGCGCGCGCCGATGTGATCTGCCGCTGGAGTCCGCGGACCTGGTCCCAGGTAATTTCGCGTCGGCGATTCTGGCGGATCCACTCCTCGTGGGAATTGATGAACCAGTCGCGGCGTTCGAGATAGAGCACGTCGCTGCCGAGAGCCGAGATGCTCTGGTTGAATCCCCGCTTGAGCCCCTGGATCGCCGTCCCCATCAGCGTGACGGTCACAATGCCAATTACGATGCCCAGCGTGGTCAGGCCGGCCCGCATCTTGTTGGCCCGCGTGGCGTCCCAGGCGATCCGCAGCCCCTCGCGCAGTTCAATCCACCAGTGCATGCGGATCCACCCTTTCGTCGCTGGCGATGAGACCGTCGCGAATCCGCAGGATGCGGCGGGAGTGCCGCGCGATCTCCTCCTCGTGGGTGACCACGATGATGGTGTGGCCCTGATCGGCGAGGGCCTCGAACAGGCTCATGATCTCGGCGCCCGTCTTCGAGTCGAGGTTGCCCGTCGGCTCATCCGCCAGCAGGATGGACGGGCGATTGACCAGGGCGCGGGCCACGGCCACGCGCTGCCGCTGGCCTCCCGACATCTCCGTGGGCTTGTGATTGACCCTGTCAGCCAGGCCGACGTTCGTCAGGGCTTCGAGCGCCAGTTGCCGGCGCTCTTCGGAGGGAATGCCCGCGTACACCAGCGGCAGCTCGACGTTGTGCAGCGCGGTGGCGCGCGGCAACAGGTTGAACGTCTGGAACACAAACCCGATTTCCTTGTTCCGGACCTCCGCCAACTCGTTGTCGTCCATGTCGCTGACGTTCGTTCCGTTGAGCTCGTATGTGCCCGAACTCGGCGTGTCGAGACACCCGATCAGGTTCATCAGGGTGGATTTTCCCGAGCCCGACGGTCCCATGATCGCCACATACTCGGCCCGGCCCACCTCGATGGAGACCTCGCGGAGCGCGTGAATCGTCTCCGTCCCCATCTGATAACGCCGTGAAACCCGGCTGAGACGAATCAAGCTCATCTCGTCTCCGTCGCCTTGTCCTTATCCTTGTCCGGCGTGAGAGCGCCGATGCGGACCTTCTTGCCGTCATCGAGTTCCGAGCGGAGGGCCTTGTAGCTGCCGGAGATGACCTCCTGGCCTTCCGCAACGCCCTCGAGGATCTCGGTATAGGCATCGTCGCTGATCCCAATCTTGACCGGAACCATGCGCGCCCGGTCGTTCTCCTTCAGAAAGACGACCTCGACATGCTTGGGCGTGTCCCCGGGCTTCTTCGACGCGGTCGCGGCGGTGTCGTTTGTTGCAGAGGGGGCATTTGTCGCCTGGGCGGTGTCCGGGGCGGGTGTGTTGGTTCCGGTCTGCGCGGTGCTGTCGGTGGGCGCTCCGGCGTCCTTGGCGGCGGTTGCCGCTTGCGCGCCCTTGGCGGACGTCTTGCCCTGGACTGGAGGTTTCGGGATGCGTGTCGTCACGCTGGCGATCGGGACGCTCAGCACATTGGTGCGCGAGCGTGTCTCGACCTCCGCCGTCACCGTCATCCCGGGCCGGAACGGCTCCTTCTCCCTGATGCGGATCTTGACCTCGAACTTGGTGGCGTCGGTCGATTGGCTGCCGCCGCCGCTTCCGAACACCAGCCCCTTCGACGAGTTGGCGATCTCGGTGACTGTCCCGTTGAACTTGCGGTCCTTGTAGGCGTCCACCTCGAGCCGCGCGTTTTGGCCCAACTGAATCAGGACCACATCGATCTCGCCGATGTCGACGCGCGCCTCCATCTCGTTGAGGTCGGCGATCACCATGACCTCGGTCCCGGCCATCATCGCGGTGCCGACCACCCGTTCGCCCAGTTGCGAGTTGAGCCGGCTCACGGTGCCATCCAGCGGCGACGCGATCGTTGTCTTGGACAGGTCTTCCTCCGCCTTCTCGAGCGCGGCCTTGGCCATCTCGACCTGATGGATCGCATGCTGGAGTTGGGCCTTGTTGATCTCGCACGTGGTCTGAACGGCGAGGAATTCGGCATCCGGCAGCAGTTTGCTCTCATGCAGCGCCTCGGCCCGTTGCAGATCGATCTCCGCCTTCTTCACGTTCGCCTCGGCCGTCACCCTGCCCGCCAATGCGCCCTTGTAGTTTGCCTCGGACGAATCGCGCTGCGCGATGTAGAGGTCCGGCTTGATCTTGAGCAGCAGATCGCCCTTCTTGACCTGGTCCCCCTCTTTCACCGGCAGTTCGATGATCTCACCGCTCACTTCCGGGCTGATCTTGACCTGGAACACCGGTTGAATCCGCCCGTTCGCCACCACCAACTCCGTGAGAGTCCGCCTCTCGACCTTCTCGGTCTGCACGGTGATCGCGGCCTCGCGTTTCTTGAAGATCGCGAGGGCGCCCAAGCCGCCCAGAGCCACGACAATCAGGAGCAGGACAACCAGCTTCCGCCTCTTCTTCGCCTTAATGTTCGCCATCTCGGTATATCGTTAAGACACAACACCCGTCAGTTTGTTTCGGTCCGTCCAGCCCGGACATTGCCTAAGAAACATGCTTTCCTAGCCTGCATGCTGACTTCTCTTGAGAACTCCGGCTTCGCGGTGGCAGAAAGTCGTGATAAATGCAGGCTAGCCGCCGAACAGCCGCTGCAGAAAGTGCCCGGCGACGATCCAAAGGCCGGTCCAGAGCAGCCACAGCCCGAACACCCAGGCGGCGCTCTTGGCGAACGTGGCGCCGCTCAATCGCGACAGGCCGATCGCACGCACGGCGAGCACCCAGAACGCCACGACATCCACGGCGGACATCAAACCGTGCGAGAGGTTGGCCGGATCGAAATCCTTGACCAACAGCATCGCCAAGTTGGCCCCGGCGTACAAGCTCCCAAAAGCCACCATCATGAGCGTCTTGATCACCGATTCGAGTATCGCCAACATGCCGATCAGCCCGGACACCTCGACGGCCTTCATGTACGTGAACTCTCCGCCCAGCGCGTACCTGCCCACCAGAAACGTGATGAGCGCCCACCAGAAGACGAGTCCGACGGCCATCAGGGGCGGCGCGGCGAACATCGCCGCCTGCCGCATGATCTTCCCGAACTTCTCGATCGTCGGTCTCTGGGCTTCGAGTTGCTCACGGGTCATCCGGCCTTGTTCGATCATCTTCTGGTATTGCGCCTCCTGCAGGTCGCTGATCTGCTGCGTGATCGCCTCCTGGTGAAGCACCAGCCACGCCCCAATCCAGCCGACCAGCGTCGCCAGCAGCGTCGGCACCAGCCAGTTGGCCGTTCGCGTCGGACTGGCCTTCACCTCGTCGAACACGTCGGCGGGCGTGGCAAAGACATTGAGCATCCGCGCCCCCAGCGAGGTCGAGGCGGGGATCGGGGGTGCGTCGTCCGGCGAATCGAGGGGAGCACTGTCGTTCATAACGGCAAAGATCCAGAAATATACTGCGTTTGGCGTCGGCGACAATCTCCGAATGCGCCCGGTTCGTCAGCTACAACCCGACGCCGGGTTTGTACTTCACACCCGGAGTTCGCACCGGCCTCTTCCAACGCGGTCACACTCAGTGCATCTGTCAGTTGTCGGTGGGAATGGAGTATGCGCCGCGTGGGGGCACGCGGCCTACAGCGGGAGTCTCCATCCGTTGGAGGCCCGGTGCCCTCACCGGGCGACAGAATGTCGACGACTCACAGATGCACCGGGTCACAGTGAGGGGTGCGCAATGGGGATGACAGGACACGAGAGACACGGTACAAAACAGTCCAAGAAACGAGCCTGCAAATGACCCCGAATGAAACACGGATGAGGCACCGACCGGTTCGCAGTGCGAGCCTTGCCGCGAAAGTGCAGAACGGGCGCGGCGCTCGCGCCTCTTCCGCAGTCGCATTTTCCCTGTGCGATCTGCGAAGGCTCTGTCTAACGAGGCGCGCCTCAGACCAAATCCAATCCTCTTTTCCACGAGGAGTCCCTGTGTTTCCTCGCCCCTCGCTCCCGCGCCTCGGTAGAATCCTTGCGAAACAGAAGAGATAGGGGTGAGGGCCAAACTTGACCTGATCACAACATGTTTGGGGTTTCAAGGATTCTAGCGGCGCTGTGTGCGCTTGTAGCGCTGTTGTTTTTCAGTCGAGCGAGTTTCGGAGGAGAAGGCCAACCCGGATTCATCGCCGAGGCCTCTCGGGGTGAAGGCATCGCGCCTTCGAAGGATCCACCATTCTACTCGGACAAGCTGAATCTGTTGTGCTTTCGGGATGAGGCGGGCCTCGAGCGCCCTGTGCTTGGGACGGCGGATTGGATGAAGCGGCGGGGCCATATTCTTGCCGCGATGGAGCAGGTGATGGGGGCTCGACCGCCGCTCGAATTCGAAGGTCCGCCCCAGGTCGAGGTGCTCGAGGAGACCCCGACCGCCAACGGCGTGCGCCGGAAGATCCTCTACACCGCGGAATCGCCCACGAACCGGGTGCCGGCTTATCTGTTCATCCCGCGGAGCGGCGGCGCCAAGCGTCCCGCGATGCTGTGTCTGCACCAGACAACGCCGGAAGGCAAAGCCGAGATGGCCGGATTGCGCGGCAGGACGAATCGGCAGTTTGGTCTCGAAGTGGCGCAACGAGGCTACGTCACGCTGGTGCCGGACTACCCGAACTTCGGCGATTACCGGCGCGACGCCTATGCGGCCGGTTACGCCAGCGCCACCATGCAGGGCATCGTCAACCACCGTCGCGCTCTCGACCTGCTGGCGTCGATGCCTGAAGTGGACGCCCGCCGCATCGGCGTGCTCGGTCATTCGTTGGGGGGGCATAACGCGCTGTTTCTGGCCGTGTTCGACGAGCGCGTGCGGGTGGTGGTGACCAGTTGCGGCTTCAACGCGTTCTCGAAGTATTATGGCGGCAATCTGGCCGGCTGGAGCCATGCCGGGTACATGCCGCGGATTCGTTCGGTGTACGGCTGCGATCCACGGCGGATGCCCTTTGATTTCACCGAGGTGCTCGCCGCCATCGCCCCGCGGCCCGTCTTCATCAACGCGCCGCTGCATGATGACAATTTCGAAGTGTCGGGGGTCAAGGACTGTGTCCAGGCCGCCGCCCCGGTCTACCGGCTCCTCGGCGCGGTCGAGGCGCTGGTGGCCGTCTACCCCGATGCGGAGCACGACTTTCCGCCCGAGGTGCGCCGGCAGGCTTACGCCTGGCTCGACCGGCAACTGGGGCTTTGACGTTGCACCTGGATGCGCGGCCCGTCCGGTCGCGTGCAAAGTCGCGGTCACCGTTGACATGGGAGGGTGACGTGTGGGCGGAGACCATGAACCGGAAACGTTCAACGCTCAACGTTCAACGCTCAACGCTCAACGCTCAACGCCCAACGTTCAACGCTCAACGTTCAACCCATCAACCATCAGCCATCAGATCACGCCCGGGGGTGGGCCTGGTCGTACACCCGCTTCAGGCGCTCCGTCGTGAGGTGGGTGTAAATCTGGGTGGTGGCAAGATGGGCGTGACCGAGCAGTTCCTGAACGCTGCGCAGATCCGCCCCGGCATCGAGCAGATGGGTGGCGAAACTGTGACGCAGCTTGTGCGGCGTGAGGTGCGGGTCCAGCCCGGCACGCGCAAGATAGCGCTTGAGGCGCATCTGAACCACCCGCGCCGAGACCGGACGCGTGCTGTTGGCTTGAGCGAGAAAGACAGGCAGGGATCCGGCGGGCGGCGCCGGGAGCAGGCGCCAATACGCGCGGATCGCTTCGAGCGCCGGAGCGCCGATGGGAATCTGCCGCTCCTTGCGCCCTTTGCCGCGGACGCGGATGAGTTGATCGTCCCAGGCGACGTCCTCAGCCCGCAAGCCGCACGCCTCGCTGATGCGCAGCCCGCACGAGTAGATTGTCTCGAGGAGAGCGGCGTCGCGATGGAACTCGTCCGGTCCCGCCGGCGGATCGTCTGCCTGTTCGAGTTGGGCCAACTCGTCGAGGGGCGCTCGGAGCAGAGCCGCCGCCTGTTCGGCAGTCAGGAAGCGCGGCAGACGGCGCGGCAATCTCGGCAGAGAGAGACTGCGAATGGGCGTGGTGATGACCACGCCGCGCCGGACGAGGAACCGATAGAAGGAGCGCAGGGCGCTGAAGCGCAGCGCAACGGCTGCCCGGCTCAGTTGGCCGCGTCCGAGAAAGCGCAGGTAGGCGCGAAAGTCATCCCGTTCGAGGCTGGGCCATGCCGGCGGGGCGCCGCGTTCCTGGCGATGCCAGTGGCTGAACTCGCGCAGCGCGTGCTGGTAGTTTCGGCGCGTGTACGGCGAGGCCGCCCGATCCACCGCCAGATGCTCGAGGAACTGGGCCACATGCGGGTCGGGCGATTCGTCCGGTTCCTGCGGGGGGGCGGGGGCGGGGGGAGTGATGGCGGTCTGTGCGCTCACGAGGCGCGGGCGGCCAGGCGACCGGGGCGCCGGCCGGGGGGGCGTCCGACGATCTGGACCAGGGCCTGTTGGAGGACGAGAGCTTCCTCGAGTTGACTCGACACGAGGCGGCGGTTGGAGACGAGCAGAACGTCCATCGCCCGCACCAACTCCTCGGCCGTGTACTGTCCGGCCTGGGGCAGCGCCTTGAAGAGGACATACGGATGCATGGCAGCCGGGTTGTAGCGCTTGTCGTCGGGCATGGCTTCGGACGGCAGCCGTCCCAACTGAGACTTGAAGCGGCTGTAGTCGACGTCCGGCGCGAGCAGGCCGAGTCGGAACATCTCCTTGAGGAGGAGCAGCGTGCGCACCTTCGAGATGAGCCCATACAAAAGCCCGATCGCGGTCTTCTGGCGATCGAACTGCATCTCCCACAATTCCTCGTCGAGGCAACGGAGCGCGCGGGGCAGATCGCGGTCCCCGAGGGCTTCGCCCAGGGCGAAGGCGCGCGCCTGTTTGTTGCGGCTCACGACCGCATGCACGTCGGCCACGGTGATTTCGGGGCGTCCGGCGGCGTAGAGCGAGAGCTTCTCGATTTCCTGCGACAACTGGCGCAGGTTGGGGCCCACCGCCGACACCAGTTCGCCGAGCGCTTCATCCGACATCTCCTGCCGGCGCGTCCGCAATTCGCCTCGGACGAATCGCTCCGCCTGGTCGGCCCAATCCTTGTCGTCGGCCGACAGTCCGGCGAGGGACTCGACGGCCCCCAGTTTCTCGATGGTTTTCGAGAAGGTTTTCCGGCGGTCGACCTTTCCGGCGGTGATGAGCAGGCGCACGTTGTCCCACGGGAAGCGCTTGAGTTCCTGGGCCAGGTCGTTCAGGGACGCGGTGACGGCCTGGGCGCCGGCAACACGTTCGTCTCCCAGGAAATTGCAGTGGCGCAACCAGATGACTTTGCCGCTGCCGAAGAAGGGCAGGGTCTGGAGCGCCTCGCGGAGTTTGGCCAGGGACCGGAGCGCCTCGTGACTGTTCGAGACGGTGGCGTCGATGGTCTCATGGTCCATCCCGCCAATCTCCTTGCACCAGTCCGCATACAATTGCCGACCCCGCTGCAGCACGGCGAAATCGTCCTCGCCGCACACGAGCACCAGGGGTGCGGCGGGCTTGGGCTGGGCTGCCTTCACGGGGTGCCCACGCTAACCCGCGTGGGTCCGCGTCTTGGAGTCTCCGGCGTCGCGGTGGTCACAACTCGGTGAAACATGCGGGTTAGCCCGGATTTCTCACCACTGCGAAGATGACAAAGAAATCCGGGCTGTGGCAAAACCGCGCCGGGAGAGGTGAAAGCCTGGGTCTGGTCGAGCGGGAAGACGCAGTCGCAAACCGACGCCCCGTTGCCTTCGTCCCTCCCTCCAACCCGGCGCGGTTTTGCTTGGCTAGCGCGCATGAGTGCACCTTTCGATGACATCGGCTCCGCGTTGTTCAGAAGTTGTTGAGCAATGCGCGCTAGGCGGCGCTCTCCCCGCCGGATTCGCTCATGCGTGCGAGGTATTCGGACATGTCGTCGACCTGGTCAAGGAGGCTGCGCGTGACGTAGATGGGGCGTTTCTGGGCGGTGGCCAGGGCCAGGCAATCGCTGGGGCGCGCATCGAGTTCCACGATCTTGCGGCCCAGTTCGTTTTGCTGCTGCAGGATCAGGCGGGCGAAGTAGGTCGCGTTCTTCAGTTCGGTGATCACCACACGCTCGACGCTGATGCCGAACGCGGTCAGGAGATGAACGAACAGATCGTGCGTCAGCGGCCGCTCTTTCGGGGTGTCGCGCAGGAACATTCCGATCACCGCCCCCATGTTGTGCTCGACCTGGATGACAAAAACCTTCTCGTCGTTGCCGACAAACACGGCGACGCCGTTGTTGGCCGGCAAGATGCCGCGAATCTCGACAGCCGCCACGTCCTGCTTCATGGGGTCAATGTAAGAGACCGGACGCAAAAGACAAGCCCACGCCATGACCCGCCAGCAGTCTAATCTGCCGTGTCGGCGTTTTGAGTAAAGACTCCGCTGCGGGAATCGCGAGGCCCTCTTCGGTGAGGGATGGAACCTGCCCCAGGCTCGATCGCGCCAGATGAGCCACCTGGCCGATCAACCCGCACTTCACGCTCGTCAAACCCGACCCATTGGGCTACTTTTCCGGCGTTTATGTGCAGAACGTGGATCTTTCTGCGAGGCGGCCTTGTCGGATGTCTCTGTCTGGCGTCACTCGCCTTTCCAGCCGATCCGGCGGGGCGGCCCGCCCCAACACCACCGCCACTGCCGCCGGCACCGCCGGCCCGCGGGACGCCCGCCGGCCCGGTTTCGGCCCGAGCGCCGGCGTCCGCGGCGTCTGTGTCGACGAACAGCGCGGCGGCTCCTCGCGCGACGCCCGCGCGCGCCGGGACGGTGAATCAGCGGTTCTCGCCCGGGGCCGTCAGCGTCCCGTTGTCCGATCCGTCCTACATCCCGGGCTTGACCCCGGCGATCGTGGTCGGGCCGCCCGTACCTCTGGCGCCCCAGCAGCCCGGCACGCCGTTCCCGTACTCCGCTCCACGGCCCGCGCGCGTCCAGGAGACGGTGTTCGCCTATGACGCTTTGATCAAGGAAACCACGCTCAAGGCGGGCGAGACCTCGGCCTACTTCACCTTTCAACTGACGAATACTTCGCCCGAGGCGGTCACCATCAACGCCGTGCGCACATCCTGCGGTTGCGCCGTCGCGAAGTTGCCGTCCGTTCCGTGGCGAATCGAGCCGCAGGCGAGCGGGGCGTTCGATGTGGTGGTGGACGTACGCGGCTCGAGGGGCGTGGCCACGAAGACTGTGACGATCGACAGCACGGCCGGTTACCGCTACCTCACGGTGCGTGTGGCGATGCCCGAGTCGGCGTCGCCGATGGCCGCGGCGGACCGCGCGCGGAACCTGCAGGTTGCGTTGGCGGATCGCCAGGCGGTTTTCAAGGGGGATTGTGCCGCATGCCATTTGCAGCCCGTGATTGCGCAGCATGGGCAGGCGCTGTTCAAGAGCGCCTGCGGCATCTGCCACGAGGCCCAACGCCGGGCTGCCGCGGTCCCCGACTTGCGGGCCCTGAACAAGCCCACGGATCGGGCCTACTGGTCGGGCTGGATTGCGAAGGGGAAACCGGGCGGCCTCATGCCGGCCTGGGCTATCGATGAAGGAGGACCGCTGACCGACCGCCAAATCGAGTCGTTGCTCGATTACCTCACAGGCCCTTTCCGAAACGAACCGGCTCGCGCGCCGCTGGCGCCGGGGGCCCCGACACGATCCGGCACAACGCCAGCCGTCCGATAGTCGGTCGAGCAGTCCTCATGCGGGATCCGACCGCCACGTCCGGTGACGGAGCGCGAAATCCCTTTTTTCCGTTGACTGGCGGAAGCTGCTTGATCAGGTTTCGCTCATGATACAAAGGATCTCCGAGTTGATTCTTCTCACAGGGTTGCTGATTGGTTCGCCATCCGTGTGCGCGCGCAATATCGTCCTGTTCATCGGAGACGGCATGGGTTTCGAGCACGTTCAGGCGGGAAGGCTTTACCTCAATGGAACTGACACAACGCCCTTGTTCATGGAAACCCTGCCGTATGCAGGGGCGGCGATTACGGTGCTGCCAGGTGGAGGCGTGACGGATTCGGCGACCGCAGGAACCGCTCTCGCCACCGGTTACCAGCATCCGTCCGCCGGCACGATCAGCATGAACGCAGCCGGCTTGCCCGTGACAACGATTCTCGAACGGGCAAGAGACGCCGGGCTGCGAACCGGCATTGTCACCACCGACGACATCGTCGGAGCGACACCGGCCGCCTTTGGCGCCCACGAGGCTTCCCGGGATAACACTGCGCAGATTCGAAACGACTACCTTTGGGGCGATGCCCTGCACAGCCCGAGTTTGCCGACTGTCTTGTTGGGAGGCGGATACCTCTCGACGTTCGTAGAGGACGCCGTGTCGCCTGCGCTTGGGTATGCGTTTGCGGGTTCGGCGCAGACGCTCATGGAAATCGCTCCCGATCCTGGACGGGTATTGGGACTTTTCAAAGCCGGTCCATTGACCCGGGAGAACGATCGTTCGCTCGACAATGCCGAGCCTCGCCTCAGCCAGATGGCCACCGCCGCTCTCGCGTGGCTGACCCAGGCTCCCGGCGGTTTTTTCCTGATGGTCGAGGGCGCGTTGATCGACAAGATCAGCCACGAGGGCAACACGCCCAACGCGAAGAGCGACCTGCCACCTGAAGTCGCGCAATTCGACACGGCTGTCGCAGCCGTTTCCCAATGGCTCTCGAGCCGCGGTCTGTTGGGCGACACCCTGATCCTGGTCACCGCCGATCACGAAACCGGATTGCTCGATGTGGTCGATGGACAAGAAATCACGCCGGGCACAATCCCGGCCATGACCCTCTACTCGACCGGACACAGCACTCGGAACGTTCCCGTTTTTGGCTCGTGGCCGCATGCTCTGGGCGGATCCTTGATTGACAACACGGAGACCTTCTTCGTCATGGAAGACTGGCTCATGGGTTTGGCGGGCGCGCCGCCCATCATCGAGGATCTGGATGTGGTCGAGATCACACGCGCCAGCGCGCGCGTCCGATGGCACACCGTGGAGCCGTCGACGACCCGGCTGGACTGTGGCGGCTTCGTCTTCGAGGACTTGAACCGCGTCCTGTATCACGAAGTGCTGCTCACCGGCCTCATCGAGGGTTCGTCCTACAGCGTCAACGTGGATTCGACCGATCTCGCCGGCTTCACGGGACAAGCCAGCACCGATTTCACGACGGCCGCGCCGGACGTTAATGCCTATGTGCTCGCGGACCCTGTCGGGACGGGAACGCTGTCGGGATCGTACGGCAGCTTGATGCCTCCCTCCGACGGGCTTGTCCAGACAATCACGGAGGTGCCGGACGGGGTCGGATCGTCGCTCGATGTCGTCTACACCCTCGGCACATCGGCTTCTCCCGCCGAGGTGATCTCGATCTCGCTTGACGTGCAGTTGACATGGGTCAACGCAGACCGATTTGCCGACGATCTCACGATCATGGTGTGGGACTCCATGAACCAGTCTTTCGACTTCCTCGCATCCAACGCTGGCGGCCTCTTCGCTCTCGGGCCTGGGCATTTGTATTGGAATGACGCCCGCGGATGTTACTGCATCGATGTGCGTCTGAAAGACAGCGCCTCAATTGCCAAGGAGAAGAAAGGGAAGGTGAGTGTGGACGTCCTCTGGGCGGCGATCGTTGCTGGAGAACCGGATCTCGATCCCCCCGCGGTTCCATCCGATCTGGTGGCGACCCAGATCACGGACGGGGGCATGGACCTGACGGCCCAATTGGCCTGGACAGCGAGTCATCCCAGCGATGTGGCGTATTACAAGATCTACCGGGGTGGGATCACGGTCGGAACATCCGCCACACCCGGTTTTGTCGACCGGGTGACTTCGGGAGGAACCTACAGCTACACGGTTTCGGCAGTCGATTCGGTCGGGAACGAAAGCGCCCCGAGTCTGGCGGCGTCGGTCTCTCTGGAGAACCTGTACGCGCCCTCGATTCCGTCCAATCTCACCGCGGTGGCAGGGGATGGTCAGGTGATGCTGGCCTGGAGCCCGAGCAGCGAAGCGGACATCGACGGTTACAATGTCTACGGCGGGTTGGACGCAGAGGCGATGGTCTGTCTGAACCAAGAACCTGTCTCAGCCAGCTCATACCTGGATGCAGGCCTCGAGAATGGCGTGACATACTATTATGCCGTGGAGGCGGTCGATACGGGCGGAAGAATAAGCGGTCTCTCCACCGCGGTCTTCGCGATCCCCAGTTCGTTGCCGACTCTTCTGGCGACCACGGACGGTTCTTTGGCCGCGGCGGGCAAGAATTGGAAGGCGGTCGCAAGTGTCGCGGTCCGCGATCAGTCGCAGAGCGCTGTCGCGGGAGTTTCGGTTTCCGGACAATGGTTCCTGGATTCGGCGCCGCTGCAAGCGCCGGTCGCCGGCGTCACGGATGCAGCGGGCGCCGTCACATTTGCGGCGCCTCTGGTCAAAGCCGCTCCGGGCCAAGTGTTCCAGTTTACTCTATTGGATGTGCAGTTGGCTGGATACCGATTTGATCTGGAAAACAGCGACGTCGTCTTCAGCGCGACGGTGCCCGCCAAATAGCGGCCGCGGCGCAAGAGCGGCCGCAGCATTCGTCCTCGGAGGGATGGCTGGCAGCGCGTCGGACTGCGAGGGTCCGGCGAGCTTGCCGTTGAGGGTTTGCTTTTCTAACCCGCATAGCAGTCCTCTTGCGAAGTCTGAGTGCCCTGTGCACCATAGGGGTGTGAAATATGCGGGTTAGGCTGGGATGTCCCGAGAGTCGCTTGACGGCCGGCAATGCGATGTAGCCTGCCTTCGTCATGCGTTGCGGGCCTCCCTCTCCAGCTTGCGCAGCCGATCCGTCAAGGCGGGCGAAGCTGTGAACAGGATTTTGCGGCCTCGTTTCTTTTGGTCCAAGACGCCGCGCTCGTGGAGGCCGAGCAAATCCGTGCGAGCGGTCTGATACACCACATTGTGGCTCTTCTGGTGGCTGGCGATGCTGTATTCCTGGAACGGATGTTTGAGGGCGTGCATGATCAACTCTGCCTGCCGGTGGTTGAAAAGGCCCAGCGCCGGCAGACGCGCCTCCACTTCCCGGACCTCCGTGGTCTTGCGGGCGATGTAGTCGTGCAATTCGACAATCGCCCGGCGGATGACTTTGGTCTGCGCGACGAGAAAATAGGTGAGGTCGTTATCGTCCGTCTCCGTGTGGAGAAACGAGCGGCCGTAGTCGACCGGGGCTTTGCGCAGGATGTTCGAGATGGAGATGAACTCAAACAGCCAATAGCCCGCGTGCAGCATGGCCCAGTAAAAGAGCGCCCGAGCCGTGCGTCCGTTGCCATCGACAAACGGGTGATCGTAGGCCAGCCAAAAATGCAGCGCGATGGCCCGGACGACCGGGTGGACGAAATAGCCGGGCGACTTTCCGTTGGCGAAGTCACACATGGCCTGGAATCGCGCAGGCAGTTCGGCGGCCGGTGGCGGCTCGTGAAAAACCTCGCCGAAGTCGTTTCCGACGAGCCGCTTCTCGTCCGGCCGGCGAAAACGCCCAGCCGCTGCTGCATCCTCGAGGGTCTTCTCCGTAACCAAGCGGTGAATCGCCAGCACCGTCTCGGGCGAGAGCGGCTCCTTTTTCAACTCCGTGATCCGCTGCATGGTAACGTAGTTGTTCAGGATCATCTGCTCGCTGGTGTCGCGCGGTGGGCGGCCGGTGCGGATCATCTCCTTGGCGACCTCGCGGGTCGTAACGGCGCCTTCCAACTGGCTGGACGTGATTGCTTCTTCGATGAGGGAGCGGATGAGGTAGCGGTCTCGGGTCTGCGGATTGGTGATCGGCTCCGGAATTCCGATGGCGGAACCAGCCCCCACGTCGATCTCATGCAACTCCGCTTGCACCGGGTCCGGCACGCAGAAGCTGAATGGCCGCCCCAACTTGTCCAGAAGAGGCAGGGGCTTGGACGCCCCAGTGCGTTGGAACTTGACCGCCAGCCACCATTCTTCAGAAGTGAACCCGGCGGGCGCAGGTAAATGCCGCAGCTTCTCCCAATGCGGATAGTCTGCGTAAGGCGTGCGGGACAACTCCAAGATGGCGTTCAGGCGCTGGTTTGCGTCCTGTTGGCTGAGCAATTCCCGAAATGACGGCGGTTTTTGCGGCATTTTCATCACCAAATTACTACTAATGTATTTCAATTTAGCAGTTTGTTGGCAACTGCCAAATTGACCGAAGTTAGCATTATTAGGGGTCAAACCATAGCCTTGCCTCGATCAATCGTAGTATTTCGCGCTGGCTTCCCGGTGGTCATGCGTCAGGAACCGGCGCCAGAAGCGCAGCGTCTCGAGCTGCACAATGGTCGCCAGCGTAAACAAGTGGAGGTGGCGGAATCCGCCGTGCTTGTCGAAAAGCTCAGCCACTCAATCACGGCGACCGAACCGGTTTGAGGAATCTGACCTATTGGCTCACCGCACCAGGGCGAGAATCGCCTTGAAATCGTCGGTGCCCGCCTTTTCGAGCAACTCGAACAGGGCCATCTCGTTGGATGCGATCACGGCGCCGGCCTGGCGCATGCGATCCAGGCCCAGACGCCAGTTCTCGGGTGTGCGCGACGAAACGGCATCGGCGATCACAAACGGGCGGAAACCGTGTTCGAGCAGATCGAGCGCCGTCTGGCAGACGCAGACATGCGCCTCGATCCCGCAGACGAGCACGTCCTTGATTGTCCGGGCGCGCATCGCATCGATCAAGCCGGGCGCGCCGCAGGCGCTGAAGGCGAGTTTCTCGAACGGCGCGAACCCGGGGATCGCCTCGGCCACCTGGGGTACGGTCGGCCCGAGCCCCTTGCGGTACTGCTCGGTGGCGAACAGCGGCAGGTCGAGGACGCCCGCGCCCCGGATCAGGCGGAGTGTTTCGGCGACGACCCGATCGCGCTCGAAGATTGCTGGCAGCAGCCGTTCCTGAATGTCAACCACCAGCACGCCGGTGGCAGTCCGATCCAAACGCCATGAGGTCTGGGACATAAGCGACTTTGAGTCAACGATTGAATGCGAGTTGCCCCCATGAACCTGAAACGTTCAACGTTCAACGTCCAACTCTCAACTCTCGACTCCTCGGTTCGTAGGAAGGTCGGTTTCGTTAGGAGGAGCCATTGCGCCACTGAACCGCCGCGGCCACGTCGCGCGCGTCAAGCCGGCTGCAAGCCGGCGCTCCGGGGCGCCTCAGGACCTCGCCACCCACGCGCGAAGGGGCGCTTCGCGACCTCGCAGCGCGTGCTGGCGGATGCGGGCCGCTATTTGACGGAGAACTTGTAGATCGTGGCGGTCCTGTAGGTCTTCTTGGGACGGAGGATGGTGGACGGGAAGTTGGGCTGGTTGACCGAATCCGGGAAATGCTGGGTCTCGAGACAGAATCCGTAGTACTGATGGTAGACGGACTTGCCTTTGCCTTCGAGCGTGGCGTCGAGGAAATTCCCGCTGTAGAACTGGACGCCCGGTTCTTCGGTGAATGTCTCGAGAACCCGTCCGGTGCCAGGCTCGTACACGGAGGCGGCGAGCCGCATGCCTTTGCCGGCGTCGTTGAGGGCGTAGTTGTGATCGTAGCCGCGCGGGCTGTTGTTGAGGGACAGCAGGCGCGAGCCAATGGGCATCGGCGTGGTGAAATCCATCACGGTGCCTTTGACGGGGGCGATCGCACCGGTCGGGATCAGGGTGTCATCGACAGGCGTGTAGTGGTCGGCATTGAGCATGAGGACGTGGTTGAGGATGTCGCCGCCGCCGGCCAGATTCCAATAGGTGTGATTTGTCAGGTTGACCGGCGTGGCCTTGTCGGTCTTGGCCGTGTAATCAAGACGCAGTTCATCCTTGTCGGTCAATGTGTACGTGACCGTCGCGGTCAGGGTCCCGGGATACCCCTCTTCACCGTCCGGACTGACGTAGGCGAATCGGACGGCTGCGCCGTTTTTGGCTGAGACGATCTCGGCCTTCCAAACGACTTTGTCGAAACCGCGAACGCCGCCATGCAAATGGTTGGGGCCGTCGTTCCGGGCCAGCGTGTAGTCGCGGCCATCGAGGGTGAACTTGCCCTTGGCGATGCGGTTGCCGACGCGTCCGATGGTTGCGCCGAAGTAGGGATGTCCCTTCAGGTAGGACTCGATGTTATCGAAGCCCAGGACGATGTCGCCGAGCTTGCCCTGCCGATCGGGCACGTGCAGTTCGGTCATGAGCGCGCCGTAGGTGATGATCTTGGCGACGATGCCGTTTGCGTTGGTCAGTGTGTATTGCTCGATGACCGTGCCATCGGGCATCGTGCCGTAGTTGGATTTCTTGACGCCGGACGGCAGGGTGGCCGCGGCGGACGGGGTCAACGTCAGGAGCATGGTGATGCAGGCTGCCAGGGTCGGGATGTGTCTGTTCATGGTCGGATTCGAGTTGTCGACGTCGGGTGGGGGCGGTCAAGGATTCTGGCGCGAGCCCGGGCCGCGGGCGTTGGGCTGGTCCGGACGGTTTTTGGCGCGCCAGGCGAACAGGGCCATGAGGCCTCCGAAGAGCAGGAGGACAAGCCCCCACCAGAGGTTGATGTTGATTCCCAGCGAGCGCTGGTAGCTTTCGGGGCCGGAGAGCGCCCCGGTGAGGACCAGGAGGGCTCCGACCAGCGTGAACATGAGACCGATGGGCCAGCGGATATCGAGCATAAATCAATTGGAGTGCAGTTTGCGCCTTACCAGAAGATGATGTTGAGAACCACGCAGCCGGCCAGGAGCGCCCAGCCGATGGTCGTCGGTTTCAAATACCAGGCCTGCTCCTCGTCCTTGAGCTTCGGGGTCAGGGAGTAGACCAGGCCCTTGAGTTCCTCGTTCGTCTTGGTTCGCCGCGTGGCGAGCGAGATGACCAGGGTCAGCAGGAAACAGGCGCTGAACGCGAAGCTGGCGAGCCAGAAATTCTGAGCCATTTCGCTGGGGAAGGTCTGGGCGACGCCCAGGTACCCTCCCTTGAGGCCGGGGTTGTTGCCGGCGGCCAGGGTGAGCGAATGGAACAACGCCGAGGTCAGCGTGCCGCCCAGGAGCCCGTAAAAGGCGCCGTGCGAAGTGGTGCGCGCCCAGAACATCCCCAGCAGGAAGGTGGCGAAGAGGGGGGCATTGACGAAGCCGAACACGAGTTGAACGATGTCCATCGCGTTCGAATAATTGCTGGCGAAGTAGGCGCAGGCAATGCTCAGGAGCACGCCCGCCACCGTCACCACGCGCCCCATCCACATGTAGTGCCCATCGCTCTTGTTGGGGCAGATGTAGGCCTGGTAGAGATCGTAGGTCCAGACCGTGTTGAAGGCGGTCACGTTGCCCGCCATGCCCGACATGAACGACGCCAGCAGGGCGGTCAAGGCAAGGCCGAGGAGCCCGGACGGGCAGTATCTCTTGACCAGCGAGAGAATCACGCCGTCGTAATCGGTGTCGGCGACGGCGTTCTGCAGATGATTGCGCAGCGACTTGTCGTCGAGTGTCGGAGCGGCTTCGAGCAACGCGGCGACGCGATCGGGGAACATCTTCACGCCGGCGGCTTCGCCGATGCGTTTCGCGGCGGCTTCGGCATCGAGCTTCTGGCTGGCCGCCTCTTTCACGGCCGGGACGGCTTTGGCGTAGGCGCTCTCGACCAGCATCTTGGGCGGGAGCCGATAGCCGTCTTTGCCCAGCGAGGCCAGGGTCACGGCGATCATCCCCGGCACGATCACCAGGGCGGGGAAGAGCATCTTGGGGAGGGCGGCGATCAGAGGTGTGCGGCGGGCGGCGGACATGTTCCGGGCCGCCATGGCACGCTGGACCACCAGGAAGTTCGTGCACCAGTATCCGAACGACAGCACGAACCCGAGCCCGAACACCATCGCGAAGAGATCGACGCCCATCGGATTGGCCGTCGGGCCGCCCAGCAGCGGTTTCCAGGCGCTTGACCATGCGTCGGGGGCGTAGCTGCCGGCGGCCAGTCCGAGTCTGGCGGGGTCCTGGGCCACATTCGAGAGCGACTGGGTCATCGTCTCCCATCCGCCGACGTCTTTGAGGCCCAGGTAGACGACCGGGGCGAACCCGAGGACGATCATGAAGAACTGGAGCACCTCGGTGTAGATGGCCGAGGTGAGGCCGCCTTTGAACACGTAGATGAGCACGACGGCCGAGCAGATCCAGAGGCTCAGGTTGTAGTCCCAGCCGAGCAACTGGTGCAGCAGCTTGGCCAGCGCGTTCATCGAGATCCCCGATGCGAACAGCGTCATCACGGCGAACGTGATCGAGTTCAGGCACCGCGTCCGCTCATCGAACCGCATCTTGAGATACTCGGGGACGGACCGGGCCTTCGAGCCGTAGTAGAACGGCATCATGAAGATCGCCAGGAACACCATCGCGGGGATCGCGCCCACCCAATAGAAATGGCTGGTGGCGATGCCGTACTTGGCCCCGCTGGCGGCCATCCCGACCAGTTCGAGCGCGCCCAGGTTCGCCGACAGGAAGGCCAGGCCGGTGATCCAGGCTGGAATCGAGCGGCCGGAGAGGAAGAAATCCTCGCTGCTTTTCATGAACCGTTTGAGGGCAAATCCGATGCCCAGCACGAAAAGCGAATAGATGATGAGAATGGAGTAATCGATTCCGCCCAGTTGAATGCTTTGCATACGGTCCAGTGCCAATGGTGTACCGGCCCATCCCCCCCTTGTCAATCAAGCGAGCACTGAGATTTAGCTTGAGCTTTGGGCGCGACTTGTGTGGTTATATGGCCTTTCATTGTCGTGCCATGTCAATTTCTGCGAAACATTTGCTGAGTCTGGAGAAGATGGATCCGGAGGCCCTCCGGCACATCCTGACCGCAACGACCGAACTCAAGCGCGACCGGGGGCGCGTCTGCGCGCGCTCGCTGGCCGGGCAGACCTGGGCCTTGATTTTCAGCAAGTCCTCGACCCGCACGCGCGTCTCGTTCGAGGTGGGCATCCGCGAGTTGGGCGGCCAGGCCTTGTTCCTTTCCGCGAGTGAAATCCAGATCGGGCGCGGCGAGTCGATCAAGGACACGGCGCGCGTGCTGGGGCGCATGATCCAGGGCGCCGTGATCCGCACGTATGCCCAGCAGGATGTCGAGGAGTTCGCCCTTTACTCCGGCATCCCCACGATCAATGCGCTGACTGATGCCGAGCATCCGTGTCAGATCCTGGCTGACGTGTTCACGTTCGAGGAGAAGCGCGGGCCGATTGCCGGGCGGGTGGTGGCGTTTCTCGGCGATGGCGCCTGCAACGTGGCGTCGAGCTGGATCTGGGCGGCTGCCAGACTCGGTTTTGAATTGCGCATCGCCGCTCCCAAACCCTACCAGCCGCCGGCCGATCTGCTCCGCCGCGCGCATGCGCAGGTCCGGTGCACGGACGATCCCGTCGAGGCCGTTGCCGGAGCCGACCTTCTCTACACCGACGTCTGGGTGTCGATGGGCAAGGAGGCCGAGGCGTCGGATCGCCTGAGCCTGCTCAAGGATTTTCAGCTTAACGCGCGTCTGGTCAAAGAGGCGAAGCCGGACGCCCTGGTGATGCATTGCCTGCCCGCCTACCGCGGCAAGGAGATCGATGCGGCCACATTCGAGGCGAATGCCGCGACGATCTTCGACGAGGCGGAGAACCGGTTGCACACGCAGAAGGCGGTGCTCAGTTGGGTGGTCGGCCCGGATTGAGTGAAGTCCGGCTGCCTGGTCCGCGTCGGGGTTCTCCCCAGTCCCGGCGGTCTGAACGTTGTGAAAGAGAGAAGTGCTGCGTGTATCTGGAGGTTCTCGGTGGGAATCGGGTTTGGGCCGCGTGGGGGCACGCGGCCTACACCGGGAGTGTCGATCCCGTGCAGGCCCGGTGCCCTCACCGGGCGGCATCACACCGACAACTGGCAGATGCACCGAGAAGTGCGGGGGGACGGCGCACGCGCTTGACGCAACCCGGTTCGCTGGTATTGTCGCGCCTCTTTGAGATGGGACGCACCCTGCGCAGACCGCGATGGCAACGGGATTTGCCGTGCGGGCCGGGGTGCGGCACAGCGAGCGCATTTGCATGAAACGTCAATACCAACCATCGAAGATTCGCCGGAAACGCCAGCACGGTTTTCTGGCCCGCAACGCAAGCAAACGAGGCCGGGCGACCCTGGCGCGCCGCCGCCGGGTCGGACGCAAGCGGTTGACCCCCGTCTGAGCCGCGCGCTCCGGCGAGGGGCTGGGGAAGCCGTGCCAGGCGCCGGCTTGGGCGCTGACGCTTCCTCGACGGGGCGAGGTTTCGCCCCGGTCGCCTCGTCCGGCGCCGGCCAATCGAGTTCTTCGATCGAGTGACTGTCCAGAGACCACCGCCTTTGACCTTGCCGCGCAAGGCGCGCCTTCGCCGCCCCGGTGAGTTCGCCGATGTCCGCCAGCGCGGGCGTCGCGTTGTGCGCGGATGTCTCATCGCGAACTGGGCCGGCCTGCCGGGCGGGGCGCTCTCGAAGCTGGGTGTGGTGACCGGGCGCAAGGTGGGCAAGGCGGTCGAGAGGTCGCGCGCCCGCCGGCTGCTGCGCGAGACCTTCCGCCTCCATCAGCACGATCTGCGCGTACCAGTCGCCCTGGTGCTGGTGGCTCGCCCCTCGATTCGGGGCCAAACGCGGATGGCCGTCGAGCGCGATTTCCTGGCTGCCTTGCGTGGCGCCGGACTTCTTCGCCCGGCGCCGAGCACGGTCGGGCTGCGAACGCCATGAACCCGGCCCAACATCTCGCGGTGGGGGCGATTCGGTTTTACCGATGGGTGGTGTCGCCCGCCAAGACTGTCCTGTTCGGGCCGCTAGGCCGGTGCCGCTACAATCCCTCGTGTTCCGCGTACGCTCTGGAAGCCGTGCGCACGCACGGAACCCTTCGCGGGCTATGGCTCGCCCTCCGGCGATTCGGTCGGTGCCATCCGTGGGGGGGCTGCGGTGACGATCCGGTGCCGCCGGCGCGCACCCCGTCCGCCGGCAACCCTGCATCTGCGCGCCTCACACGCTCCGCCTCGAGGCCTGTCACCGCCCTGTCCGAGGCGCTCACTCCGCAGCGCGGCAGAGCCGCAACCGATGTTACGGCTTCCTCGTCAACGCCGGGCCCCGACGAACACGCCGGTCGCCGCGCTGCGCTGGCGCTAACGCGCAGTGAGAGGCGTGAAGAAGACGAGGAACCAGGCTCCGAGTTTGTTCGCAGCCTGCGACCGATCTCAACGATTGTAGCACAGGGTCCCGCCTGAGTTTCCGTCATGGACCGCAAGTCGATTCTCATTCTTGTTCTCTGTTTCGTTTTGCTGATGCTCTGGCCCGCGTTGGTGAACAAGATCTTCCCGCCGCCGACGCAGGCCGGGCGCACCAACATCGTCGCGGGCGCCGCATCGACCAACCTCTTCGGCCTGACAAACCTCCCGCCCTCGACCAATGGCCTGGGGGGATCGGGTGCGGCCGCGGCATTGCCCGCCATCACCGCCCCCAGCTCGGGCGCGTTTGCCTGGCAGCCGCCGACAGGCCCCGAGGAAACCGTCAAAGTCGAGTCGACCGATGCGATCTACACATTCACTTCGCACGGGGGCGGTTTAAAAAGGGTCGAGTTGAAGGGAACAGTCGAGACCGTGCCGTGCGGGCGCGGGAAACGCGCCGATTCCGACAAGTTGGCGACTTTGAATCGGGATGCGCCGGTGCCCGCGCTGGCTCTTTTTGCCGGGGGTGGTCTCGATGATGCGCGTCCGTTTGCGATGCGCCGGATCGAGGGGGGCGTGACTGCCGAGAAGACGCTGACCAACGGGTTGCGCGTGGTGAAGGAATTCCTGGTTCAGTCCAATTACATGGTCGCCGCGGCCGTCCGGATCGAGAACCCGGGGAGCGAGCCGATCGCCCTTCCCGCGCAGGAGCTGGTGATTGGCGCGGCGACTCCGATGGGGCCCTATGACGACGGCACCTACGTGCGACTGGAATGGTACGACGGCGGGCGAACGGTGTCGGCGGATCGGAACTGGTTTTCCAACCGGGGCTTCTTCAGTTGTCTGGGTCTGGGCGGCGCGCCGCGCGCCGAGTACCAGAGTCCGGGCGCCAGCAATGTGGTTTGGGCATCGGTTCAGAACCAGTTTTTCACGATGGTGGCGATTCCTCAACAGGCTCCGCATGGACTGGTGGCGCGTCCGGTCGATCTGCCGCCCCCGAGCAGCGAGGAGCGGGAACGCGACTCGAGGATCAAGGCCAAGCCGGTCGGATACCAGGCCGCGTTTGTTTATGCGCCTCTGGTGATTCCTCCCGGCCAGGCGCTCGATCGCCGACTCGAGGTGTTCGCGGGCCCGAAAGAGTACAACACCCTGGCGAAGCTGGGTCGCAACGTCGATCTGGTGATGGGCTTTGGGGGCTTTTTCGGGTGGTTCGCCAAGCTGCTGCTCACGTCGATGAACGGCCTTCACAGTCTGGGTTTGTCCTATGGCGCGACGATCATCGCCATCACCGTCATCATCAAGATTCTCTTCTGGCCGTTGACCCAGGCGAGCACACGGTCGATGAAGCGCATGCAGGCTCTGCAGCCGCAGATGAAGGCGCTCCAGGAGAAGTACAAGTCCGATCCCAAGAAGATGAATCAGAAGCTGATGGAGTTCATGAAGGAGAACAAGGTCAGCCCGCTGGGGGGCTGCCTGCCGCTCATGCTTCAGATTCCGGTGTTTTTCGGCTTCTTCCAGATGCTACGCAGCGCGATCGAGTTGCGCGGGGCGCGCTTTCTCTGGGCTTGCGACCTGTCGCAGCCGGACACGGTGGCATTGGTGTTCGGCTTTCCCATCAACCCGCTGCCGCTGATCATGGGGGCGACCCAGATTTGGCAGATGCGGCTGACCCCGCCCTCGCCGGGTGTGGATCCGGTCCAGCAGAAGATGATGCAGTACATGCCGCTCATCTTCGTGTTCATGCTGTACAACTTCTCCGCCGGGTTGGCGCTTTACTGGACCGTCCAGAACCTGCTAAGCATCCTCCAGATGAAACTCACCAAGAGCATGACGCCGGCACAGTCCGCGGCGCCGCCCAAACCGCCGGTCCGGCCGGCCAAGGGCAAGTGACCCGGATACGCTTTGCGGCCGATGGATGGTTTCGACACGCTTTCTGAACACTCAAACCTCGCCACATTTTATGCCTGCCAATGCCAAAGCGCTCACCGAGGAGTTTCTTCGTCTCCTGGGGTTCCCATGCACCGTTGAACCGAGCCAACTCGACGACGGAATGCTCGTCGACATCCAATGCGACGACGCCGGGCGGTTGATCGGGCGCCAGGGCCAGACCCTCAGCGAGATGCAGTATCTGATCAACCGGATGATCTTCCAGCAGGACAAGGAGCATCCCAAGATCACTCTCGATGTCGGCGGGTATCGGTCCCAGGCGCGCGAGGCGCTGGTGCAGAAAGCGATGGAAGCCGCCGAGAAGGTCCGGCGCTGGGGCGACATCGTCGAACTCGAGCCGATGAATGCGTTCGACCGGCGCATTGTCCACAACGCGCTCAAGGACGATCCGGGTGTCGAGACGCACAGCGTCGAGGTGGACGGCACCACCAAGAAGGCCATTCTCCTGCGGCCCAAACATTAGCGAGGCGTCGGCTGCCGGCTGCCATGGGCAAGCCTCAGCGCAAGGGAACTGAGGACACGCCTCGTCGGTCTGAGCCGCGGCTCGGGTGTGAACGCCTCGACGCCGCTCTGGTGCGGCGCAACCTCAGCCCGAGCCGCGACAAGGCCAAGCGCATGGTTCTCGCGGGCCAGGTGCGGGTGGATGGCCAGGTGGCCCGAAAGCCCAGCGAGCCGGTCCGCGACTCGGCGGCCATCGCGATCGACGCCCCCGAGAAATACGTGAGCCGCGGCGGATTGAAGCTCGAGCATGCGCTCGAGTCGTTCGGCCTGGGCGTGCGGGGCGCCACCGCCCTCGATGTCGGGGCTTCCACGGGCGGGTTCACCGATTGTCTCCTGCAGCACGGCGCCGCGCGGGTCTTCGCCGTCGATGTCGGGCGCGGTCAACTGGCCTGGAAGCTCCGTCAGGACCCCCGGGTGCACGCCATCGAGGGCCTGAATGCGCGCCATCTTGCGGCGGGTTGTTTTCCGGCGCCGTTCGCCCCGGTGGACATGGCGGTGATTGACTGTTCCTTCATCTCGTTGCGGCTGGTCCTCCCGCCCACGGCGGCGCTCGTCCGCCCCGGGGGCTGCCTTGTGGCGCTCGTGAAGCCGCAGTTCGAGGCCGGTCGGGCCGAGGCGAGCCGGGGCGGCGGGGTCATCACTGATCCGGCAGTGCATCGGCGAGTCCTCGGCGAGCTCGAAGCCTTCGTCGGCGGCTTCGTCGGTTTGCGCTGGCGTGCGGTGACGGAATCGCCCATTCTGGGGCCGGCGGGCAACAAGGAATTCTTGGCGTTGATTGAAAAGACTACCTGATTCGATTCGCCGGGTGGGCCTGGTCGGGAATCCGGAGAAAGTTGCCACCCGCAGCGTGGCGCGCAAGGCGAGGGCGCTGATTGCCGCCGCTGGGCGGGAGGTGCTCGTCGATGCCGGCACGGCCGAGTTTGTCGGGCTTTCCGACGCGCGTTTCGAGTCGGTCAGGGCACTGGCCAGGGAGTGCGATCTGCTGATTGTGTTTGGAGGGGACGGCACGATTCTCCATGTGGCCCGGCAGGCCGCCGGCTCCGGCACGCCGATCCTGGGCATCAACCTGGGCCGTCTGGGCTTTCTCACCGCCAGTTCGGCCGCCAACCTGGGCCGGACCCTCGAGGCGGTGTGGTCGGGACAGTGCCACGTCGAGTCGCGTCCCCTAATCGAGGCCGCGGGGCGGGGACGCCACGGGCCGATCCACGAGGTGGCGCTCAACGACTTTGTGGTCAGCCACGGCATGGTTCCGCGCCTGATCGAACTCGAGGTGAAGGTCGACCGTGAAGTGCTGACCAGCTACCGAGGCGATGGCTTGATCGTCAGTTCGCCGACCGGATCGACGGCGTACTCGCTCGCCGCCGGCGGCGCCGTGGTGAGTCCCCGGGCCGATGTGTTCGCCCTCACGCCCATCTGCCCGCACACACTCTCGAACCGGTCGGTGATCGTGAGCCTGAGTTCGACCATCGAGGTCCGCCTGCTCAGCGAACGGGTGGACACGTTCCTGGCCGCTGACGGCCAGACCCGCGCCGAACTGCGGGCCGGCGATTGGCTCAAGGTGCGGCGCAGCCGCAACACGGCGCATTTGGTGCGCTTGCCTGGAAGCTCGTTTTTTGGGACACTGCGGCAGAAACTGAACTGGAGCGGGTCCAGCGTCTGAGGAGAGCAGCCGGCGATCAGGCCCGGCCTTGCCCGGGTTCGAGAGCCGCGCGACGCGTCTCCCTCCGCAAGCCGCAATGACATGGTACGTCTGGTTGACATCGCGAGGCAGGCCGGCGTGTCGGTAATGACGGTCTCCCGCGTTTTGCGGGACACGCCGGACATCTCCGCAGCCACCAGGGCGCGTGTGCGCGCCCTGGCGGAGCAGATGGGCTATGTGCCCAATGCGATGGCCCAGAGTTTGCGCACCCGCAGCACGCGGCTGATCGCCTTTGTCGTGCCAAACGTTGCCGATCCGGTGGCCACCCGCATCCTGCTGGCCCTCAGCGAGCGGACGCACGATCTTGGACGCGACTTGCTCGTGAGCCAGTCGCTCAATCGGCTCGACCGGGAGGAGATCTGCATCCGCCGCGCGCTCGCCCGTCGTGTCGAGGGCTTCTTCCTTCAGCCGGTCTATCGGCTCGATCCCTCCGCCCCCGCCTACGACGAGGTGCGGCGGCACGGCACGAAGGTGGTCGTCTTGGGGCCCAAACCGCCTTTTTGCGAGCCGTTCGTCAACGTCCAGACCGACGAGGCTCTGGCGGCCGGCGAGGCCACTGCCCATTTGATCGAGCTAGGCCATCGCCGCATCGCATTTCTGTCCGGCCCGCCCACGTCGCCCGCCGCTCAGAACCGTTTCGAGGGTTATCGCCGCGCCCTGCGCAAGGCCGGGCTCGAGGTCGATGACGGGCTCATCTTTCATGCCGGGGAATCGATGGAAGACGGGGTGAAGGCGGCCGCGCAGATGCTCGGCGAGAGCGCCGCCGCCACGGCCGTTCAGGGGGTCAACGACCAGGTCGCCATGGGAGCCGCCACGTTGTTCTTCGACCGCGGCCTGCGGATACCCCAGGATCTTTCGGTCGTGGGCTGCGGCAACATCCCGTTCAGCGAGTGCTTTCGCGTGCCGCTCACGACGGTGCGGCAGCCCAAATACCAACTCGGTTTGGCCGCCGTTGGCATGATGCAGGCGCTGCTCCGCGGCGAATCGGTCAGTTCCCGACTGCTGCCCGGCACGCTGGTTGTTCGCGCCAGCACCGGACCTCCGCGAGCCGGTTAGCCCGCGAACGACACGAATCCAAGGCAACAGCGAGCCAGGGAATCCCCACACCGATTCAGGGCGGACCACAGATTCCCGAGGAGGACAAAATCGGCTCTCCCCCCACTCAATCTGTGTTCCGACCCGAATCTGTGTGGAGCCCTCACCGATTCAATGCACGACACGGATCGAGCAGATCCGTGGGTTGCGGCGGTCTGCTTCGCACAGGCCATGATCTCACGCCAAGACGCAAAGCCGCCAAGGCCGGTTACACCGAGCGGCTCCAGTCCTCGATGGCCGCGCGCATCTGGTCGAAGGCCCGGACGCGCGGCGTCACGAACCGCGGGGTGAACCAGGGAAATGTCCCGACCAGGTCATTGACGACCAGGATTTGGCCGTCGCAGTCGGGTCCGGATCCGATGCCGATGGTCGGGATGGCCACCGCGCGGGTGACTTCGAGGGCAACGGCTGGCCAGACCAGTTCGAGCACCACGGCAAAAGCCCCGGCCTCGGCCAGGAAGCGCGCGTCTTCGAGCAGGGCCTCGCGCTCGTGCTCGCGTTTGCCCTTGATGTGATAGCCGCCTTCTTCGAGGACATGCTGCGGCAGCATGCCGAGGTGGCCAAGGAACGGGATCCCTTCGGCCACAATCGCCCGCACCTGGTCCGCGATGGCCAGCCCTCCCTCGGCCTTGACGGCCTCGGCTCCCGCGGCCACGAGCCGGCGGGCGTTGGTCACCGATTCCGAGGGCGTGCGGTAGCTCCGGGAGGGCAGGTCGGCCGCGAGCAGGGCTTTGGGGCGGGCCCGCGCGGCGGCGCGGGTGTGATGCTCCATTTCTTCCATGGTCACCACGGTGGTATCCGGGTAGCCCAGGACGACCATTCCGAGCGAATCCCCGACGAGGATGAGCGGGATGCCGGCTTCGTCCAGCAGACGGGTCGTCGGGTAATCGTATGCGGTCAGGGCCGGGATTCGTGCCCCGCCTTTGCGGGCCCGCAACTGATCGGGAGTGATCTTCGAGGTATCCACGGACCAAACATGCGTCCTTAGAAGGAGGGAACAAGCGGAAAATGAGATTGGCGATGCCAGGATTGCTTTGAAGTCTTGTCACCCTGCGATTACGCTTCGGCCATGCATTTGGCCCACCTGCGTTTGCGCGATTTCCGCAACTACGCCCGGCTGGATGCCGATTTTCCGCCCGGTTTCCACCTGCTGCTGGGAAACAACGCCCAGGGCAAAACCAACATTCTCGAGGCGATCTACCTGCTGGCCACCCTGCGCTCGTTCCGCGGTGTCGGGGGCGCGCAGATGGTGCGACACGGCCAGAAAGGGTACTTCGTTGGCGCTTCGGTCGTCGGCCAGGGCACGCGGGAGATCAAGCTGTACTGGTCGGCGTCCGAGCGGCGGATCAGCCTCAACGGACAGCCGATCCGCCGTTTGACCGATTACCTCGGCGCGGTGCGGGCGGTGGTGTTCTGCACCGAGGACCAGCAATTGGTGAAGGGGCCCGGAAGCCGGCGGCGGCGGTTTCTCGATCTTCTGCTGTCGCAGACAGCGCCGGCGTATCTGCCGCTGCTGCAGCGCTACCTCAAAGCCCTGCGCTCGCGCAACGCCCTCCTCAAACAGCGTGTGGCGGACGAAGCCGCCCTGGACAGCTTCACCCGTGAGGTCGTGGCGGCGGGCAACGAGATCATGCGATGGCGACGCGAACTCACGCCGCGCCTCTCTCCCCTGGTGCGGCTTGCGTATCGCAAGATCTCGAACGGCGCGGAGGATCTCAGGCTCGATTATCAGCCGAGCGCGAAAGCGGATTTCGCGGTCGAGCTGGCCCAGGCCCGCTCTCGGGAGCGCATCTTCCGGACCACTGTCTGCGGCCCGCACCGCGACGAACTGCGGCTGTTGCTCGACGAGAAGCCGGTGGCCCAATTCGCCAGCGAGGGACAGAAACGCACCCTGGCCATCGCCCTCAAGATGGCCCAGGCCGAGTATGTGACGGGTCTGCACGGCGCCCCGCCCGTCCTGGTGATCGACGACGTGATGGGCGAGCTGGACGCGAAGCGGCGCAGCGGCCTCTTGCCGTTGATCGAGCGGTCGCACCAGGCAAGCAGCCAGGTGTTCATGACGTGCACGGAGGAGAACTGGCCGCGCGAACTCGGCCGGCAGCTTCATCGCTGGGAGGTGCGCGCGGGCACGCTGATCCGGATCGAGGACTCGATCCGGGGTCCGATGTGATCGGCCGTGTCGAAACGGTTGAATGCGCGCGGGGACCATGAACCGAATTCTACCGCGCGTAATTGTAATCCGCTGTCGCCGATTGGGATTGAGATTACGATTACGATTAGAACGATCAGGATTAGAACTCTTACGGTTCATGGAAAGAGAGACTTGCGGGGGCTCGCGTCGCCCTTGCCCAGGAAGGGGGCGGCGCGCATACTCCGCGGATGCTCGATGTCAAACTGATTCGGGATCAGCGGGACCTGGTCCGGGAACGCCTGGCCAGCCGGGGCGGCGGTGACGAGGCCAAGGTGGACGAGGTGCTTGGGATCGATGCGCAACGGCGCCAGACTTTGGCGGAGGTCGAGGCTCTCAAGGCGCAGCGCAATCGTGTGTCGAAGGAAATCGGCGCTCTGATGGGGCAGCGCAAGCTCGCCGAGGCCGAGGCGCGCAAGGCCGAAACGCGCCAGATCGGCGACCGGATTGCCGATCTGGACGGGAAGGTCGCGGCGCTCGATGAGGCGCGGGATCAGATTCTTCTGCGGCTGCCGAACCTCCCGCACGCGAGCGTGCCGGCTGGCCGGGCCGCCGAGGACAATGTCGTCGTTCGGATGTGGGGAGAGAAGCCGGTGTCGGTTTTTCCTCTGCTGCCGCATGTGGACCTCTGCAGTCGGCTGAAGCTGGTCGATTTCGGCCGCGGCGCGAAGCTGTCGGGGAGCGGCTTTTTGCTCTACACGGGCTGGGGCGCGCGACTCGAACGGGCGCTGACCTCGTTTCTTCTGGATCTGCATACCGGCCAGCACGGGTACACCGAGGTCTCGCCGCCGTACCTGATCGGGCGGGACTGCATGGTGGGAGTCGGGCAGTTCCCGAAATTCGAGGATCAGGCCTACGCGGTGCAGGAGGGGTTGGACAGCTCGACCCTGGGCAAGCTCTACCTCCTGCCGACGGCCGAGGCGCCGGTTGCCAACATCCATCGGGACGAGATTCTCCTGGAGGCCCAGCTTCCGATCCGTTACGTCGCCTACAGTCCGTGCTTCCGGGCGGAGGCGGGCGCGGCGGGCGTGGGGACGCGGGGGATGATCCGTGTGCACCAGTTCGACAAGGTCGAGCTGATCAAGATTGTGCGGCCGGAGGATGGTTACGCGGAGCACGAGAAGATGGTGGCCGATGCGGAGCGGGTTCTGCAACTGCTGGGGCTGCATTATCGGGTTGTGCTGTTGTGCACGGGGGACATGGGATTCGCCAGCGCCAAGACCTATGATCTCGAGGTCTGGGCTCCCGGGCAGGGCCAGTACCTCGAAGTGTCAAGCTGCTCGAACTGTGAGGACTTCCAGGCGCGCCGGATGAATTGCCGGTACAAGCTGGCCGACGGCGGCAATCGGTTCCCGCACATCCTCAACGGCAGCGGAACAGCCCTGGCCCGCCTCTTTGTCGCGCTGATCGAGACGCACCAGCAGGCGGACGGTTCGGTTCTGATTCCCGAGCCGTTGCGCCCCTACCTGGGCGCGGACCGTCTGCCCCTGCCGGCGTGCTCCCCATGAGGATTCTACTGGCGAGCAGCGAGGTCTTCCCGTACTCGAAGAGCGGGGGCCTGGCGGACATGGTGGCGGCGCTGGCCAAGTCCCTGGCCGCGGCGGGACACCAGGTCGGGGTGGTCACGCCGCTCTACGTCGGCATTCGGGAACGTTTTCACGGATTGCGTCCGTTCGACTGGCGGATGCAGTTGCCGCTGGGAGGCAACCTGCTGAGCGCGTCGGTCTGGGTGGCCGAGCCGGCGGCGAACCTCACCCTCTACTTCATCGATCAGCCCGGCTTTTTCCGGCGTCCCGGGCTCTATGGCACGCCGCGGGGGGAGTTTGCGGACAACCCGGATCGGTTTGTTTTTTTTGCGAAGTGCGTCGCGCACCTGGCTCGATATCTGCCCTGGCATCCGCAGGTCGTGCACGTGAACGACTGGCACACGGCGCTGACTCCGCTGCTGATCAGGCATCAGGCCTTGACCGATGGATGGGCCGCGCCGCCGGCCACGTGCCTCACCATCCACAACCTGGCCTACCAGGGGGTCTACCCGGCCCAGACGTTCGCGCTGTCCAATCTCCCCTGGTCCCATTTCACCGCGGACGGCGCCGAATTCCACGGACGCTTCAACTGCCTGAAGACCGGCCTGGTCTCGAGCGACGCGATCACGACCGTGAGCCCGAGCTACGCCGGGGAGATCCAAACCCCCGAGCACGGGTGCGGCCTCGATGGCGTTTTGCGCCTCCGAGCCGGCGCCCTGACCGGGATTCTCAACGGGGTCGATTACGACGAATGGCGGACCACGGGCAACAGGTTTCTGGCGGCGCCGTATGAGGTCGGCGATCTCTCAGGCAAGGACGCGAACAAGCTCGCCCTCCAGCGCGAGACGGGGCTTCCGCCGATGCCCGCCACGCCGTTGTTCGGGATGGTGACGCGGCTGGTGCATCAGAAGGGGATTGACCTCGCCCTGGGCGCGCTGGAAGAGATGCTGGCTGGCGATCTCCAGTTCGTCCTGCTGGGAAGCGGGTTGGTCGAGTTCCAGGAGGCGTTCCTCGAACTCGAAGAGCGCCATCCCCTCAAGGCGGCAATCCGGCTCGGTTACAATCACGCCCTCGCGCATCGCATCGAGGCCGGCTGCGACTTCTTCCTGATGCCTTCGCAATTCGAGCCAAGCGGCTTGAATCAGATGTACAGCCTGCGCTACGGCACGGTCCCGGTGGTGCGCGCGACAGGCGGGCTGATCGATTCCGTCGTGGACATTCGCGAAAACCAGGAGCGCGCCAATGGCATCAAGTTCCGGGATTACGCGGCCGCGGCACTGGCCAAGGCGATGCGCAAGGCCCTGGCCCTGTACCGCGAGCCGGATCTCCTTCTCGATTATCGGCGCAACGGCATGCGGGCCGATTTCTCCTGGGACCGGAGCACCGCGCAATACGTCGAGGTCTATCGCCGCATCACACGCCGCGCTTGATCTCCCGCTGATCCGGGGGGCGCGCGTGGCTAGCGCGCATGAGTGCACCTTTCGATGACATCGGCTCCCCGTTCTTCAGAAGTTGGTGAGAAATGCGCGCTAGCGGCCTGCAAGAGAGATCCACTGGTTTTCTTTGGCCTGGCGTCCGGCGACCACGGCGCCCTCGGCGACGTGCTGTTTGTAATTCTCGCCGACGGTCAGCACTCTCGGTTTTTCGTAACCCTCCTCGCCGAGGAGGCGTTCGAGTTCCGGGGCCAGGTGGCGGACGCGGCTGCCGCCGCCGGTGAGGATGATGTTCTGCATCAGTTCGCCCACGCTGTCGGTCGAGGCCTCGGCGATGATCGCCTTCACGCAGTCCAGGATCTTGAGCAGCAGTTGCTGGCAGGCATCGCCCATGATCTCTCCCAGTTCGAGTTTGCGCGGTTTGCCGCCGACCAGCACGCTTGCCGTGATCGGGCTGTCGATCTTGCCCACGTAGGAATGGGCTTCCTTGAGTTCGCGGATCTTGAAGAGGGAGAGTTGGACATCCGGATAGGCCTGGCCGATGGCCGCCTGGAGAAGGGCGTCGACCTTGTCGCCGGCAAACGGCACGCTGATCTGGTCGTCGGCGGTCGGGAAGTAGCCTTGCACCAGGCAGACATCGGTCGTTCCCGCGCCGATGTCCACAAAAACGGAATTGCGGACCGGGTCGAGATACGCGGGATCGCCGAGCTTTGAAGGATCGCGAAACCCGAGCGCGGCCAGGAAAGGCTCCGGGACGAGCAACGCCTTGTGAAAGAAGCCGCCCAGGGCCTCGAGCAGATGCTCGCGGGCGGTCCGATCCGCCGAGGCGGGCAACCCCGCCACCACGCGCAGTTCGACCCCCGCGGGCGCGTTGATCAACTGACGCAGATGGCGGATGAAATCGTGCGCGGCCGCCATATCCACCACCACGCCGTCAGCCAGCGGCGGGACCATGCGCAGATACATGCGGTTCTTCTGGGCCAGGTGGCCGAAAAGGACCTTGGCATTGTCGGGCAGGAGATTGTCGACGATGCCCTCCTTGGCGTATCCGACAACGGTGGGAATGATCTCGCTCAGAAGAGGCTGCGTCGAGCCCAGCGGAGCCACCTTCAGGCACGACGTGTTCGTGCCCAAATCGAGGCCGACGAGCATGATGTCGCCCTTCACAGGCTGCACGGTTTCGACCGGCACGGTCGCCGGGCTCACTTTGTGGGTCTGGTCTTTCGCGGTTTCCGCGGTCAGTGGCGGGACGTAAGTAGTGCGCATTGGGTCATTCGGTTCGCGTCGATCGGGCGGTCTGCCACCGGCCATCCAACCGGTGAACGGCGCCCGCTGGCGTCCGAGTGTGGCGATGGACGGGGGAAATGCAAGCGCGTGCCGCCTCGAAACCGCGGTTTTTTGCGCGGCATGTGTCGGCGTGTCGTCCGGTGTGCCCCATAAAGCACATTGACAGAATGTCGATTCAGGCTATTAAAAAGGCACGATAAGCCCGCCGAGGGCGCAAACGGCAGACAGCCCGGGCGGGTGAAACAACCTAACAACTGGACACATGGCTATGCGAATGATTGTTGAACCGCGTGCGGATGCTCGACGACGGGGCTCCGCCTCCGGTTTCACGTTGATTGAACTCCTGGTCGTCATTGCCATCATTGCCATTCTGGCAGGGATGCTCCTGCCCGCTCTCGGCAAGGCGAAGTCAAAGACCCTGGGCATCCAGTGCATGAACAACCACAGGCAACTTTGTCTGGCCTGGCGGATGTACGTTGAGGACAACAACGACGCCCTTCTGTATGCCAGCGAGGACAGTTCCAAACCCGAAACCCTCCTCTATTCGTGGGTGACGGGGACCACGGACTCGAGCCCGGCCAACCGGGCCAATTGGGATCCGGAACTCACGGTCAAGAAGAGTCCGATGTGGAAGTACTGCGGCGAGAGCCTGAACATCTGGCGCTGCCCGGCCGACAAGTCGCAGTTCAATGTCAATGGCCAGATGAAGCCGCGCGTGCGCAGCATGTCCATGAACCTCTACCTGGGCGGCTGGGGCGGAACCGACGGCGGTTGGGGCGCGCAGGTGAGCAATTACAAGATCTACCGCAAGTACACCGAGTTGATCGATCCGGGTCCGACCAAGGTTTTTGTCTTCCTCGATATGCGCGAGGACAGCATCGACATGGGGAACTTCGCGGTCAACATGGCCGGTTACCCAGACCACCCCGAGCAGCACGGCTTCTGGGATCTCCCCGGTTTTTACCATAACAACGGCGGCGGATTCTCCTTCGCCGACGGTCACTCGGAACTCCGGCGCTGGAAAGACTCGCGCACCACGCCGCCGATTGTCAGGAACGGCCAGGTGCCTGATCGGATCTCGACCCCCCGAAACGCCGATGTCGCTTTTCTCCAGGACATCGCCACTCGTCCGAAATAGCCGGGCCGTCCGCAAGCCGATCTCTGACGCATTTGCCCCGGTCGCTGGTCCAGTCGTGGATTACAGCGACCGGGGTTTTCGTTTGGCTGGAGAAACTCCTTGACAGCGGCGCGGCGGCTTCTTGAGGATCACCGTCATCAAGCAACCCAAAGAACACACATCAGCCGGAGACTGCTCATGAGCAAACTGCATTGCCCCCGTTTGGCAGCCGCAACCGCGGCCTTCCTGATTGCTGCAGGCGCGGCGCCAATCCTTCAGGCTGCCGACTACACCTCGACCGTCATGGCCCTCAACCCGGTGGGCTACTGGCATCTCGACGAGACGGTCACGGTCCCGCCGCCGCGGACCTTCGCCAACGCCGGGTCGGTCGGCGAGGCGGGAACGGGCTATGGTGTGCTCGATTTGCTCCCTGGCGAGGAGGGGATCGTCGGCAGCGCGATTCGGATGTTCAATGCCGGTTTGAGCACCGCTGTGTGCGGATCGAAGGTGGATGTTCCCTGGAATGCCGCCTGGAATCCCGAGGGCTCGTTCACCCTCGAGTTCTGGGCCAAGCCGGCGGCGCTGCCGGTGGGCAACCAGAGCGACATCTGCGCGATTTCTTCGCTCGGCAACGACGCCACCTCCAGTGATCGCTCAGGCTGGATGATGTACATGGCGCCGGGCGCGAAGTGGGACTTCCGCGTGGGGGCGCTGAACAGCTACGCGATTACTGCGAAAGGCAGCGGTCTTGTGGCCAACCAGTGGCAGCATGTCGTCGCGATTTACGACGGACAGGCCAAGACCGCCGACCTTTACGTCAACGGGGTCCGGCCTTCCGACCTGGCCGTCGTCACCACCGGCAATCCGTACCGCCCCAATCCGCTGCGCCCCCTGCGAATCGGGGGAACGGGCTTCAACGACGGCAGCCTGGGCGGGTACTCGGGCAATCGCGGTTTCGACGGATGGATCGACGAAGTCGCGTTCTACCAGGGGGTGCTGAGCGCCGAGCGCGTGGCCGCCCACTATGACAAGGGGATCAACGACAAGACCGGCTATGGCGCGGCGGTGGTGGCCGACAACCCGGTGGGGTACTGGAAGCTGGACGAGCCCGCTTATACGGCGCCCGACCCCGGCACATTGCCTGCCACAGTCAATGCCGGCAGCGCCGGAGCCGCCGCCGACGGCGTCTTCTATCCCGGCACGACCCCTGGCGTCGAGGGCCCGGCGTGTGCGGGGATGGCTGCGAGCAACAAGGCGGCCGCGCTGTCGGGCGTGGTTGGGCGAGTGGCCATTCCGGATGCGGAGGCGTTGGATTTCACCGGCCAGATCACGATCATGGCGTGGGTCAAGCCGACGTCCAAGGCCATGTTGCGCAACATTGTCACGCACGGTTCGGAGGGTGCAGACCTCTCGTTGATGGAGGTCGTCCTGCGGATCAACCAAGGCAAGTACGAGGTGGGCACACTGGAAGGCGTCGCGGTCAACACGGTCACCGCCGCTGTGCCTGATGGCGACATTGGCAACTGGGTGTTCCTGGCGGGCACTTGGGATGAGGGCAACGGCTGGAGACTCTATCGCCACGGCGAGCCGATGGCCGCCAACTACACCGGCTTTGGGGCTGTGACTGTCAATGGCGGGTGGGCCATCGGGGCCCGGGGGGAAGAGCCGGGTGTGCCCTATCCCGAGGCGGACGGTCGGACTTTCCAGGGCGCCATCGATGAAGTTGCGATCTTCAATCGCGCTCTGACCCCGGCGGAGATCAAGTCGGTCTACACCGCGTCGAAGCCGCTGCCGATTATCATCCAGGCGCCCAAGGCCCCAGCGGGCGCAGTGTACGCGGGCGATACGGTCGTCTTCGAGGTCACGGCTGAGGGAACCCCGCCGCTTGCGTATCAATGGACCAAGGATGGCGCGGCGCTGCCGGGCAGGACCTCGCCCACGCTCACCCTCAGCAACGTGACGGCTGGGGACACCGGCACCTACGCCGTCGAGGTGAGCAACGCCAACGGAAAGGTGACCAGTTCGGTGGATCTGGTGGTGGTGGCCACTGCGCCGGAGATCACCCGAGATCCCGCCTCGGCCACGCGATACGCCGGAGCGGCGATGCGGTTCTCGGTCGAGGTCACGGGGAGCGCCCCGCTCTCCTACCAATGGAAACTCAACGGCACACCGATTCCCGGCGCGACGAGTGCCGAGTACGTGCTGGACCCCGTGCGGGCAGACCAGGCCGGCAGCTACACATGCACCGTGAGCAACGCGTTCGGTGAAGAGACCAGTGCCGCGGCAACCTTCGCTGTCCTGCCGGCGCCCGCCGGTTATGCGGCGGAAGTGCTGGCCGACAACCCGATGGCGTACTGGCGGCTGGGCGAGACCAGCGGCGCCGTGGCCTACGATTTCTGGGGTGGACTCGATGCTCAGTACCGGGGTGTTGCGTTGGGGCAGGATGGCTTTTCCTTCCTCGATCCGGACAAGGCGGTGGGCACCAGCGCCGCGGACACGTATGTGGGCGGCATCGATGGCGCAGTGACCGACTTCAGCGGTGCGACGGCGACATTCACCATCGAGGCGTGGGTCAAAGGACCGCCGAACCAAGTGGACGGCGCCGGCATCATCGCCAAGGGAACGGGCGACGTTGGCATGGGGGGCGATCCGGGGACCGAGCAGTTCTGCTTGGGGATCAGCTCGGGTGTCTACAGCTTCTTCGTCCGCCAGGACGGCGACTTTGCCATGGTGTCGTGTGATGCGGATGTCGGTCCCAACGGGACCTGGCAGCATCTCGCCGGCGTGTACGATGGCGAGAACGGACTGATGTCGTTTTACGTCAACGGCGTCCTGATGGGCGGTGGAAACCCGACGCCGACATACGGGCTGCGTCCCTCGATTCAGCCTGTCAGCCTTGGGGCCAAGCGGGGGGGTGTCGACGCCACCCATGAGCTTTACTTCACGGGGACCATCGACGAAGTTGCGATCTACAAGACGGCATTGACCGAGGATCGCGTGTGGGCCCACTTCGTGGCGCAGTATGGCACGGGCCTGGCGCCGACCATCCAGGTCCAGCCGGTGCCGGTCACCGCCTACGTGAACATGCCGGCCAAATTGAGCGCGGCGGCGGCCGGGAGCCAACCGGTGAGCTATCAATGGAAGAAGAACGGGGTGAACGTTGCGGGAGCAACCACGGACACCCTGAACTTCGCCAAGCTGCAAGCCAGCGATGCCGGACGCTACACCCTGGTTGTCCAGAACTCGATTGGCAGCGTCACGAGCGACGAGGTTGTTCTGACTGTGCTGCAGCTCCCCACCACGGATGTGGAGATTCCCGGCCTGGTTGCGCACTGGAAGTTCGAGAACAACCTGACCGACGACACCGGCCGGGCCAACAACGGCACGGCCAAAGCGCAGGGCACGCCGCCGCCCGCCATTTCGTATGTGGATGGCAAGATCGGGAGCAAGGCGCTGCGGTACGAGACGAACATTGAAGATCCCGCCAATGTGCGATCCTGTTACGTCGAGCTGGGGGTGCGTCCGGACCTCCAATTCGGAGCCGACCAGGACTTCTCGGTGGCGTTCTGGGTGCAGGTGCCCTACAACTACGTCGGTGGGGATTTGCCATTCCTCTGCAACGCCGTCAACTCCGCCAACAATCCCGGCTACACATTCGCTCCGTCCTTCGGCCCCGGCGACACAGGGGTTCCAGGTGGCTGGGGTTGGTCGCTCTACGACAATGCCGCGGGAGGCATCAATGTCTATGGCGCCGTCGGCTCGCTCAACGATGGACAATGGCATCACCTGGTCTTTTCGTTTGACCGCCAGGGGCTTGGCGTGACTTACCTCGACGGCCTCGTGGTGGATTCCCGTCTCATCACAAGCGTCGGGAGCCTCGAAACGGGCAATCAAACCTGCATCGGGCAGGATCCCACAGGCCTCTATGCCGGCTTCGAGTGGCCGATCTCCTTCGCTCTCCTCGACGACCTCGGCATCTTCCGGCGCGCCCTCACGCCGCTCGAAGCGACAGCGATCTACGCCGCGGGCCTGAACGGGCACAGCTTCGTCAACAAGGTTGTCGAGCAACCGACTGTCACCGTGCAGGTGCAGCAGGACGGCACCCTGCGTCTGCAGTGGGAGGGCGGCGGCACCCTGCAACAGGCCGATCAGGTGACGGGCGGATTCACCGACATCGCGGGCGCCGCGTCGCCGCACTCGGTGGCTCCGGCCGCCGCGCAGAAGTTCTATCGCGTACGGCTCTGATCCCGCAAAGGGCTCTGCCGCGCCCGGTACGGCGCGGCTCGAACACACGGCCAGGAGACGATTCCTGGCCGTTCCTTTTTCCACTCGGCACTCCTGCCCGGCCCGCATGTTGCACGGACTTGTGACCGCGGCGGAGCGGAGAACCCCGGAATGCGGACGGCACGCCGGTGTCGTTCCAACCGCAGGCGACTGCCAGATGCACCGGCGCCCGGTTCAGTGTTCGAAGTGGTAGGTGCCTGAACCCAGCTTGACGACGGTGGAATCGCCTTGCAGGCCAATGAGGCTCACCCCTCGAGCCGCCTCGAGCGGGTTGCCGCTCTCGCGCACCGCGGCGGGATTCGAGCATGGAAGGAACGCGGTGGCCGTCGTGTTCGGCGGAATCGTTACGTCCCAGGCGAATCGCTCCGCCGGCTGGCCGGGATCATGCCTGTGCCACTCGCTGCGAATCCAGCCGTAGGGCGAGCGGTGGGTGGCGCGGACATGGCGCAGATCGCCGACGGGAAGCGGCTTCATGAGGATGTGTTTGAAGGCGGGCTGCGCCGGATCGGATCGGATGCCGGCGAGGTTTTCGTAGAACCAGACGATGAGATCGCCGACCAGCATGACGTGGTTTCCGGAGTTCATGGCGGGATCGCCGGTGTCTCCATTCCACAGCTCCCACACGGTCGTGGCGCCTTTGTCGGCCATGTAACCCCAGCTTGGGTAGGTGGTGTTGGTCGCCAGCGTGTACGCAAGGCCCGCCTGGCCGATCTCGGTGAGCGTGCGCATCAGCCACTGGCCGCCAACCAGGCCGGTGCCGACATGCCCGTTGCATTCGTTGACGATCTTGTCCACCAGGCGCGCGGCCACATCCGCACGCCTTTCGGGCGGCGTCAGATGAAACGCGAGGGGAAGGACGCACGCTGTCTGCGAGCCGTTGTCATACCAGCCCTCGGCGGGCCGCAGGTGCTTGCGGTTCAAGGCGTCAGTCATGCGCCCCGCCTGCGCGGCGAACCGCGCGGCGTCGTCGGTCTTGCCCAGCCGTTTTGCGTAACGTTCCATGAGGCGAAGGCAATGGATGTAGTGCGTCGTGCCGAGGAGTTCGGGGGCCGTCTTGCGGGCGGGATCCCGCGTGTGGATCAGTTTGGGATCCTCGGGAGGAACGCACCAGTCGCCGTAGGTGTCGCGGGGCATGAGGTCGTCGCGGATGAACCCGGCCATGTGATCCATCCACTTGCTCATGCTCGGGTAATGGCGTTCGAGGAGCCGGACGTCGCCGTACTGGTCGACGAGATGGCCGGGGATGATCACGGTGCTGGCGGGCCAGGTGACATTGTCCGAATAGATTGGCCAGTAGGCGGGGCAGACGTCGGACACGCTGCCGTCGCCGCGTTGGGCGTCGGCGAAGTCCTGGACCCACTTGGCATAGAGGGCGGCGATGTTGAAGAGGAAGGTCTCGCCCCTGGAACCCTGGGACCGATCGCCCAACCAACCCTGCCGCTCGTCTCTCTGCGGACAGTCGGTGCTGATGCTGCGGTAGTTGCCGCGCACGCCCCAACGCACGTTGCGATAGAGGCGATCGAGCATCGGGTTCGAGCTCGACCAGTCTCCGGCGGACTCGACATCGTCGTGAACCACGCAACCGGTCAGGGTGCTGAGATCGGGCTGACCCGGATGGCCGGTAAGTTCCACGTAACGGAATCCGTGGTACGTGAACCGCGGTTCGTACACCTCGACACCGCCTCCCTTGAGGACGTAGGTGTCCGTCACGCGGGCGCCGCGGAGATTCTCGAGCTCGAGCGCGCCATCGGGCTTGAGTGTTTCGGCGTGGCGCAGCGTGACGGCGGCGCCGCTGGGACCGGACACCTTGAGCCGGCACCATCCGACTAGGTTTTGTCCCAGGTCATAGATCCACACGCCCGGTTTGATTTGGGTGAGACTTTGCGGTTCGAGCGTTTCGACCACGCGGATCGGCTCGATCATCTGGCTGACAAGCGCGCCTTCGGGCGCATGAACCGGCTGCGCCGGCAGCCATCCGGCGTCGTCGAAGCCGGGGCTGGCCCAGCCCGGCAGTTCCTTGCGCGCATCATAGACCTCGCCGTCATACTCGTTGTTTTCGGTGATCGGGCCGTCGGTCGTGAGCTTCCACGACTCGTCGCTCGAGAGTGTCGTGGTCGTGCCGTCCTCGTGCTCGACGAGAATCCGCAAGAGGAGCTTCGGATAGCCGTACCCGATCATCCCGGCGGGGGCGTTGCTCCGCGGAGCGTAGAAGCGTCCGTTTCCCAGCCAGACACCCACCGCATTCGGGCCCGGCTTCAGCAGCGTCGTCACGTCGTGGGTCACATAGAAGACGCGTTTGGTGTAATCCGTCAGCCCGGGTGACAGGACGTGGTCGCCCACCTTGCGGCCGTTGATGTACAGCTCGCTGAGGCCCAGGCCGGAAATAGAGGCCGTCGCGCGGCGCACCGGTGTTCCGAGCGCGAACTCCCGGCGCAACATCCGGGCCGGCAGGCGCCGATCCTCGGGGCCGGCGAGCGCCCCCCACGGTTCCATCCCAGCCGGCCCGAGTTTTCGGGCGGATGGCCAGGCGGTGTCGTCGAAGCCGGGCAGCGTCCAGCCGTCGACCTCGCGATCCCACGATTTCCAGCCGCTATCGGTCCGGATGATCAACGGCGGGCCTGTCTCGAACTCGACTCGGAGCAGGCCGATGAGCCCGGCCGGATTGGGGCCTTCGCCGACATTCCTCACCCAGACGGCGATGAGATTGGGCCCGGGCCGGAGGATGCGGGTCAGGTTCATGAGCGTGGCCGCCTTGAAGTTGGAACCACCGCCGGCGTGTCGGCCATTGACGACGCAGGCGAATTCGTTGTCGCCGGTCAGGGCAAGGTCGGCCGACGTGATCGAGCGATCAGCGGGAAGCTCGAAAGCGCGGCGGAAGTACCTGGTGCCGACCGGGGCGGATTGCGCGGCATTGCCCTCCGGGTGCCAAATCCAGTCAACGCCCGACAGGGCCGATTCCGGACCGGGCTCGTCCTTGCCGATCCACTTCGCTTGCCAGTCGCCCGGCGCGAGCAGGCCCATGGTCCAGCGCGCGGGCTTGCTCCAGTCTGAAGGCCGCCCTTCGTGGTCCCAGACGCGCACCTGCCAGAAGCATTCCTGGGTCGATCGCAAGGCCTGGCCGGCGTAGGCAACGTGGATGGACTGTTCGGAGTCCACGCGCCCCGTATCCCAGAGATCCGGCTTTTCCGCATCGAGAGCGCTCCTGGTGCTGGCGGCTCGGACTTGGTAGGCGATTTGGGCTGCGGCTCGAGCGGGCGGCTCATCCGGGGCCAGAATCCAGCTCAGGCGCGGCTGGGGGGCATCGATGCCGATGGGATCGCGGAGGAATTCGCAGCGCAGGTCGATGGGGTCGAGACTCGCGAGCACCGTGAGGCTGGAGAGCAGGGAATAGAGGAGGGGAGACAAGACGCGATACAGTTTCATGGTGATGTTTTTTGCCCGCCCGGCCCAACGATGCCGGCGTCGACCAGCCAAGGTTACCGTTTCAGGCGAGGATCGGACCATACCAAAGTCCGCGCTCCAGAGAATCCTCGGCCCTTCAACCGAGCGCGGAAACCTGACCTGTCTGCAAGGGATTTCACTGGTCGGGGATTCTTGAAACAACCTCTTGCCAGCGGCTCGGCAGGATCATACGAAGAGGCCGTGCGAACCTCTCTGATCCCATGAATCCGGCAACCACCGCCTCGAGCCCGATTCGAACAGGCCATCCGCCCGGCCTGTCGACGCTGTTTTTTACGGAGATGTGGGAGCGCTGCAGCTTCTATGGGATGCGGGCGGTGCTGATCTTGTTCATGACCGCGGCGGTGCAGACTGGCGGTTTGGGGATGAGCGATGCGCTCGCAGGGGCGGTCTACGGGCTTTACACCGCCAGCGTCTATTTCGCCGCCCTGCCTGGCGGTTGGGTCGCCGACCGGTTGCTCGGTGCGCAGCGGGCGGTCTGGTACGGCGGTTTGCTGATTGCTCTGGGCCAATTCACGCTCGCACTGCCGCGGACCGACACCTTCTACCTGGGATTGCTGTTCGTGGTCCTGGGCACAGGCCTTCTCAAGCCGAACGTGAGCGCGATTGTCGGGCAGCTCTACCCGGAGGGCGGCGCGCGGCGCGATGCCGGCTTCACCATTTTTTACATGGGCATCAATCTGGGCGCGGCGATCGGCCCCCTGGTGTGCGGTTACCTCGGCGAAAAAGTGAACTGGCGGCTTGGTTTCGCCGCGGCCGGTTTCGGGATGCTGCTCGGGTTGATTCAGTTTCGACTGTTGCGCGCGCGCCTGGGGGAGGCCGGCGCCGTGTTGGTGCAATCGGGGCCGCGGAGGCGTCGCGATATGGCGGTGTTGGGCGGCGGGCTGGGGATTCTGGGCCTTGTGGTCGTTCTCATCTGGAGCGGACTCGTGTCGATCGACGCGCTGAAGGTCGCGCAGGCGACCAAGTGGTTCATTCTCGGGCTGGCGGTGCTGTTCTTCGCCGGCGTGCTGTCGTTCGGTGGCTTGAGCGGTGTCGAGAAGAAGCGGGTCTGTGTCATCGCCATCCTCTTTGTCTGCTCGGCGTTGTTCTGGTGCGGGTTCGAACAGGCGGGGTCGTCGTTCAACCTGTTTGCAAAGCGGCACACCGACCGCCAGTGCCTGGGATGGGTGATGCCGGCGGGCTGGTTCCAAATGGTGGGGCCGGTCTTTGTCATCAGCCTGGCGCCGGTGGTCGCCGCCCTCTGGGTCGGCCTCGCGCGGCGCGGCCGCGAGCCGTCGCTTCCCGCCAAGTTCGCGTTCGGGTTGGCGCTGCTGGGGGTGGGGTTCCTGGTGATGGCGTGGGGCGCGGCACGGGCGGAAGCCGGTTTGGTCTGGCCCACGTGGCTGATCTCCACATACTTCATCCACACATTGGCTGAACTGTGCGTGAGCCCGGTCGGCTTGAGCTCGGTGACGAAGCTGGCGCCTCCCCGGTTGACGGGGCAGATGATGGGGGTGTGGTTTCTGGCGACGTCCCTGGGCAACCTGGTGGCGGGGTTGATCGCGGGCGAAGTCAGCGATGAAAGCACCCGCCTGATGGCCACGCGATTCCTGCAAATCGCGGCCTTGACCGGCGGCCTGGCGGTGGGTTTGGCCCTGTTGAGCCGCCCCGTGAGGCGGTTGATGGGAGGCGTGCGTTAGCCCGCAAGCATCATGGAATCGTGCGTTGAAATTCAATGGTTTGCTGTGCAACGCTCAACGTTCAACGCTCAACGTTCAACGCTCGAGAAAGGATGAGCGATGCCATTCGATCGTGATCGGATGAGCGCGCGTGCGGGCGAGTTGGCCGCGCACGGCGTCTATGTGGGGACATGCAGTTGGAAGTACGAGGGCTGGATCAACCTGCTCTACACCCCGGAGCGGTATGCGTACCGAGGCCAACTGGCACGAAGCCGCTTCGATCGCAGTTGTTTGGGCGAGTATGCCCGGGTGTTCAAGACGGTCTGCGTCGACGCCGCCTACTACGCATTTCCCGCCGCCGCGTTCTTGCAGCGTATGGCCGAGCAGGTGCCGGAGGACTTCCTATTCGGTTTCAAGGTCACCGACACGATCACGATCAAGAAGTTCCCGAACCTGGAGCGGTTCGGCGATCGCGCGGGGAAGGCCAACGACCAGTTCCTCGACGCGGATTTGTTTGCGGGATCATTTCTCGAACCGTGCGAGGCGATCCGCCCGAAGGTCGGGCTGTTGATCTTCGAGTTCTCTCGTTTCTGGCCGACGGACTACAGCCGGGGGCGAGATTTCCTGGCCGACCTCGACCTGTTCCTGGGCCG
>JAXGQW010000120.1:0-11059 GCA_040766265.1 Verrucomicrobiota bacterium
CGCGTGCAGTATGGCGAGGTTGCAGAGTGGTCCATCGGCGGCGCGAGCGGGGGCAAATAGAAGGCCCCGCGAAGCGAGCGCCGCCTGTGGGCAACTCGTCGGCCCGGTAGGCTGTCGCTGTACGGTGCTGGGGGGAAGTGAAGGCTCGAGTTGGGATTGCACGGGCGAAGCGAGGTCGCTGGTGTGCGGGGAGGCGGCTGGCGTCGAGGCCGCAGCCGCAGGATACGGGGCGGGGCTGGGAAGCGGGAGCGTTGCCGGAGGTGGCCGGGCGATGGGCGAGGAGGCATCGGGCTGGAGAAAACAGGGGGCCGGGGGAGTCCGCGGGGAAGGTGAACGGGGACAGGCGAGGCGGGTCGGGGAAGGTCAGGCGGGACAAGCTGGCAGGAGGGGCGCGCGTTGTGCGGGGTGTTGGCGGGCCGCGAGGGGGTGGCGTCGACGAGGAAGCAGCGGGATGGTGTCATCCGGGGTGCGTGGGGTCGGTGTCGGGTTGCCCCCCTCCCTCCCCCGCGCACCTCGGCGGCTCCTCGCGGGCAGGGGTGGCGGCGGGCAGCCTGGGACGGGTGACGGATCGCTCCCCACTCCTCCCCGCAGCACGGACCGCGGCCGGGTCTGAACTTCGCCGGGGAACCGCCGCCGCGCGACACCTTGGCCTCGCCAGCGGGGAGCGGTAATTGTCGCCGACCGACTGGGGTCTCTCCCCCTTCCCCGGACCGGGCGCCGGGCCGCCAAGGCCAGCGCCCGGTCAAGGAGTCACTGGGGCGCGACCAGCAGCGCCACGCGGTCGCCGATTCGGACCTCTTCCACCGAGAAGGCCGGGGAGTCGAGGAACCGGTCGGTGTCGAAGATCAGGCCGTCGCAGCAACTCCGCTCCCAAGCGGTGTAGGCCTCGGGGTCGTACAGCTCAAAGAGTTCATAGGCGGCTTCACGTCGCAGGTCCAGGAAGTTGGTCCCCTCGAAGATGTGCAGGGATTGGTCTTCGACGGTCCCGGCGACCAAGGTCTGGAGGTCGTACCCGCAGCAATTCACGGCGTGATGGACCCGCAGGAAGTTCTCGCGCGTGTCCCCGCCCAACTCGAGTAGAAGGCGGTCTAAAGCCAGGAGGTCGGCGGCCGTGACGGCGGTGCGGTGTTCGAAGAGCACGGCCACCCCGGGATGGTCCCCGGCGGGCCAGAACTCGGCCTCGCCGTCGGCATCGTGTTCCCAATGCACCACCTCGTCGGCGGTGAGCAGCCGTTCGATGGCCGACTGAGTTCGGAAGTTGAAGCCCTCGAAGGTGCCCAGGTTAAACTGGAGTTCGGGGACGGTGAACGGTTCGGGAAGGGGTTGATTGGTTTGTTCCATAAAGAGGTCTCCTTGGGTTTTGAAAAGGGTCGGCAAGGCCGCCGGGGTGTTCCCGGCGGCCGGTTGGTTAGTAGTCCTCGGGTAGGAGCACGGTCGTCGCGGACCGGTCGGCCTCAGTGATGATCCAGAAGCGGGTGCCGTGGCGATCGGCGTAGGCCGAGAGCAGCCGGAACCCCTCCCTGAGGGAGAGCTCGTTTTCCGCGATGTCGTGGGCGTCGAGGTCGCCCCAATCGCCGCGGACATGCCGCAAAAGGCAGGCGCACACATCATGCGGGTTGAGGCGGTCGAGGGCGTTGGGGGTGATGACAATTTGACCCAACGGGACGCGTCTGGTGGTAGTGCAAATGCTGGTCATGGGAATTCCTCCAAGAAGAGTTGAACAACAAGAATAGAGGTCTGAGCAAACGATCAAGGCAAAATCGGGTTCTTCACAACCGCCGTGACATCAGGTATTTGTGACGTGCTAGATTTTAAAAAATCCCTGGTGGGTTTTCCGCTGGGCCGTTTCATGGTAGGAGGCACCCGAGAAAGGGCTCTTGCTGTGGATGACACGAGCTTTGCGGGATGGACGCCCGAGAAAGTCCCATGCCGCTGCTCCTGGTGCTTCACGGCCACGGCTCCGTCGTCGATGAGAATACATGGGTGGCTGGCATGAGCGCCTTTTTTAGGTTCGAGCCGCTGGCTGAGGAGCACGCTGTTCTGCTCTGTTACGCCGACGGACAGTCTGTCGCGGGCGCCGCATTCTGGAGTGCGACGGACGCGTGCTGTAACTTCTATGGCTCCGAAGCGGATGACGTCAGCTTTCTGCGCGGTTTGATCGAGGAGGTGGCTCGGCGGTATAGGTTGGACCGCCGTCGAATCTACATGAGCGGCATCTCGAATGGGGGATTCATGTCCCACCGGATGGCCGTCGAGTGCTCCGACCTGATCGCTGGGATCGCGGGTCTGTGCGGTGTGACGTTCCTCGACCCGACCCAGCGACAGCCCGATCACTGCGTGAACGTGCTCCACATTCACGGGACAGCCGATGAAATTGTCCCTTACGGCGGCTGGGCCTTTCCCGCGGGCACGCTGCCGGTGACGGCCTGCTTTCCAGGAGCGCTGGCCACTGTACAGATGTGGGCGGCGTACAACGGGTGCGACGGACCGGTTTGCGACTCGCAGCCCTCGATGGACCTGAGTTACGAAGTGGCCGGACCTGAGACGACAGTGCTGCGCTACACCAACTGCCCTCCCGGCGGCGCCGTGGAACTCTGGACCATCAGCGGAAGTCCGCACGTGCCGGGGTTCACCACGGAGTCGAATACGACGGTGGCCGAACAGAAGCGGATCGTGGCGCGAGTGGAGGCGTTGCTGCGGCAGTGCGACGCACTCGAGGCGCAGTTGCACCAAACCCGCACCGTCGGCGCGCACCTCCTCGACGCTACCCTCCAACACCTCCTCGCCGCATGATTTATGATCAAGACCAAATCAGTATTCAGCCCCATTGAGCCTTCCAAGGATGGTCTGCGAATTCTGGCCACGCGCTTTCGAGGCCGCGGAATGCCTGCGAACCGTTGCCACGTCTGGATGCCCAATCTCGCCCCAAGCGAAACGTTGCTTCGCGCTGGTCAGGCCGGCAAGGAAATCACCTGGGGTGAGTTCAGCCGCCGTTACCGTAAAGAACTATTCGAGGGCGGCACGATTGACCGGCGCAATCGCACCATCAAGAACCACGGTCAGAAGTTCACGCTGCGGCTGCTTCAGCACCTTGCCAAGCGCGGCACCGTGACGGTGATGTGCCTCTGCGCAGAGAATCAGGATCACTGTCACCGCCATCTCCTGCAACGGATACTGCGAGGCAAGGTCTGATCAGATAACAATGGTCGTCAGAACCAACGGGCGATGACGCGGATCGAGACATTGCTGCGTCAGTGCGACCCGCTAAAGGCGCAGTTCACCGCAGGATGTCGAGCAACCGCGCTCTGTCCCGTTTCCACGTCCGCGCGGTCATCCGTTCGAGGGTCTCGCGCATCTGGTCCTGCGCCTACCGCTGCCCCCCATCCGACAACATCTTCGGCATCGCCTTGAAGATGGCGGCGCGGAAGTCCTCCCGCCCTGGTCGGAAGTAGTGCTTCATGACAACTTCGGCGGTGCGGTGTCCGGTGACGCGCTGGACCAATTCGAGGGGGACCCCTGCCGCCAGCGCCAACGTGATCCACGTCACCCGAAAGCTGTGGAAGTCCCGGACCGACGCCCGGCGCTTGCCGTTTTGCCGCTCCGCCTGAAGCCCATCGGTCTTCAGTGCCCGGCGGTTGCCGCGCACGATCTGGCAGCCCGTCTCCCGTTCCAGTTCATTGAGGTAGCCGGAAAGCGATCCCCGGCTGCAACCCATCCCCGCCATCACCTGGTCGAGGGTCTGGCCGTCGATGTAGGCGGTGAACACCGCCCGCATCTTCTCCGCCTTCGAGGTGGTGCCGAGGCGGTCGATGTAAGCTAGACCCTCGACCCGGACCGTCTCGGCTGCGCCTCTGTGGTGAATCCCATTCGATGACCGATGATGTTGCACAGGCATCGCGTCGTTTGGCAGCGCTACGGCTCGACGCGAGTCCGCATGGATTCAGCATGGATTGCCAGATGTTGGCGAGTCTGACGTTGTTGGCGGCACCCGTTTCCTGGCACACTGGCGACGTGAAAGCTTTGACCATTCGCCAACCGTGGGCATGGCTGATTGTGAACGGATTCAAGGACGTAGAGAACCGATCATGGTCAACGTCTTACCGAGGCCCGTTGCTCATTCACGCCGCAAAGACCTGGAACAACCAGTACGTCGCGGACGGCTTGAAGCGAGCAATGAAGGTCTGCCCCGCATCTGGAATGTCAGACGAGCAGTTCGATGAGCTTCTGAGCCAGCGTGGCGGCATAATCGGCCAGGTCGAACTTGTCGATTGTGTGACCGAATCCCGCTCGCCTTGGTTCTCTGGCCAGTTCGGGTTCGTTCTGGCCAACCCGAAACGACTTCCCTTCCGACCGTGGCCGGGGCGACTTGGATTCTTTGACGTTCCCGAGTAGGAGACGGGGGCCGAGGTTGAGCGACCGGCGGAATCGCTCCCCCCCGGCATCCGACAACGCGTTTCTGGATATTCTCTCCCGTTGGCGTAGAAAGGACGGGACCCCGAAACCCCCGTTTTCCTTCCGACCGACGCGGGACTTGACCTCTGGCCGGCCCGTCGGCGCATTTTCGTCGGCCTTCGATCCCTTTTATATACCAAGTCGAAATGCGGCCCGTGTTCTCCGGAATCGTCCAGTCGCCCATCACGCCGTGAGCGAACAGCGCCAGGTGATCCTTGAAGCTGGGGTTCGGCCACTGGAAGAGCGGCAGGTGGTGGAGAACGACCTAGCCCGGAATCTCACCAGTGGGGCGATCGCGGCATTCCGGACGGTCTGCGGGTGAGATTGCCGGGTCCCAAGACGCCTCACGCATGCGGGACGTGACTTCGTTGGTCGAGGGATGGCAGGATGGCTGCCGGCAGGCGCTGCCTGCCACCAATGCGCGTCCTGCTTGTCAACACCAACCGAATGAAGCCGGCGGTCGCGCCGCTCGGTTTGGATTACCTGGCCGACGCTCTCGAGGCGGCTGGGCACGAACCGAGACTGGTCGACCTCTGTTTCTCGGAGGACATCGCCGCCGATCTCGAGGCGGCCGTGCGTCTTGGCGCGCCCGAAGCCATCGGGGTCACCGTGCGTAACACCGATGACTGCTACATGTCCGGCCAGGCATTCTTCCTGCCCGAGATCAAGCGGGCGATCCAAACCCTCCGGGGCAGCACGACAGCCCCAATCATCCTCGGCGGCGTTGGTTTCTCGGTAGCGCCCATGTCCGTCATGGAGTTCTGCGGGGCCGACTTCGGCATGGCCGGCGATGCCGAATTTGCGCTGGTCGAGTTCCTGCGCGCGATCGAGCAACGTCGCGACTGGTCCGCCGTGCCCGGCCTGGTCTATCGCGACCAGGGCCGCTGGCGGCTGAATCCGGTCGTCTCCGGCGACCTGGCCCGATTGCCCGAACGCCGCCGGGCTTTGGTGGACAACGCGCGCTATTTCCGCGAGGGCGGGCAGGCCGGGTTCGAGACCAAGCGCGGCTGTGGGATGAGGTGCCTGTATTGCGCCGATCCGGTCGCGAAAGGGCGGGCGACGCGTTGCGCGCCGCCGGGCCTGGTGGTTGGTGAGTTGTCGGCGTTGCTGGCCCAGAACGTCGATCATTTCCACACGTGCGACAGCGAGTTCAACCTGCCGCTCGAACACGCGCGCGCCGTGTGCCAGGCGATCGTGGACGCGGGTTTGGGCGAACGCATCCGCTGGTATGCCTACTGCGCGCCGACGCCCTTCAGCGACGATTTGGCGGCGCTATGCCGGCGGGCTGGATGTGTCGGCATCAACTTCGGGATCGACAGCGGTTGCGACTCGATGCTGCGACGGTTGGGCCGCCACTTCACCTCGGCCGACCTGCTCGACACCGCCGCGACCTGCCGCCGCCACGGCCTGGCGTCCATGTACGATCTGCTGTTGGGCGGTCCGGGCGAAACGCGGGCCACGGTGCGCCAGACCATCGACCTCGTTCGCCGGGCGGCGCCGGACTGCGTTGGCCTCTCGTTGGGGGTGCGGGTGTACGAAGGCACGCCGCTGGCGGAGTGGGTGCGCACTCAGGCGGAGGTCCCATCCCACCCGGACTTGTACGGCGCCAAGGAAGCCCACCCGCAATTGTTGGCGCCGGTGTTCTATGTCGCGCCGGGATTGGCGGAGGATCTCGTCGGCTGGGTCCACGAACTGGTCGCGGGCGACACTCGTTTCTTTCTGCCAACGAACACTGCGACCCACCAGAACTACAACTACAACGACAACGAGACGTTGGTGCGAGCGATCGCGCAGGGGGCGCGTGGCGCCTACTGGGCGATCCTGCGCCGTCTGCGAACGGCAGCGGGGTGAGATCCGCGGATCTCGTGTGTCAAAAACACTTCGCCGACGGGACCACCCGGTCCCATCGGCGAAGACCAACCCATGTAACCTAACCAACCAGACAACCAGTCCACTGGTTGCACCTTAGAAAACTAGCGTAATTCGTGCCAACTTTCGGCATTGCACACCCTTGGCTTTCCTAACATATAACGCCGGGCATGCATGCGCTCTTCAGGTTTTAAGATCTTGAAGATGAACGTGTTAATCAGCGTATTTGACGCTGCATCCGTACGGCTTCGTCTCGGCTGTCGGCACCGGTTTGCCGGCCATAAGGGCCTCGATTGCCTGGCGCACATAGTTCCGCGCTGTGCGGGGGTCTCCGGAACTCGCCGGGCGATCGTCGATGGCGCCCTGGTAAGCGACCAGGCCCTGCTGGTTGATGACGACGAGATGCGGGGTCGTCTTGAGCCCGTATTTCCTGCCGATGGCACCGCTGCTGTCGTCGATCCAGGCCGTCGCCTTGATGCCTGTCGCCGCGAATTCCTTGCGGGCGGCGTCCGGTTTTCTGTAGGAGGGATTCCCTGGGTGCGTCGAGTTGACGACCAACCAGACGACACCTTTGCTCACGACGCTCGATTGGAGCGCCTGCATGGCGCCGGACTTGTAGTGATTGGCGCAGAACGGGCAGTCAAGGTTGTAGGCCTCGATCACGACCACCTTGCCACGGTAGTTGCCAAGCCTGTGGACTTTGCCCTGGATGTCGGTCCCTGAAAAATCCGGCGCGGGCTGCCCGATCTTCACGTCGGCAAACACGATCGATTGAGCCACCAGAAAGCCGGCCAGCATTGGAATCATTGTCTTCATATGGTTCGCATTCGTTTCCTGACCGAGGCCTGTCTGTTTCTGCCTGGTCGTATCGCACTCAGACAGAGTAGAAGCTTGAAGAGTTCAAATTATTCATTGAATCTATCAATCGAATCATTCACCCGCTTGCCCGGGCCAGGGCTTCGAGGACAAGACCGGGTGTCAGGGCCGCCGGCAGAATGATCGCCGGTTCGGTCGCTTTCTTGGGAAAGACCAGGACCAACGGGACTCCCGCCCGTTCGTAGCGTTTCAGTTCCGCGGAGATGCGGGGATCTTTGTTGGTGTAGTCGGCCCGGAAGGCGATGCCTCCGAGTTCGTCGAGCTTGGCGCGCACGGACGGGATGTCGATGGCGAGCCGTTTATTGGCCTGACAGGTGAGGCACCATTTGGCGGTGAAATCCACCAGGACGATCCTGTTGTTGGCGCGGGCGCGCTCGACAGCCTCGGGGGACCAGCGATTCCAGGCGAGGCCCTCGGGACTGTCTCGGACCACATCCGCGCTGGCACTCTGGCTTGCGGGTTGGCGCCATCGCAACTGCTGTTCGAGGCTCACGGTGTAGCCTGCGATCAGGAGACACAGCGCGATCGCCCCGGCCAGACCGCGGTGGCGCTGTCCGCGCTGGACGAACTCGCCCCAGATCCAGGCGGCGAGGGCGAGCGTGACAAGAAACAATCCGATCCAGAGCACCCCGGCCTGGCCGTAGGCCGGCGCGGTGAGGTCGAAGAGCCAGATCGCGGTGGCCAACATTGGGAATCCCATTGCCACCTTGAACCGCTCCATCCAACGTCCGGGTTTGGGGACGAATTTCAGCCAGGCCGGATGCCAACTGAGGATCATGTAAGGCGCCGCCAGGCCGAATGCGGTGGCGGCGAACATCAGCACAATCACGTGGGCCGGTTGGGTAAACGCGAACCCCAGCGCCACCGTCAGGAAGGGGGCTGTGCAGGGGGTCGCCAGCGCGGTCGCCAACACGCCGTTGAAAAAGGCGCCCGCGTTGCCTTCTTTCGAAGCGAGTCCCGCGGCCGCACCGATCGCGCTGCCTCCCAGAGTCACCTCGAAAACGCCAAACAGGTTGAGCGCCACCAGGGTGACCACGACCGTCAGGGCCATGCGGAAGAAGGAATTCTGCATCTGCATTCCCCAACTGGCTGCTTCCCCAGCGCTTTGAACGCCGATCACCACGCCCGCCAAGACCATGAACGACGCCAGCACGCCCAACCCATAGAGCAGACCCAGTTGCCGGACGCGGCGCGGTTCCTCTTTGCTCTGCTGGACGAAGCCGAGGATTTTCAGGGCGATCACCGGCAGCACACACGGCATGATGTTGAGGATCAGGCCCCCGAGCATGCCCAAAACCAGCATCTTCCACAGCAGAATCCCGGATGATTCTTGCGTGGTTCGGGCTGTCGAGCTGCCCGCATCGTCCGCGCCTGCCCTCGGGCCCGCGGATGCGAAGGTCAGGGTGACTTCGTGGGCACGCGCGTCTCCGTGGCCCGTCCCCGGGTGAATCAGCAGGCCTGGCAGCGCTTTCGGAAAGTCCGTGGCGAGCCGTTTGAGGGTTTTTGAGAAGCGAAAACGACCGGTCGGGGCTTCGAGCGGCTTGACCTCGGGCCTGATTTCGTAGGCATCGTCGGCGTAGGGATAGAAGTCGACGGGGGCAAAACCGTCGGAGACCCGGCCCTCGATGGCGATCTCGCCGGAATCGCCGTCGGGTTCGAGAACCCACGCCACCGTGGCTTCGAGGGCGGGGTTTGGGACGGGGATCCGGGCCTTCCACTTCTCGATTTCCGCGCCTTCCTTCGAGGGTTTGGCCTCCGGCCCGACCGTGAAACGGGCGCTTACCGCGGCGTCGCCGGGCAGGCACGCCTCCTTGCATTCGAGCCACGCCACGTCCGCCTTGACCTCGATTGATCCTTCGGGCAGGTCGGCGGCGAGCGTCAACGGCACAAGGAGCATCGTTTGGTCGTGGTAAACGAAGGTTGTCATCCCGGCCGCCGTGTGCGACTCGGGGGGCGGCCAGTGGATTGCGCCCGGGCTTACCCCGGTGGGCAGGCGCCACTCGATGCTGGTTGCCAGACCCGACTCGCCGGGATTGCGCCAGTAGGTGTGCCAGTCCGGCGCCATGGTGAGGTGGATGCCGGCCCAGACCACCTCGCCGGCGCGCGCCGTTTCGGACGACAGGACCAGGCGGGCGCTGGTATTGGGCTGGGCGGCGGTTGCGGCGGCGGCCAGGAGCCAGAGCGCGGCGGCCAGTGCGGTGGATCTCCGTGGTGTCATGCGATTCAAGCGCGAGGATTTCAGATCTCCGTCCAGGCGCCCGGGACCGGGGCGGGATAGCGGCCCTCGGCGTCCGCCTGGACGGGCGCGGGGCTCGACGCGGTGAGGGCGTCCACATTGGGGCAGAACTGGAACTTGGACGCGATGGCTTGTTCCCACGTCACGATCTGGCCGGTATGGACGGCGGCTCGGCCCATGATCGCGCCGAGGTTCGAGAGGGCGGCGCGTCGGGTTTCGTTGTGCGGGCGATCGTTTCGGATGGCGCTCAGGAGCACGTCCCACTCGGCCTGCCAGGGGTTGACGGCCTCCTTGGGTGTTCTCCAGGCGATGTTTGACTGCTCGGTGCGCTGATCCTTGTAGAGCCAGCAGGTCGGCGCGTGAATGTCGCCCGAGAACTTCGCCGCGCATTGGGTCCCGTGGACGAACGTGACAAAATCGGTGTGGCATCTCGGAATGTAGCGCCCGGTGACCAGGGCCTTGGTGCCGTCGGCAAAAGTGTACTCGATCGAGTAGCTGTCAAGGTTCTGACTGGCGTCGGTGCTCCCCGCAAACCGCCCGCCCACCCCATGCGCCGACACCGGCCAGGAGTCCTTGATCCAGAAACACTCGTCGATTTGGTGGATCATCAGTTCGATGAAAATGCCGCCGGAGGCCCACAGGAACTGGTAGGGATGCCCGGGGCTGAGCTGCCAGAGCAGTTCGTTTTCCTTGCGCGAGAAGGGCGGCATGAAATAGCCGGGATCCATGCGGTAGGCCCTGATGAGCTGGACCTCGCCCATGGCGCCATCCCGGATCTTCTGGATCAGTGCCTGCCGCGCCGAGGAATGACGGGCCATCAAGCCCGCGGCGATCTTGAGGTTCTTTTTCTCGGCCGCCTCACCGGCCCTGAGGATGCGCTGGACGCCGCCCGGATCCGCCGCGAAGTCCTTTTCCATGAAAACGTTCACGCCCTTCTCGACCGCGTATTCGAGATGCGGCGCGCGGAAGGCCGCATGGGTGGTCAGCATGGCCACGTCGCCCGGACGCAAGCAATCGATGGCGTGGCGGTAGGCATCGAAGCCGAGGAAGCGGCGTTCCGGCGGGACGTCGACCCGGTCGCCCAGGGCCTCGCGCAAAGCGGCGTGCGATTGATTGAGCCGATCCGCGCGCAGATCCGCCATCGCAACGAGCCGGACCGGCCCGGCGGCGCCTGTCGATGCGGCGCGCTCGGTGCCGGAGTTGTCTCCGAGCACCAGTCCGCCCGCCGACATCGCGTTGGCTACGGCACCACACCCGCGCCCGCCGCACCCAATCAAGGCGAGGCGGATGGTGTTGTCTTCGGCCGCGTGGACGTGCGGGAGGGCGACCCCGGCCAGCGCTGAGGCGGCTGCGAACTGACCTGTGGTTTTGATGAAATCTCGGCGGGAAGCGAGCGGATGATGTCCAGCATTCATGGGGACCATGCTCCATCGAATGCCGAAATGCTGTCAATCCGCGAGTCGCCGCGCTGGCCAGGTATCTGGGGCGCTAGCTGTTCTGGTCTTGAACCGCGAATGGACGCGAATGGACGCGAATGGAGCGGCGCCGGCGGGAATTCCGTGGGCGAGGCTGCCACCGGATTCGCGGTTCACATCCACGCCAGGCAGGGATCGCGCTCGATCTCGG
>JAXGQW010000121.1:0-10591 GCA_040766265.1 Verrucomicrobiota bacterium
TGATGCGACCGGTGAACACGGGCAATCCCTGGGCTGCGCCGAAGCGGGGGACGAGCAATTCGTCGTCGCGGGCGTGAGGGTAGTGCCAGAGGCGCACGCCCGGGTGCGTGTAAGGTTGGGTGGGGTCGTCGGTGGCGACGCCGACCACCTCCAGGCGGGAGGCCAGCGGGCCGAAGAGAAGTCCCTGGAGCACGTGGTAGCCGCCCATGAAGCTGCCGAAAACGGCCACGCGGGTCTTCGGCGGCGGCGCCGTGGCATAGTAGATGGGGGGCATTTCGCGGAGAATCCAGGATTCCCGCACAGGGAAGTTCAGCATCGTCTTCATGTTTACCTCCATCCTCAGCAAGGCACGGAGAGCCCGGTCCAAAGACCGCGCGGGCAGCCGCAACGGTCGGGCAGTCGTGCCGCGGGTAGATGTCGATCCGGTTCGGTGGAAGATCAAGTTCTTTGTTGCAATAGATTCGATTCGCTAACGTATCTGCTCCAGATCGTGGTCAACCGCTCGGGATGAGCTACGGGACGGGACCGACTTCGTGAGGTGAGGGATTTCCTTTCGTTAGGCGTGAGGACCGTGTGGGTGTTACCCGATCACATCACCGATTCGCGAAAACGCCAATGATTTAGCACTTTTCGCCAAAACGCTTGAATCTTTCCGACGTTTTACCTACTTTTGACCCCATGAAACGACAGAAACCCAGCAAAGAGACCGTCCGAATCGGCAACGCGAGCGTCCGGATTTACTCGCGCTCCCGCACCATCGCCGGCAAGCGCTACGTGATTTATGAAGTTTGCGACTACGTGAGCAGCCCCGGCAAGCGCAAGCTCAGAAGCTTCAACGACCATCAAGCCGCCATCAAAGAAGCCCAACGTCTGGCCCGCCTTCTGTCCACAGGCGACGCGACCGCCGCCGCCATGAGCGGCAAGGAGGCAGCATCATTCGGGCGTTGTCTGGAAATCCTCCGGCCCGTGGGGGTCGCGCCCGAGTTGGCTTGCGCCATCTTCGCAGAAGCCACCGGCATCATTGGCAACGCTACGCTGTTACCCGCCGCCGCGAGATTCTACGTTGAACGACACCCCAACACGATGCCGAAAGTCACCCTGGAGGAAGCCGCCGAGGAAATGATCGAACTGCGGCGGAAGGCGAACGCGAGCGGACCTTACCTCGATGACCTGAAGAGCAGAACCGGACGGTTCCTGCGGACCTTCGTTGGGTTCCACCCGGCCAGCCTGACCACGGCAGATTGTCAGCGTTACCTGAACGACATCGAAGGCGCGAACAGCACCCGGCGGGTCCATCGTCAAGTTGTCTGGCGTTTGCTTTCACACTGCGAGAGTCACGGCTACATCCCCAAGGGCTCAAATCCGATGGATGGGGTCAAACCGCCGAGCGCCAAGCGCGACGCCCCGATTCAGGTTTGGACGCCGCAGGAAATGGCCAAGCTCTTGGCGGCAGCGTCGCCAAGCTTCCTGCCGGTTCTCCTGCTCGGAGGATTCGCTGGCCTTCGCACGAGTGAGATCATGGCATTGCATTGGCAGGACGTGCGCTTGGCGGAGCGAGCGGTCAAAATCGTGCACCGCAAGCTAAGATGCGCGGGCAGCCGCCTGGCACCGATCACGGACAACTTGTTGGCGTGGCTTGGACCCATCGCAAAGAAGTCCGGGCCGGTGTGGGCAAGCCCCGGTAGTTGGCGGGAGCGCGAACGGTCAATGACGCTGGAACAGAACCGCTGCGCTGAAGCCGCTGGCCTTCTCCCGTGGCGGCACAACGGACTTCGACACAGTTTTTGTTCCTATCGCGTCGCGCTCACCCAGGACGTGCCCCGCACGGCACTGGAAGCGGGCAACAGCGCACCGACGATTTTCCAGCATTACCGAGCCCTTGCCACCCAGGCCGAAGGCCAAGAGTGGTTCTCGATCCTGCCAGCCACTCCAGCCAGATGAGTTGCTCCCTGACCTTGCTGTGGCAAACGCCGCAGAAATACCGGAATGCATCCCTGCCGCCTTCCGGGAGCTTGGCCCGTGCGATCTCCACCGCTTCGAGGATTTCGTTCGGCGGCAACTTCTGGGCGAACAGATAGACCGTCGCCACGTAGTCGTGTTCAGGCAGCCCGAGCCAATCATCCATGATCTCCAGGCCACGTTTGACGGGATGGGGTCTGGTTGGCATGGCTCAACCGGGAATTGGGTTCTTGATGGCGCGATAGACCCGCGTGGTCTTGCCGCCATGCGCCGGGGTGGTGTCCTCACCGAGGAGCAAGCCATTCGCCTCCATCTTTGCGAGCAACGCTCTGGCTCCGTCAGCAGTGGGCGTGACGCGGTTGCGATGGACGTCGCGCGCCGTGGTGAAGTCCTGGCCCCTTCGTTGCCGATTGGATTCGATCAGTTCCAGCACTTCGTCCTCCTGCTTTTTGGCGGTCTCAAGGCGACCGCGAGCCAGCACGCCCAACTGCGCGTCAATGAACCACTCAACGATCGCGATCGCGCTCCGTGCGGTTTCGGCATCGAGGGGTGACGCAGGGCGGCCTATTCGCTTGTTGGAGTTCCGCGCGCCGCGCCCGCTTGTAGGTGACTTCACCCAGCAGGCGCTCGCGATCAGCGGGGTCGGTGGTCCTGGTCGCTTTCCTTTCGGTGCGTTCGATCTCCTTTTTGAGCAATTCGATTTCGCCATCGAGCTTTGGGAAGGTGTTTTCGCGGAAATCTTGATGCAATTTGTGCTGGTGTTCGAGAATCGGCTCGGCGATGCGGCGGAAGACCTGGCTCTTGCCGCTGCCGCTCTCGGCGCTGGCGAGCCAAAAAGTGTTGGCCCGTGTAACGCGGTCGGCTGCCGAGGCGATTTCCAGACCCGCGCCGATAGCAGCGGAGGTCACGTCCATTGCACAGACGGCCGGCAAGCCACCACCACAGGCTTGCCGGCTTGGTCGCAGGCATAGAACTGACGCCGGCAATCGTCTCCCTTGGGAGTTTTCCAGCCGATGGACTGCATCTGACGTGCCGCACCCTTCGTCAGTCCAATCGTCAGCGGTTTCATCTGCCAGACAGGATGCCAAATTGCGCGATGATTCGCAACGGTGCGCGACAGGAGTTAAGGCGAGAATTCGACGAACCACTTCATCGCATCGGTTTGGGTCATCAGTCGCCCGAGATGAGCAAGCCGGCGATGACGGTCAGTCGAAACGACCAACAGAAAAGGGTGGGGCGGACGCCGGCCTTGCCCAGCGGTCCCTTGACCACGCGCTCACACAAGAGCAGCGGCGCCCACCGCCTCCGGCGCCGGGCTCGCGTCGGCGTCCGTTGGCAGCGGCACGACGTTCTTCCAGTCCTTTGGCGGCACGATTCCGAACCACTCAGTTGCCTGCGCCTCGGACACAAGCTGGCGGTAGTGGGCGAACACCATCTGGGGGCTGTTGCCGGCTTCAAGGCTGACCTGGTGGACGTTCTTGATCTGTGCGAGCCGGTAGGAAATGTACGAGTGGCGAAGGCCATTCCTTTTCCACTCGATTTTCGCGGCCGGGCCGACGTACTGGAAGCACTGTTTGTCCGGTCGCTCGAAGGGGCATACCGGCCCGGACTCCTGTGCGAACGGCGCGAGCCAGGCCGCGCAGTTGTCGGGGATGGGGACCGTTCGACGGCTGGCGGTCTTGGCTTTGGCGGCTTTGACTTCGATGAAGTGTTCCGCACCGGTGAGATGGACTTCCGACCAGTCGAGGCGGGCGATCTCGGCGGAACGCAGCCCGCAAAACGCCGCGATGGCGAGATACGGCACCATCGCCTCGCGGTCGCGCATCTTCCTTCGCTCTCGCACTGGCGTCAGGCAAGAGGCGAGCAGCTTCCGGAGTTCAAGCGAGGTGAAGATTTCGATGTCACCGTTCTCCTCCTCGGCCAGTTCGACGGCGTTGATCTCATCATGGTCCTTCGGGAGATAGCCTCGCTTGACGGCAAACTTGAGCAGGGTGTTGATGAGCTTGCGAAAGTTGTTCTGCGTCCGGCCCGAGAGTGTCCGGGTGGCGCCTCCCCTGCCTCGCACCGGTCTCGGCGCGCGCAGGAAGTCCTCGATCTGCCTCCCGCTCACGGTGGACAGACGGACGTTGAAGGCGTCGGCGAACTGGCCGAGCCGCAACCGCAGGTCCTTGATGTAAACGTCGCTCTTGCCGGACTTGCTCTTCGATTCGAGCAGTTCCTCCACCACTTCCCGGACCGTCTTGGGGGGCAGGCCGATGGGGTGGCGTCTGAGGTAGAAATCCACGACTTCCTTGAGGCTCGAGTTCTCGGGTAGGCGCCGGACTGCCGCAACGTAATCGCTGATCGAGAGATGGAGATCCGCGTCGGGCTTCCACTCCCTGAGTCTGTCCATCGCCCGAACGTAGTCGGTTCTGTCGTGTCCCTTCAGTCTCAGCGCTTCGAGCTCACCGTTCGCGATCTTGATCGCGGCGAGTTCAGCCTCCTGTTTGGCTTTTGCCAGGTCTGAGAACTTCTGCCGGACACGCTTTGCCCCGTCGTAGTAGGCGACGACGTAGCTGTCGCTTTGGTACTTGATGAGGGCGCGCCGCTTGCCGTTGGCGTCAGGTGGGCCGTAGACGATATTCTTGGCAGCGTCCCGCTGGGGGATGATGTTGTTTTGGCGATAGATCGGGACCGAGACATTCCCGACTCTGACGACCTCCAGCGGCGTCCCTTTTCGCTCGTTCCGGGCTTGGGCCAAGTCCGTTTTCATGGCGGGACTGTCCCGTCTTTGTCCCGTCCAGTCAAGTACTATCGCAAAAAGCCAATGAAAAATGGTGGAGGCGGCGGGAGTTGAACCCGCGTCCCTGACAGAAACCCCAGCCGCGACTACATGCTTAGCCGGAGGTAAAGTCTCGGCGAACGGTTACGCTCCGGCGCGACCCGCCCACCCAGCCCGCTGTAAAAGTTTCGGTCAGCCGCGCAGCCGGCGCCACGGCCAACCTACCCTGCTGTTGCGTTCGTCCACCCTAGCAGGTGTCAAGCGGCGAACGTCGCGGACTTAGGCCGCGAGGGCCAATTCACTATTGGCTGTTTTGTTTTGACCCGATGATTAACGAGGCCAACGGATCGTCCTCGGCATGCCGCCTCTGGCGCGTCTTCCAGGTCGAAACCAGTACGCCCCCATCGCAGCGATGCACACCATCGGCCATCGCACCGTGCAGGTCAAGCGCAGGCTTGGTTCAGCGGTCAGGGCAACAGCACGATCTCAGGACGCAGCCGCCCGATGACATGCGCTGGCAACCGCGCGTCGATCGAGCCGGCCAGCGGCGGCTCGGACGCCACATGGCCGTCGCAGAACACGACGTTTGCGCGGCGCGCGTGGCGGAAATGAACCGTGGGTTCGCTGGCGTTGATGTAATAGAACTCTTCGAGCATCGGATTCTCCGGCGAGGCCGGCAGTTGAAAGGTGTTCACTTGAGCGGCGTCCGCCAGCAGCGCGATCTCCGAGGGACGCGCCAGGTTCGGAATCCGAACCGGGGGCTGCGAGGCCGGAGCGGAGAGGTTGAAGTTGTACCCGTATCCGTAGGCCGCTCCGGACGCCTTGAGCTTGAAGGCGCCCAGCGCGTAGTTCAGGCTCGGACACGTTTCCACGCCGCGTCCACCCAGGTAGGGGAAGAGCGCGCCCGTCGCCGGATCGAAGTCGCGCGCGCCCTCAGCGCCCCGCGCCAGCCAGCCGAACCAGTAGAGATCGCCGCCGTTGGTCGCGACACCGCGATAGCGGAATGCGCAGCCGTCGTGGTCGTCCCAATACATCTGAGCCGCCAGGCCGAGTTGGTGGAGGTTGTTGACGCAGGCCAGGCGCTGGGCTGCCGCGCGACTGCGGGAGATGGCTGGCAACAACAGCGCCGCCAGAATGCCAACGATGCCCAGCACCACCAGCAACTCGATGAGAGTGAAGCCCGATGCCAGGTCCCGCCAAGCCTTCTGAAACGGACCGCATTTCATGCTGGCGCTCGTCTACCGAGTGTTCGCACGAATCCGGTAGAAGGAGCGATCGGACGCCGGGTGCGGATCCGTCAGAGCCTGGCGTCGGCCGGTTCCATCACTGGGCCCGCCGATGGCGGACCAGGTGCGCAGGTCGGACGAAGCCTCGAGGGTGTACTCCCATCCCAACCACCCGGTGAATTCGGCGCACCACGCGCCCTCGATCCAACGGCCCTGGAAGCAGCGGACCGGCGGGGGCGGCATTTCGAGCAGAATTCCGTCGATCCGGCCATGTGCGAGAACGGAGCCTGACCAGCCCGGGTCTTGGCCGGCATCGCTGTAACTGCTGATGGCAAGGGCATCGACGGCGAAATCCCCAAACGTTTCCGGGATGGTGACCGGGGTCAAAGCGAACCTCTGGTCGCCCAACACCATCTCGAATTCCATCCTCCGCGCGGACGCGCGGTAATCGAGCACGAAGCGATAGGGGATGCCGATTTGCAGGTCGCAGGCGGGATTGTCCCACGAGGAGTTGTGACTCGGATTTGCCCAGGCATTGCTCTCCGATACGATGGCTGCCGCCACGGTCGTTCCGTAGCCTGATTCGGGGAAGTAATTCCATTCCACCAGATTGGGGGAATCCATCCCGGTGCCGCGCCGAAAAGCGGGGTCCGTGGCCTGAGCCAGGTTCACCAGGCCCAGCGCAAGCTGGAATGCATACGGTTTGCCCGGCGTCGTCCCGGCGGCGATGTCATCGAGGGTGAAGGTGAACTCGATCCGGAAATCGTCGTCCCGCGTGAGCCATGTGCCGAGGGGGAGGTAGTAATAGCTGTTCGATCGGGCCGAGTCCCACGTGACAGCCAGGCACCCGGCCTCGGCGTCCCAGTGAAACAACGAGCCATCCCCGAAGACGCGCCAGCCGGCGTCGGCCGGGTTGGTGCTGAAGTCCGTTTCGATGCGCGACGGCGGCGGTCCGGCCTGGGGAATCGGGAGGGCGAAGAGGAAACCGGCGGCCAGAATCAGTCCGTGCAGGGGCGTTCGAGCCATCCGCAACCGCGATTGTTTTGACGACGGAGGAGGGCATACTGCCGGTCCCGGAAGGTGACGTCCAACCTTGTCCACGCGCTCACTTGTGCCAAACACTGCAATGCCTTTCTCCTGGCCGCCCGACGCCGGGGCCTGGAACCGCGGCGTCGGCGGGCGGGAACCCACCGAGACCAGCGCGGAAGGTGGCAAAGCAAAAGCCTTCACCCTCCGCCCAACGGAGAATGAAGGCATTCACGCGTCCGCTCGAAAACCGTTCGAGCCACTGGCCTCATCCTTCTTTTGGTCGAAGAAGTTGATCCCGCACGGCGGGATCCGACGAGCACAACCCAAGCGATATCCTGACTGAGGGCTTCCGGCCTTGCTCCCGCCTTCCCGAACGCGCCGAGGCGCATCCAGTGGCCTCTGGGAGCTCGTAGCCCGACACAGTGGCGCAACCGTCCCCGATTCTCACGGGGTTCCCTGACTTTGGGTTATTGCAGGATGACCTCGACGGTCATCCCCATTCAAAGAACAACGACGTTGTTATGGTCAACTCCCCTGCATGGCAAGAAGAATCGCACCACGACAGAAGAATCGCACTTCATGAATCGGCCCCGCGCCCAGGCCGATCGACCAGCTCGCGCTCGATTTGTTCGAGCGATTTTCCCTTGGTCTCCGGCAGTCGGAACCAAAGCACTGCGAACCCCGTGGCGCAGATCGCCGCGTAGATCCAAAACGTGTAGGACACGCCGAGCAGGGTCTTGAAGATCGGGAACGTGTAGGTGAGCAGGAAACAGGCGATCCAGAGGGCGCCGACGGCGATCGACATCGCGGTGCCGCGGATGCGGTTGGGGAAGATCTCGGAGATGAGCACCCAGACCACCGGCGCCAGCGACATCGAGTACGTGCCAATGGCCGCGAGAACCAGGGCGAGGAACAGGATGGGGGGGACCGGCGTGCCCGCTCCTTTGAGGTGATAACAGGCCCCGATCGCCAGGTAGATGAGCGCCAGGCCCGCCGCCCCGAACAGCATCAGCGGCCTGCGCCCCAACCGGTCCACGGTGAACAGCGCCACGAAGACGAAGACCAGGTTGACCACGCCTGTGGCGACGATGTTGGTGAGGGCGTCGTTGAGGTTGAAGCCGGCCTGGGCGAAGATCTCGCTGGCGTAATTGAAGATGACATTGATGCCGCACCATTGCTGGAACACCGCCAGGAAGATCCCCAGGCCCAGCACGACCAGAACCCGCCGGTCGAGCAGTTCGCCCAAACGAACGCGCCTGTCTTCGCTCGTCAAAGTCGCTTGAATCTCGGCCATCGCCGCCGACGCGTAGGACGCGCCGCCAATGCGCGAGAGGATCCCCTCCGCCCGACGGCCCGATCCGGCCTTGCAGAGCCAGCGCGGGCTTTCCGGCACGAACAGGGCGCTGACAAAGAACAGCAGCGACGGCACGGCGCAGGCTCCAAACATCCAGCGCCAGCCGTGCGTCACGTTCCACGACGCCGCGAATGCGTCCGCGGACATCCCATCCGGGATCGGGCGGGCGATGCACCAGTTCACGAATTGCGCGGCCAGGATGCCGATGACGATCGTGAGCTGGTTGATGGCGACAAGCAGCCCGCGCTGTTTGGCGGGGGCGATCTCGGAGATGTACAACGGGGAGATGTTCGACGCCAGCCCGATGCTCACGCCACCCATGATCCGCCACGTGACGAACACCGGGAAGCTCTGGGCAAAGGCGATTCCAAGCGACGACGCCACGAAGTTGAACGCCGCCACGATGAGGATCGGTTTGCGTCCGAATCGGTCGCTCAAAGGTCCGGAAACGATCGCGCCGACCAGGCACCCGAGGAGCGCGCAACTTTGCGCCCAGCCCACCGGAGAGATCGCGTTGGCCCTGAGCTTGGCCCAGAAACCGGGCTCGGCGGCGACGGCTTGGGCCGTGTCCTTGAGTTGGAAGAAGGCCTCGTAGAACTTCGCTGCCCCGCCGATCACCACCCAATCGTAACCGAACAGCAGGCCGCCCAGCGCGGCCACGAGGCAGATGGTCCAGATGTAACGTGTGTTGAGACGCGCTTCGAGATTCGAACCGGAGGCGGTCGTGGCGGTGATCATCGGCCCCGCAGTGTGCCGGGGACGCCGGAGAAAGCAAGGCGCGAGGCCTGGCCCGGTCGTCTGCACCGTCGCCTGCTTGACGGGCGCGGGAAGCTTGGTAGCGTCTGATGCACGCTATGCTCAAACAGACCCCGCTCCACGATTTGCACCGCCAACTCGAGGCCCGCATGGTCGATTTTGGCGGGTGGGAGATGCCCGTCCAGTACACCGGCATCGTCCAGGAACACCTTGCGGTGCGCCAAAGCGCCGGGTTGTTCGACATCTCCCACATGGGCGAAATGCTGGTGAGCGGTCCCGGAGCAGCCGAGTTTCTGAACCACACACTGACCAACGACATCCGGAAGCTGGCGATCGGGCAGGGGCAGTACACGCTGCTCTGCCTGGAGCACGGCGGCGTGGTGGATGACCTGTACGTCTACCGGATCGACACCGACGAGTTCCTGATGATCGTCAATGCCTCGCGCATCGAGGCGGATTGGGACTGGCTCCAGATCCAGGTCGACCATGCCCCCACGCGCGACGGGTTTCGTCTCCGCAACGCCTCGTCCGAGTATGGCGCCGTTGCAGTCCAGGGGCCGGCTGTGGCGCAGTTCATCGACACCGCGATCGAGGGCGGATCGATGGGCTGCACCCTGGTGCCGGGCGCGTCTGCTCTCAAGAAGAACGAAATTGGGGCGTTTGTGTTTCAGGGCGCCTCCGTGTATGTGGCGCGGACCGGTTACACTGGTGAAGACGGCTTCGAGGTTGTCGCGCCGGCCGCGGTGATCGCCCCGATCTGGCGGGCGCTGACCGAGGCGGGCGCGCCCTTCGGACTGAAGCCGGCGGGTCTGGGCGCGCGCGACACTCTGCGCACCGAAATGGGCTATCCGCTCTATGGCCATGAACTGACCGAGGCGACGACCCCCATCGAAGCCGGCCTCGCTTTCTTTGTCGCGCTCGACAAGGGCGACTTTGTCGGACGCGATGTGTTGCTGAGGCAAAAGACCGAGGGAGTCTCCAAGCGATGCGTGGCGTTTCGAATGGCTGACAAGTCGCCGCCTCCCCGCCCGGACTATATCGTTTGGAGCGCCGATCCGGCTGCGGCGCCGATTGGCAAGGTGGTCAGCGGCACGCAAAGCCCGTCCTTGGGGGTGGGGATCGGGATGGCCTACGTGGAGACTGCGATGGCGCAGCCGGGCACGGCGCTGGCAATCGAGATTCGCGGACGGCGCTTCCCGGCGGCGATCGAGAAGAAGCCGCTCTACCGGAGGTCCGCGGCCCGCCCGTAGCCGGTTATTTCACACGCTTCGCGAGGAACCGGACCCGGCTAGCCCGGACGTCTTCCTCGCCCGCGGACACATGCTGCGCTGTCACCGGTCGGGGACGAGGACGTCCCCACACCACTGCTGATTCGACGAAGGCTGCTCGATCTTTGGAGCTGCGGCTTTGCCGCGCCGCGAAATATGCGGGCTCGGCAAAGACGGCGGGAGTGCGGCGCGGAGACTCAGGCAGTCTCTTTGCCCATGGCCGCCGCTTTTTCGATGA
>JAXGQW010000122.1:0-10476 GCA_040766265.1 Verrucomicrobiota bacterium
ATGAGTCGCTTCGTTGTAGGACTCGACGATCATGTCGCGCATCGCACGACGGAGTTCGGCGGTGTCCTCGAGCCTGCCTTCTTCGAGCCATTGATGTGCTGCGACCAGGTAGAACAGTTTGATCACACTGGCGGGGTAGATCATCTCCTGTCCGCGGCAACTGGCTTGAACCGGCCTCTCGAACTCGCGCAGGTCGACCAGCGTCACCGCGAGCTGGTTCGTCTCGAGCTTCGGCTCGCTGAACCGCGCCAGCGCGGCGCCCACAGCCCGGTCGACGATTGCCTGGAGCGCAGGCGATGCGGCCGGGTCGTAACTCATGGTCGAGCCGGCATGAGTGGACATGGCAACGAGAACAAGTGGGGTGATGGCGTGAATCAGAGAACGACGGGAGCGTGTCATAGACATGATGCGACAGTGCAGGTTTCGTTCAGACCGCCGGACGCAGAAATCGCATCACCGAATCGCCGTGCCGCAGCACTTTCAAGTCGGCCCATGGCGCCGAGAGGGTGAGCGTGTCGCGGTTCGCATGGCCCAGCACAAGCAGACCGCCGGACGCAACCAGATGCGGGAGGTCGGCGTCATCGAGGAGCTGCTGCGACAAGGACTGCGAACGACGGCCCACGTTCTTCTCGCCGAAGGGCGGATCGGCCAGAATAAGATCGAATGCCTCGCCCGCGGCGCGAAGCTGGGCAATCGCAGCGAAGGCGTCCTGGGCGCGCATCTCGAATCGTCCCGCGGGCAGGCCGGTCGCCTCGAGGTTTCTGCGGATGATCGCCGCATGACGCCCGGCTTTCTCGACCGCCACGACGCGGAGCGCGCCGCGGCTGAGGCATTCGAGACCGAGCGCCCCCGAGCCGGCGAACAACTCGAGCACCTGGGCGCCCGCAACCCGATCGCCCAGACTGTTGAACACAGCCTGTTTCACCAAGTCCGGCGTCGGACGCACAGCCAAACCCTTCGGCACGCCCAGCAGCCGTCCGCCGGCCATTCCCCCCACGATCCGCATCGAAGGGGACGCTAGAGCCAGTTCGGCCCTTTGTCCAGCCGACAGGGCTGTTTGAGGTTTGCAGGTTGATGGTTGAGCGCTGGACGTTGAGCGTCCTTGGTTGCAAAGTCCGATCCGCATGAAATCGCTCAATCTCACCACTTCCCCTGCCGCTCGAAATCGCAAATGTCGCATCTGAATAGCCGGTCCCGCAGAGACGTCTGTTAAGAGTCCTTGACCGGTGAAGCGTGTTGCAGAGCAGTCAGGTCTGTCTGCTAAGTTGACGGGGCCAAGGATTCTCTGAAGCGAGGCGCGGAAGAAGGCTGCGCAGAACATGCAGCGCGGTCATAATGCTGATCACGGGGATTGGGCAGGCGCGTCTCGCTCGATTACTGAGGAAAACGACGAAGGGCGTGCGATGAGGAAAGTGCTCTGGTTGACGATGGGGCTGCTGATTGCCGGCACTGCTTCGATCGAAGCGGCGGATGTCAAAGCGAATTGGACGAAGCACTGCGCCAAATGCCACGGCGAGGACGGCAAAGGCCAGACCGCGATGGGCAAGAGGACCAAGGCCAAGGACTATACCGACCCGAAAGTCCAGGCCTCATTCAAGGATGAGGAGGCCTTCAAGATCACAAAGGAAGGCAAGAACCGGATGAGGGGCTACGCCGAGTTGCTCAGCGATCAGGAGATCAAAGACCTCATCGTGTACGTCCGAAAGTTCAAGAAGTGACCGGCTCAGCAAGCATGAGCGCCTCCGCCGCTGACGGGGGAGCCGGTTTGCCCCCCCTGTGGCCTCTGTCTTCGTCTCCGATGCGATGTTTTGAAACAAAAGGCCGAGCCAGACCTGACCTTCTGATGACCCCTCTGACTCGATTCACTCGCGCCGCCTAACCCGCATATTTCACACCCCGTCGGTGCACATGGCGGTCAGACTTCGCAAGAGGACCGCTATGCGGGTTAGAAAAGCAAAACCGCGCCCGGCCCCAGAGTCAGAGAGATGCAACACACTGTTCATATGGAAGAACACCTTCAGGACCGACGGGATCCTCTTGGGTCCCCTTCGGGCGCGGTTTTGCCAACTAGCCCGGTTAGGAGTCCTCGCGAAGCGTGTGAAATAACCGGGCCAAGGGCGATCGCAGCCAAGCCGATGAGGAGGAGGGCTCCGATCAACGGATAGAGACTCCCGCTGCAGGCCGCGTGGCCTGGCGCGGCGGGCCGACGCCCGGCCAAGGATTCAGGGATCGACGATGCAAACCCCGATGCAAACCCGCTTGACCCGCCTGGCCATCGACGCCTACGGTGCGAGGTGAAGATTGCCTGAAGTCGGCCGATGGCCGCGGGCAAGCCCGCACCAGGAGCACACTCCAGACAACACGCCAAGACGCCGCGGCGTCCGGGCGTCGGACTGGATCACAACGCGGAAAGGGAACAGGCCATGAAGCTGAACGGAGTCTCTCGCAGGGCGGGTTTCACGCTGATCGAGTTGCTGGTTGTGATCGCCATCATTGCGATCCTGGCGGGAATGCTGTTGCCCGCGCTGGGTCGGGCCAAATCGAAGGCGCAGGGGATCGAGTGCATGGGGAACTACCGGCAGCTTACTTTGGCGTGGCTGATGTATGCGGAGGACAACGGCGACAAGCTGCCGAACGCCTACGCCGGAACGACCTCCTGGGTCACCGGCAGCCTGAGTCTGAACGACGGAGGCAATCGGTCCAATTGGGATGTCGAGCAGGATATCAAGAAGAGCCCGCTCATGCCCTACTGCGGCCAGAACACCGCCATCTGGAAATGCCCGGCTGACAAGTCGACCGTCTCCGTTGGCGGGCGGGTCTGGCCGCGTGTCCGGAGCATGGCGATGAACAACTGGTTTGGCGGAACGGAGTGGACGACCGGGTGGCGCAGCTACAAGAAGTTGAGCGACCTGGTTGATCCGGGTCCGACGATGACATGGCTGCTGCTGGACGAGCGGGAGGACAGCATCAACGACGGCGAATTCTGCGTCGATATGACCGGCTACCCGGATCGACCGCAGAGCTGGCGCATCATCGATTACCCCGCCAGCTACCACAACGGCGCCGGCGGCTTTTCGTTTGCCGACGGTCATGCCGAGATCCGAAGGTGGAAGGACGGCCGCACCGTGCCGAAGCTCAAGAAGAATCAGGACCTGGACCTGGACGTGGCCTCTCCCAACAACGTGGACGTTTTCTGGATGCAGGAACGCTCGACACGCAGCAAGTAGACGGCCGGCATCTGCCCGCGGCGCGGCGTGTCGCTCCCGCGCGTGCCGGCGGTCACTTGACCCACTCGACTTCGATGAATTGGGGGTTGCTGACGCCGATCTCGACCAGGGTGGCGTTTTGGTAGAGCTGGAGGTCCGGCTTCGCCGCGGGGGTTTCCGCGAACTCGCGCCGGCGTTCGAGTTCCTGAATCGACAGCACGTCCAAGGCCACGGGATCGACGCTGAATCGCAGTTGGTTGAGGGCCGCGGTGTAATGCAGGAGACTGCGGGCCTCGCCGTGGTACTGGGCCAGAAGGGCGTCCACGATGTTGAGCGCCACGCGGTCGCCCAGAACGGGCAGCGCATAAATCTCCGGCACGGCCAGCGCAAGCTGCCTGGGATCGTTCATGAAGCGCACCGTGTTGTCCACGCTCCCCAGCGCGAGGCTGAACAGGTTGCCCGACACACCCGCCATGTTGTGGTTGAGCAGCGGCGTGAGATTGATGATTTTGGTCATCTCGCGGGTGACGAGCCTCGACACGTAGGACTTGCGTCCGATACCCGGCCCCCGCTGGCCAAACTCGTGATCGCCCCAGACCGGCTGCCCGATGAAGGCGCTGTCGTAAAAGTGGTTTGTGTCGTACCCGGTCTCCGTGCTCGCCGCGATGCGAATTCCGTACCGTTCGGCCAGGGTGAAATATCCCGCCAGCCGCAGAGGGCCGATCTGCCGGTCCCAGACAATCACGCGGGCCGGCGCCTGCCCCGCATCCAGGAGCGATTGGACCACGCCCTCGACCACGGCAGGGCGGGTTCCGCTGGTCGCGCCGGGTGCGGAATAGACTTTCAGGCCGACAACATCCTCGGGTGAGACCAGGCTGCGCCAGGCGGCCCGGGGCGTCGGTTGAAGGGTGAGATTCGTCAGGCCCCGGTCCACCATGCGCCGGATGACCTGCAGATTCGGATTGAAGGAAGCGATGGCCCCCTGCTCTTCGACGACCACGACGCGCGCCTTGGGCGAGGCCAACCGCCCCACGGTGGCAACCGCGTTTGTGGGCAGGCTCTCGCCCGCGTTTGCCGCAGCCAACAGGCATGCGGTGAGAGCCATCTGAAAAGACGATGGGAACGGAACGGCGGGCCAATGGCCTCGCACCAAGTCGCTCACCAGCCTGGGGACTCGCCTTATCAACGCAAATGACCGTGCCTTTCTTGACTCGTCGGGCGGGCGATGTTACCACCGGACCACATGCAGACCATCAAAAAGTGGCGCGGCGCCTCTGCCGTCGATGCTCGGCTCTCGCCGCGCGGCATCGTCGGATGTTTCCTTGGACTGCTGGCGCTTGTCGTTTTGGCGGGCTGCGCGCCGCCCGAACGCCGGAGCCTGCTCGAAGGCGAGCGTTTGCTCCGGCAGGGGCGTCCGTTGGAGGCCATTGAACCGCTGCAAAGAGCGGTCAAGCTGCTGGCTACAAACGCGCCGGCTTGCGCCCAGGCCTGGAACTTCCTCGGCTTGGCCTATCATTACGCCAATCAACCCGCCGGTGCGGCTCAGGCCTACCAAAACGCCCTCGCCAGGGACTTCAATCTGACCGTTGTCCGCTACAACCGCGGCTGTCTGTTCCTCGAACAGAATAACCTGCCCGCCGCCATCAACGAACTGACCACTTATACCACCTACCAGCCCAAGGATTTGCTCGGCTGGGCCAGGCTTGGGTCCGCCCAATTGCGCGCGCGCTTGGTCGATCAGGCCGAGCGCAGTTTCCAGCGCGTGCTCGACTTGAATCCCACCCCCGCTCAGACCGCCGAAGCCCTCAACAATCTCGGTCTTTGCGCCGCCCTGCGCCGCCGATCGGACGATGCCTTCGAGTACTTCAACTCCGCCCTGCGGCAACAGACCAATTTCCCGCCCACTCTGCTCAATCAGGCCATCGTCGCACACCAGCAGATCAATGACCGCACCCTCGCCCTGGACCGTTACCGCGCCTACCTCGCCGCGTCCGGTCCCCTCCCCCACGCCGAGGCGGTCTCGAATCTCGCAAGCCAGATCGAGGGCGAGTTGCGCCTGCGCGCCGCCGCCACGAGCGCTGTGCCCGCGCTGGTCCTGGTCACGAATCTCCCCGCGCAGCCCACAAATGCGGCACTCGTGGCGGCGATTCCCCCACAACCCGCGCCCTCGGCAACCAACCCGCCGCCGTCACCCGCCCAACCGACCCCGAGCCCATCGCCGACCAATGTCGCTCGCGTCGCCGACGCCCCTATCCCTGTGCCCGAGCCCGCACCGGCCGAACTGCCCCCCCCGGTTGTCCCCGAGCCGCCGACCCAGACTCCCCCTGCCATCGCCGCCCAGGCTGCCTCCGCCGCGCCCGTCCGGACGGAGCCGGCGATGCCAACGCCCGAACCCGTTCGGACGCTGGACGCCTTTCCCGCACCCACGCCCGCAGCGCTGACCGAGCGGACACCGGCGACCGCAACAACGCCGCCGGTCGAGCCGACTCCGCCGCCGGTCGAGGTGGTCCGGCTTGAATCAGAGCCTGAGGTCAAGGCCGCCCAGGACATCCCCGTTCCATCCAGGGTCGCTTCCGCGACAACAACCGTAACCTCTGCTCCCACGGCGCCCCCTCCCACACCCGCCGCCATCCCGGAGACGACAACAGCATCCGCGCCTCCGTCAGCGAGGTCCGCCGCGGACTCGATTCCGACGGCGAGTCGGCCGCAGCAACCCAAGAAGAAAACGCTCGTCCAGAGACTCAATCCGCTGGGCTGGTTTGGGGGCAAGGACAAGGCGGAAAAGGAGTCCGCGTCGAGGATGGAGAACGCCCCGACACCTTTGAGGGATCTGGGACCGCTCGCGCGCGAGAGTGCGGCGGCCAGGCCAGCACAAGCCACTCTGCCTGTGGCGACAGCGCCCGCCGCGGCGCCCCCGAAACCCGAGCCACCGGTTCTTCTTCGATACACGTATCTGCGCCCCGAGACGCCGGTGTCCGGCGATCGGGCTCGAGCCCAAGAGGCGCTGACGCGGGGCGTCCAGTTCCACACGGCAGGACGGCACGAGGAGGCGGTGGCCGCGTACAGACAAGCCGTCGAGGCGGATCCGTCGTTCTTCGAGGCGCAGTACAATCTCGGGGTGGCGGCGTTTGACGCCGGCGTTTGGGCGGAGGCCCTCGCCGCATTCGAGCGGTCGCTGGTGTTGAAGCCGGACGACACCAGCGCGCGACTCAACTTCGCATTGTCCCTCGATCGGGCGAATTATCCCGTGGACGCGGCCCGCGAACTCGATCTCCTGCTGGCACGCGCCCCTGAGACGGTCGATGCCCACGCCACGCTCGCCCGTCTGTGCGCCGAGAAACTGGGTGATCCCGACAAGGCGCGCGTGCACTACACGAAGGTGCTGCAGTTGGATCCCCGGTATCCGGAGGCCGCGGCCATTCGTCGCTGGCTGACGGTTCATCGGCCTCGCCCCTAGCCTGCATTTCTCACCACTTTTTGCCACCGCGCAGCCGGAGTTCTCAAGAGAAGTCAGCATGCAGGCTAGGAAAGCAAAACCGCGCCCGAGTCGAGGGATTCAACCGAGCAACAGGGTGTCGCCGCACCCGCGAGGTATCGGAGGCGCTCCAAACCTCGTTTTCCCCTGTGCGGGCGCGGTTTTGCCACAGCCCGGATTTCGTTGTCATCCTCCCGGTGGTGGGAAATCCGGGCAAGACGTCCGTCTTCGCCCCGCCGCACTCCGCCTTTGACTTCCTGCGGCTTTTTGGCGAGGTTCCCCCCGCTTTGGACCGAAGGGGCCGCGGCCCACCAGCCCGCGGCGTGTGCGGATCGAGGGAACAACACATGGGAAAGGAATTGATCATTGCCGAGAAGCCGTCCGTGGCTGCCGACATCGCGAAGGCGCTGGGCGGCTTCAAACGGCATGAGGACTACTACGAGAGCGATCGGTTCGTTCTTTCGTCGGCGGTCGGCCACCTGCTCGAATTGGCGGTGCCCGAGGAGTTCGAGATCGCGCGCGGCAAATGGACCTTTGCGCATCTGCCGCATCTCCCGCCACGATTCAGCCTGGCGCCGATCGAGAGGAACGAAAACCGGCTCAAGGTGCTTCAGAAGCTGATTCGGCGAAAGGACATCGAGGGGCTGATCAATGCGTGCGACGCGGGGCGCGAGGGAGAACTCATCTTCCGCAATATCGCCGGATACACCCAGGCCAAACAGCCCATCCGCCGCCTTTGGTTGCAGTCCATGACGCCCGCGGCGATCCGCGAGGCCTTCGCGCGGCTCCGCACGGATGCCGAGATGCGTCCGCTGGCGGACGCCTCGGTCTGCCGGGCGGAGGCCGATTGGCTGGTGGGGATCAATGGCACCCGCGCGATGACGGCCTTCAACAACAAGACCGGCGGTTTCAACAAGACCACCGTCGGGCGCGTGCAGACGCCGACCCTGGCCGTTGTGGTCGAGCGCGAGCAGCGGATTCGCGCGTTTCGGCCCAAGGACTACTGGGAAGTGCACGGGACGTTCGAAGCGGCTGCCGGACGCTACGAAGGCCGCTGGTTCGACGAACGTTTCAGCAAGGAGACCGCCGGCACGAATGGGGAAAAGGACGATCTCAAGCCGGAACGAATTTGGGAGCAGGCCAAGGCCGAGGCGATCCGGGCCAAGTGCCTGGGCCGGCCGGGGACGGTCACCGAGGAGAGCAAGCCGACCACGCAGCTTTCGCCGCTCCTGTACGACCTGACGGGTCTGCAACGCGATGCCAACAACCGTTTCGGATTTGCGGCTGCCAGCACGCTCAAAATCGCCCAGGCCCTCTATGAAAAGCACAAGGTCCTGACCTATCCGCGCACCGACTCGCGGGCGCTCCCGGAGGATTACGCCCCGACGGTCCGGGGAACTCTCGAGTCCTTCCGTGACGGCGCCTATGGCGCTTTCGCCCATCGGATTCTGGACCAGGGCTGGGTCAGGCCCAACAAGAGGATCTTCAACAACGCCAAAGTCTCGGACCACTTCGCCATCATTCCCACACCGCTGCCGCCCAAGCATCTGACCGAAGCCGAACAGAAGATCTACGACATGGTCGCCAGGCGATTTCTGGCCGTGTTCTATCCCGCCGCGGAGTTCCTGGTCACCACCCGAATCACGCGCGTCGAGTCCGAGCCGTTCAAGAGTGAAGGCAAGGTCATGGTCCGCCCCGGCTGGCTCGAGGTCTATGGGCGCCAGGTCCAGGACGAGGATGCGCCGAGCCTGCCCTCGATCGCGCCCAACGAACAGGTGGCCACCGTCGATATGGCCGTCCAGGCCTGCCAGACCAAACCCCCGGCGCGATTCACCGAAGCCACGCTCTTGTCGGCCATGGAAGGCGCCGGGAAACTGGTCGAGGACGACGAGCTTCGCGAGGCGATGGCCGAGAAGGGCCTCGGGACACCCGCCACCCGAGCCCAAATCATCGAGGGCCTGCTCTCGGAAAACTACCTGCTCCGGCACGGCAAGGAACTGCAGCCGACCGCGAAGGCCTTTTCGCTCATGGTGCTGCTCAATGGCCTGGGCGTCGAGGCGCTCACCAAGCCCGAGTTGACCGGCGATTGGGAATACAAACTCAAGCAGATGGAACGGGGCGGGCTCCCGCGCGCCGCTTTCATGGAGGAAATCCGGGAGCTGGCTGCGGACATCGTGCGACGGGCCAAGTCGTACGAGCATGACACCATCCCGGGCGACTTCGGTGTCTTGAGCGCCCGCTGCCCGAAATGCGGCGGCGAAGTGCACGAGAACTACAAGAAGTTCCAATGCCAGAACCCCGCCTGCGACTTCGGCCTCTGGAAAATCATCTCCGGACGCCAGTTCGAGCCGGACGAAATCGGGCGGTTGATCGCGGAGCGACAGATTGGTCCGCTGCAAGGGTTTCGCAGCAAGCTGGGCAAGACCTTCGCGGCGGTTATCCGGCTGAGCCCGGAATACCGCATCGAGTTCGACTTCGGCAAGGACAGCCAGGCGTCGGACGGCGGCGGCACCGCCGCAACGGTCGATTTCACCGGCAAGGAGCCGGTGGGGGCGTGCCCCAAGTGCCGCCACCCGGTTTTTGAAAATGGGATGAACTACGTTTGCGAAAAGGCCGTCGGCCCCAAACGCGACTGCGATTTCCGGGCCGGCGCGGTGATTCTTCAACAGCCGGTCGAGCGGGCTCAGTTCGCAAAACTCCTTGCGGAGGGAAAGACCGACCTGCTCAAGGGCTTCGTCTCGAAGAAGACAGGACGCAGATTCGAGGCGTTTCTCGTGTTGAAGGATGGCCAGGTCCGTTTCGAGTTTGCCCCCCGCCCGCCGCGGGCCAAAGGCGGCAGCGCTGGCAAGAAGGGAGCGGAACCGCCCGTGCCGCTCGATTTCGCAGGTCAAACCCCGATCGGCACATGCCCGAAATGCGGCGGGAAGGTGTTCGAATCCGACACCCACTATCTTTGCGAGCGAACCCAGGCGACGACCAGGGCCTGCAAGTTCAAGACCGGACGCGTGATTCTGCATCGCCCCATCGAGCGGGCGGAAGTCGCGGCGCTCTTGGCCAACGGACGCACCGAGTTGTTGACTCAGTTCATCTCCAAGTCCGGACGCCCGTTCTCGGCCTACCTGGTCCTCGACGAAAACGGCAAGGTCGGCTTCGAGTTCCCGGCCAGGGAGGTGGAAGCGAACTGAACGGGTCCGCCAGCCGCGGCCTGCCCCTCATCCGAATGCCCGCCAATCAAGTCATGGTCGCTGTCGCCGCCGACACGGCGTTCTTCCGCCTGCGTGGCCAGGCCACCGCCGCCCAATCCACCGGATTCAAGACGGTCGCCGAAACACTGCGCTCCCAAGGGCTGTCGAGTTTCGTCATCGACCTGACGGAATGCCAATCCATGGACAGCACCTTCATCGGCGTGCTGGTCGGGCTTAGCCGCCGGCTGCGCCGCGATCGAGGTCAGCCCGCTCCAATCGAATTGGTCAACACCACCCCGCAGGTCCGGCGGCAGTTGGACGACCTCTTTGTGCTCGATCACTTCACGCTTGCCGAGTGCCAACTCGAGCCCGGCGCGGCCTTCGAACCGGTCCAGGCCGGTCCGCCCGACAAGAGCCAGTTGTGCCGCCTGATGCTCGAAGCGCACCAGACGCTGATGAACGTCCACGCCGCCAATGTGCCGAAGTTCAAACAGGTCTCCGAGTTCCTCGAACAGGATCTCCAGAGACTGAACGGGCAACACTAGAATCCTTGACCGGTGAAACATGCTGCAGACAAGTCAAGTTTCAGTGCTGCGCGAAAGGGGTCAAG
>JAXGQW010000123.1:0-10359 GCA_040766265.1 Verrucomicrobiota bacterium
CTTTCGATGACATCGGCTCCGCGTTCCGCGGAAGTTGGTGAGAAATGCGCGCTAGACACAGCGTCAGAAGCTCCGCCGCGTGAGGGCACGCGGCCTACAGGTTTGCAGGCCGGGTCCCCTGACCCGGCGCTGCATCGCTTATGTCGCTCTGTATAGTCCGAAGACTCCGCAAGGCCTCGCGGGGCGCGATACCCGGGCTTTCCAGTCAGGAGACAGACCCGAAAATCCTGTTCGCCTCTGCCAGCGTCTCGTGGCAGCCGATGTCGTACCAAAGACCTGGTATCCGCCAGGTAAAGACAGGGACGCGGGGATAGAGCCATTGGACAAGCCGGCCCGGCTGGTCGGGGTTGTTGCCTTCGGCGATGTACTGGCGGACGAGCGGCAGAATGTGCCGGGGATAGAAATAGAGCGCGATGCCCGTCAGGGTGCTCGTCGGCGCTTGGGGCTTTTCCTCGAAAAAGACAAGCCGGCCTTCCGAATCAAGGGTCAGCGTGTTGTACTTCTTGACCTCTTCGAGGTCGCGCACGTCGTAAACCCCCAGGACCGGCGTGTTTTTGCGACGACAGAACTCGCCGAATCCATGCAGCGGTTCGCTGAAGAGGTTGTCACCCGCCACCACGATAATGTTATCGTCAATGCCCTCGCGGCGCAGCACGAAGTCGAGATCGCCGATCGCTCCCAAACGCTTCTCCGCATCGAAGACCCCGTCGTTGACCAGCTTGATTTCCAGGTGTGACAGCCGGGCGCCATACTCCCGCAGCCACGCCTCGAACACATCGATGAACTTGCCGTTGGTGACAACGTGGATGCGGTTGATGCCCGGGATGCAGGCCACGTTGTCGAGCACGTGCTCGATCATCGGCTTGCCGTCCTTCCGATCCGGGTGCGCGACGGGCAGCAGCGGTTTGGGCCGCGTCAGTGTCAAGGGATACAAGCGTGTGGCGAAGCCGGCCGCCAGCACGATCAGGTTGATTCCGCCAGTGTGCGCCATGCGTGTTGCGTATTATCCAACGCCTGCTGGCATGTGGCGAGCCAATTCAAGGAGGGATTCGTTGGCGAATGAGTGATTCATGGTCATGCTCCGATCCTTGCGCGCCGGCCTTTGCCAGCAGTTCTGCCCATGAACCTGATAGGGCGGGGCGCGGTTTAGGCGCTGGGCCCAGCTCGTGGGCTGGGGAGGCCCACAAGTTGATTAGGCATGCGATGGGCTTGGGTTTGGGGTAGCGGCTCGGCTGATGGCGGCATGGTGCGCCAGCGTTTGCTCGGAGACAAGCCGGAAACCATGTTTGGCGGCCAGTTTTCCGAGCAGCCGACGCTGACTTTCTTCGTACTTCTGTTCGTACTGCCGCAGTCCCCGTTCGGCATACTCCAGGCCATAACGCAGCACCCGGTAATAGAGTGCTGCCAGCTTGCGCGCCAAGGCCTTGGTGGCCACCAATCCCCCCTTGCGACGGCTGAGGCGTCGAACGAAGCCTCCCAGGCCTTTATCGACGCTTTGGACCAGACTCCTGGCACCAGCGCAAAAGAGCCGTCCGGCGCGGTTGCGCTGACGCTTGACGGAGCCTTTGCGCTTTCCGCTCTGCCGTGTGCCCGGGGCCAACCCGCACCAGGCCGTGAAGTGCTTTTCGGTGCTCCAGGCACTCATATCAGTCCCGGTCTCGGCCATCAGTTGGAGCCAGAGATAGTCCGCCACCCCCGGCAAGTCAGTGGCGTCCCGACCGCCGCAGATGCGAACCAGCAGCGCGTGCAAATCTTCGATTTGCGGCGCATTCTTACCAGGTGGCTTGGGCGCTTTGCCTTTGGCCTCGCCCTCTTCGGAGGAACTGGGCGGTGATGCCGGCGGCGGGCCCGCCAAATCCTTCAGCACCGCCTCGATTTGCCGATCGCACTCGGCCAGGAGTTTCTGATAAAACTCCCAAACCGACAGCGCCTGCCCCAGAGCAAACAAATGCTCCGGAGCCCAGACTCCGTGCAAGGACTCCAGCACTCGCTCCGACTTCTTCTTTTGGATTTGCTTATCACACAGCTCCAGCAACCGTTCGGGCTGACGCTCTCCAGCAAGGATGGCCTTGATGACCTTCATCCCACTGACGCCAGTCAGGTCACTGATCACGTCGTGGAACTTGATGTTCATCCGTTCCAGCGCCTGTTGCATCTTCTGCACCTGGCTGGCGGCCTCACTGAGGTGATCCGCGCGCAAGCGCTGGTAATCCTGCAGGCGCCGGATTTCCGCGGGCGGAACAAACCCACCTCGCAGCAGTCCATGGGCGTGCAGAGTTGCCAGCCACTGGCAATCACTCATGTCGGTCTTGCGCCCCGGTAGATTTCGCACGTACCGGCCGTTGACGACGATCACCGCCAGACCTGCCGCTTCTAACACCCCGTAGGCATAGAGCCAATACACACCGGTGGCTTCCATCGCCGCCGTCGTGACCCCGTTTTGCTTCAGGAAGTCGCGCAGACGATACACCTCATCGGTAACCGTCCCAAAAACCACCGGCTCGTCGCCGGCGATGGAGACAAAGAGCTTTTCACTGCCCACGTCAATTCCGGCAGCCTTTGGATTAATTACCGATAGGGTCTTCATAGGCGCTTTGATGGCTCAAGGCGCCCGGTGCCCGACCGTCGTAACAGGGACAAATCTGCCCAGCGGGAACACCCTGCTAGCGGCGTCACCATACAACACGTCTGTCGACGGCCAGAACCAATCTCATTTGCGGGCCACTCTTGCGAGCGCACCATAGAACATCACGGTCACGCTGCGCCGAGCGCTTGAACCGCGCCCAGCCCTATCAGGTTCATGGGCGCAACGCGCGCTTGAAAATCGGGGAAGTCTCATTTTGGCCTGGGCCTCCGGCGAGAACCGCTGGGCCTTTGCACGCCGCGCTTGCTCTGGGGCGGGATTCGCCTATCTTGCTTGCATCGTGCGTCTCAGCGCATGCATGGCGTGAATCTCAAGATCATGAAGTCATATCGAGTGTGCAGGGTCGGAGGGTGGGCTCTTTGGACGCTGGCAGGGTGGTGGGCCGCCCATCTCTGCGCGGCGGAAGCGCCCCAGCCCGAAAGCCCGAAGGCGGCGGGGCTGGCTTCCTCCCTGGATCCGGTCAAAGACCTGATCACATTCTCGTCCAAGTACGCCAATGTCAGTCCCCTGCCGGTGGGGGCCTACGACGGGAATGTCGCGAGTCTCACGGCGAAGCTTCTCAAGCGCTATCACTACGACCGGCGCGGGCTGGATTCCGCGCTGAGCGAGCGCTTTCTCGAGCGGTATTTCAACCTGCTCGACCCGATGCGCATTCACTTTCTCAAGCCGGACATCGCCGAATTCGGGCGCTTGCGGGATCGGTTGCCGGAGCTGACGCTGGAACGTGGGGACTCGTCGAAGGCGAACGAGATCTTCGCGCGTTTCCTGCAACGGGTCGATCAGCGCGTCGAGTATGTGGCAGGCCTGCTTGTCGAGAACCAGTTCGACTTCACGGGCGGCGACCGGCACACGCCCAATCGCAAGGACGCCGACTGGCCGGACACTCTCGATTCGGCCCGCGAACTCTGGCGCCAGCACCTGCGTTACGAGTATTTGCAGGAGAAGCTCAACAAACAGAAGCCGGAGGAAATCCTCAAGACCCTCTCGGCCCGCTACAAACGCCTTCTCCGCAGTTGGGGGGAACTCGACAACGAGGAGGTGCTGCAGGTTTACCTGACGGCCTTGAGCCAGGCCTACGACCCGCACTCGGATTACATGGGCAAGGCCCAGTTGGAGAACTTCGCCATCAGCATGAAGTTGTCCCTCTTCGGCATCGGCGCCCTCCTCCGTTCCGAGGACGGTTACTGCAAGATCGAAAGTCTCGTGCCGGGAGGCCCGGCGGCGCGCAGCAAGAAGATCAAACCCAACGACCGCATTGTCGCCGTCGCCCAAAAAGAGCAGGAGCCCGTCGATGTCATCGACATGAAACTCACCAAGGTCGTCGAGATGATCCGAGGGCCCAAGGGGACCGAGGTCACCCTGACGATCATCCCGGCCGATGCCGCCGACCCTTCCGAGAGAAAGACGCTGACGCTCGTCCGCGACGAGATCAAACTCGAGGATCAGGAGGCCAAGGCGAAGATTGTGGACATGCCGGAGGCGGGCGGATCGACTGTGCGGCTGGGGGTCATCGATCTGCCCTCGTTCTACGCCACGTTCGATCTCGGCAGCTCGAGGCGGATTCAACTGGCTTCGGGCGGCGCGCAGCCGGAACTGAAGAGCACCACGGCCGATGTGCAACGCCTGCTCAAGAAGCTTCAGTCCGAGGGCGTTCATGGGATCATCCTCGACCTGCGCCGCAACGGCGGAGGCTCGCTCGAAGAGGCGATCCGCCTCACGGGTCTGTTCATCAAGGACGGCCCGATCGTCCAGGTCAAGGATGCCGACGGCGATATCAGCATCGAGTCGGATCCAGATCCCGAGGTGCTCTACGACGGCCCCCTGATTGTTCTCACCAGCCGGTTCAGCGCCTCCGCCTCGGAGATTCTCGCCGCGGCTCTGCAGGACTATGGCCGGGCCCTGATCGTGGGCGACACGTCCACCCACGGCAAAGGCACGGTGCAGACCATTTACGAGCTCAACAAGTTCGCCAATTTCCGCAACTACAACGCCGGCGCCCTCAAGGTCACGATCCGCAAGTTCTACCGCGCCAATGGCTGGTCGACCCAGCTCAAAGGGGTGACGCCGGACATCATCCTGCCATCAGTGGCCAACGACCTCGAGGTGGGCGAATCGTCCCAGCCATTCCCCATGCCCTGGGACAGCATCGCCAGCGCGATGTACGAAAAGCTGGACCGCATCCAACCCCACCTCGATGAACTCCGCCGTCGAACCGAGACCAGGCAGAGTGAAGACAGGGAATTTGCCTACGTGCGCGACGACGTTGTCCGCTACCGCGATCTGCTTGCGGACAAGAGCGTCTCACTGAACGAGGCGCAGCGGATCAAGGAAAAGGAAGATCTCGAAGCCAAACAGAAGGCCCGCAAAGAAGAGCGGAAATCCCGCGGCGAATCGCCCGTCACAACCTACGAAATCACGCTCAAGAATGCCGATTTGCCCGGCCTGCCGGACCCGGTCAGCCCGACCAACCAGGTCGCCCTGGCCGAAGCAGACGCTTCTCCGCGGTCCGACGCAGCAGCCGGCGAGGGCGAAGACGAGGAAGACGACAAATCCCCAGCCGTGGACGCGCATCTCGATGAGACCAAGCGCATTCTCGTCGACCTGATCGCGCTCCTCGCGAACAGCCCGGGCGCCGCCACCGTCACCGCCCAAAAGTAGCGGGAGTCGAAGAGACCGGCCACGTGTGGGCTTCGAGACCTCGAGGCGGGCCGAGAAGGACCGTCGCCAGAAACACCTCCCGAGCCGTCCTGGGCTGACGCAATTGCGCCCTGACCCGGGCAATCTCCGGGGATAAAACTCGCTGCCGCGATTGCATCGGCCGAGCCACCTGAGCTTCGATGGGTGATTCGGCGCGAGTATGGGCAACGGTCTTTCCCAAGATGGAGCTGACGCCGTGCAGGGCTGCCGTCGCCTGGCCCGATGGGAGATGGATAACACCCCCTTCCCGGATCAAGTCCTCGACAGAGGGAGCGGGGACCTCATCCGCGCCGCGAGCGGAAGCGGCGGGCTCGAGCGATGGCTCCCGGCGCGGCGGCAGAACAACAGTGTCAGGCCGTGGATGCAGGGGGGGCGGCTGAGCCTCGAGCGGGGGCGGCGCGGGGAGCGGTCTGGACGGCGGCGACTCAGGTTCTTCTCCGAAGAGGCGGCGCAGTTCCCTTTCCCAGTCGGCGTCTTCCGGCGCTTGCGGAGGATGAACCAGAGGGGGGACGGCGTCCCGGCCTCGATCGATGGGCCTCGATTGCCGGGATTGCTCTTCCTCGCGCCGGGCCTGGCGTTGCTTGAGCCAGTTCGACAGCCCGGAGAGCAGCACAATCACCGCGAAGACGAGCAGGCTCTCCCAACTGGCGGCAAGGCATGGCATGGCAAGTGTCTGCAAGCGCGGCGCGTTCGCTCCGCATTCAATCACTTCGACTTCGGTTTCTGACCCGGATCCTCGGGCGTGCCCTGCGCGATGCTGTCGCGCATCCCGGTGTCGGCCTGGATGTTCTTGATTCGAAGGTAATCCATGATTCCCAGGTTTCCACTCCGGAACGCTTCGGCGATCGCCAGAGGCACCTGGGCCTCCGCCTCGACCACCCGAGCGCGCATCTCCTGCGTCCGAGCCGTCATCTCCTGCTCGATCGCCACCGCGGCGGCGCGGCGGATCTCGGCATGGGCCTGGGCAATCAGCTTGTTGGCGTCGGCCTGCTCCGCCTGCAGTTTGGCGCCGACGTTGTCACCCACATCCACATCGGCGATGTCGATCGACAGAATCTCGAAGGCGGTGTTCGCGTCGAGAGCCTTGTCCAGGACCGTCTTCGAAATGCGATCCGGGTTTTCGAGCACGTCCTTGTAACTGTTGGACGAACCGATGGTGGTCACGATGCCCTCGCCCACCCGCGCGATAATCGTCTCCTCCGTCGCCCCGCCCACAAAACGCTCGAGATTGGTCCGGACCGTCACCCGGGCTTTGACTTTGACGGCGATGCCGTCCTTGGCGACGGCGTCGATGGTTGTCTTGCCTGAAGCCGGGTTTGGGCAATCAATGACCTTCGGGTTGACCGAGGTCTTGACGGCATCAAGCACCGTTTTGCCGGTGCCCTTGGTGGCGAGGTCGATCGCACAGGCGCGATCGAATTCGAGGTGGATGCTCGCCTTCTGGGCCGCAATCAGCGCGCGCACCACCATCTGGACGTCGCCGCCGGCCAGGAAATGGACGTTCAGTTGATCGACGGTGATATCGAGCCCGGATTTCCGCGCGTTGATGTAGTTGTCGACGACCAGCCCGACCGGGACGCTGCGCAAGCGCATGGCGGCCAGTTCGATCAGGCCCACGTAAGCCCCCGACACCCAGGCGCGAATCCATATGCCGAAGAAATTGAACAGCAGAATCAGCAGGACCAGGCCGATAATGCCGATGAAGACCCACACGCCGGTCCAGATGAAAGGCGGCGCGGCGAACAGTGGCATGACAAGATTCATAAATGGCTTTTGGCTGTTTGGTCTCGGTTATGGATTGATTTCGACTGACACACGATCTCGGTCACGCTGCCCGCACCACGACGCGAAGCCCCTCGACCGCGATCACGCGCACCGCGGTGCCGCGCTCGATCATGCCCCCCTCCGTGACGACGTCCACCCGCCGCCCATTGATCAACGCCGTTCCGGATGGCCGGAGGTTCGTGAGCGCCGTCCCCTGCTGATCGAGGAGATGCGGCTGCTCGACCCCCAGGCCCCCGATCGTTCGCCGGCTGACGAACATCTGACCCAGCCGGCTGTTCGGAAAGAACTGCACCCAGAGCACTCCCATGGTGATGAGCGTCGCCGCCACCACGAGCAAAACCCAGTTGCCGGTCCTCGGACCGAAATCCACATAGGCCAGAACGACGCCCGCCACCAGGCACCCAAATCCGATGAGTCCCGCGATCATCCCCGGCAGGACGGTCTCGAGCAGCACCAATGCCGTCCCCACGACCAGGAGTGCAACCACGATTTCCATCGGCTCAAGAATAGTCGGTGTTGCCCCCGGCGCAAGAGACAACTGCGCCGGCGCGGCGGACTTCGCGTCCGCGCACGCGCGCCAGATCGCGACCGGCTTCGCCGCCGCGGGTTGCGGGAGCGATCCGCGACCTCACCGGTCCACGGTCTGGAGTCTTCCGCTTCGCCTTGGTCACGAGTCCAAGAAACATGCGGGCTATGATGCGGGCTATTTGCCCTCGATAATCAGATCAAGCCGATGCCGGTGTTCCTCCATCGAGAGGTCGCCGCCTTCGATCGTGAGCCAATCGCGGTAGTTCACGCGGTCGAGCGCCGCTCGCACCACCGGCCACCGCACACTCCCGTCGCGAATGTTGACGAACTCACCCCCTCCGGCGGGGTCGGCAGGCGCGAGCTTGAAGTCCTTCACGTGGACCTTCGCCAGCAACGATCCCAGTTCGAGAATCCACTGCTCGGAGGGCGCGTATTTCACATGGTTGCCGATGTCGTAGTAGGCCCTCACCCACGGACTGCGGAACGACGCCACGAAATGACGGAAGTGCGCCGGGCGCACCCACAGGTTGTTCCACACGTTCTCGACCGCGATCACCACGCCCGTCTTCTCGGCCACCGGAATCAACCGCTTCACCGCCTCGGTCGAGGCGTCGATCGCCCGGTTGTGAGCGTCGATGTAATCCGCATAGGGACGATTGTCGCCGGCAACCACTTCTCGCAGGTGGCCCGTCGCCTCATCAAACTCGAGGTGGAACTCCCACGCATGCGGCATCTTCATGCCCCCGATCCGGCACGGCACCAGCAGAACCGCGTCCGCCCCGTAAGCCTCCGCGGCGCGCAAGGCATCCTCCGTCACCTTGAGACTCGATTCCACCTTCGCGGCATCCGGGCTGTTGAACTCCGCCCATCCCCGCAGCACGGAATGAATTCTCAGTCCCAGCTTCTCGGCCCACGCCCGGCATCTCTCGGCATCCGAAGGCGGAAGGATGCCGGCCTCAGCCCCGTCAAAACCGGCGTTCTTGAGGGCTGCCAGGCTGGCCTCGGTGGGCTTGCTCAGAATGAGAGCCCGCTTCAGCCCGGCCGGCGGGGTGGACTCGGCCGACCAGGCGGCACGGCTGGCCGTAACTGTTCCCAGACTTAAACCGCCGAGCAGACCGGCCGAGTTGGAGATGAATTGTCGTCGCGTCATGGTTGTTTGCCTGTTGAGTGTCGTTTGTCGGCGACCACCCTACCGCCGGACCCGCGCGGGAGCAACCGGGTTCGCAAGCGCCCACCGGTGCATCAGGGCCGCTCCTTCAGCACCGCCAGGCCCTTGAGAAGATCCAGAGCGCGGGCAAGCGCCGGATCCGTCACGACCGGCGGGGCCTCGGACACCGCCCCGTGCGGGGGTGGGAAGGCTCCTCCGTCCAGATCCTGACCCTCTCGCTTCATGCGAACCAAATCCGCCTCGCTGACCCGCAGCGACGGATCCGGTCCACGGCCAAAGACACTCGCGCTCGCCTGCCGGGATCCTTCGCCAGACCGGGGGATGGTTCGATACGGATCGTCCAGGAACAAACGCTCGTCCTCGACCCGAACGGCCACTTCGATATCGGGCTTGATCCCCGCCGAACTGATTTCACGGCCCTCACCGACCCGAACGGGCGCCGATGCAATGCGCAATCGCTGCCCGGTCGTGAGGGGGAACTCCCGGAACAGGCTCGCCTGGCCCGCAGTGACCGATCCAATGAGCAAAGCCACGTCCGCATGGCGCAAGGCGGCGGCCAGCGCCTCCGCCGCGCCTCGGGTCTCACCGTTGACCAGCACCATGACGGGACGATCGAACGCGTTCGTCTTCGCCGTCGTCTCGAACGCCTCGTCCCCCCAGCTCAGGAGCTTGCCGGACGCCTTCACGAAGGGATCCGCCACACGCCCCGCTTCCCCATAGTCCGCCCCGTCCGCAAACCGCAGATCCAGGACCAGCCCCTCGACCTGACCGGGCTCGGCCAGATCGGCCAGCGCGGCGCGGAAAAGCTCACCCAGGCCGCGCTCGACCCGCTTGACCCGTATGTAAGCCAGCGTTCGGTCAAACAGGCGGCGGCCGGCCAGATCAGGCTTGGCCCGCTCCGTCTCCGGAAGGGCCTCTTTTCCTCTCGACAGCACCACCTTCGAACCCAGTTGGCCAAGCAGTCCTTCGACCGCCGCACGATTCAAATCGGCCTCGGCCACCCCAACAAGATTCGATCGAATGACCCCGTAGACCTCATCGAACGGGGGCCACTCCGCGGCACCCGCCGCCAGAGAGACAACACCGGCCAGCCAGAGACTCATCCCACGGCGCAAAACTGAGTTCGTCATGCAAATCGTGCTCCTGAACCGCCCCCATGATCGAAAGCGACTTGGGTGGCGAGGCGGGACTTCTGCGAACGAGCCGCCACACCAGCCAGCCGCAGCCCCCGACCCAACACCACCCAAGGCGCCATGGATGGCGCGACGGACCTCCACAGCCTAACCCGTCCCTTTGGCAAGGCCAGCCCAAAGCGTCAAAGTGGGAAACCTCCGACAGCATCGGTGTCTGTCCCTCTGCGGCGCTGCAAGCCGAGGGCGGACGGCCCGAGATCCGATGACCGGGGCATAATGGAACCGGCGGCCGCGTAATCGCGACCGCCGGGGCGACGTCGTTAGACGGGAACGCCAGGGGGAGCCCAGCGCCTTAAGGTAGGCTTAGGTAGACTTTTTGATTCCAGCAGTGATTGCTGGAACCG
>JAXGQW010000124.1:0-9555 GCA_040766265.1 Verrucomicrobiota bacterium
GCCGGGAATTTCCATGTGTACCGCTCGCTCTTCTTGCGCTCCACCGAGATGGACATCTTCAGCGGCACCGGATACACGGGGATTCGCGGCAACACCTCGATCGGGTCGAAGGCGTTCACTGATCACTACATCAACTATCGCGCGGTCATCCAGGGAAACACCATCATGGATGCGCTCGATCCCACGCCGATCCGCTGGCCCGCCGGCGGGTCGGTGATCCTCCTCGACAATACGATCGCGAGCCGCGCCAACGCCCCCGGCGAACCGGCAGTCCGGGTTGGCGACAACCTCACCTCGGTGGGCAACAGCTTCACCGTGACCCACCCCATCGCTGTGGGGGGGCGATCCGTTCAGATGGAGGATCGGGTCGTGAGCCGGGACGAGGTGGGCTTGCCGCCCGAGATGATCCCGCGCTTTCTACCGCGCTCCACCAGCCCGGTCATCGAAGTGCCTCCGGGCGGCAACGCCACGACGATCCAACAGGCTATCGACACGGCGGCGGCGCTGAACGGCCAGCGCCCCATCATCCACCTCCCGACCGGCCGGTTCGACCTCGATCGAACATTGATCATCCCACCCAACTGCGATCTGCAACTGGTCGGCGACGGTTTCGACCTCTACGCCACCACACTCATGGGCAACCATCGGCCGGGCGAGCCAGTGATCCTCCTGCAGGGACCGTCTCGGGCGACCCTGCGCGATTTTCATGTGGGAGCCTCCGGAGTCGGGAATGGCATTGTCATCGAGGACTGCGACCAACCCGGCGCACGCGTCTACCTGGAGCAAGTCTGGGCCTCCCTCAGTCGGACCAACAACCTGATCGTCAACCGGCTCGACTACACCGATGTCAGCGGACATGACTTCGTCCATGGCTCGGCAGGCGGCGTCAGCCTTCGCGTCATCGGCGGAGCTGATCAGGCCGCCGGACAACGCACGCCTGGCCGGGTGGCCATGTTCGGGGGCGGCACCGGCGGCGGCAGTTCGACGTACTCAGTCGAGCGTGGCGGTCGGCTGCTGGTCCAGGATTGTTGGTTTGAAGCGGGGCCCGGATTCATGCGGCTTGCCGATTCCGGGACCGTGACCCTGAACAACGTTCAGATCGCTCCGGGAGATGGAGACCATACTCATGGCGGTCCGAATGGCGCCATTGAATTGAACGATTTTCGCGGCCGGGTCTCTCTGCTCAATGCCAGCATCCAGCAGACAACCGCACGCGTCTCGGGCGATGGTTCCGATACCGAACTGCTGCTCCTCGGCTGCTGGGGTTACCCAGACGCCGAGACACCGCCGCTGCCGAATCATGTGGACAATCGGTCTCCCAATGCCCGCGTCGAACACTGGTTCTCCGAATCCAACGGACGACAGATCCCGCACACCACCGAACCCGACCCCGTCTTCCTCCGCAGAATGTTGGAGCAGGTGCGCACCGAAAAACCCCGCCGGCTTGCTCCGCTGCCTCAAGGCGTCACCGACGCCCGGATCTTCCGAGTCAGCCTCGAATCCTGCAAATACGGCATGATCCTGAGCGGCTCGAACGCCCCGCCGGAACTGCCACCCCTCCCCACGCAGTACGGTGATGAAGGATCATTGCTGCTCGTCACCAACGTCGTGACGGGCCCGGACGCCCCGTACGGTCTCTACGCCTTCACCCTCGGCGCCGCCACGCCCGCCGGCATGACCATGGACCCCGACTCCGGCGTGATCCGTTGGACGCCCACCGAAGCCCAAGGACCCAGCACGAACGAAATCCCAGTCATCGTCACCGCCCATTCTTCGCCCCTGCTCAGGGCCACCAACGTCGTGACCATCGTCATTCGCGAAGCGAACCAGCCGCCCGCGCTCCTGCCCGATCGCGAATTCGTGGGCGCGGATATCGGCCATCCACCGTACCCCGGCTGGACGGCGGCCAATCCGGATGGTTCGATCGAGGTCATGGCTAGCGGTGCCGGTACCTACTGGGGCGACGATTTCCACTTCAGTCACGAGCAGGTCGAGGGCGATTTCGACGTCGGCGTCCAGGTCTCCAGCATGGAAGGCGGCACCACCGGCGCCGCCGCCGGTCTCATGGCGCGCGTGTCCCTTGAGGCGGAGAGTCCGTTCGTCCAGCTCACCATGAACCCGCCGGGCGTCTACGCCTGGTACCCCGCTTACCGCCTTGTGCCTGGAGCACCGCCCGCTCTATGGCAGGGGAACGCGGGTGGCGGCGGCCGATACCCCGCCTGGCTGAGGCTTCAACGCCAGGGACAAACCTTCCGTGCCCTGATCAAATACGAAGACACCGACTGGCAACAAGTGAGCGAACTCGTTCTACCAACGCCGTTCCCAGACCGTCTCCACCTCGGCCTCTGCACCTGGTCGTGGGCTGCTGGCCAGGACCCCGGAAATCCGCTCCCACAAGTCCACACGACCTACCGCGACTACCGCAACTACCCCACCCAGCTTTCCCACGCGATCGTCGATCGCACCGTCGACGAAGCCGAATCCATCGTGTTCCAGGCCCTCGCCCGTGATCCCGATGTGCCCTCCGTCCTCACCTTCTCCCTCGACCCCGGCGCCCCCGATGGCGCCTCGATTGATCCCGTTACTGGTGTGTTCTCTTGGACCCCCACAGAAGCTGAAGGCCCAAGAACTTATCCCATCACCGTCCGTGTGACGGACAACGGCGAACCGCCGTTGAGTGACACGCTCTCTTTCACGGTCACGGTCGACGAAATCAATGCCGCACCCGGACTGACCGCCATCGACGACGCGACGCTTGACGAAGAAACCCCCTTCGCCTTCACCGTCATCCCCACCGACCCCAACGACCTCCCACCCAACTCAGTCGCGCTGTCGGTCAATGGCCTGCCCCAGGGCGCCGCCTTCGACCCCGCTTCCGGCCAGTTCAACTGGACGCCCTCCGAAGCCCAGGGCCCCGGCACCTACCCGGTCAGCTTCACCGTCACCGATGACGGCGCGCCGCCTCTCTCGGCTAGCGAAACGGTCATCCTCACGGTCAAGGAGGTCAACCAGCCGCCAACGTTGGCTTCGGTGGCCGATCAGGTGGTCAACCCGGGTGAACGCCTGCAAGTCCAGTTGCGCGCCGAAGACCTTGATCTGCCCGCCAACGCGCTACAGTACGTGGCCATCGCTGGACCGCAGGACTCGACTTTGGATCCCGTGCAGGGGCTGTGGGCGTGGACACCGCCCCTGAGCGGAGCGGGCCAGACGCTCGCGGTCACGGTGGCGGTCACCGATGACGCGCCGGAGCCGCTGAGCACGCCGACCATCTTCCACGTGCGGGTGCGGGATGTGCGGCCCGAGTTGCCGGCCGACGGGTTGGTGGCGACCCCGGAGGGTTTCACGCTGCGGTTTGCGGCCGAGCCGGGGTTGCGCTTTGTGGTGGAGTGGTCTAACGACCTGGTGCGGTGGAGCGAAGGGGCGACTCTGACGGTAGGGGAGGAGGGGACGGTGCAGTTCACCGACCCGGCGATCGGCAGCCCCGGCCACCGCTTTTACCGGTTGCGCTGGGTGCCGTGACCAAAGGCAAGACCAAGTCGAGAAGCGCAACGAGGATCGCAAACGGGTCCCAAGAAGCTGGAATCGCAGGCATCATGACGCGAAGGCGGTGGACCCGAGTTTCGACTCGGATGCCACACCAACCCCTGCCGTGGCCAGCTACACAATTGAAGACAAACCACTGCTCGACCTGTGGCACAGATCACTGAGGGCGGGGTCTGCGACGGTTGGAACAACAGGCTATGGCCGCGGCCAGGCCGTGCGGGCCAGCAACTCCGGGTTTTCACCCGCTGCAATCGGGCAAGGCGGAAACTTAGGTGAATGGTCAGGGCGGTTCTGAGCTGGGAGGGGGTGATTGGAGAATAGGGACTTAACGAATTTGCGGGACATTCCTCGGCCCATCTGTTTTGCTGGGCCGGATGACGAAGACACGCTTGGTACTGACGGACCCCGTGGAGGCGGCGGTGGTCAATGAAATCGTGGTGCGCCTGGTTCGGCCCGAGGAGGTCGGGGAGTGGGACCGACTGATGATCCAACACCATTATCTGAAGAGCGCGACGATGGTGGGCGAGCAATTACGGTACGTGGCCGAGTACCGGGGGCAATGGATGGCGCTGATCGGGTGGGCGGCGGGGGCGTATCATTTGAAGGGGCGGGATGGGTGGATTGGGTGGGACGCGAACCAACGGCGGGCGCGACTGCATCTGGTGGCCAATAACGCGCGGTTCTGCCGGTTGGGACCCAAGGGGCAGTATCCGAACCTGGCCAGCCGGGCGCTGGCACTGAACCTGGAGCGGTTGTCGGCCGACTGGCAGGCGCAGTACGGGCATCCGATTATGGCGGTGGAGAGTTTCGTGGATGAGCAATTGTTTCGGGGGACGGCGTACAAGGCGACAGGGTGGCGGGCGGTGGGAACGACGGCCAAGTACCGGCGGGTGCGGGAGGATTTCTATGAGGCGCATGATCGGCCCAAGCAGTTGTACGTGCGGGAACTGGTGAAGGGAGCGGCGCGGGGTTTGCGAAGGCGGCGGATGCCCGCAGGCTGGGGTGCGCAGGAGCGGGAGATCGCGCGGCAGTGTTTGTTGGCGGGGGAGGAGTTGACCAGTTTATGGATGGTGCTGCACCGGGAGGTGCCCGAGAGCCGGGACGTGCACGGGTTGCGGCACCGGCAGGCGACGGTGTTGGCGATCACCTTTGCGTATTTGTTGAGCGGGGGTCAGGGAGGTCACCGTGGGGTGGCGCTCTTCGCGCAGGACTTGAGTGCCCGGCAGCGGGCGGACTTGCGGTGTTGGTTCAATCGGCGCACGCGCCAGTACGACGTGCCGACGGAGAACTGTGTGTACCGGGTGCTCAAGGCCGTGCCGGTGCAGGCGTTTCAAGCGGCGCTCTGGGCGTGGCAGAAGGCGCGGCATGGGGCGGCCGACGGGGGCGTGGTGGTGCTGGACGGGAAGGCGTTGCGGGGCAGCGGCAAGACGCAGTTGGTTGGGGCGATCAACGCGCAGAGTGGCCGGACGCTGGGGGTGGAAGCGGTGGCGGACAAGAGCAACGAGATTCCGGCGGGGCAAACGCTCCTGGAGCGGTTGGACCTGGACGGGACCATCGCGCTGATGGACGCGATGCACACCCAGGTGGAAACGGCTCGATCGGTGGTGCAAGAGGGTGGGGGTGATTACGTGCTCTTCGTCAAGGGCAACCAAGACGGCCTCCTGAAGCAAGCGCGCCACTTCCTCCCGGAAGATTTTTCCCCCTCAACTGCTCACGGTGGAACGGGGTCACGGGCGGATCGAGTGGCGGGGGATTGCGGTCAAGGAGGTGACCCCCGCCCAGATGGGTTTTCCGCACGTGGCGCAGGTGGCGCGCCTTGACCGGATTCGGGAACTCAAGGGTGGTCGGCAGGAAGTGGAGACCGTGTGGATCGTCACGAGTTTGACGGCGGAGCAGGCCGGTCTGGAGCGTCTGCTGGAGTTGGCGCGCCAGTACTGGAGCATCGAGAATGGCACGCACTATCCGTTGGATGTGAGCGCGGGTGAAGATCGGTGCCGGGTGAGTCATCCAGTGGCCGCGACGACGCTGGGCATCCTCCGTCGCGCGGTGCAGGGTGAAGCGCGGGCCTGGGCGCGTCGTCAACCCCGCAAGCGAGATCGAACCTGTCCGACCTTCCTGGCGAAGATGAGTCGCCGCCCGGGACAGGTCATTCGCCTACTCACCCGCCCGGTTCGACTTTAGAGCAGCCCTGGGTGAATGGTGGTCCGTGGAAATCCGGGCTCGCCTGCCCTTGAACCATGGAGTAGCTTCTGCTCGTGAGTGACAGTGACGAGACTCTGGGCAACGCGAATGTCATCCTGCACCGGCGGGAATTGGCTGAGCCAGCCTCCAAGGACGACACCGATCCGCTCATCGCCCTGTTCAAGAAGGACGTGGACCGAACCCTGCTTGTGGACAACCTGCGCCGGACATTCGATCAGCGGGCTAGGCGCATGAGCGAGTTCATCCGTGCGCGCCAGGTGTTGCGCAATGCGCGAGAGGGCTCGGCCGGGGCCGAACCGAGTTGAGCATGTCTGCGGACCTGGAGCGCGTCGTTGGGGTTCTGGTTCCCGGTGGCGTTCGGTTCATCTTGATCGGCGGCTGGGCGGCGGCGCTGCACGGGTCCGCACGATCGACGATGGATGTGGATTTGGTGTATGCACGGTCCGATGACAACATCCGGGCTCTGGTTGCCGCTCTGCGATCCCATAAACCCTATCTTCGCGGCGCGCCGCTGGGTTTGCCGTTCCTATTCGACGAACGAACCGTTCGCATGGGGCTCAACTTCACGCTGAGCAGCGAGTTGGGGAACCTCGACTTGCTGGGCGAGGTGCCTGGTGGGGGCAGCTATGAGAACCTCCTGCCCAGGAGCCAGGAGGTCGAGGCCTTTGGCCACCGATTCCGCGTCGTCGATCTGATGACCCTGATTCACTTGAAGCGGGCGGCGGGCCGCCCCAAGGACTTGGAACCGATCGCGGAGCTGGAGGCGTTGCTCGAGGAGCGCCGGCGACTCGATGCTCGAGGTGAGATCCCGCGCGCCGGATGACGGACGGCCCGGCCATCCGGAGGACGTACGGCGCCTGATCCAGTGTTTCTTGACGTTTCGCGCAGACGCTGGCTGCTGACCCCGAGCCCCGGCGCGTGGTTGGGATGCTCAAGAGCGATATGTCAACATCAAGCGAGGCGCGCCTCAGACCCAATCCAGTCCTCCCATTCCCATGAGGAGTCCCCGAGTCTCCCCGCCCTTCTCTCCCGCGCCTTGCTCAGTAGAATCCTTGACCCGTTTAACGCAGCACAGAAACTTGACTTGTCTGCAACATGTTTCACCGGTCAAGGATTCTAGATGCGACCCCATTGTTCTCGGGGCGTGAGTGCGCGCGAATCGAACATTGAAATCAGGCCGCACTTGCTCCACGTTGTGGCCATGAGCCCTGCACGCGACCGTATCAGCGCAGTTGGCGCTCAGACAGAATCGCCGCCCGGAGCCGCTCGCCGGCGGATGCGCCCCCTCGGTTTCACCCTCATCGAGTTGCTCGTTGTCATCGCCATTATCGCCATCCTTGCCGCCATGCTCCTGCCCGCACTGACGAAGGCGAAGGAGGCGGGGCGCGCCACTGTCTGCCGGAACAATATGCGCCAGTTGATGCTCGGGATGATGTTGTACGTTGACGACCATGACTGCTTTCCGTGGCCCGGAGACGTCAACCGAAACCTCGACCCGGATTGGGTGTGGGGCGGACAGAACGATACGGCGGTGGATAACCCCCAGGCCTGGCGCGGATCGAGCTACGGGTTTCATCCGGAAGCTGGTTCGATCTACGCGTACACCTCCGGGATGCGCCGGGTCACGCGGGACGAATACTACCAAGGCGGTTCCGTGACCGCCTACGAGAGCGCTCACCGGGAGATCATCGCGCCGGTCTACTTGTGCCCGAGCAGCGGGCGGCAGGGCAGGGCGTTGCGCGTCAACTACAGCATGAACTCACGGATGGAGCCCGACCAAACCCTGACCAGCGGCCAACGCACCGGCCCGCGCGGCGTGGCTCAGACCATGGTGCGGAATCCGTCGGCGAAACTGCTCCTGGTGGACGAAGATCCGGCCACCATGCGCAACGCATCGTTCTATCCCGAGGGCACGGCCGGCCACGGGGTTTTTACGACGCATAACGGCCGCATCAACATCGGGTTGGTTGACGGCCACGTCGAGACCATGAAGCACGAGATGGTGCTCAAAATCCAGCGGCCCGATCAGGTCCCGATTTGGTTCGACCCGTATTGACCCATATCCCGTGGAGTAGGATGAGCGCCGAGTTCAGTTTGGGCTGGCAGCGGCGACCGCCTGCGGAAAGCGCCGCTGAAGCGGACGCACTCCAAAGGCTCCGCGCTTCCCCGCGCCGCGTCCGCAGTCGCGAAGCGCTTGGAGTGCGCGTGCTTCAGCACCGCTTTGGTCTGGGCTTGAACTGAGCGTGGTGTGCGGTGCGGACCGCGTTTCGCCACTCGGCAGTTACATCATGCCCGAGGACGCCTACATCGAGAGAGGAGTGCTCGTGCTGCGCTGTCGGAAGGCCGCGGGCAACGCGTTTGGCAGCTATCCCTACAGCGAAGGCTTCGTGCATACCAGCGGCAAGAAGAACGACACCTACGGTTACGTCGAGATGCGCGCCCGTTTTCCCGCCGGACGCGGCGTCTGGCCGGCCTGGGCGGCAGCCTTCCGGGTCTGGAGAACCACGGCGCCCATGCCGGCATTGCCTTGGGAGGCGGTCACGGTCGCGCCCGTGCCAAGCAACGGCTGGTGGTGCGTCTGCCTGCCGGCAGCCTCCCGGGCCGATGAGTTCTACCGTTTCCAAGAGCCATGATGCTTCCCAAAACTGTCTGTGCCATCCAACACGTGGGGTGTGAAACTCCGGGGTTGATCGGCGAGGTACTGGCAACGCGAGGAATCGCCATCCGAGGCGTTCGCGTGTTCGCCAACGAACCGCTTCCACTGTCGCTCGAAGAGCTCGACGGCCTGGTCGTGATGGGCGGGCCGATGGGGGTTTACGAGCAAGACACGTATCCGTTCCTCAAGGACGAGATTCAATTGCTGCGAAAGGCGGTCGAAGCGGGCAAACCGGTCCTCGGGGTCTGCCTGGGAAGCCAATTGCTCGCCGCCGCACTTGGCGCCAAGGTCACGAAGGGTCCGCGCAAGGAGATTGGGTGGTATCCCGTGACACTGACGCCCGAGGCGAGCCGGGTGGCCCCTTGGCACAGCATGCCGCCTCGGTTCACCCCCCTCCACTGGCATGGGGACGTTTTCGAACTGCCCCCCGGCGCCGTTTCCCTGGCTTCGTCCAAGTTGACCCGGCATCAGGCCTTCGCCTACGGGCGCGGCGCCTGGGGCATCCTCTTCCACATCGAGGTGACCGAGACAATCGTCGCCGGAATGGTGAGGACATTCGCCGACGAGCTTCGCGGGGCGGGCGTCGATGCGCGGACCATCCTCACGGAGGGCGAACAGCACCTCCGGGCACTGGGACCTCTGGCACAGCGTGTCGTCGAGGCCTGGGCAAGTCTGCTCAAGAATCCTTGACCGGTGAAACATGTTGCAGACAAGTCAAGCCCCTGTGCCGCGTTGAACGGGTCAAGGATTCTACTGAGCGAGGCGCGGGAGAGAAGGGCGGGGAGACACGGGGGCTCCTCATGGGAAGGGGAGGACTGGATTTGGGCTGAGGCGCGCCTCGCGAGCCCGGATTTCTCACCACTTGAAAGAGTCATCTGAAATCCGGGCTGTGGCAAAACCGCGCCGGGACAGGGAGAAATCACGGTCTGGTCCCGCAGGAAAACGCAGTCGCAAACCGACACTCCGTTGCCTTCGTCTCTCCCTCTATCCCGGCGCGGTTTTGCTTGGCTAGCGCGCATGAGTGCACCTTTCGATGACATCGGCTCCGCGTTCTTCAGAAGTTGGTGAGAAATGCGCGCTAGCACGGAGGTCTGTCAATCAGGACACCAGTCAATGTTTGCCCCCGTCGTGCACGCGCGCGACGGTGTAGCGGA
>JAXGQW010000125.1:0-9352 GCA_040766265.1 Verrucomicrobiota bacterium
GGTGCACAGCAGTGCACAGTGTTGCACGGAGTCTGGCGCGTCTCTCTCACCAGTCTTGCTCGACGCGAAGCCGATGTCAGCGAAAGAGGCTGTCATGCGCGCCAGGCAAGCAAAGCCGCGCCCGCCGCACAGAGAAGGACGGTAAACATAGTGTTGGAACCTGTCGTGTCCATTTCCGTGAGCGGGGTTGCGATCTTGCCCTGTATGGGCGCGGCTTTGCCACAGCCCGGATTCCGATACACCCGTCCGTTGGTGAGGAATCGTGCCCAAAACGCAAATAAGCCGCTGAAGGCCAGCGGCTTAAGTCGTTGCGGCGCAACGGAAATTGGTGGCGGGGGCTGGACCCCGCAGAGCGGGACCAGCGATCCCGCAGCCGCGGGATTATGAGTCTGAAGGTCTATCGTTCAAGTTCAAGTGGCTTCTCTTGCCGCCGACACAGATGCTTCGGGCGCCTGCCCGCTCGCGGCGCGCGAACCTCGATCAGGATCCAGCGCCAGCCGTCATCTGCACAGCCACAGAAAGAAGGGCCTTCAAGCGCGGTCTTTCACGCTCTTCATGCCGATTCCTTCGGGAACGTGTAAAACTCGTAAATGATCCGCCAGGTGAACTCGGCCCCGGGCTCGATCTCCATGTCGATGAAGGGTTCAATCGAGAGCGGCGCCCGGATCGCCCACAAGGCCATTCGCGAAAGGGGCCGGTCCGACGTAATTCGGACGCCTGCTCCCAGGCGCCGGTTCTCGATTCGGATGTCGTAGTCCTTTGGATCGGCGCCGAACCCCTCGATCCCCATATACACCCGATCCTCGCCGGTGAGCGTCTTGGCAAAGGTGATCCGGTTCCCTCGAACTTCCGCCTGGTTGCTTGTCGAGGGCGGGTTGGGGCGGATGTGGAAGGGGACCGTGATCGAGAAATCGGGGCCGGGCGCCTGCCGGTCGAGGTAGAGGAAGTTATGATTGTAGACGCTGGTCTGGATGATTCGCTGGCCCGTGTTGCGCAAGCCATGCTCAAGCACCAGCCGGGGCGGGTCGCCCGCCGCCGACACGCGCTTGCGATACGCGCAGGCATAACCGCTCGATGAATCGGCCAACTCGTGTCGGAACTCGATCGAATCAGGGGTCCGGGCGAAAGACCACTTGCCGCCGTCCTTGATCGGGTAGAGCCGGAAAGGACTGTAGTCTTTTTCATCCGGCCTGAGAAGCACACCCACGCCAATCTTAACGAAAGTCCCGCTGGCCGTGGCCTGGTCGAATCCCAGGCCCTTGCCTTTGGTCACAAACTCCTCCGCCGGTCCGGTGATGGCGGTGCAGGGACCGGCGACGATGTCCGCGCCCTCGTAAATGAAGTCGTCGACGCCGGCATCGCTGCGCTGGAACCACTGCGGGAAAAAGTCGTGTCCGGCGTATTCCAGGCTCGCGATCACCCCGGACCAATCGAACCGGGTCCCGCGGTAGAAGCCGGTGTTCGCGTCAGGCAGATACACCCGCACTCGAATGGGACCATTGGCGATTTCGGCCTCGGGAGCTGGACCGGCCGAAGCGCAGATGCCGGCGGCAAGCGGGACGCCGAGGGCCAAGCGAGCGGTCATTTTCATGGAGCCGGACTATCGCACCTGGCGTTCCTGCGAACAAACACCTTCTTCCCATGGCAACACGATCTTTCCCACCGGTGCGGCCACTGCCGCCGGGAAAGGTCGTTCGGCTTCCAAGCCCCTGCATCCCTCCATCCATCACTTCCCACCTTCCCCTCGAAGACGTGCCAGGCACTCTCCCATCATAGCCTCCCCCCAGACATCACGCCGCGCGGGGGCGAGAGGATCATTCGCCGAGATTCCTCCGCAGCAGGGCGTCGAGCCGCCGTGGCGACAGCACGGTGATCGTCTTGCCTTTGACCTGGATGAGATCCTGCTGACGGAACTTAGCCAGGGTGCGCGAGAAGGTCTCGCTCACAGTGCCCAACTCGGCGGCGAGCACGCGCTTGGCCACCGGGATCTCGATGCGACAGGGCGTCTGGCCCCGGGGATCCGGACACCGTTTGACCAGCCAGTGGGCGAGCCGGGTCTCGACATCCTTGAGCGTCAAATCGTCCAGCAGACCCACGAGGGCCCGCAGGTGCTGGCTCATGGCGCCGAGCATCCGCAGCGCCAACTCCGGATGCCGCCGCAGGAGCGAGACGAACTCCTGCTTCTGCACCAGCAAGACCTGGCTGGACTCGACCGCCCGCCCGTCGGCCGGATAGCCGCTTTCGGTGGCAAGGGTGGCCTCGGCGAATGACTCGCCCGAGTGAAAGACGCGAATGACCTGTTCCTTCCCCGTCGTGCTGACGCGGTGGACGTTGATCGCGCCCTGCTGCACGATGTAGAAACCGCGCGAGGGCTCGCCCTCATGGAATAAATAGTCGCCCTTGGCCAACCGCTTCAACACCGTGATGTCGGCGATGGTGCGCAAATCCGAGGGCGGCAGATCTGCAAACAACCGGCAGGCGCGAAGGGTGTTGATGATCGCCGCCCGCTTGAGCTCAACAAAACCAGGCGCATTCATCCGGGTTTTCAGGAAACCTCGAGGCGGAGGAAGTTGGCCAGGATGGTTCTCCCTCCCTCGGTGAGGATGCTCTCGGGGTGGAACTGGACGCCGTGAACGGGCAGTTCGCGATGGCGCACGCCCATGATCTCGCCCTCGTCGGTTTGAGCCGTGACTTCGAGGCACGCCGGCAGGCTCTCCCGTTGAATGACGAGCGAATGATACCGCGTCGCCGGGAATGGACTGGGCATGTCGGCGAAAAGGTCGCGTCCGTTATGGTGAATCAGCGATGTCTTGCCGTGCATCATGCGATGGTTCACCACGACATTGGCCCCAAACACGTGGCCGATGCACTGATGCCCGAGGCAAACGCCGAAGATCGGCACCTGCCCCGCGAAGGTTCGAATGATGTCATTCGACAGACCCGATTCGCGAGGGGAGCAAGGGCCCGGCGAGATCAGGATGCGCTCGGGCCGCAGCGCGCGGATCTGATCCAGCGTGACCTGATCGTTGCGATGGACCGCAAGCTCGGCCTGCATCTCCCCCAGGTACTGGACGAGGTTGTAGGTGAATGAATCGTAGTTGTCGATGACCAGGACCATAAGGCAGCGCGTAGAGTGCCACGAGGCTAAAGCCGCGGCCAGGCCGTGCGGGCCAGCAACTCCGGATCTTCGCCCGCTGCGATCGGGCGCAGGCGGAAGCGGTGGGTTTGGGGCGCGCACGGGATCAGGTACTCGGGATGCGGCCATGCGCCCCAACTGTCGTCGCCGCCGACGCCCTGCTGCTTCGCGTCGAGGTTCAGCACCACGGTGTCGCGGCGGGGGAGATCGCAGGGATGCGTCACCGACTGGAGGTCGTCTGTTGTGTGCTGCGACGCGTTCACACTGAGCGCTTGCTCCGGGTGCGCGATGGCGAGCAGCCCCTCGCCTCGGGCGTTCGTCAAGGCGACCCAGCGCACATTGACCTTGTTGCCGCTCTCGCCCGGCTCGACGTAGTCGTAACAGAACTGCTCGCGCACCGTGCCGCCGTAGCGGCCCACACGCGCGTCGTTCCGATCCCAATAGGTCTCGTGCGGCCCGGGTCCAAGCCACATGATCCGGTCAAATCCGGACGGCAGGATCATCTGGGTCCCGAACCGAGGGAGTTTGGGCAGGTCGGTTTTGGCCGGGGTGAATGTCGCCTCGACCAGGATCTCGCCGTCGGGCAGCACGGTGTAGCAATTCTCCCAAGTCGCATCGACTCGGGGCAGACTCGACGCGGTCTTCACGACGACCGCGCGGCCGTCGGGTTGGGGCGTGACAGCAAAGGCCGAGACGACGGCCTCTTGGTGGGCGCTGCGCCACACGCCCTGCGACTTGACCATGTCGCGCCCTCGATCGTTGTCGGTGGGCGCCCGCCAGAAATCGGGTCGCAGCGGGGATTCGATGCGTTTCTTGCCGCGGCGTTCGAGTGACGAGAGCGCGCCGGTCCGCTTGTCGAATGTGACCGTGAAGTCGAGCCCGGCCACACGCGCATCGACGTCCGTCTCGCTCACCGAGAGGCCCGGGAACGCGTCGTAGCGCGGAGCCGGGGCCGGAGCCGCGTCGGGCAACTGGATCTGGTCCCAGGCAACCTCGTGGCCGCGTCGGGCCCACGGCGCATCGCTCTTGAGGCGGAAGCTCAGTTCGAGGAAGTACTCGACGCCGGGCTTGGGCGTGAAAGGGGCAACGGGAATCGCGAGATCGGCGGACGCCCGCGGTGCAAGATCCGGCCCGGGCAACTCGCCGCGCTGCAACGTCTGTCCGTCGCCGGTCAGGCTCCAATGCACCCCCACGAGGTCTTTGGGATTCGTGAAATCGAACCAGTTGACGACCTTGACTATGCGCGCGGCCAGATCGGCGGGATGGCAGTGCAGGGACTGGTAGATGTGCTTGACTTCGAGCAGGCCAGGGTGGGGTTTGCGGTCGGGGGAGACCAGGCCGTTGCACAGGAAGTTCTGATCGCTCGGCGTGCCGGGCGGGCCGTAATCGCCGCCGAAGGCCCAGAACCACGGCTCGCCTCTCTTCACGGGTTGCACGGTCCGCGTTGCGTTGCGGCGAACCGGCTCCCGGAGGGCCTGATCGACCCAGTCCCAGATGAAGCCGCCCTGAAGGTAGGGCTTCTCGTAGATCAAGTCCCAGTAATGCCACATGTTGCCGCTGCTGTTCCCCATCGCGTGCGCGTACTCGCAGAGGATCATCGGACGCGTCCGCTCGGTCTGCGCTTCGAGGACGAAGTCGCGTCCCCAGCCCCCGTCGACACGCTCGCCCTCGGCGTACTTGCGGAGCTGGGACGGGTGGGGATACATGGGACAATAGATGTCGGTGTTGGGGGCGAAGCCGGCCCGTTCGTGGTGGACGGGGCGGCTCGGATCGCGCTGTTTGATCCAGTCGTAGGTGGCGTGGAAGTTCGGGCCATTGCCGGCCTCGTTGCCCAGCGACCAGATGATCACCGAGGGATGGTTCTTGTCGCGCTCGACCATCCGGATGGTCCGGTCGAGATGCGCGTCCTTCCACTCGGGGAAATTGGCCAGCGATTCGCGTCCGTAGCCCATGCCGTGGCTCTCGATGTTGGCCTCGTCCACGAGGTAGAGCCCGAAGCGGTCGCACAGGTCATACCAGGCCGGCTGATTGGGGTAATGCGAAGTGCGCACGGCGTTGAGATTGTGCTGCTTCATCACCCGGATGTCTTCGAGCATCCCCTCGACGGTGACGGCCTGGCCGCGGTCCGGATCGGTTTCGTGGCGGTTGGCCCCCTTGATCAGGATGCGCTGGCCGTTGACGAGCAGGCTGCCGTTGGCGATCTCGACCTCGCGGAAGCCGACGTTGACCGGGATGACTTCCAGCACCTTGCCAGCGCTGTCTTCGAGCGCGAGCAACAGCTTGTGCAGGGCAGGCTTCTCCGCCGTCCACTTCGCCGGATTGACGATCGATTGCGCAATGCTCCCCTGTCCGCCGCTGCCGTCGGGCCCGACGCGCATTGTTAGCTTGGGCGAGGCGACGCTCTGGCCGCGGGCGTCGAGCAGGCGGCAGTTCACGGTCACGTCCGCCGGCTGGCCGGTCGTGTTCTCGAGCGTAACGGACACGCTCAGGGTCGCATCCCGGTAATCCGCATCGAGGTCGGTTTTGACTTCGAAATCGCGGAGATGGATGTTCGGCGGCGACCAGAGGTAGACGTCCCGGAAAATGCCGCTCATGCGCCAGAAATCCTGGTCTTCGAGGTAGGAGCCGTCACACCAGCGGAAGTTCTCGACCGCGAGCACGTTCTCGCCGGGGTTCAGGAAGGACGTGATATCGAACTGGACCGGCGTGCGTGAGTCCTTGCCCATGCCGACCTTCTGTCCGTTGACCCACAGGTAGAAGAACGAATTGACACCGTCGAAAGCGATCAGGACGCGGCGCCCGGCCCAGTCGCCCGGCACGGTGAATGTGCGACGGTACGAGTTGACGGTGTTGTTCGGATCGTCTTCGGGCACGAACGGCGGTTTCCAGGGTTTGGGCCACGGATAGGGGATGTTGACGTAGATCGGCACGCCGTAACCGTGCATCTCGACGTTCGAAGGCACCGGGATCGCCGCCCACGCCCGGTCGTCGAAATCCCGTCGCCAGAACTCCGGCACACGCTCGCTGTGGTTCTTTCCGTACCGGTACTTCCAGTCCCCATTGAGCGAACGGTAGAAGCGCGACCGGACGCGCTCGGCGTTGCACACCGGCCCGACCTTGAGCGCCGTTCGAATGTCCGGGCAAATGACCATCGTCGCATGCGGCGGCAGGTTGCGGATGCCCGTCAGACCGGGATTCTGCCAATCCGGCGGCGTGGCGTCGGCAAACGCCGCTGCGAGGGTGGCTGCGAGAGGGAGGAGCGCTTGGGCGCAGCGAGCCAGAACACGGTGATTCATAACTGCACGAGTATTGCCCGTCTCTCCCTCCCGAGTCACGCCGGGATTTTTTTCGGGGTCGCGGGTGTCTGGTTTTGGCCCTGGCTAACCCCCAAGACGTCCCAGGGCGCACCGTTCCCCCGTGTGGGGCATGTGAGCCCAAGGTGATTCAGAGAGGTCAAGCCTTGACGTTCGTGGCCCGAGGCGGATTGTGTGGCGCTATGGATACGACGCAGGGGTCCCTGCATCGATCGGTGCGTCAGGACCGTCCCTCCTGGCGGGGTGTCAGCGCTGTTGCGGCGCTTCTCTTGCTTTTGGCCACGCCGACCCGCGCCCTCGATTGGCCCCAGTTCCGCGGCCCAAACGGGGACGGCACCACACCTGAGCCCATCCAGTTCGATTGGCCGGCGGCGGGACCACGGCTTCTCTGGAAAAACACTCTGACCAACGGATTCAGTTCCATTGCGGTCAGCCAGGGGCGTGTCCTCACCCAGGTGCTTCAGACACTCGCAGGCGGCAAGCGCGAGGTGGCGGTCGCTTATGACGCCGAGACGGGGGCCATGCTCTGGAATCGCCCGCTGTTGCCCGTTAAAGACCCGCTCTACGATGGCGGCGGGGACAACGGCGCACCCGGCAATGGCGGAGGCGATGGCCCGCGGTCCACACCGACAATCGTCGGATCCCGGGTGGTGATCCTGACCTCGTGGCAGTCGCTTTATTGCCTGGATTTGGTCAGCGGAGACATTCTGTGGAGCAAGGATCTCGTGGCCCTTTACGGGGCGCGCGGGATCTCGTGGCAGAGTGCGGCCTCGCCAGTCGTCGAGAACGACCTCGTCATTGTCAACTGCAATGCCACCGGCAAGACCTTCGTGGCCCTCCACATCGCGGACGGCAGCCTCGGCTGGCAATCGAGCACCACGGACAAGATGACTCAATCGACTCCGGTGGTCGCGGACCTGTTGGGGACCCGGCAATTGCTCTACTACGCCCAGAGCGGCCTGGTCGGACTCGATCCAGCGAACGGCGCGGTGCTCTGACGCCAATCGGCCACGTACAATGGCACCTCCGTGGCCGCTTCGCCCGTGGTCGCGACGAACCTCGTCTATGCCTCGGCAGGGTACAAGACTGGAGCGCGCGTGGCGCGGATCACGAAGACGGGGGCGACGTTCACATCAACCCAGATCGCACGGACCTCGGGGGCGAATGAGAATCACTGGGCCACTCCGGTGCACCACCAGGGCTATGTGTATGGCTTGTACGGAAGCACCCATCAAGGGGATTATTTCTACGCCCAAACGCCGTTGAAATGCGTCAAGCTCGACACGCTCGAGGAACTATGGTCGGTCGATGGTTTCGGCCCGGGTGGCATCATCCTGGTCAACAACAAGCTCCTGGTGCTCACCCAGGCCGGCGAGCTGGTTCTGGTCGATCCCAACCCGATGGCCTACACCGAACTCCGCCGGTTCAAGGCCGTCGGCGGCAAGTGCTGGAATGTCCCCGCCGTCAGCAACGGACGGCTCTACGTGCGCAGCACCAAGGAGATCGCGGCCTTTGACGTGTCGCTGGCACCACCGCCAGCCCTGCGCCTCGAGCCCCCCACGGTCGCCTCCGACGGCACGGTCCAGTTGCGCCTCACCAATGCCGATGGCTCCCCCGCGGATGCCGGGCGCGCCGCACGCATCGCCGTCTACGCGTCCCCCGACGCGCCCCGCGCCAGCACGAACTGGTCGCGTTTGCCGGCGGCGGTGACGCCCGTCGATGCCGGGTTCAGGATCGAAGACCCGGCAGGGGGGCAGCCACAGCGGTTCTATCGCGCCCAGGAAGATCCTTAGATGATCGCACCCTCGAAACCCGCGCTCCGACGGCCGTTGCCGACATGTCTCCCGCCTTCGAAAGCGCCGTGGCGGCAGGCCGGTGCGCGCCGGGTGCTGGCTGCATTTACCCTGATCGAGTTGCTCGTTGTGATCGCGATCATTGCGATCCTTGCGGGGTTGCTGCTTCCTGCGCTGTCGAATGCCAAGGAACGGGGACGCCGCACCACATGCAAGAACGAGATTCGCCAGTTCATTCTGGCCACCCATATGTATGCCGGCGATTTCGACGATCTGCTGCCGCTGGGCAACACCGATTACCCCGCGGCTTCAGACCCGCCCGCCGAGGATCTTCCGGTCCTCAGCACCAACACCCGCAACCAGATCATCACTTACGCAGGGAGCTGGAAGATCCTGGATTGCCCCAGCCTGGGCAAACCGTTCAACCAACCCGAGGGCTGGCAACCGGAGCCCAATTACGGCTTCGTGATCGGATACAACTACATGGGCGGCCACACCCGGACGCCCTGGGGTCCGGCCGAGGGCCATGATGCCACCTGGGTCTCCCCGCAGCGCACCAGCCAGGATCCCAAACTCGTGCTGGTCACCGACCCCAATAACTGGTCGCCCGGCTACGGCAAGACCCTGGCGCCGCACGGCGCCGCCGGCCCGGTTTTCAAGGGTGGCGATTTCGTCAACGCCGCCGCCGAAGGGCTCAGCTCGAAAAGCATCGGCGCCAAGGGCGGCAACGTGGGCAGGACCGACGGTTCGGTCGAGTGGAGGGACATCGCTCAGATGCGAGTCTATCGCGGCTCGCTCAAGTGGGAAGATGCCGGCTGCACGGCAGCCTGGTAGACCGCCCAGCCCTCGTGATTGTCGGGGCAGGGGGCGGGTGTGCAGGGCCAATTCATGAATCGGAGCGGCGACGCCTGCCTGCCGGTAGGCAGGGCCTCGTCGCCGACAAACGCCTTCTTCACTCGCGTCGGCGGGGGACGAGCCGTCCCCCCTCCAGCCTTTTCGCCTTCATGAATTGGCGGCGTGCGATGTATCGGGAGGGAAATCAACTCTGGCGGAACGCCGCAAAGTGTGTCAGATTCCGCCCGTATTCCCATGCTCCACGCGTTTTCCAG
>JAXGQW010000126.1:0-8300 GCA_040766265.1 Verrucomicrobiota bacterium
TCAGACCGTTCTCTTCGTTGTTGGCCAGGTGCCCTACTGATGCAGCCTGACATCAGCGTCACCTGCTGTCCGTGGGTGCAGGCGAGCGCGCCCCGCGAGCGCGGCGAGGCGCGACGCCGTGGCAAAAAGACTGTCCACGGACTTGAACCCGATGCATATTCGGGACTGATCAAGTTCAATTTCGAGATGCCCGACGCTCGAAAAATCCGAAACCGCATAATCCTGCGCCTGGCCGGTCATCCGCTGGTCATCGGCCCGTTCATCGCCGGGATGACGGCCCTGACGGCGGCGTGGTCCTTTGGCTGGAGAGCCGGCTTTGCCCTCTTCGCCGGCCTGGCCGGCGTGCTTGTGGCGGCCGGGTCGTTTGTGACGCAGTTGACGCTTCGCGGCGAGCGCCTGGCGCGCCAGGTGACCGACGAAGTCCTGATCGAGGAGGGCCAGGCGGCCCAGCGCGCCCTGGACGATCTGGACCGCCAGTTGGCCGAGGCGGACAAGGATCCCCGGCCCGAGACCGCGCTGCGTGATCTGCGGGCGCTGTTGCGCGCGTTTGACGAAGCCGAGGCCGCCGCCAGTCCCGCCCATCTCCCGCTCATCGTCGACCTCCGGGCGCGGGTGCAGGAGGTCTTCCGCCAGGGTGTCGAGGCTGTTGCCCAGACCGGCAAGCTGTGGCAGACCGCGCGGCAGTTGAATTCCACGGCCGCCCGGCAGCCTCTGCTCGACCAGCGTGAGCGGCTGATTGCGGACATCCAGGCCACCGTGAAACAACTGAGTGACACGCTCGTCGGGGTGCAGAACCTCGGCACCGGCCAGGGATCGTCGCGCGAGCTGGCCAGGCTGCGCGAAGAGCTCGATCAGAGCCTTGCCGTGGCGAAAACGGTTGAAGAACAGGTTGCCTCTCTGTTAAACGAAACCCCAATCGGCAGCCGCCACGCGATGGCTGTCCCCACCTCGGAAACGAAAGGTTAAGTCTATGTTCGGCGCTCTTGTCCGCTGGTTCAAAGCCCTCGGTTACCTGTTGACCGGGCAGATGGACTCCGCCCGTCGCGTCATCGATGCCAATCCGCATGTCGTGCGGGCCAAGTACGATCAGATTGTCCGGGAGAAGATCTCCCAGATCCAGATTTACAAACAGGCGGTGGCGGGCATCATCGCGCAGCAGGAGACCAAGATCGCCACCGTGAAGCGCCTCACCGAGGATGTCCAACAGCTTGAACGGCTCAAGGCCGGCGCGCTCGCCAAGGCCAAGCAGACTGTCGAGCGCCTCCAGGCCGCGGGCAAATCCAAGGAGGAGATTCACACCGACGAGGACTACAAGAAATGTCTGGCCGCCTACAACGACTTCTCGTCCACCCTCGGCGAGAAGCAGGAGCGCATCGCCGAGAACGAGCGCGACGTCGAAGGCTACCGCAAGACCATCGGCGAGCATAAGGTTCAGTTGCAGCAACTCCTGCGGGATGTCGACAAGGTCAAAGCCGAGGCCTCGGACGCCGTGGCCGACATCATCACCGCCAAGCAGGAGCGCGACCTGGCCGACACCCTCGCCGGCATCGCCAAGGACGGGTCGGCCGAGGAGCTGCAGCGCTTGCGCCAGATGCGCCAGGAACTCCGGGCCGAGGCCCGGGTCTCGAAGGAGATGGCCGGCACCGACGTCAAGGCGCAGGAGGCGGAGTTCCTCGATTACGCCCGCCGGACCGCCGCCAGCAACGAGTTCGACGCCCTGCTCGGCATCGAAGAGAAGAAAGAAGCCGCGCCGCCCGCCGCCGAAAAGTCATCGGCACTGCCCGAATGAACCTCGCATTCACCCCCCCCCACTCGAACCACTCCGATTCCCATGAAAAGCAATCGATTCGCCCTCGCCCCCGCCGCCTGGCTTCTGGGCGCGGCCCTCATGACCTGCGCCCCCGTCGCCTTGCCCGCGCCCGCCTTCTCGCTCGCCTGGAGCGAGTACCCCTCCTGGAGCGCGTTCGGCGTCGCGCACGTGTTCAAACTCATTGATGGACGCGAGGGCCGGACCGGCCCGGTCGAGGACAAATGGGGTGTCGACATCGTCCTGAAGGAGGCCGAGTACGATCCGTGTCTGACGATGTACGGCTCGGGCCAATGCGACGCCGTGTGCATGACGACACTCGATGCGTTGAATCCGGCCTTGGGACGCCCTTCGGTCGTGATTGTGCCGACCTCGACCAGCGCCGGGGCCGATGCCCTGATCGTTCCGAAGACGATTGCGAACATCAAACAACTGCGAGGCCGGAAGGTCTACGGTCTGGCCAAAAGCGTCTCCGAGTACTGCTTCAACCGCAACCTCGAGCTGCTGGGCGAACGGCCCGAGGACTACAAGTACAGCAACATGGATCCCGGCGCCGCCGCCGTGGCGCTCCAGCAAAAACAGCGGGAGATCGAGGCGATCATCGTCTGGAACCCCTTCGTGCTCGAGACGCTCAACAAGCGCAAGGACGTCCATGTGCTTTTCGACTCGACCACGATTCCCAACGAAATCATCGACTCGGTTGTCATGGCCCAGGCCTCGATCGACAAACCGGGCGGCAGGCAATTCGCCTGCGCGGTCGTTGACGCGTTTTATCAGGTCAATCAGCGCCTCGCGGATCCCGCCACGCGCGACGACACCTTGATCGCCCTGGGCGAGAAGTTCAGCCACCTCGATCTGGCGTCGATGAAAAAGGTGGTCGAGCAGACGCGCTTCTACGCGACGCCCAAGGCCGCCCTCGACCTCTTCACCGGCGCGGAACTCAAGGCCGTCACCGGGCGCGTGGTCGATTTCTGCGTGAAACAGGAGATCGTTTCCTCGGCGCCGAAGATCGGCTACGGCAGCCAGGCCGAGGCGGGCGCCGTGGCCCTGCGCTTCGATCCCGCCTTCATCCGCGCCGTGGCCGAGAAGAAGTGACGCCGTGCGCACCGTGTCTCTGGCCAACGACGTCCGTCTGGCCCTGGCCAACCGCGTGATCAGCCGCATCGGCGCCAACAGCGCCGGCTCGAGCGGACTGGGCCCCCCCCGCCCGGATTGCGGCAACCCCACGCCATGATTCGTCGCCCCATCAAGTCTTCGACCGCGGCATTCCTGGGCGTGCTGTCGGTCCTCCTCCTGCTCGGCGGCTACACGTTTCTGGCCCACCGGCAGTACCAGAGGAATCCGGACGACACGACCATTCCGCGCTGGAGCCAATTGCACAAAGGCCTGCAAAGCGCCGTCGAGGTCAACCGACGCAGCGAGGACCGCTGGCTGGTGGTCGACGCCGTCGCAAGCGGACAACGCCTCTTCCTGGGTCTGGCCGGCGGCGTGGCGGCGTCGCTTCTGCTGGGTCTGGCTATGGGCTGTTTCACTCCCATCGAGGCCTTTCTGCACCCGCCGCTCTCCCTGCTTGCCAAGGTGCCTCCCACCGCCGCGCTGGCCGTGTTCTTTGTCCTGGTGGGAACCGGCAACAACATGTACGTGGCGATGATCGCATTTGGCGTCCTGCCCACCATGACCCTCACGGTGAATCTGGCGGTCAAGGAGTTCCCGGACGAACTTCTCTACAAAGCCTACACCTTGGGGGCCTCCCACATGGAGGTGGTCTGGACCATCATCTTTCGCCAGGTCCTGCCCAGGTTCATCGACGCCGTCCGGCTCTCGATCGGTCCGGCCATGGTCTACCTCATCGCCGCGGAAATGGTCGTGGGCGATGTCGGCTTCGGCTACCGCATCCGCCTCCAGTCCAAGCTCCTCAACATGAGCGTCGTCTATCCGTACCTCGCCATCCTCGCCGCATTTGGCTTCGGCATGGACTCGCTGCTGCGCCTGCTCCAACGCAAGCTGTGCCCCTGGTATGAACCCCGAAGGTGATGCCAGTCCCGCAGCCGGCGACATCGCCCTCGAAAGCCGCGGCGTGGGCCATGGCTTCGGCGCCAAAGCCGTCCTCTTCGACGTCAATCTCAAGCTGCGCCGCGGCCAGTTCCTCTCGCTGGTCGGGCCGAGCGGATGCGGCAAATCGACCTTCCTGCGCGCCATCGTCGGCACCCACCCGCCCCGCGCGGGCGAACTGCGGCTCTTCTCCGCCGAGAGCGGGGACGAAGGCAAGGTGATCGATGCCCCCGGACGCGATCGGGGCATCGTTTACCAGCAATACTCGCTGTTCCCTTTCCTGACCGCCCGGGAGAACGTGGCCATCGGCCCGATGCTCGACCAGACGAGCCTCGCGTTCCGCTGCTTGCGCCGGCTGCGCTGGCGCCAACTGCGGCGCGAACAGTGGCGTGCCGCCGGCGACATGCTCGAGAAGGTGAAGCTGGCGGATGCGATGAACCTCTATCCGCACGAGATGTCCGGCGGCATGCGCCAGCGGGTCGCGTTGGCCCAGGCCATGATCATGAAACCGGAGATCATCCTCCTCGATGAGCCTTTTGGAGCGCTCGACGAAGCCACGCGCGAGGATCTCCAGTACATGCTGCTGAGCCTCTACGAGGAGAATCAGAAGGCGGTGCGGCAAGGCAACCGCCCTCCGTACACCCTCATCATCGTCACTCACGAATTGAACGAGGCGATCTACGTCGGCGACCGCCTCGTCGGGCTCTCGCAGTTCTGGGACTGGCGCAAGGAAGGCCACGCCGCCGCTCCGGGGGCGACGGTGGTCTATGACAAACCGACCCCCGTCTTCGATACCAAGACCGCCCGCAACTTCGAGCGCTTCACGGCCCAACGCGAGGAAATCCGTCGCGTGGTCTTCGAACCGGCCCCGCCATGCGACCGACATCAGCATGTGGTCTACTGGCGCGAACAGACCGCCCGGTGAAATCCGCCTCCGACCGACTCCCATCCCCACTCCCTTTCATGAACGCCCCCCCTCATGATTTCCTGCGGCAGGCCGGGCGCATTCTCAATTCCGGGCAAGCCCGGTCTGTGGTGCTCACCGGGAACATCTACGATCTGTTCTGTAGGGCGGACGAAGGTCCGGATGCCTACGTGCCGCTGATTCCCTTTCTCACCGCCCAGTGGGATCTTCCCGGCCTGATCGTCATCACATACGAGTTGAACGGGCCCATCCGGTTCCATCGCGAGGGCGATGGCGAGAAGATCCGCGACGCCTGGCTGCGCTGGCGCAGCGGGTACGACAGCAACGCCCTGGCTATTCAGCGCATGCTGGCCAAGGGCAAGGCCGCGAGCGACTTCGACCTGATCCTTCAGACCTACGACGACACCCTCCGGCGCGCCGTCAACAACCCGACCCTGGCTCTCGAGTTCCTGCGCCAGATGTGCCTCTGCTCGCGCACCGTCCTCGGCGGCAAACGCCTCCTGGCCGAAAACCTCCTCATCCTCATCGAGGGCGCCGACCTCCTGATGCCCGACGCGCCGATTGCTGGGCTTTCGGACGTCGACCGCCAGCGCATCGGCATCTGTCATGACTGGTTCAGCGATCCGGGTTTCCTCACCGGCGGCGATTCCGTCGTGCTGATCGCCGAGTCGCGCAGCCTGCTGCATCACCGCATCGCGCGCCTGCCCCAACTGCTCGAGGTCGAGATCCCCGCCCCCGACGCGTCTGTGCGCGCCCATTTCATCGCCTGGTTCCAAGCGGCCCTGCCCGAACAGGCCCGCGTCAAGCTCGGGACCTCCGCGGCCGACCTGGCGCAGTGGACGGCCGGGCTCTCGCTGCAAGCGGTCATGCAGTTGCTCAAAGGGGCGTCGCACGAAGAACGCCCCCTGACCCAGACCGACGTCGTCGCCAAGGTCGAGTCCTTCATTCAAAGCCAGTTGGGCGAGGACATCGTCGAGTTCAAGAAGCCGGCCCACCGGCTCGACGATGTGGTCGGATTCCGCCGCCTCAAGGAATTCCTCGCCAACGATCTGATCCCGCGCCTGGCTCTCTCCGGACCCGAGGCCCTTGCCGGCGCCGCGGTCTGCGGCCCGATCGGCGGCGGCAAGACCTTCATCTTCGAAGCCGTCGCCGCCGAGCTCGATATCGTCGTGCTGGTGCTCAAGAACATCCGCAGCCAGTGGTTCGGCCAGACCGACGTCATCTTCGAGCGCCTCCGCCGCGTCCTCAACGCCCTGTCGAAAGTGCTCATCTTCGTCGATGAGGCCGACACCCAGTTCGGCGGCGTCGGCGCCCAGACCCACGAGACCGAACGGCGCCTCACCGGCAAGATCCAGGGTATGATGTCCGATCCCCAGTTGCGCGGACGTGTCATCTGGCTCCTGGTCACCGCCCGCATCCACCTCCTCTCGCCCGATCTGCGCCGGCCCGGACGCGTCGGCGACCTCATCATCCCCACTCTCGATCCGGAAGGCCCCGACCGCGAGGAATTCCTCCGCTGGACTGTGAAACCGGCGCTCGATGCCGACCTGACCAAGCCGCAAATGGCGGAACTCGAGACGGTCACGCGCGGTTACTCCGCCGCCGCGTTCGCCTCGCTTCGCTCGGAACTCAAGGCCCGGACCCGGCAATTGGGGCGATCACTCAAATTCAAGGAAGTCCTCGAACGTGTGGCGGACAACCTGCCGCCGGCCATCGAGGAGGCGAGGCGCTATCAGACCCTCCAAGCCCTGGTCAATTGCACTCGACGCAGCCTTCTGCCCGAGCCGAATGTGACCGAGGAGCAGCGCCGGTCCTGGGAAGACGAACTCCGCCGCCTCGAGGCCAGGTCCCTCGACCTGTAGCCGGGCGAATGCCCAGCCGGCTTCGTTCGTTCATGATCCCGTGCCGTGCCCATGCCATTGGAAATCACCGCTCCCGCAAAGCGAGCAAACGACCTGCTTGCCGCCAGCCCTAAACTGACGAGGGCGGACCGTTTCCTGCACTGCGGCTATCTCGGTCATTCTGCGATTCGTGGTTCTCGTTTCCCCGTAGGAACAGGACCACGAATGACGCGAAAGACGCGAATCCAGGGCAACGCGGTGGTGGGTTGCGGCCGTCTGCTCGACACAGGCCATGACCTCACGCCAAGACCTCCGGCTTCGCCGCAAACCTATTTCTCTTTGGCGCTGGCATCGGCAATGCTGGACTGAAGTCCGGTCATGGTGAGGAGCGGCAAAACCGTGAAATGCCCGTTATCGTCGTAGACGATTACGTAAGATGCCTTAGGCGGCAATGAGATGTAATCGCGATGAGGGACCAAGTATTGCTTCCCGTCGGCCATGAGCAAGGCAAACGGGACCCCACTCGCCACCGCCGACTCGACTTGTTCTCTCGTCATGGCGGAATCCTCGCATGGCGTTCATGAATGCACAAGCGGCGCCTTCGCGCACAGATCGGCGAAGTGCCGAGGATGCGCTACACAGCCATGCCCAAACATTACCGGGGCGGTTAGTTTTTGCGATTGGGCGGAGTGGCTGGAACGGTTTGCCTGGTTCTTGGGTTCGGATGATCTCGAGACCCGGGGCGGCGAGGAGATGAAAGCCTTTCCGGACCGTCTGGCGCTGGACCAGCCCTTGAGCGCCAGCGGCCAGCGCCAGACGCTGAATGCCATCGTGTTTCTGCTGCGCGAGGCAGGGGTCAAACCAAGCGCCTCACGAAACCGTGGGGTCTGCGGGTCCGCGGGGGGCCCGCCTTCTTTGCGATTTACTTGGCGGGGGGCCCTGCTAGGCTCGGGCGCATGCCTGAGATTGCAGACTATGTGATTCACGGGGCGCGGCTGATCACCCCGGCGGTTGTCGAGAATGTGCTGCGGAGGCTGCCGCTTTGGAAAGCCGAGTTCACGCAGATTGCTGCCCCCGGGTATCCGCATCTGGTGGATCAACTCGAGTTCCTCGCCAACGCGATCGAGGATTTCGCCGAGGGCGCCTACAAGGATCTGCCGTACAGCGCTCTGGCTGCTGCGGTGTTCGCACTCACGTACGCGCACAAGAAGGTGGACATCATTCCCGACTATCTCAACGAGGCAGGGCGCGCAGACGACTCGAGCATCGTGCGCGCGGTTCTGATCATGCATGAGAAGGCCTTCGCCAAGTACGCCGCCGCACAGGGCATCGAGTGGGGGCGCATCACCAGCAAGCCTTAGCCCGACATTTCGCCAGCGAGGCGCGCCTCAGACCAGATCCAGTCCTCCTTTCCATGAGGAGTCCCCGTGTCTCCCCACCCTTCTCTCCCGCGCCTCGCTCAGCAGAATCCTTGACCCCTTGAACGCAGCACAGAAGCTTGACTTGTCTGCAACATGGTTTCGCCCCGATGGAGCAGGCTAGCCCCGCATGATCTGAGATCCGGGCAGTTCTAACCCGCACAGCAGTCATCCAGCGAGATCTGAGCGCCCCGTGCGCTGGCGGGGTGTGAATATGCGGGTTCGCCGTCCGTCGGTCCGCCGCGCCAAAGCCGTGC
>JAXGQW010000127.1:0-8248 GCA_040766265.1 Verrucomicrobiota bacterium
CATCGATCGGCTCTGCATGATGCTCCTGGGCCAGGAAAGCATCCGCGACGTGATCCTCTTCCCCCAGCTCAAGCCCAAAGAGAGTTGATGGGTGATGGATGATGGCTGGAGAAGTGAACACACAGCCCGTGCCCTCGTGGCAACCCACTCGCCCCATTTGGCTCACGCCGCGCCCATCCGTCGACAACACGCCGTGTCATTGGGTCACCGCATCGCTTCATCCGAAGCTCCGCCCTGCATCGAAACTCAGCGGGCTGCAGGCTCCTCACTGCAGCCTGGGACTCTGTTTTTGCGGCGTCACGAACTGACCCCCGATGCTCGACGCCTTCGCACAAACAGCAGCATCCCCGTGCCCAAAACGAGCAGAGCCCAGGTCGACGGTTCCGGAATCGACGGCACAGTGGATGGCGGCACCGGTTCGAGCCCACTCTCGCGGTACTGCTGGGCCGTTTCGAGCACGACGGCGCCACTGACGGGCGTAACCAGTTGATAGCGCCCAGCCAACTCGACCGCTTCCTCAGTCATCCGCGACGCCGCCAATCGCCTGATTTCGTCCTTGGCCCAGAGCCGCACCAGGTGTGACGAGGCCTCGGCGCCTTCCCGGGGCGCGGCGGATGCGTCGGCCTCTCGCTGCTGCACCCACTCCCATCGACTGCCTGAGTCCGTCCACGAGCGGAAGAGCGCCCGAAGATCAGCGGCCAGATCTCCTGTGCGCGGCAGCAACTGGACCGCGGCGACCCCGTCGAGCGCCTCGAGCAGGCGATTGGGGCCCACTCGAGTCTGCACTGCCATCAGGCGCGGGCCGTTGGGCCTGCGCTCGTAGCGCTGACGCAACCCCTCCGCACTCTCGAGCACCACCGGAACCGGAGCACAGATCCAGACAACCAGACTGTCGGGTTTCTGCGCCGCCAGATCCCATGCCTCGACCAGCGCAGGCACGTTGTCCTGGCCTCCGCGGACCCTCCATCTGGCCAAACGGTCGCGCGTGTCGGCGCTGACTGTCCCGACCGAAACCGGTTCGTCGCCCGCGATCATCACCGACGCTTCGACGGTCGAAGGCAGTTGTGCCAGGACCTCTGCCACGACTGGCATCTGATCCATGCTCTGGGAACCGTCAATCACGATCACCATGCGAGCGGGCGGACGGACCGCAGCCGCGCGGAGCGTTCGCCGCACGACGGACGGCGTGGCGCCACGTGTGTCCCGGGCCCAGACCTCGCGCACGGTGCCTTCACGGGAGACTTCGACAAAGTTGCTGACGAGCCAGAGGTCGGCTTCCTGGGCCTGCCCGCGGATCGCATGCCAGCCCTCCTTGGGTTGCTCGGTCTGAAGCGCGCCGCCCGGGCTGGTCAGCGGTCGCGGGCCCTCGACCCACAATTGATGACGAAACGTCTGGTGGATCGTGTAGTTCCTCTCGATCGCGTGCGGCCAACGCATGAGGCCCGTCTCAGCCGACTTCATTTCAAGAGGGGCCGTGATCCCCAAACGCACTTTCATAATCCCGCCGTCCGGCGGCACGGGAAAGCACTGCATGAGAACTCGGTCCGGGCCGGCAGTGGTGACCAGCACAGGATCCCGCCGCTGGCGCACGATCTTCTCGTAAGCTTCTCTGACCTCGCCGCGCCCCGCAAACGCCGCCTCCCTCTCCTCTCCATTCACCCAGAGTGTCAGGCGGGAGACGACGCCGCCGGGCGGGAGCAGGATTTGGGCGCGGGCCTCGCGCTGGCGTGCGCTATCGTTCTTGAACTCCATCGTCCATTCGCAATACGCGATCGCCGCATCCGGTTCCACAACGGCATCCAGCCGTGAACTGTGCAACGTGAGGCCCTTGACTCGCCCGCCCACTTGCTCGCCCGCCTGGTCGAAGTCCCACGTCCAATCGTCCAGACCGGCCCAGCGTGCCCGCCCAGTCCGAACCTTCGGGGCGGGAACGCTGTTGAACGGCTGACCGGTCACACGGTAGTAGATCTCGCGCGCCTTCTCGGGTCGCGTCGCGCGCCCGCCCGTGACGACCCACCCCACCAGATCCATGTTCTCGGCCGCCCGCGTGCGCCCGTAGCAATCGCGCAGCAGGACGCCGCGGTCGCCCCAGGCGCGGAGCAGGTTGATCCCGCGCTGAACGGTTCTCGGATCATCGTCCGTCGCCAGCGTCAGCCCATAGCGGGTCAACGCTTCCGGGGTTTCGAGGAGGACCAATCCTGCCAGGCCGACAGCGAATCCGGGCCACACGCCCCGAACGACGCCAGGGCCGGTTGCCGCGCGCTGGACCCGCAAACGCCGGATCAGGAGGAGTGTGACGATCATCGAGAGCACCGGGGACAGTGGCAGCAGACCCCAACCGTAGAAGACAATGCCCAACAACCCCGGCAGCATCAAAGGGAGAAAGAGCAGCGCATAGTAGAGTTCGACCCCGACCGCCACGCCGCTCGCCCAGCCCACCCAGCCTCGACCGGCTTCGCCACCCCGGCCCACGGCCCGCCAGAGGAGCCAGTTGGTCAGGGGAACCATCGCCACCAACGCCACATGCCAGAGTGTCGGGAGCGGATCGAAGAAGGCCCCGGCACACATGCCAGTCATCCATTCGATCAGCAGCGCGATCGTCGGCAGCACGATGCCGAAACCAATTGTCAGCGCGTTGGCCGAACGGCCTGGAGGCCTCGGATCGGCAGCCGCAACCGCGCTCGACCGGCCTTCGTGGCGCCCCGAAGCCTCGGACGTCGGCGGCTCTGGCGCGCCGATCCGGGCCAGCAACCGGCGGACATCCTGTTCGGTCACGACTTCGAGTTGGGCGATCGCGGCCTCCTGCTCCATGTGACGGCGCAGATCATCGATCACCTCGGCGACATCGGCCCCCGACGCTTCAAGTACCGGCCGCACGCGACCGAAGTACTGTTCCAGCTCCTCCCGGGCTGCGGCTGTCCACGTCCTCATGCGATTGCTCCTCGTTTCCGCAGGATCCTGGCCCCCTGGTTGAGGCCGTCCATGTACTGCTGCATCAGTCCCAAAACCTCGCGGCCCGCTGGACTCAGGGCGTAATACTTGCGCGCCGGCCCCTCGGGCGATTCTTCGAGTCGCGCGGTCACCAAACCCTGGACGCGCAAGCGCGAGAGCAGCGGATACAGCGTTCCTTCGGTAACACCCAGTCCGGGCAGATCCACCAGCGTCTTCACCAACTCGTAGCCGTACCGCTCCTTCTCGGCCAGCGCGCTGAGCACGCAGAGGTCCAACAGACCCTTGCGCACCTGCACCGTCCAGTTGTCGAAATAGTCGTTCATGAGGCTCGCGCCAGGACCCGCGGCGGCTCGGCCCATCCCCAGATCGCCACACGCAATGCCACCGCCAATCCCAACGACATGGATCCCCCCAAACCAATCCAATCGCCCGGATCGATCTGCCCAGGCCGATCGAAATGCAACTGAACCGCCGCGGTCACGGCCCACAAAGCCAGCAAAACCATGCCGCACACGACCACCGAGCGGATCGAGCGCAAGCCGGACCCGACGATGGCGTAGCTGACCAGAAGTGTCGGCGTGTGAAGAAACAACGCCACCGCCCAGAGGCCATCGCGGTGCCCCAGGTCCTGCATCGCCCCCCAAACAGCAAGCAACGCCCACGCCGAGAGCGGCCCGGCCAGCACGTGCCAACGCAGCGCGGGCCACACAACGAGATGGCGGGAGCCGACACACTCGAGCCACAGGCCCCAGCCGAGCAAAGCGCCAACGCCGCTGAGCGAGAGAAGCAGAAGCCAATTCAGCCCGTACACGGAGGCGGAACCGACATACGCAGTCCAGCCTGGCAGGAACTCGACGGACCGTGTGGGATCCTCGAACGCGAGTTGGAGCCGGATGACCTGCGTGAATGCCAGGAAGAACGGCAGCCAGCCCGCGACGAAGAGGATGGCCGCCCGGCCCACGGCCCGAATCGGTTGGCGCGCGTCATCACCCATGCTGCGTTCCTCTCTACAGCGTGTTCATATGTACCTTGTCTTACATAGTACATGGCTTAAATGAGGTCAAGCACTTTTTGGGGAGTTCTTTTTGGGGGGCGGCTCAGCGGCGAACACCACCCAGCATCGGCATTGCCGGGTCTTCTTAACCCGCATATTTCACACCCCATCAGTGCAACAGGGCGGTCAGATCTCGCATGATGCCTACTATGCGGGTTAGAAAGGCAAAACCGCGCCCGGCTTGAGAGACAGAGAACTGCAACAGACTGTTCCCATGGCAGACTGCCCTCAGGACCGACAGAATGCTCCCGGTTCCCTTTCTGGGCGCGGTTTTGCCAGTGCCCGGATGTCAGACCCCGCGGAGATCTGTGGAACATCCGGGCTAACTGACGGCGATCATCGACACCCGTTCGTTGCGCGCGTTCCTCGCATAGCCCTGGGCCCGGGGATCGAGCAGGGGTTGGCCGTCCACCAGGAAGAGGTACAGATGATGCCCGTGGTGCAGCGGGATCTGCGCCGCCCAGCCCCCGTCGGGTTGGCGGCGCATGGGATTCGCGTCGGCCTGCCAGTCATTGAAGTCTCCGACGACCGTGACATGCCGCGCCTCGGGCGCGTTGCAGAAGAAATTGACCGGCTTGAGCATGCGCTTCGCCGAGTACCGCGCCGCCCCATCATGTGATTTCAATCCCGCTGCTTGCATCATGCCATACATGGTTGGTTGGAACGCGCGCAGGGATCGAGCGGTCATCCCGCGATTGCACTCACGGCTTTCCGCCGCCCGCCTGCGCTCAGTCCAATCCCATGCGGCAGCAAGGATCGTGCCGGACGACGCAACGGCGGGCGGGGATGCGGCAGGGGAGAAAGGTGAGCGAGGCGCGCCTCAGACCAAATCCAGTCCTTCTTGCCATGGGGAGTCCCCGTGTATCCCCGCCCTTCTCTCCTGCGCCTCGCTCAGTAGAATCCTTGACCCCTTGAACGCAGCACGGAAACTTGCCTTGTCCACAACATCTTTCACCGGTCAAGGATTCTAGTCGAAAGTCATCTCGAAGCTGATGACGTTGCCGGCGAAGCGTGTCTTGATCTTGCAGTTGCTCTTGTTGAACACGGCCTGCATGGCCTTGTTGTCCGTGAGCACTTCGGCCGTGAAACCGTGAATGCCGTTGCGGCGCGCCGTGCGGATCAGGTAGCGGAGCATCGCGGTGCCGATGCCGCGATTCTGCCATTCGTCGTGAACGACGAAGGCGACCTCGGCCATGTTGTGTTTGGGATCCAGGTAGTAACTGCCGACGGCGATGATGTTCTCGCCGTGCGCCTCGGGCAATGTCGCGACGACAGTCACGTCGTTGCGATGGTCGATGTAGACGAACTCCTGAAGCTCCCTGCGCGGGACGGCGCGCCGAAAACTCATGAAACGGTAATACATCGTCTGCTGCGACAAAGCGTAGAACAGATCGCGCATTCGCGGTTCATCGGTCGGGTGAATCGGGCGGAAGTTGATCTGGGTGCCATCGGCCAGAAGGTGGGTCGTGCGCAGTTCCTTGGGGCCGACGTGGATCTTGCCCTCCTTGTCGGACATCGAGGCTGACAGGTACTTGGCCTCGATGGCCTCCCGCAGCAACTGGGCGCGGTAGTTCGGATGGGCGATGCAGATCAGGGCCAGGGCACGCTCCTGAATGCTCTTGCCGTGCAGATAAGCGACGCCGTACTCGGTGACAACATAGTTCACCCCGGCGCGCGTTGTGACGACCCCGGCACCCGGGCTGAGGCGCGTGACGATCCGGGAGATGGTGCCGTTCTTGGCGGTCGAGGGCAGGGCGATGATCGCCTTTCCGCCGTGGGCCTTGGCCGCGCCCCGGTTGAAATCAACCTGGCCACCCACGCCCGAAAAGAACCGGGTGCCGATCGAGTCCGCGCACACCTGGCCGGTCAGATCGACTTCGAGGGCGACGTTGATCGCCACCATCTTGTTCTGCTGGCTGATCACGTGGGGATCATTCACGTACTCCGTGGGGTGAAAGGCGAACATCGGGTTGTTGTCGATGAACTCGTACAACTGCTTCGTCCCCAGGCAGAAGCTGGCCACAATCTTGCCGCGATCGACGGTCTTGCGCGAGCCGTTGACCGCGCCCGACTGGACGAGTTCGACGATCCGATCGGAGACCATCTCGGTGTGCACACCCAGGTCCTTCTTATCCTTCAGAAATCCGAGCAGGGCCTGCGGAATCCGACCGATGCCGACCTCGATGGTCGCGCCGTCGTCGATCAGGGCCGCGAGGTTCTCACCGATCTGTTTTGTCTCCTCGGTCAACTCCATCTCCGGAACTTCGAGGATGGGATCGTCGACCGGCACCAGAACATCCAGGTCATACACATGCACGAACGAATCGCCAAGCGTGCGGGGCATGTTGGGATTCACCTGGGCGATGACGAGCGACGCATTCTCGGTCGCGCATTTCACAACGTCGACGGACACACCGAGACTGCACATGCCGCGTTCGTCCGGGGGCGTGACCTGGATCAGGGCGGCATCCAGGGGCAACTGACCCGAGTTGAAGAGCCCCGGGACATCGGAAAGATGAATGGGGGTGTAGTCCCCCAAGCCTTCCTGGATGATGCCCCGGACGTTCTCCGCGATGAAGAAGCTGTTGACCCGAAAGAACTGGGTCATTTCCTTATGGGCATAGGGGGCGTCGCCAAAAGTCAGCAGATGAATGATCTCGGTGTCGGGAAGTTCGTAGGCCCGTTTTGTGAGAGCACTGACCAACTGGAGCGGTTCCGCGCACCCGGTGCCGATGAAGATGCGCTGGCCGGGGCGGATCTTGGCCACAGCCTCGTCGGGCGTGGCGGTCATCGACTTATACTTCTCCCTCCACTCCGGATCGTAAGTGACGTTGATGTTCTTCATGTTAGTTCGCAAGTTTGGAGAGGGTCATCCGGGCGTCGGCGGCGTAGGCCTCCGTGCCCACCTCGCCCACAATGTAGGGGTTGATGTCCAACTCCCTGATCTCGGGATAATCGGTCGCCAGTTGGCTGATGCGCTGGAGCGCGCTGGCGAGCGCATGGAGGTCGACGGGCGCCTGGCCGCGCGCCCCTTTCAGCAAGGCATACGAGCGCGTTCCCATGAGCATCTGCATCGCTTCCTCCTGCGTGATCGGCGCCAGGTGGAACGTCACGTCCTTCATGACCTCGACGAAAATGCCGCCCAGACCGAACATGAGCATCGGTCCGAACTGCGGGTCTCTTGTCATCCCAAGAATCACCTCGCGCCCGCGGTGGCCCATCTTCTCGACGTAGGCGCCCCGAATGAAGGCGTTGGGCGCGCGCCTCTGGACGCGCAGCATCATGAGGTCAAAGGCATCACGCACCTGCTCCGCTGCGGCCAGGTTGACCCGCACGCCGCCAAAGTCCGATTTGTGGACAATGTCCGGGGACGAGATCTTGAGCACAACCGGGTAGCCGATCCGGTTGGCCACCTCGACGGCTTCGTCGGCATCCTTCGCCAATGCGCCCGGAAGAATCTTGAAATCGTAGGCACGCAGGATGTCCTTGGCCTCGACCTCCCCCACCCGCTCGATCTCGCTCCGGATGTGCCATTGGATGACACGGTCGACGCGGCGGCGATTGACCGGGAACCGGCTCACTATCCGGGCCGGGCGCCGTCGCCAGGCCGCGTAATCGCACATGGCCCGCAACGCGGCCACTGCGCGGTCGGGCGCCGGGTAGTTGGGAATGCCCAGTTCCATGAGGCGCGCCTTGCCCGCTGCCACCTCCTCGCCGCCCATGAACGCGGTGAGCAACGGCTTCTTTCCCTTGTTGGCCGCCGCAAGCTTCTCAGCCAACTCGAGGGGCCGTGTCATGTTCTGCGGCGTGGCGACGACCAGGATCGCGTCGATCGTGTCGTCCTCCTGCAAGATCTCGAAGGCCTTGAGGTACCGATCCGGTTCGGCATCGCCGATCACATCCACAGGGTTGCCAAACGAGGCGGTCGCGGGCAGCACCGCGCGCAGCCGCTCCTTGGTCGCATCGCTCGGAATCACCATCTTGAGCCCCATTGTCTCGGCTGCATCGGCCGCCATGATGCCCGGACCGCCGGCGTTGGTAATGACACAGACCCGCTCGCCGGCGGGAAGCGGTTGGGTGGAAAAGGCCATGGCGTAGTCGAACAACGCCTCGAAATTCTCCGCCCGGATGACGCCCGAGCGCTTGAAGGCCGCGCCGTACGCAATGTCGGCTCCGGCGAGGCTGCCGGTATGGGACGAGGCCGCCTTGGCCCCCGCCTGCGTGATCCCGACCTTGAGAACC
>JAXGQW010000128.1:0-7837 GCA_040766265.1 Verrucomicrobiota bacterium
CGCGCCATCGCGGATGACCTCGTTGTTGGTGGCGAGGGTCGGCACCAGCACATTCTCGAACACGGTGCACTGCGGCAGGAGGTAATGCGCCTGAAAGACGAAGCCGATGCGCCGGTTGCGCAGGGCCGCCAGCGCGGCGCCCCGCACCTGGCTCAGATCCTGTCCCTCGAGTTCGACGGTTCCCGTCGTGGGGGTGTCGAGCGTGCCGATGATGTTCAGCAGGGTGCTCTTGCCCGAGCCGGACGGCCCGACGATCGCCAGCGATTCGCCCCGCTCGACCGTCAGGTCGATGCCAGCCAGGACCGACACCGACGCGTCGCCGACGCCGGCAAAGCGCTTGGTGACGTTGATCAGTCTGAGCAATGGATCGGCAGGCGCCATACGGGACTCAAGGTAGTTGAGCGCGTTCGAGATTCAACCCAGTTTTAGCGAGGCTTCGCGGAATCTGACATCCGGGCTCTGCGGCGAAAACAACCACCACTTCACACGGCCTTCGCTTCCGCTTGAGTCGCCGGTTTCCGTCCCGCATACTCCGATCATGCGAAGCAGCAAACGCCCTTTCTCGATGGAGTTGAAGGAGGGCAGTCGAAAGGGAACGAATGCGGGCCAACCCGCCGGGAAGGGAACAGCGGCAAAGCGGAGCGGATCAGCCCCGGCCCCAAAAGATGAGGAGCGGCTCTTCACGCTTGCTGTCTTTCTCATCGGCGGGCCAGTGAGCGCGAAGTTCGCCCGGAGGAACAAGATCATTTCGCGCACGATCGAGATTCGGGGCAGGCAAACACTGGAAGACCTGCACGAGGCGATCTTCGAGGCATTCGACCGCGAAGAAGACCACCTCTACGAGTTCCAGGTGGGTGGCCAGGGGCCGATGGACCCGATGGCCAGGAAGTACGGTCTGCCGATGCCTCGAGGTCCCTTCTCCGATGAGACACCGGCGGGAGACGTATCGAAGACAGCGATCGGTGCGCTGGGTTTGAGAGTCGGTGACGTGTTCGGCTACTGGTTCGATTTCGGCGACGATTGGTGGCACCAGATCAACGTGGTGGCCATCGTGGATGAAGTGCCGCCCGGCAAGTATCCGAAGGTGACCGCTCGGGTGGGCAAGAGCCCGCCTCAATACGCCGGCGACGACGAGGAACCATGATGCGTCCGTCCAAGGCGACCCCATGATACACGCTGCGGCAAATCCGAGAGGTCCGGTCGCCCGGAAGGTCCTGGCAGGCTTGGAGAGGGAGTTGGGCCGGAAGGTCATCAATTTTCAAGCGTTCAGGCTGGGCGCGGAGCGCGCTGCGAATCTGGAACGAGGGATCATCTCCGAAGACGAGATGCGCGGGATGGACCCCCTCCACGCCGTTTACACGTACGCCCAGAACAAGCTCTCAGCGATTGTCGAAGACGTGGCGCAACTGCCCATGTGCGCCGAACTCGCTGAGGCCTACTCGGAAGCCGAGGAGGAGTACCTTCCATCCGGGCCGCCGATGAGTCCGCTCACCAGGTCGTACTTCTTCTGCTGGGCCGTCTTCGATTCGCACGTTGGCAAGGATAGGGAAACCCTCGCGACCGTTGCCATCGATCTCTGCCGCCGCCTGCGGATGGAACCGAGTGTGGTCCGGCTCTTCGAGTGTCTACAGGGCTCGCGGATGGGCCTCTATCTGCACGAAGGTGGGATGGGTGCGCATGTTCTGCTCCGCGAGTTCGTGACCGGAACGAGGCACCGGTGCGCCGTGCCGGCGGGCTACCGCGGGAGGCCGGGCGAGATTTGGTATGTCCGGGTGTTGCCCGAACCGTTCGAGAGCATGGGTTTCGGGTATTCGGTAGTGTTCACGACGCCTTACGTCATCAGCCGGCAGGAAGGGGAAAGATTCGTGTTTGCGGAGCCGAAGGATTGGGAGGCGTTTTTTGAGCGATCGATGCCGAAGACCGGGATCGACGATGCTGACCAAGCGTACGCGCATCTGATGAAGTACGGGCTGTCGCCACACTACTGGAGCGAATACGTGTTTGAAGCGTACGTGAACCATCAGGCGGACATGATTCTCCTGGCCGGCTTGCCCGATGTGCCTTCGAGCCGACCCCATTCGCGCGTCAACGAGCGGAAAGCAACTTGAGTGCGTTGATCCCCCGTTTGGCTTGGGGGCTGGTGACGGGATGTCACTCGCCAATCGGCGCGTAGACCAACGTGTCAGGCCAGTTGTCTCATAATTGAAAACAGGCTAATAGTCCCTCCAGACCTCATCGGTACTGAGAAGGACAAATGCCTTAAGGACGTTATCATGCATGAAGAAAGAGCAGGGGAGCCCCAGGAAGCGGCGCTGGTGCCGGTCGAGGTCGTGCCCGAAAACCGGGCGCTCGACCTGCGGCGCCAGGACCTGGTCCACGAGGCGGACCAGTGGGTTTTGCGCTTCACGGACAAGGGCGGCAAGCACCGATAGGTTCCCGTCCGCCACGGCCTCCAGCGGATGCTTTTTGACTACTTGAACTTCGTAGCCTTCGAGCCGATCCAACAAGTTCTGGGCCTTGGATTGTTTGGGGCGCCGGCGAACAGGTAGGCCTGTTGGTTGCGGGGGAGTAGGCCCAGATGTGGCGATGCTGTCACCAGCCGCCATGGTCGCGCCGCGGCGGGGCCCCAACTCGGGATGTCCACGCTCCGGCTGTCGTCACACGGCGTAGGCCACGCGGCGATGCCTTTTCGCGAAGTGCCCGTTCAGATGGCAATGCGCTCGATTTCGTCGAGCGTCAGTTCGTTGTTGGTACGGTCGTAGAGCTTCGTGGTTCGGAGTGACTCGTGGGCGGCGATGGCCTGGGCCTTCTCGATCGTGCCCCCAGCCTCCAGATATGCGGTGATGCCGGTGGCGCGAAACGTGTGGCAGCAGATGCGCGTCGGCAGCCCCGCCACAACAGCACGGCGTTTGATCATCCGAAAGACATCCGTACGGCTGAGGCCGTTTGTCGAGAGGGTGTTGGTTCTGCCAGCGGCCGCCCGGAAAAGCGGCGTCTTCTTCTCGGCGATGCTCGAGGCCGAGAGGTAATCGTCGAGGTACGCCTGAGCGTTGTGGTGGGCGGGAACCTCGTGGAATTTCCCGCCTTTCTCGTGGAGCCGGAACCAGCAGCGCTTGCCGTTCCGGTAGTAGTCCTCGACCTTCATCGCGCACACGGCACTGACGCGCGCAAAGGAATAGACCATGACGCCAATCAAGGCCCGGTCGCGAAGTCCGACCAGGTCCGGGACCTCGTCTTTCTCCTCGGGGTGAAGGCTCGTGCGGGTGAGCGGGATCGAGTCCAACAGCCGCCGGGCATCCTCGGCGGACAGCACCGGAGTTTTCCCTCGTTTTACGATGTGTCTGGGACCGCGGACCGATGAGGCGGGGTTAAAGGGCATCACCTGCCCCACCACCAGCCAGTCGAAGAGCATCCGAATGGCCGCCAGGTGCTGCTTGACTGCCGGGGGCGCAAGGGGACGGGTGGAGGTGGTCACCGTGAACGTGCGGCCCTCCGGCCTGCGTCGGCCTACAGGGCGTTCCCTGGTGTCGCGCTGCGAACGTTCCTCGATGTACGCCGCAACAAGGAAGGGCGAAAGGTCTTTCAGCGATAGGTTCTGCGCTTCACACCATTCCATGAACTGGCCAACAGCGCGGGCGTAAGCGGCGCGGGTGTTTGGGTTTCGGATGTTGGCCGTGAAGAACTCGACGAAGCGCCGGGTGGCATCTGGGCCGGCTTGGAGGATTACGGCCGGGAAAGGCCGGGAAGCAAAGGCCGGAGGCAAACTCTTCGGGGCCAGAACGACGTCCGTTGTCATTGCGTGTCCTCCTGGGCACGGATTTGGCGTTCTCGGGCAGGAAACGGCGGCCGCAGCGGCTTCATCGGTGGATTTCGGGCCCGCGGTCGCGGGACTGTTGCTGGGCAGGCTGCTGCTTAAGCGCCAGTCGGCGCTCGTGCTCCTGGATCAATTTCTGTGGGGTGGAGATGGCGATTTCAGGTTCAAATCTCCGAAAATCCTCCTTGTTAAACGTGAGAGTCTGGTCGGCACGAGCCGTCTTGGCGGCGGCGACAATTCCGGCATCGTGGGCCGGTTTGCCACTGATGGCATGCTTGGCCACGATGTCCCGCCAGGCCTCGTGGACAGTGGAAGAATCTGGAACAAACGTGAAGAAGGCCTCTCGCCAGGCCTTCAAGTTCGCCTCGACCTCGGCCGGCGCCATCCCGAGACCGTTCCGGTCTCGGGGGCGTGTGGCAACAACCCAGAACTCCCGTTCAACCTGCCGCGAGATCAGGAGCACATCGCCCTGGCCAATGGCAGAATCAAGCGCTTGCCTTGTCTCCGCGTGCTGCGGGTCAGCGCGATTGGCAAACCGGCAGAGAATGTTCGAATCGACGAACCGCTTCATGAGGCCTGCTGAGGTCCGTCAGTCGTAGATGCTGTCCCGGCTGACGTCCACCGGCGGGCCTGGGCGGGCTGGGATCTGGTCGGCCAGTTCGCGAAAGCGGCGAAGCCGCTCCCGGGTGGATAGCCCGGCTGTGCCAGGCCCGGCGTTCGCGGCGTCTTCAAGCACGGCCGAGGCAATCTGCGCCCGGTCTGTCCCCTGCCCTCGCGCCTTGCGGTCAAGCCAGTCGGCGGTTGTGTCTGATACTGCAACTTGAATTGCGATGGTGCTCATGTGGTGGCCCCAGTGTCGAAAACGGCATTTTCGCAAATGTACCACGGTCGGACGCCGTTTGGCAAGTAGAGAATCATAAAGGACGTTATGTTTCACTACTTTGGCGACCAAGACGTGTTGCCGTGAGGTCTCTCACTTTGCGGATTGTTTGGCGTAAGCCCCAGACTTGCCGCGGACAGCTCATCGATTAACCCGTTGAAGGAAGTGTGGGGTGCACAGAGGTTCCGGTGGCCAATGTAAAGCGGGCCCGAGGTCGCTGCGGTATATTGGACGGAACCGCCGTAATCAAACGCAGGACCAAGTGGAAGTATCCATGCTTCAATTGTGAACCCTTCACCAAGACCAACGTTCAGGCTGCTGCTCGCGCTAATGAAAATCCCATCGTCCAAGCCGTCGAAACCAAACGCCTCTCCCACCATGCCCCGTGCGAAAGTGACACCATTCGTTAGGGTGCCGTGGTTGTTATCAGACGCGCATGTTCCAGAACCGAGTTTTGAAATTGGCTAACAAGCGGACGCACACGAAGCGCCGCCCCGCTGACTGCGACGTTGCAGATGTCGCCCCAGTCGAGATCGCACGAAGTGATTGAGGTGCCGAAACGCCTTCCGCGGATGGCCCAGGCTGAAATATTTCGCCCAGCCAGCCTTCCAGCTTCCCTTCGACCCAGTTCCGCAACCGCGGACTGATGTACCGCGCCAAAATCACGAATCGTCCGCATAGCGGATCAACTTCGCGCTGGCCCATTGCGCCGGTCCGTCCGCACGATGAAACACGTGGTCGAACCAGTGCAGGTAGTCCTCGAAATCCGCCTCGAAGATCGGCTCCAAGACCAGCATCACCGCCGCCTGCACCACCCGATCGCGCACCGCGGGGATCGCTCCCACCCGCTTAACCCGCATATTTCACACCCCGTCAGTGCACAGGGCGGTCAGATTTCGCAAGATGTCTGCTATGCGGGTTAGAAGAGCAAAACCGCGCCAGGTTCCAGAGGCAGAGAAATGAACACACTGTTCTTATAGCGGGACGCTTTCGGAACTGACAGGCGGCTCTGGATTCCCTTTCCGGGCGCGGTTTTGCCAGAGCCCGGATATGAGACCCGCGAAGCCTTATGAAATATCCGGGCTAAGGGTCGGCTGCATGGCTTTCGACCGTTTACCATGATTAACACGTTGCAGTTAACAAGAACCACCAAGCTTCGCTTGGCGCTTTCCAAAGAGCACGAAGAACACAAAGCGGCGTGCAGGCGGTCAGGGGGATCACCGTCTGGGCGCCAATTTGTGTTCCGTCCTGAATCGGTGAGGCGTTCCACACAGATTCGGGGCGGAACACCGATGGACGGGTGCAAGGCCGTTTGGTGCCCCCCGCCGGGGTGTTCTGGGGCATTCCGTTCTTTGCGTTCCTTGCGTTCTTTGCGGCTGATTCCATCTCGGACAGGGGCGAACCAGGCGCTGCACGCACCAGCCGCCGCGCCGGGCAGTTGACCGGCTTGTGAAACTCGAACATCATCGTTGCAGTTCACGTCCCGCTCCGGCGGCTGTGCGTGAGCTGATTTGTTGGGCCGAATGAAGAACAGGGCGCTGCCAACTATGGCGATACTCCTTGCCTCGGCGGTCGTGGCGGTCTCGGCGATGATTCACGGTGCCGGCAAGTTCGAGTGGAGTTGGTTCTATCCTTGGGTCATTGGGCCTTACGGCATTTTGCTGCTCGTCTTTTGCCTGCCAATGCGCCAATCCGACGCGAGATCAATTGCCGGTCGCATTGCCGCCGCCCTCGTGCTCACAGTGGTTCCGAGGCTTTCACGAATGGTCTTGCCTCCGACTTTGATGCGGGCATAATACGTCCCTTCGATGTTGGCGGGTGGGATACCCAAGCGGCCAACGGGGGCAGACTGTAAATCTGCTGGCTTATGCCTACACTGGTTCGAATCCAGTTCCCACCACCACCCGAAGGCGCTCCGTCGCGTCTCTCACTCCGTTTCCCTCAGCATCGCGAGGAAGTGTTTCATCGCCAGGGACAAGACCTTGGATTTCTTGTGGATCGCGGCGATGGGGCGATGGAGTTCGGCATCGTCGATGGTCACGGCGGCGAGGGTCTCCTGCTGCACTTCCTGGGTCACCGTGCTCAGCGGCACGATGGCAATGCCGGCGTCGATCTCGACGGCGCGTTTGACGGTTTCGACGTTGTCGAATTCCATGACGGGAAGCACGTGCACGCCATGTTCGCGAAGGACCTTGTCGATCGCCTTGCGGGTTGGAATGTCCGGCTCGAACGCGATGAATTTCTGGCCGGCGAGGGCGTTGATCTTGACCGACTTGGTCCTGGCAAGGGGATGCTGGGTGTGACAGATCATGACCATCGGCTCCTTCTTGAGCAGCACGATCTCCAACTTCGAATCCCGGGTGGGATAGGCCACCAGGCCGAGATCGACGATGTTGCCGAGGACGTCCTCGTACACCTGATTGGCGCGGCGATACTCGACATGCACGTTCACCGTTGGATAGCTCTTCAGGTAGCGCTTGATATATGGCGGCAGGTCGTGCAGCCCGATGCTGTAAATGGTCGCAATTCGAATCGTCCCCGAGATGACATCCTTCAATTCCTGCAACCGGCTATACAAGGATTCGTACGTCTGCACGATCTGTTTGCTGGCCTCGTAGAGCACCCGCCCCTCGCGCGTGAGTCGGAACTTCTTCTTGCTCCGCTCGATCAGCAGCGACTTGAACTGGCGTTCGAGCGAACTGATCTGCTGGCTGACGGCAGATTGGGTAATGTGATTGATTTGCGCCGCTTTTGTGAAACTCTCCGTCTCCGTCAGGTCACAGAAGACTTTCAGACTTTCGATTTGCATGAGTAAAGATAAAGATAAAAACTTCTGGAAGTCAATGCTGTTAATGCCATGCATTCCGATATTTGCTTCCCCTGTCCGATCTCCGGGAGCCGCGGCGGGGCCCGGGGCTTGAACGGCGTCCGCCCTGTTCCAACTCTGTCGCGCATGGGCAAGCTCGCCAGCCGGCTCGGTTTGCTCCTGGCGTGCCTCTCGGCCCAGGTCGGCTGCCAGTCGCCGGCCGCCTCGCGATCCGATGCGCTGGTCTCGATGACGATCGTGTCTCCCCATCCGACGCGGGTGCGGCTGGCCGTCGTGAAGGTTTTCGAGGCCGAGCATTTCGAGGGGAAGTCGGTTT
>JAXGQW010000129.1:0-7778 GCA_040766265.1 Verrucomicrobiota bacterium
GACGCTCACGCTGAAGTGCCTCGAGAAAGACCCGCACCGACGCTACGCCGGCGCACAGGACCTGGCCGACGAACTGGGCCGGTTCCTGGCCCAGGAACCGATCCGCGCGCGTCCCGTGCATCGGGCTGAGCGGGCCTGGCGCTGGTGCCGGCGAAATCCGAAACTGGCCGGGGCTTTGGGAGCGGTGGTCTTCAGCCTGGTGCTCGGGCTGGGCACCACCACCTGGCAGATGCGGCGGGCGCACCGGAGCGAGTTGAACGCCCTCCAACGCGCGTACGCAGCCGATATGGACCTGGCCACCCGCGCCCTGGCCGACGAGGACATCGGTCGCGTCCGCGAACTCCTCAAGCGCTGCGCGCCACCGACCAAGTCACCCGCTTCGGCCGGCCGGCGACCATCAACCATCAACCATCGACCCTCAACCGATTTGCGCGGCTGGGAATGGGCCTACCTCTGGCAGAAATCGCGCAGCCAGGCCGCGTTTCAACTCTGCACGCGACCCAAGCAAATCGGGGCGTTGGCTTTCAGCGCCGATGGCCGCCGGTTGGTCGTGCATGAGAATTGCGGGCAAACGCTGGTTTATGATTTCGCGACCCGGAGGCCCGTGCCCGGGTTGGTCCAGGCCAACATCGGTTGGCGGATGGGGTACTCGCCGACGAATGACCTCGTGGCGTTTGCGTGGGACCCCGCGAACGATTTTGCCTGGGAAGTGCGTGTCTGGGACCTGCGGCGCAACGCACTCATCTCGCGACTTGACTATCAATCGGACTTGATGAAATCGCTCGCGTTCTCGCCGGATGGACGTTGGCTGGCCGGATTTGGCCATGCGGGAGTGGTGTGTGTCTGGGACGTGACCGCGAGCAACCTCATCACGCGCATCGCCTCGCGAGGTGGTCCGCCCGTGGGCGAGGCCGGCATCGTCGCTTTCTCGCCTGCCGGGGACCAGTTGGCCATCGGCGACCACGATGGTTCGGTTCGTTTGCACACCTTGCCCGGCGGGCAACTGCTGGCTGATCTCCCGTTCGGGGACAATAGCGTGGTCAACGGCGTGGTCGCCCTCGCGTTCGCGCCCAACGGACGTTGGCTGGCGGCCGCTTCGCTCACCAGCAATGCCTTGGCGGGGGTTTGGGCGCTGCCTTCACGCGCGCTCGTGAAACCGCCGGGCCTGCGGAACGCCGTTTGGAGTCTGGCCTTCGATCCTTCCAGCACACTCCTCGCCTTGGGCGACGGCCAACTCATCCGCCTCTGGGACCTCGACCAACGCCGACTCGTGACCAGCCTCCAGGGACACCGGTCCGCCGTGCGGAGCCTGGCTTTCTCACCCGACGGGCGTTACTTGCTCAGCGGCGCCGACCCGCTTGCCTCGGGGGAGAGCGATTTGCTCGTGTGGGAGATGGACCGATTCCGGCGTCCCCCGGCACCGGAACCGCGGAGCCTGACGACCGGCAAACTCCGGAGCGGCTTCTTCCCCCCTGATTGGCGGTCGGTTGTCTTCGCCCCCGATTCGACGTCCTTCCTCGCCCTGACGAACGGCTGTATCACGCGGTTTGACACGCTCACCTTGAGGCCAATCACTCCCCTGCCCGTTTACGGGACGAACCACACCAGCTTCGCGGTGGGAGCGGATGGCCTCGCGCTCGCCACGATCGACCGGGAAGGCCTCGTGCATCTCTGGGATGTCGCCCATCGGCTCGAGCGCGGTTCGTTTCGTCCGTTTCCGGGGCAAGGAGAGCCTCACGGCCTGCGTGTCTTGGCCAACGGACGGCTGGTCACGACGGGTGAACCTGGCACGGAGGCCCGTCTGCGGATTTGGGACACTGCGACGTGGCACGAGGCGGAACCGTGGAAGTCGGCGAACCAAGGGCGCGTCGACCAGACCATTGTGAACGCCGAGTCATCGCGCGACGGACGGTGGCTCGCCACCGCCCACGGGGACGGGCGCATATTCCTTTGGGAGTTGGCCACCGGGCGTCTGTTGGCCCAGGTCGGGCCCACCGGACGCATGGGCATACCCCCGCTGGCGTTTTCCCCCGACGGCCAACGCCTGGCCTCCGGCGGTGGGGCGGGCGAGATCGCGCTCCGGCACGTTCCGACGCTGCGGCTGCTGGGCACCTTCGCCGCGCGAATGCCACCGAGCGGACTCGCCTTCTCCCCCGATGGCCGCCGATTAGCCGCAGCTCCCGGTGGAGCTCTGGCGGCCGTCACTCTCTGGGATGTGGCGACGCAGGGGCAACTGCTCGACCTGACTGCGGAGGCCGGCATTTGCGTCTCTCCCCAGTTCTCCCCCGATGGCCGCACCTTGACGGTCATGCGCGGCGGCGAAACGCTTTTCTGGCGCGTGCCGGCGCTGGAAGACAGCGATGAGGGGGAAAGGGAGAAGGGAGAAGGGAGAAGGGAGAATGAACTGTGAGGCGTGGTTCGTGATCCGTGATCCGTGAGGCGTGAGGGGGGAACGCGCGGCGAAAGCGAGCGACGGGCTTGTCGTGCGTGAGGCCCGCGCCAGGTCGGCATCGAGGTTGCGCACTTCAATCCCCTCGTGCATTCGTCCGCCCTTTTCGCTGGATCGCTCCACCCAGCCACAGTGCCCAACGCTCAAACACCAACCATCATCCGGGAACCGGGAACGGGCAACGGGGAACCCGGCACCCTGAACCCACTCGCACTTTTCTTGTCCGCTCGCGCGCTGGTTTGCGTAGACGAGGGTAAGGGGCAAACAACCCCGAAACGAAACGGTGGTTATGAAGACCAAAACAAAAAAACACATCCTGTTAGTCATCAGCGGCTTGGTGATGGCGACGACGCCCGGCCACGCACAAATCAACGGTCCCCTGCCCATCATCTGGCAGGCGACATATGGTCCGGAGAAGAGTCTGGAAGGTGTCGGATGGGCAGTGCCCTTTGACTTCGTCCAGACCTCCGACGGCGGATTCCTGATCGCGGGCGCGACCGCTGGCCCAGCCAACGGCATCCGCACGGATCCCGTCTGCAACGACGGTGACGCCTGGGTCATCAAAGTCGACGCGCAGGGTCAACGACAATGGGACCGGTCGCACGGCGGCAACGCCTTCGAGGAAATCGACGCAATGCTCCTCACCCCCGATGGGGGCTATTTGCTCGTCGGTCTTTCCTTGTCACCCCCGGGCTGCCTGAAGACCGCGCCGATCCCCGGCATGTGGGTAGTGAGGGGCGACGCCAATGGCAATGCCCTCTGGGACCGAAGCTACCTTCCAGCCGGCTTTACCGATTGCTTCGGATACGATTGCGTCCAAACGGCAGACGGCGCGTATCTGGCCTGCGGGAGGGAAGCGGCGTACGTCATCGTGAAGTTCGACGACGCGGGTCAGCAGCTCTGGATCATGACCCTCGGCACCTTGCTCCCGCGCGTCTACTTCCAGTTGCCGTTGGGAATCATGGAAACCGACGAGGGCGGCTTCGTTGTGGTCGGCAGTTCGAACAGCCCGCCTTCCGACCAAAAGAGCAGCCCCTACTACGGCGGATTGGAACAGCTCCACCTCTATAGGGGATCGGACTTCTGGGTCGTTCGCGTGGACGCACAGCGCAACAAGTTGTGGGACAGATCCTACGGGGGAGAGCAAGCGGAGCAGGCCTATGGCATCGTTCCGGCACCCGATGGGGGATTCCTGGTCTTTGGCAGTTCGCAATCGCCTCGGGTGACTGATCCCTCGAAGGGGACCAAGACCAGCCTTTGTTATGGAGGCCAGGATTTTTGGATCGTCCGCCTCGACGCCCAAGGCAATCAACTCTGGGACAAATCCTACGGCGGCACGGCTGATGACCTCTGCAGCCATGCCGAACCGATGCCAGACGGCGGCTGGTTGCTCTCCGGCCAATCCAGTTCGCTTCCCTACCCGCCGGGAGGGAAGAGTAGCCCGAACTTCGGCGGGCCTGACTTCTGGATCGTGCGGATCGACGATCAAGGCAACCGGCTCTGGGACCAGTCCTTCGGAGGCGATTTGTATGAAGGGAGGGGACCGGTCTCAGAGGTAGCGCCGATCCCTTATCCGGTCCGAATCAAGCGAACGGCAGACGGTGGTTTTCTGCTTGCTGGCCAATCAGATTCACCTGTCAGCGGCCTGAAAACAGCCCCGCTAATCAGCCAGGCGGACTTCTGGGTCCTCAAGCTGGATCCCGAACCACCCTTCTTGCGCGCCGAAGTCACGGCGGAAGGCCAGTTCCAACTCTGCCTCATCGCACCGCCTGAGTTCAGTCACACCATCCAAGGCTCCGCCGATTTGGTCGCGTGGATGGACCTCGTGACGTTGGGGCCGACCCCGGCCGGCAAGGAGTACTGGACCGACCAGGAGAAGCTGACGCACCGCTTCTACCGTGCGGTGAGGGTGCCGTGAGGAACTGAGCGGCGAGGGCGTCAAGACCCGCGGGCACCATGTCGTGCCGCGCTGCAAGGGAGGCCGCGCGATCGCCCCGACCTGTCAAACGTGCGAGGACTTCATCCACAAGACCTGGAGCCACAACGAACTGCGGGACACGTACAACACCGTCTATGCTCGAACTGCGTGCGCATCGCCGGTTGGCCGAAGCCGTCCTCGAACCACCCGTCATCGATGGGGAGGGTGGCCTGCCGAAACGACTCCGGCGCGACGGCCGTGCTCAACCAATGGTCAATCGAGGTAACAGTAAGCTTAGACCAGCGTCAGCCCGAAGGGCTCGAAGCGCCCCGCATCGAGCAATCGGGCCGCGCACAACTTGATCCACGACGCTCCGCACCAGGCGGTGGCGATCCAAGGCAACGACCACGTGTTCGAGCACAATGTGGTGCGCAATGTCGTCACCGAAACCGACGACGCCGGCGCGCTCTACAAGGGGCGCAATCCCTCCTGCCGCGGAAACGTGATCCGCTACAACTACTGGCGCGACATCGGCAGTCCCATGGGCCACGGCACCGCAGCCATCTGCTTCGACGATGGCGATGGCGGCGACATGGTTTTCGGGAATGTCTTCTACCGCTGCGGCCATCCCGGTCGGGGCAGCTTCGGCACCGTCTTCTCCCACGGCGGGCACGACAACCGGGCGGAGAACAACGTCTTCATCGAGTGCAAACGGGCGCTCGGTTCGGCGCCGTGGGGCGATCGACTGTGGAAGGAAACCATCGCGGGGGGCCACGACTGCCATTGGCCGAAGTTGCTCCTGCGGGACGTGGACATCACCCAGCCGCCCTACACGACGCACTACCCGGAACTGGTGGGTTTCATGCAGCCACAGCCTGGCCAAACGCGGGTGAACCGAGCCAAGAACAACGTGCTGTTCCGTTGTGGCGAGGTCAGCAACGGCAACTGGAAGTCTGCGGCCGAAGAGTCCTGGGTGACGGACGCCGACCCTGGCTTCGAGGATGTCTTGCGGGGTGATTTTCGGTTCCGGGACGACGCCGAAGGACGGCCAGGAGGTGGAAGTGATTATCCTGGGCTTCAAATACACCCCTGACGAGCCGTAACCAAGGAGAAACCATGCAGGGCATGCACATGAGTCCCATCACCCTCCTGATCGTGATCTTGGCGCTGGCGAAAAGCGCGGGGGCGGCGGAGCGCGAGTATCGTTTCGACGGCCAGGTGTCGCGCGCGGTCCTCGACAATTACCTGTCCCGAGCCGTGACATTCTCCGAGTTCCTCCGCGGCAAGGGCAACGTGGCGGACAACCTCCGCTTCCTGACCAATACTGGCGCCAAGTTCGTCGGACGCGCCGTCTATCGCTGGGGCGGCGAGGACAAGCTGCCGGGGCTGCTGGAGACCGCCGCGCCAATCGCCCAGCAGGCGCACCGCGCCGACCCGGACTTGATCCTGCAGGCCGCCTGTTTCGAGATCGTCACGACCGCCGTCGGTCATCTGCCGGTGCCGGCGTGGGTTTTCCGCGAGTTCGAACTGCCGGTTGAGCAGCGCAACTTCCGCTACGAGGCGATGCTCTATCCGAACGGTCCGCGCGTGGACCAGTGGAGCAAGGGCGCCTCGGTGCCCGACATCAGCCAGATCGAGACCCGGCTGTGGTTCCTGTTTCTGGCGGGGGCGTACCTGGACATCGGCGTGGAGGCCATCCATTTCGGTCAGGTCGAGATCATGGACGAGCGCGACAAGGACCACGTGCACTGGCGCGACCTGCTGCGGCGGGTCCGTGCCTACGCTGCCCGCCACGCCCGGCGGCATTTCGTCCTGTGCGACGCCCATGTGCCGGGGGGCGGTATTGTCCACGAGGGCCGGCTGCTCCTGGACTTTCATTCGTTTCCACTGCGGATTGTCGAGGTGCCGGGCAAACCGCAGGAAGGCGTGCTGAGAGTTGGGCATTTGGACACGATCTACGGCCGGAGCGCGGGCGGGCTGACACCCAGCGGTTGGAGTTGCACGCACCTGCCCTACCTGGTCGAGTTGGACAACTATGGCGTCAGTGCCCGGCCGGGCCAATCAGGCACGCCGTATTTCACCTGGGGGTACGACGAGATCAGTTGGTTCGCGCGTCAGCCGGAGCCGTATCGCAACGAATGGCTGCGTTACGCGTGGAGTTGGTTGCGCGAGCACGACACCAACGGGTGGCTGCAGATGCCCGGCAGCCGCACGCTCCACGCGCCCGTCAATGGCCAATGGTGGTACTGGGCCAATGCGCGGAGCGCGGCGACGCCGGACGGTTTCAATCAGGAGGAGACCATCAAGGCCATCTGGGCAAGAGATGCGGCCGAGCCCATCACCGTCGCCAGCTACTACTTTGGCAATTACCACCCCGGCGATCGGCGCAACAGCCAGATGAAGGGGGCTGCGTGGTCGGAGTGGGAGCTGGTCAAAGCGGCCAAGCCGCGGTTCCCCGGGCATCAGCAACCCAAGGTGCCGCTGTGGGGGTACCTCGACGAATCGGATCCCAAGGTCATGGCGCAGAAGATCGCGGCCGCGGCGGACCATGGGATCGATGCCTTCATCTTCGACTGGTACTATTACGACGACGGCCCGTTTCTGGATCGGCCCATCGACATCGGCTTTCTGCAGGCGACGAACAACCACCGCCTCAAATTCGCCTTCATGTGGGCCAACCACGATTGGCTGGAAATCCAGCCCTACAAACGGGGCACCCCGCAGAAGCTCTTGTTTCCCGGCAAGGTGACGCCGGCAACCTTCGCGCGAATCTCCGATCACCTGATCAACGACTACTTCCAGCATCCGTCGTATTGGCGAATTGACGGACGCCCGTACTTCTCGTTTTACGAACTGACCAAGCTCCTGGAGAGTTTCGGCAGCGTCGAAGCGACCCGCACAGCCCTGGACCAGTTACGTGCCAGAGCACGCGCGGTCGGGCTGCCGGGCCTCCATCTGAACGCTGTGGTCTGGGGTCAACCGATCCTGCCGCAAGATAAGAAGCCGGTCGATGCGGCCCGGTTGGTGCGGGATCTGGGCTTTGACTCCGTCACCTCCTACGTCTGGATTCACCACGTGCCGCTGCCCACGCAGGTAACGGACTACAACGTGGTGCGCGACGAGTATTTCAAATACTGGGATCAGGCGGTAAAGGTGTTTGGCGTGCCGTATTACCCGAACGTGAGCATGGGCTGGGATTCAAGTCCGCGGGCGGCGCAGGAGGACGCGTTCGACAACTCCGGTTATCCGTTCACGAACACGATCGGCAACAACACCCCAGAGAACTTCCGAACCGCCCTCCAGAAGACGAAGGAACGCCTGCTCGCGCGGCCTGGCGGCCCGCGGATTCTCAACATCAATTGCTGGAACGAATGGACCGAAGGCAGCTACCTGGAGCCCGACACCGTTCAC
>JAXGQW010000013.1:0-81778 GCA_040766265.1 Verrucomicrobiota bacterium
GCTGGATTTGGTCTGAGGCGCGCCTCGCTAGGGGAGTATGAGACAACTCCATTCATCGCCCCGGCGGGGCCCTTGCGGGTTTGTGCGGCGAACCCGCGCTATTTCGCCGACGCCAGCGGGCGACCGGTGTATCTGACGGGTTCGCACACCTGGCAGATCATCGAGATGTTCAGCCAAACCCCACAGCGAGCTGGCATGACCCGCCTCATTCACCTGGCCGGCACGACTCACGATGAGCTGGAACGTCTGCGCCTGCTTCGCGAGTTGGAGGCGCGCACGGACCTCGATGCGAGACTGCGGGCTGATTTGGCCAAGCTGCTGCCGGTGGTGAACGACTGGGCTGATGGCAAGTCGCGCGGTGTCGTGGACTCCAGCCGCACGTCGTTCGCCGCGGAATTGTACCACTTCGGCGCCCAACCGCGGGACTTCGAGGCCGAATTATTCCTGCTGTCGCCCGGAGATTACCAACTAACATTGACGGCGACCGGCACAGACCACGCGACGCCAAATCAGCAAAGGGTGATTCACGTTGAAAGCCCGCGTGTCCGCGTCTCGCTGGAACTGCCGGCCCGACGGTTGTGCCTAGTGAAAGTTACAAGACAATGAAACCGGCCATCGCCCTATCGCTGTTGCTCTGCTGGATGCCCGGGCCGGATAGGGCTCAGGCAGCCACTCCTGAAACACCCACCGCCGGCTCCTCCGTCCCGGACGCTGCGGCGATTCCGGCGCGCGACCCGAAATTCACCCTCCGCATCGCCACCCTGCAGGCGGGCCATGCCCACTACGCTGGGGGGAATCCTGGTGTCGAAGTCAATTTCAACGTGCTGGCCGCGCAAGCCCGCGCCGCGGCGAAGGAACAGCCCGACCTCATCCTGTTCCCCGAATACGCCATCACCGGCTGGCCTTATCCGGGTGAGTCCGTGATGAATGGCCTGGCCGAGTCCATACCCGGCGATGGGCACTGGTTCAAACGTTATCGAGCCTTGGCCCGGGAACTGCGCACACCGCTCGTCGGCTGGTTGGTCGAAACGAACGCGGGCCGGCTCTACAACTGCGCGTTCCTGCTGGATGCGGACGGCGGGTTTGCTGGCAAGTACCGAAAAGTACATGCCAATCTCGGGGAGCAAACCTGGTGGGGTTGGTCGCAGGGCGATGAATTCCGCCCCATCGAGTTCCGCGGCGTGCGCTACGGATTCAGCATCTGTTCCGATATGTGGTATCCCGAGACCGTGCGCTGCCAGGCGTTAAAGGGCGCAGACGTGATCCTGCATGCCAGCATCGCCGATGACATGGAACATCTGGTGCCGTCACGCGCCGCCGATGATTTCGTGCCCATCGTGATGAGCATCTTCCAAGGCGGCTGCTACGCCGTGGACAGCCGTGGCAAATCGCTTGGCAAACTCGCGGCCGACAAACCGGGCTGGAAAACCTTCGAGATCAGACCGTTCGCTCGGCACGTCGGAGACAAGTATGCCGGAGCGTGGGACGAACGCGCCGGCTATTTCAATGTGCGCAATCCCGCGGCTTACGGCGCATTGGTCGATCCGGCCACACGCCCACCTTGGACCCAGGTCTTCCTGAGCCAAACCGGCCAACCGCAGACACGCGATCAAGTGCTAAAGCGCTTTCGCGGACGCTATGATGCGAACGATCCCGCAGTGCTTCACACGCCGCTCTGCACTTTCGCCGCGCCGTGGACGTCGCCGTTCCGCGTGGACCCCGACTGGCCGCATCAGTTGGTCAACCGCGAAGGCGAGCACCTCCTGATCCTCAACAAGACGGCCTGGGCTTTCTTTGGCTGTAAGGACCCGGGCGGTTATCTGGATCGCGCACAGAGCCAGGGAGTCAATGTCATCCGCGTGGCGCTCGAGGGGTGCCCGTATTGGCCCGATTTGGGGATTGAACTGTGGCCGTGGGGCGGCACGCGTACGCAGCCCGACTGGAGCAGCTTCAACGAGACCTATTGGCAGCGCGTCGAAGAGCGGGTGCGTCTGGCCGGCCAGAAAGGCATCGGCCTGGACGTGGTGCTCTACATGGAACTCCATCCCGAGGCGAACGACATCCCAACCCAGCGTCACTACTGGGAACAAACCCTCCGCCGTCTCGGCCAGTATGCCAACATTCTGACCTGGGAAATGGCCAACGAATACACGCGCAACGAGACCTTTCAGGATGCCGCCGGCCGATTCTTCAAGCAGCACGACCCCCAACACCGGCCCGTCTGCACCTCCGACGGCACCACGGACGACGCGGTGTGGCCGGGCAAGCCGTGGATGGACCTGGCGATCAATCACACCTGCACTTCGTCCACGCCACGCCATGACCTGCGCGATTGGTATCTGGCCGTGGCACGCAACACCCGTGCCCACGGCAAGCCGGCTTGGTGCAACGAATCCGGCCGCGAGCGGCGCCACCAGAACGACGACGGTGTGCATCGGCGCAAGCAAGGCTGGCTGTGGTATGCGGCCGGTTGCTCTTGGACCTGGCACAGTTGGGATGGCTGCGAAGGGATCAACGACCACGGCTACCGCGCGCCAGGAGAAGAGTCTCTGCGCCCGATGGTCGAGACGTTTCGCACGCTGCCATTTTGGCGGATGAACCCCAACCAGACCGTGGCGGTGGTGAGCGATCCGACGCTCGTTCAAGCCGCATTGGCCACCGCCGAGCGCGACTGGGTGCTCATCTACTGCTGCACCCGCGATACCGGCAGAGCAGTCTCCGGCACGAACATGAGCTTGCGCCTGCCCGACGGTGCCTACCGGCTCTCGGTGCTGAAGCCGGCCGACGGCGCCGTGTTGGAAAACCGGGATTGGTTTTCGAAGGGGCTTGGCCAGGAAAGCAAACTGGTCCTGCCTTCGTTTACGGATGACCTGGCTGTGCGTATCGAGCGCACGCAGTCGGCTAGACGCACGACCGTTCCAGGCACCCAATGAGGCTGTCTCAATATTGCCAGTTGATGTGATGATGCATGTCTTTTCCAAGCTACCGTCGCCCACTGACAATCTGTGATGAACACATTCTGCTCGTTCACTTCCTCGATTGCGCCGGTTCTCCTTTTGACAGGCCAGTTGCTCGCAGGCAGGCAGGTTGCCGAGGTGCCCCAAACGACTGCCCAACTCTCGTGGCCAAGTCCGGATTGGCCCCGCGCCACCCCGGCGGAAGTCGGATTGGATAAAGCGAAGCTCGCACAGGCCCGCGACTATGCGCTCACCGGCGATGGCTCCGGTTGCATCATACGCCACGGCAAACTGGTCCTGGCGTGGGGCGACCCGAACCAGCTTTACGATCTGAAATCCACGACCAAATCGTTTGGCGCCACTGTGCTCGCCCTGGCGGTGATGGACGGCAAAGTGCAGATCGATGATTCGGCGATGAAGTTCTGCCCCGACCTGGGTGTGCCGCCGGACACGAATGTGCCGACCGGCTGGCTTGACAAGATCACGCTGCGCATGCTGGCGACCCAAACCGCCGGCTTCGAGAAACCCGGTGGGTTCGGCAGGCTCCTCTTCGAACCGGGCACAAAATGGCATTATAGCGACGGCGGTCCCAACTGGCTCGCGGACTGTCTGACGCGCGTGTATCGCCGCGACTTGAACGCGTTGATGTTCGAGCGGGTGTTCGGCCCCATCGGCATCGGCCGGAGCGATTTGCGCTGGCGAAACAACTCGTACCGCCCGCAGCAACTGGACGGCATCCCGCGTCGGGAGTCTGGGGCCGGGATCAGCGCGAATACCGCGGCCATGTCGCGTTTCGGTTGCCTTTACCTGCGCGAAGGTCGTTGGAAGGACCGCACAATCCTGCCGCTCCGCTTCGTCGAACTGGCCCGCCGCACCCCGCCCGACCTGGCCCACCTGCCGGTCCTCGAACCGCCGAATCCCGCCGACCGCTTTGGTTCTGCTTCGGCACACTACGGACTGCTGTGGTGGAACAACAACGACGGCACGCTCGATGGTGTGCCGCGGGACGCCTTCTGGACGTGGGGACTTTACGACAGCCTCATTGTGGTGATCCCCAGCCTTGACCTCGTCATCGCGCGCGCCGGCAAATCCTGGCCACGCCAGAAAGGCGCGGGCCACTACGATGTGCTCAAACCGTTTCTGGGGCCGATCTGCGCCGCCGTTCGTTCGGAGTCCGAACTTCCGCCCGAGAGCGCTCCGGTGCCGCCCAGCCCGATCATCCGCGAGATCCGATGGGCGCCCAAGAACACGATCCTCCGGCGAAGTGGATGAGCGCCGACGGCCGGACCGTGCATCTGGTGTTCTCGGGGAACGACCATTTCTCGATCCGCCAAGGCACTCTCGTCCTGCAGACTGAACCAAACGCCCTTTCGAAATGAACCGATGGTAAGTGTCGAGTGGGATTCTCGCCTGATCCAGGTCGGGGATCCTCGTGACGGCCAGAGCGGCACCTGGGTTCCTATAGCTCGACGTGGACGGCGACGAGTGACTCATCGAAACCATCCACGCCGATGATCCTCAGCGCGCATTGCTTTCGTCGCTTCTCCTAAGCATCCTTGCACTCAGTGAACTGTCCGGACACATCCGCAAGTCCAGTAGAATCCTCCTTCGCGGATTCACTGGCTACAGCCCGACCACGGACCTGATGGACGCCGGACTGGACTCCGGCCAGATGTTCAAATGCTCTCCGCGATACCAATGGCATTCGTTTTTGGAGGGGATCAGAATCCCAAGGATCTCGGCCTCACCAAGGTTGGCGAGGGCATGGAGCGTCGCCAGGGCACCGGCGTCGTCCACATCCTCGGCCAGGTCCACGTCGAAGATGATCTTTGCCAGGGGACTGAGCGGAGCGATTGCAGGTTGGGCCTGTCCAGTCAAAGCCAGGACCAGGCCGAGGACGGTGATGATCGATTGGGGGGTCTTGGTTGTTTTCGGTTCGTATGGTTCCGGCGTCTATTCCGAATGGTCCAACTGACTGAGGGAGAGGCGCTCGAACGTGACTTGATCGCAATGCGTTTGGGGTTTCGAGGATTCTGGAGAAGACCGCGCTTGCCGGGACGACGCCCCATTGGCAACTTCAGCCTCTGTGAAGCACGCGTCTCCGGTGGTGGTTCTCTGCGCATTCGGTGGACACCCGGTCGCGGCGGTCGCAGAACCAGCGCCGCCGCGGCTGCATCGCGCTGTTGAATACGGCGAGGTTTGAGATCTGGCTGTGCGCCGCAGTCGAGCCTTTGCCTGGAGCGGCGCCGCCGCTGTCCGTTCACCTGCCCGCCGAAGCCCCGGCGCACGTGCGCGTAGTCCAGAACCGCATCTATGCGAACCTGAAGTGGATGCTGCTGCCGGACGGCGGTTTTGTGTATCCCAACAGACAAGATTGGGAGCTGTTTCGGAATCTGTCATGGCTGGGCAAGCACGTGCTGATGGCGGTATGGGCGCAGGATCCGGATGCTTGGACGTGGGTGCCGCGCGGACTGGAGGTTCTGGAGAAGATGCAAGCCCGCTCGACCGCGGGCGCGGTGTTCCATCCGGGCGAATCCTTCTTCGCCTCGACGCAACACGACTTGTTCCGTTCGCTGGCCAACGTGTGGCTCTCTCTGCAACTGGCAGGGGAGATACGCGACGCGCCCCGGGCCCGAGTGGGCGTCCGCCGCTGGGACTCGGCGAAGGTGATTCTGCGGCGCAGCCCCGACGCCATCCACACGGTGAGTTGGGGCGCGAAGATCATGGCGCAATGTGTGCCTTGCCGCCTGGACCGCGTGGTGTCGCCGCACGAGCGCAATGGCGTCGGCCAAGTGCTCCTTGCCGGCGGGCGCGCGCCCTTGTCCTTGCGTTTGCAGCGTGCTGACGTGCGCGAAGGGACCAACGGATTCGAGGCGCGCCTGACGGTGGATCACGGTGAGGCGGTCCGGGCCGAACTCGAGTTTCGTTCGGAGGCTGATGGGGCGTTCCTGATAGCGGAGAAACTGGTCGTCTTGACCAACCTGGCCACCGGTGAGATCGCCACGGGCCTGGTCGGCATCCTCAACAACCCGCACTGGATCTACGAACAGGGCCGGCGGCGGGTGGCGGTCGATGGCCAGAGCATGGAAGTCGCCTCCGGCTGCGGCCAACCAAGGCAATGGGAAGCCGCGAGCCGAATCAAGGTGGACAATGCGTTCGAGATCGTTTCCCCGCAGCCTCTGCGGGCGGCTTACTTGGCCGCAGAAGGCGCCGAGCGTGGGCGGGTGACCGATTGCCTGATCCTCAATTACCTGCCCGGCAACCGCACATGGTTTTCCGGGGCCGTTATATCGGACTACCAAGCCGTCATACGAGCGGAGAGTGAAAACGGATGGAACGATGCTCTGGCACAGACTCCTCAGTTTCGACTCCACGCACGAAGGCTTCCGCGGCCTGTACCTGATCGACCCGCGACCGTTTCAGCATTGAGTGCCCCCCCATTTCGAGCACAAGAATGTTGCCTCGTGCGCCCGCGACTCGGACTTTCTGCCGCGCCCGACAGGGTAAGCGCGCCGTCGCAGCAGACGCGCATCGGACCGAGACTCCTTGGCCTTGTCTCCGGTGGGTTTGGTTGACCCGGCGGCGACTATTGTAGGAACATCTCCTCTCGTTATGGCATCCGGTGAACGGCAAGGCCAATTGTGGAGCGTCGCCCCGCGTGATTGGGCTGAACTACAGGAACCGTTCTGCCGCCCCTTGTGGCAAGACACGCTCTCCGCGCTGGGGTTGAGGTCCGGGATGCGATGCCTTGACGCCGGGTGTGGAGGCGGCGGAGCGTGCGTCCTTGCCGCCTTGCTTGGATGCAAGGTGACCGGCGTCGACGCCAGCCACGCCCTGCTGGCCATCGCACGCGAGCGGTTGCCGCAGGCGCAGTTTGTCCATGGCGACCTGGAGAGACTTCCCTTCGCCGACGGGCACTTCGACGCTGCTCTGGCGGCGAACTCGGTCATCTTTGCCGAGGACATCCGGCAGGCGATGCGCGAGTTGCGCCGGGTGGTAAGGCCCGGCGGGCGGGTGGCGGTCACCTCATGGGGTAAACCGGAACAAGTGGAGATGGGGGAGGTCTTTGCCGCTGTGGCGAGCGCCATGCCGCAGCGCCCTTCGGGCGGCGGCCCCTTTGCTTGGTCGGCGGACGGCGCGCTGGCGCATCTGCTGACCGAGGCAGGGTTCAAGGTCATAGCCGAGGGCGGGAGCCAATGTGACTTCCACTACCCGGATTTCGCGATGTTCTGGCGCGCACAGAGCTCGGCAGGCAACTACCAACCGGCTTTGCAGGCGGCGGGACCGGACCGGTTGCGGCAGATCGTTCGTGAGGCTGTCCGCCGCTACACGCAGTGGGACGGAGCCATTGTGTTGCGGAACGTCTATCGCTGGACCGCCGGACAGGCTGTTCCGTGACACGGCCCAAGCCAGCCAAATCGGCGCCGCCTTACAGTGAACCAGTGAACTCGTTGCAGACCCCGAGCGGACCACCATAGGCTACTTTGACCACCAGACATACCGTCTTGCCGGCGTGGGGTCTCAGGTCATAGGTCCGCGTATCCCAGTTCTCCTCCCCGGGATGGGAGCCGGGGTTGATGGTTTCGGTTGGAAACCAGTTCATGCTCTGACCGTCGTGGACGCCGACCGCCATCACGAAGTCGCTCTTGCCGGGATGCTCGTAGGGATCGCCGCTGACGGTCAAACGCAGCTCGTGGGAGACCCCCGCCGGCAGATCGACTTTGCGCACGGTGTGGCACGGGACCGTTTCGCTCGCGGGTGTGCCTTTGCCGATGAACGGCATACCGGCGCGCAGCCCCGCAAACGGCGTCTGGAAGCCCCTCGTCAACGACAATTATTCTTCTTAGGCCCAGCAGAGCCTAACGCCAATTGTCGTTGACGATTCCGACCCGAATCTGTGTGGAACCCCTCACCGCTGTAGGGCGCAGAGAGTCCCCACACCGATTCAGTGCGGAACACAGATTGGCACCGAGACGGTGATCCCGCTGACCGCATCCACGCCCCTTTGTACTGTTCGCCTTCGTAGTGCAGTCGCGCCACATCGCGCATTTCCAACAAGATTTCCCAATCCTGAACCCTGAACCCTGAACCCCGAACCCCGAACCCTGAACCCTGAACCCTGCCCCCCCCCGGTCTACCCTCGGCGTATCAGAAGCGGCTTGGTCCAAGGCGCATAGGCCCGCCACGACCGCCAGCGTCCCGGCCATGACGCCGAAGATCTGGGCCACCGTGCCGGCATTCGGCCCCGACAGCACCGAGGCGCGTTACGGGCAACCCGAGTTTCCCCTTGAATCACGCCCTCTAACCCGCATATTTCATAACCCGTCGGTGCACATGGCGGTCAGACTTCGCAAGAGGACTGCTAGCCCGGTTAGGGGTCCTCGCGAAGCGTGTGAAATAACCGGGCTGACCAGCCCACACTTCCGCCGCGTCGAAAAGGCGGATTCCTATGAGAAAACTCTGTCCTGCGGCTTGCGGATTCGCGGTCCTCATCCTCGGGATCACATTCGCCGCCATGTCTGTAACCTTCCGCGCGTCATGAGTCTGACGTTGAAACATGTCCAGGCCGCGGCGGAGCGGCTGCGGGGCAACATCCTGATGACGCCCTGCACTTACTCGCGCACCCTCTCGAAGATCACCGGCGCGGAGGTCTTCTTGAAGTTCGAGAACCTCCAGTTCACCGCGGCCTTCAAGGAGCGCGGCGCGCTGAACAAGCTCCTTTCGCTCACCCCGGCGGAGTGTCGGCGGGGCGTCATCGCCATGTCCGCCGGCAATCACGCGCAAGGCGTCGCGTACCATGCCAAACGGTTGGGCATCCCGGCGGTCATCGTCATGCCCCGGCACACGCCCAACGTGAAGGTGGAGCACACGCGGGCCCACGGCGCGGAGGTGATTCTCGAGGGCGACACATTCGATGAGGCGAGCGGTTTCACCCGGCGGTTGGCCAGGCGCCGCAAGCTCACCCTGGTGCATCCTTACGACGACGACCGGGTCATGGCGGGACTGGGGACCATCGCACTCGAAATGCTGGCGCAGCAGCAAGGCCTCGAGGTGTTGCTCGTCCCCATCGGGGGCGGCGGTTTGATCGCCGGCATGGCCGTGGCCGCCAAGGGCATCAAGCCGGATCTCGAAGTGTTCGGCGTGCAGTCGGAGCGCTTTCCCGCGATGGCGCAGTGGATCGCCGGAGAACCCGTCCATTGCGACCGGTTTACCGTGGCCGAAGGCATCGCCGTGAGAAATCCCGGGCGGCGGACCCGGCGCGTCGTTCAACGCCTCGTCCGCGACATCCTGCTGGCGGGCGAAGGCGAGATCGAAGACGCCGTGCTGATGCTGCTGCAAATCGAGAAGACCGTGGTGGAAGGCGCGGGCGCCTGCGGCCTGGCCGCGCTGCTGAAGTACCGGCGGCGGTTCCGCCACAAGCGGGTGGGGCTGGTCCTCTGCGGCGGCAACATTGACCTGATGGTGCTTTCGTCCATTATCCAGCGCGGGCTGGCGCGCGACGCCCAACTGGTGCGGCTGCGGGTGAAGACGCGCGATGTGCCGGGAGAATTGGCGCGCGTCAGCGGCCTGATCGGCGAGCACGGCGGCAACATCATGGAAGTCCACCACCAACGCGCCTTCAGCCCGGAGCCGCTTCAAACCGCGATGGTGGATTTCACGATGCGCACCCGCGGCGTGGATCACCTCAGCCGCATCGTGAGGGGGCTGCGCGACGCCGGGTACCGAACCTCCCTGCCGGACCGGGACGTCCTGCCGAGGCTGTACCCCAAGTGAAGCCCCCAGCCCGCATTTCTCACCAGACTTCGAGCGTCTGCCATCGACTGATCCCTTGGGTGCACCGGAAATGCGGGCAGCCTGGGCTTGGCGCGGTGTGCGTTTACCCCGGCAACTGAACCGGGAGGCTGCCTGGCGAGCGTGACGATTCTGTGGCATGAGGCGGGGCGCCGGGAAACGATTGCCTCCGACTCCGGCAATTCGACCACCCTCACAGTCCGTCAGCGCACATGGCGGTCCGGGTTCGAGCCTGGCGGGTTTGACCACTGAGCCACCCTTTCCACCGTTGCCTGCCTGCCTCTTCTTCCATTCCCTCTCGCGGGATGGCCTGTGTCACCCTGGCTTCAGGCAGCGGTCGTTGGTTTTGCGTGGCCGTTGGTTTTGCGTTGAGCCGCCGATGCTTCCCGGGCAAGCTTGGCGCGCCACGAACAAACACACGAACAACCCCATTTTTTCATTGTGAGAAGAGTGCAAGTCATCGGTCTGCTTCTTGCCGCGAGCGCGAGTCTGACAATCGCGGGCGGCACGACCAACGCGGCGGCGGGCGACAGTTTCTCCGACAAGAGATTCTGTTTTGCGGCCTGGGGAGGGCCGGGGTCGGGCGCGGAATCGACGCAATTGGCGCGCATGGCCAAGTTGGCCGCTGCGGGCATCACGGATCTCCTGCCCGGGGATGGCCCGGAGCGCATGAAGGAGTTGATCAGGATGGGCCAGCAATGCGGCATCCGCGTTCACGCATGGCACTGGATGATGAATGTGGGCGCGGCCAAGGAGTGCCGGGACCACCCGGACTGGTACTCGGTCAACCGGTTGGGGCAGAGCTGCCGGGATTTTCATCCGTACGTCGGATACTATCATTTTCTGAGTCCCTTTGCCCCGGGCGCGCGCGAGTACGTGAAGACGGGAGTGCGGCGGATGGCGCAGATCAGGGGGTTGGCCTCAGTGCACTTCGATTACATCCGCTATGTGGATGTCATTCTCGGGTCGGAATTGCAGACGCATTACCGGCACAACGGGGGTCCGCTGGTGCAGGATCGGCTCTTGGCCGAGTACGATTTTGGGTACCACCCGCTGGCTCGCAAGGAATTCAAGGAGAAGTTTGGCGTGGACCCCATGAATCTGCCGGACAAGGAGGAGAATGCGGCCTGGAAGCAGTTTCGCATGGACGCCATCACCTCGCTGGTCGACGAGTGCGTGCAGATTTGCCACGAAGAGGGGACGTTGGCCTCCGCTGCCGTCTTCCCCTTTCCGGAACTGGCTCGGGATTACGTGAGACAGGACTGGCCTCACTGGAGTTTGGACCTGATTTTTCCGATGGCCTACAAGAACGATCATGGGGGCAATGTGTACTGGGTGGGTTTTGCCACGAAGCAGGGAGTTCGGGACCTGAAGCCCGGGCAGCGGCTTTTCACGGGGGTGTTGGTCGGCCACTACGGGAATGACATGGCGGATTTCGAGGAGGCCATCCGCCAGGTGCATGACAACGGCGCCAGCGGGATCGCCTGCTTCACCGCCGACTCCCTCGATGACCAACACCTGGCCATCATCAGGAAATACAACGAAGCCTATAATCGATAGGCATCCGAGGATCAGCCCTGACCAAGGGGTCGGTCCCGGAATTCAGGAATATTGGGACAAGCACCCCCTCGGCGGTCGTTGTCGCTGCCTTCATCGCTGCCGGCCTCAGGCGGCGTGGGCGTCGACCGGGGCTGGCTCGATGTCCACGGAGCACGTCGTTTCAGTCTCTCCGCCGAGAGAGAGCCGAAGGCACACGCGCGCCTTACCGCAGGATGTGGCTGGCCGGGGCGTAGGCCTTGAGATCGAGGGTAAGTTGACCTCCGGAGATCGGCAGCACCACGCCAGTCGTCTCGCCCCTCAGCGTGACCGGTTGGGCCACGGAGACCTTCAAGCCGGCTGGCAGTGTGACCGTCAAGGGTCCGGCCAGCCCGCCCTGTTCCCAGACACGCAAGAGGGTGCCGGGGTGGCCGTCGGGGTCTTCGCCAAACGCGGTGACGAGCACGCCGCGACGGGACAGAGTGAGGCCTGCCTGTGCCGCCGGCAACGGCCCGGGCTTTGTGCGGCTGCGGGCGGCGCGCAACGGCGCGCGCGCCTCCATCGCCGGCGTGAACAAGGCAGATTCCGATTCGAACTGGTCGAAGGTCCACAGGCGCACGCGCGATGTGATGCGTCCGCCGGTCCAATTCCTGAAGTTGGTTTGCCACTGGTTGTTGAAGAGGTTGAAAAAGACGCGCGCGGTGGTCGGTTCGTAACGCGCATCGAACTTGTGGTTGCCCGGCTCACCCAGGCTGACCAGCGGCGAGTCCAGGGGGCAGAGGCCGACCCCGCACCCCGAGGTCTCATACACGGCGACACCCGTGTTCAGCCACATCTGGCGGTAGTTGGCGTTCTCGACGGTGATATCTTTGGTCGGGTCAAGGTCGCCGCCGAGTTTGCCGAGGCGGAACTTGGGTGTTTGAAGCTTGAACGGGAAGCAGACCCACCCCGCCTCGGGCCAGCCTTCGAGCGGTTTGTCGCAAAGCACTTCGAGATCGGCAACCGGCAGGTCCGCGTAGAGCGTCAAGCGGGTGGCCACGGACTGCGCCGGTCCCGGGCCGGGCAACTTTCCGTAAAGCACGGCCGAAACCGACACGGGGGTGATTTCGATCCGCAGGCTGAGGTTCTCGGGCTGACCGAATTGGCGGGGCGCCTCCGGCAGGTCGCCTTTGGCCATGATGTTCCGATGGGCGTGGTATTGTGGGTAAAGGGCGCGGTCGAGATAGCTCACCACATCGGGACGTCCGAACCGTTCGTAGAAGTACTGGCCGAAGCCGTGCGGGGCCGTTGCGTCCACGAGCTCGCGTCCGGTGCGCATGTCGATCAGGCTGGCGATGCGGCCGCGGGCGGGATCGAGAGTTGCCTTGAAGAAAGGGCTCTCGATGGTGCGGTCCGCTTCCGACGCCGCCAGGGCAGGGGGTGGCTTGGTGTCGGGCGCGTTGTCAAACACGTAGGCCCGGTAGCCGAGCGGCGGGAGATCTTTGGCGACGAACCGGATGATTTTGGCCTGGCCTTCGAGGGCGGGACCGGCGCTGCGTTCAACCAGAGTGCGGTGCGTGCCGTCCACCGTGCGAACGGCGGTGGTCTGGGGGAAGTAGGTCGTGTTCAACTCGACCAACCCGTCGCGGGTCCAGGGCAACGGATTGAACACGACGAAGCGCGGGCCGGGGACGTTGACGTGGTCGGCGAGGGTCGAGACGGCATTGGCGTAGGGGTTCTCGACGGCCAGTCGGAGGCGTGTGATGTAGTCGTCGTGTTCGAGGTTCGATTCTTCGAGGAAGTCGAACACGCGAGGCCATCCGCGAGCCAGCGTCTCTTCCCAGGCCGCTCCGTAGGGTTGGCGGATGTAATGCTGGGTCGCCAGGCCCCACGTGTGTTCGCTGTAGAGCGCGCTGTTGCGGTAGGCTTCGGCCAGAACCGGCGCCACGCTCGGGCGGTGGATGCCCCAGGCGCGTTCGAGGGTGGTCAAGGCATCGAGCGCCGGCATGAGCGGGCGGAGGTTGTGGGCCAGCTTCGTGCCTGCCGGATGGCTGAGGAGGCCGTGAATCCAAGGGTCCGGGATGTCCGAGCGCACCACTGGCAGGCTTGGTTTCTGGGCGAGGATCAGGTCGGCGAAGTCTTCGAGCTTGCCGATCCGGACCCGGGCGTCGGGCGCGTATTGCCGATAGTAGGCCAGATCGCGCTCGACCACGTTCGGCGGCGGCGGCCCCTCGTTGTCGGCGGTCATGTGAATGTAAAGCCAGGCTGAGGCGGGCCAGTCCGGGGGCGGCAGTGGCGGGGTGCCGTAGTCGTTGCGATAAAGCGTCAGCAACCGTGAGCCGTCCGGGCCTTCCCACCAGAAGAGGGGCGGCAGGTTGAAGCTCCTGTTCACGAGGGGACCGCCCATGTGGTAGAACGTCACCCCCGCGTGGGTCAGCACGGTGGGGAGGATCCAGGAATGGCCGGGAACGTCGGTGGTCTTGGCATCGCGTGGCAGCGGCAAACCATGTTGCCGGGCGATGGCCGAGGAAAGGCCAAGCGATCGCACCAGGTCTTCCGGTTCCGACGCTTCATCGTGCATCGTGAAGGCGAGCGCGTGCGCCGCGAGGTTGCCGTCGCGTATGGCCTGCGAGACGCGGGCACGGCGCTCGGGCGCCTGTTCTGGCGCGAGCAGTCGAGTCATCGGCCAACCGGAGAGGGTCCAGACGAACTGCTTGTCCATCGGCTGATGGGCGTTCTGTTCAATGGCCTCGAGCACTCCGTCGGTCATTTCGGTGCGGTATTGATGGGCCACGTCACGCGCCAGTTGGGTGTACCCGATGTCGAAGTGTGTCTTGTAAACGATGATGATGTCTCTGGGCGGGGGTGTGTCGGCGGCTTCAACGGCGCTCGGGGCCGGCAGGCTGAGCAGGAGCCAGACCAGGACTGAGGGAAGGGGGTTAGGTGCTTTCATGGGCGCCACGGTTTCATCGTCGCCGGCAACGGCGACAACGCAACAGACGGGTGGTGTGGTACGCCGTAACGCCTTGCCAGCGCGGCGGCGGGACGCGGCGACTGCGCTGGCCGAGGCGCGGCGGCTCCGGGGCGGTTCGCCGCCAGTGGCGTCCCTCCGGGGGAATCGACTGCGTTCAGGTTGTTCGGGCTGACCAGGGGCAAGCCCGAGTTTCTGAAATAGCGCGCGGCGACAACGTTTGGCACGCCCATGTATGTTCGTCGCGTGACGCCGTAGAGTCCGCCCCCGCCTGCCCATCCGCCCGTCATGCCGGATGCGAATTGGGCGCAGGCGCTCGAAGCTGCCAGGACAAAAGCGCCAACCAGGATGCAGGAGATGATGCGCATGGCTGATGAGTACGCTCCCCTCCGCATCGCTGCAAGCCGACATCCGCATTGCGGTCACCCGCTGCAATCCTGTCAGAGCTCTGTATTGGGGGCGTGACACCGGATGTCAGACCCCAGACGCTGCCGTTCCTCACTCCCGTGCGCGGTAGAACCGGGCGTTGCCGGCCGGCAGCGACTCGACGTACTGGATGATTCCCGTCGGGGTCGCAATGACGGTCCCCACCAGAGTCCACGGCCTGGTCAGCGCCGCGCTGCTCTCGATGCGATAGGTGCGTCCGGGAGTGCCGACGAAGCGCACGCTCACCTGTTCCCCCGGCAGGATCCGGATCGGCGACGGATTCGAGCCCGGCCGTTCGGGCTCGATGGTGACGCGCACGGTGCCGGTGGACGTCGTGCCATCGGCCGCTTGCAGGACGTACGTGAAGAGATCGGCAGCGTCCGGCCCCGCCGGCGGGGTGTAGCGATGCAAACCGTCTCCGATGTCGGCGATCGTGCCGCCGCCTTGGTTCGTCGTCGCGCACCGGCGCCACTGAGACCTGGGCCGCGTCGCCAGCCCCGACGGAAGCGAACGACAGCGTCTCGCCGTTCTTTCCGGCCAGCGCTCCCACGCCCACCCGGAACCACTGGTACTGAAGCGGCGTGTCGCTGACGGCCGCCACGGTGAAGCCGCCCGACTCGCCCGCAGGCAGGTTCAGGTCTGCCGGCTGCTGACTGATGGCCGGACGGACAACTCGGCGGTCTCTCCTGCGACGAATTGCCCTCCGTGGGGTGGCCGAGGATGGCCAGCGCGCCGCCACCTCCCAGGATCTCGAATTGATCGAGGTAAGCCACCGTCGTCCACAGGACCAGGCCCGTCGTCTGCCACTCCTTCCCCACACCGTCACGTGGGCGCTGTGCGGATTCCTTGTCGCGATCGCGACACGATTCAGGTGCATTTTGATGCAATCCGGTGCAATTCAATCGGTTGTGGCGTTTCGAATGACGGGTACATTTCTGCCCTCTGTGCTTGCGCAGGAGTCGTTGGCCGGCCCACTGGTATTCGTGTCGCGCGGTTGCAGAGCCCGGCCCCTCATGCCCTCGAGAATGGGGAGGGGCGGATCGGCGCAAGAGTTCGTCGTGGAGTTGGTGATTGGTCGAGTCGATCAGGCTCCTATCACAACCCAGACCAGCCGACTTGGCAGGGACTTTCTCCAATCCCAAAAGTCGCAATCCCTCAGAAATCTACAAAGAATGACCCTGCGCCGGCGGCAGGCCCGAGTTTCTGAATTCGCGGTTGCATTTGGGGCTTTCGCCCGATGGCGGCGGGGGCTATTGATGCGAGAGCGGACGATGGCATGGGCGCTTTCGGGAACATCCTGGTCTTCGCCACGGGCGTCCTCGCGGGGTGGTGGACGATCTGCGCGGCTTCCGTTTCGGACCTGGTGTGGGAGACGGGCGCGGGATTTCGCGCCGCCGCGCTCCCTGTTTCCGAGCGGGGGCGCGCAGGGTTCACCCTTCTTTCCGGATCGGAGACGGGCATCGCATTCGCGAACATGCTGCCCGAGTCCCGGTTTGTGACCAACCAGGTGCTGCCCAACGGGGCGGGTGTCGCGGCGGGCGACGTCGATGGCGACGGCTGGTGCGATCTCTACTTTTGCGGGCTGAGTGTGACCAACCGGCTCTACCGGAATCTGGGTGGCTGGCGTTTCGAGGACATCACCGGCGAGGCCGGCGTCTCGTGCGCGAACCGGGATTGCACCGGAGCCGCGTTCGCCGATCTCGATGGGGACGGCGATCTGGATCTGGCGGTCAACTCGATCGGCGGCGGGACAGTCCTGTTCTTCAACAACGGGCGCGGCGGTTTTTCTCGCAGCCCGACCCCGCTGAATCCGGGGCGGGGCGGCACATCGCTGGCATTGGCGGACGCCGACGGCGACGGGGACCTGGATTTGTACGTGGCCAATTACCGCACCTCGACCTTGATGGACGCGCCTGGAACGCGCTTCACCATCAAAGTGGTCGACGGGCGTCCGTTCGTCGCGGCGATCAACGGCCGTCCGCCGACCGATCCGGAGTGGACGAATCGGTTTCGGTTCAGCTTCGATCTGGGGTCGGGTGGCGTGGGACGATTCGCCCGTGAGGAGTTGGGCGAGCCCGATCTCTTCCTGCTCAACGACGGGCATGGGCGATTCACGCCCGTGCCGTGGACAGGGGGCGCGTTTTTGGACGAGGACGGCCAACCGCTGGCGCAGCCGTTGTTCGACTGGGGGCTTTCGGTCCTGTTCCGCGATTTCAACCGGGACGGGCGCCCGGATCTTTACGTCTGCAACGACTTCGCCACGCCGGACCGTTTCTGGCTCAACGAAGGGCAGGGCCGGTTCCGGCTCGCGCCCAGGCTCGCCCTGCGGCAGACGAGCCTGGCGTCGATGTCGGGCGATGTTGCGGATCTCGACCGGGACGGCAACGTTGATTTCATGGTCACTGAGATGCTGAGTCCCGACCACAGCCGGCGGCTGACCCAGAGGAATGTCGTGCAGGGCGAGACGCCGGCCGGCACACAGATCGAAGGCCGTCCCCAGTACCCGCGCAACACCCTGTTCCTGAGCCGTGGGGACGGGACCTACGCCGAGATTGCGCAGTATTGCGGGGTCGAGGCCTCGGAATGGTCCTGGGGACCGCTCTTTCTGGATGTCGACCTGGACGGATACGAGGATCTGTTGGTGCCGAATGGATTCGAGCGGGACAACATGAACGCGGATGTCCAGGCCCGCATCCATGCCGCCAAGGCGGGACGGAAGATGCTGACCGTGGACGAACTGCAACTGCGCCGGATGTTCCCGCGTCTGAACACGGCCAACCTCGCCTTTCGAAACACGGGCGCGCTCGTGTTCGAGGAATGCGGCGCGAGGTGGGGATTCGACCAGCCGGCCATTTCGCAGGGGGCGTGTCTTGCCGATCTGGACAACGACGGCGATCTCGATGTGGCGGTGAACACCATGAACAGCCCGGCCGGGATCTATCGCAACGAGTCGCCCGCGCCGCGTCTGGCCGTCCGGTTGCGTGGACGCCCGCCGAACACGAGCGGCGCCGGGGCGCGCATCACGGTTTTGGGCGGACCGGTCGAGCAAAGCCAGGAGATGGTTTTGGGCGGACGCTATTGTTCGAGCGATCAGGCGCAGCGCACTTTTGCGGCAGGCTCGGGGCGCTCCCTGGACGTCCGGGTGCGTTGGCGCAGCGGGCGTGAGACGACCGTGACACACATTGGTCCGAATCACCTGATCGAGATCATCGAGTCGGACGGAACGGCGCCGGTGTCGTCAGCCGCGCCGACCGAAATGGGGCAGGGGACTGTCGGGGAGGGAGTTTTGCGGCGCGATCGCGGAGGCGGGCAGGCGTCGGAGTCTCCGACGATCCGGTTTGCTGATGTGAGCAGCGCGATTGGGCACGTGCATGTGGACGCGCCCTACGACGATTTCGGGCGTCAACCGCTCCTGCCGCGGAAGCTCAGTCAACTCGGTCCTGGCGCGGCCTGGTGGGATATGGACGGCGATGGACGGGACGATCTGGTGATTGGGGGCGGACGGGGCGGCGCGGCCGCGTTGTTCCTGAACCTGGGCGACACCCGTTTCAAGCGCTCGACGCACGAGGCGTGGCGTCGCGCGCTCGAGCGCGATATGGCCGGGCTGGCCGGGATCGGCCCAGGCGAACTGTTGGGCGCGACGGCGAATTACGAAGATGGCGTCACGAATGGAGTCGGGGTCGCGGTTTGGCGCGAGGAGGGGTCCAGCGGGGTGCTGCCGTTTGCCCCGGCCAGCCTCGGGCCGATAGCGGTGGCCGATTTTGACGGCGACGGCGACCTCGACGTGTTCGTCGGCGCCCGCGTGGGGGCTGGGCGTTACCCCGAGGCGGTTGCTTCGGCGCTCTGGCGGCGGGAAGGGGCAGGATTTGAACTGGACTCTGATAACACGGCGCGGCTGCCGCGCGCGATGGTGAGCAGCGCGATCTGGACAGATCTGACGGGGGACGGCTGGCCCGAGTTGGTGTTGGCTTGCGATTGGGGGCCCGTTCGGGTGTTTCGCAACGAGCGCGGACGGCTCAGCGAGTGGGATGTGCCGGTGAACGTTCAACGTTCAACGTTCAACGCCCAACACTCAACCCGCACCATCAACTCTCGTCAATCAACCCTCAACGAACTGACAGGCTGGTGGAACGGGGTCGCTGCGGGCGATTTCGACAGCGATGGCCGGCTCGATCTGGTGGTCGCCAACTGGGGCTCGAACACCCGTTACCAGCGCTGGCGTCCCCGCCCTCTTCGATTGACGTTCGGCGATTTCGACGAGGATGGAGTGATCGAGACCCTCGAGAACCACTACGCGCCCGCATTGCGCGCGTACGCTCCGGATCGCATGCTGGACGTCGTGACCCGGGCGATTCCCAGCCTGGCCGGGCATTTCCCGAGCCATGGTTCCTGGGCCGCCGCGACCATCGACGCGGTCGTGGGCGAGTGGGGCGGTTTGGCGTGCCAGGTCGAGGCTGTCTGGCTCGAATCGGCGCTGCTGCTCAACCGGGCCGATCATTTCGAGGTTCGGGTGTTGCCGGCGGAAGCGCAATTCGCCCCTGCATTTGCGGTTTGTGTTGGCGATGCGGATGGCGACGGCAACGAGGATGTCTTTCTGAGTCAGAACTTCTTCGGGGTGAGCGCCGACACGTCGCGCTGCGATGCGGGGCGGGGTCTGTGGTTGCGGGGCGATGGGCGGGGCGGTCTCGAGCCCGTGCGGGGCGAGGATTGCGGGGTGGGCGTTTACGGCGAGCAGCGCGGGGCTGCGTTGGCGGACTTCGACGCGGACGGGCGGGTGGACTTGGTGGTCACGCAGAGCGGCGCGGAGACGAGGCTGTATCGCAATGTCGGGGCCAGGCCGGGATTGCGGGTCCGGCTCGAGGGGCCGGCGCGGAATCCTCTGGGGCTCGGTGCGGTCATGCGCTTGCATTGCGGGGACAAGGCCGGGCCGGCGCGCGAGGTGCGTGGCGGGAGCGGGTATTGGTCGCAGGACAGCCCCGTTGGCGTTCTTGGGACGTCGGGGGTGCCCACGGCGCTCGAGGTGCGTTGGCCGGGCGGACGCGTCACCCGGACGCCCGTGCCTTCGGGTGTGGGGGAGATCGTGGTGGGCGCGGGTGCGGGCAGCGAACGAGTCGAGTGATGTTCTCCGGTTTTGTCTTGCAGGCGGCGGGAGGCTGGTGCCTAAGATTGGAGACGGTTCAACAATGCATTTCGGGGCAGTCGATGTCAGAGGTGACCTTTCGACGGCGCCTTCCGCGTTGAATGGTGGCGGCCTGGGTGGGTGCCCAGGCTCCGCGGGCATGGCGTAGGGGACGGGGATCCGATGACGAACAGAGACGGAATCCTATGCACAAGAGATTGATACAAGGGTTTGCGGCGATGGCTCTGGCTGGCGCGACCGCGCTGGCGGGATCCTTCACCTCGGACTTCAGCGACCCCTTCCAATCGGGGTTGAGCTTGACGAGCAACGGCGCCATGCGCGCGGACGGCGTGACTCCGTTCATGCCGGCGGTCGAGGATGGGCACCTCGTTCTGACCTACAACGAGGCGGGTGCGATCGGGACGTTCATCCTGGATGATCTGGACGCGTACCAGCCCATCGAGAGCTTCACTGCGAGGTTCAAGCTGCAGATCGGGCCCGGATCGGCCGAGCCGGCGGACGGCGCGGCCTTCTGTTTCAGCCCGGAAATCTATTCGTACACCTCGAATTTCGGCGAGGAAGGCGTGAGCACCGGGATCACCGTCAGCTTTGACATTTACGTCAACGCCGACGTGGGCGAGACCTCCCCGGCCATCAAGGTGAAGTACGAGGGGAGCACCGTGGCGATCGCGCCATTTGCCAAGCCGGAGATGGTGACGAGCCAGTTCGAAGACGTGTTCATTCAGCTCACCCGGAGCGGCACGTTGAACGTGGGCTACGAGGGGGCGATCGTGTTCACCAACCTGGTCCTGCCCGACTTCGTTCCCTCCGCGGGTCAGTTTGCGATCGGCGCGCGCGCCGGCGGTCAGAGCGCGCTGCATCAGATCGACGATCTCACCCTGACAACCGTGGTTCAGGGCGCGGGCGTGGGGCCCTCGATCACGTCGCATCCCCAGAATCAGACCGTCAACGAGAGTGCAAACGCCACGTTCACCATCGGCTTCGACGGTTCGGCGCCTCTGGCTTTCCAGTGGTACAAGAACAACGCGCCCATTGACGGCGCGACGGATCCGACGCTGACCCTGACGGGCGTCAGCTTCAGCGACAACCAGAGCAAGTACAAGTGCGAGGTCAGCAACACGATGGGGACGGCGACCTCGAACGAGGCGACGCTGACGGTGGTCCAGGACACGACGCCGCCGGTGCTGATCTCGGCGCAAGGGAACACGGACTTCCTGGGCGTTTTGGTGACGTTCTCCGAGCCGGTGGCGGTGGAGAGCGGCGGCAACAAGGACAACTATGCCATTGCCGGCCTGACGATCAACTCGGCGACGGTGAACGGGGCGACCGTGGTGCTGGCCACCTCGAAGCAGTCGGAGGGGACGAGCTACACTTTGGTGGTGAATAACGTCAAGGACCGGTCGGCCAGCGGCAACACCATTGCCGCCAACAGCCAGGCCACATTCAAGACCTTTGCGTTCATGCTCGGGACGGTGCTTCACAAGAAGTATGAGAACATCAGCGACAACGCCGGCGGCGATCCTGCGAACCTGTTCAACGATCCGCGGTATCCGAACCAGCCGGATCGTGCCGATCTCCTCACGGCCTGGGAGTACCCCCCGAACGGCGCGGGCCGCGATGCAGTCGCGGATCCGACGAGGAATTACTTCGACACCATCGAGGGTTATTTCATCCCGCCCGAGAACGGCAACTACGCGTTTCTGACGGCAGGCGCGGACCGGTGGTGGCTCTATTTGAGCACGGACGACAATCCGGCGAACCTGGTGATGATCGCGGCGGAACCGGGCGGGTGGAGCAATCCGCGCGGTTGGACGCAGATCCACTCGGGGAGCCTCGAAGCCCGCCGGTCGGATATGTCGTTGTATAACCAATGGGCGACGGCTCCGACAATCACGCTCGAGAAGGGCAAGCGGTATTACATGCTGCAGATCCATCACGACCCGAGCTGGTGCGGGGCGGACGACTTCGGCACCACCTACATCAAGGAAGGCGACGCGGATCCGGCCAACGGCAGCATGCCGACCCTGACTGGCGGGGTGATCGGTTGCATGTTGGACCCGACCGGGTCGTCGGTGACCATCACCGAACAGCCGCAGGACGCGACCGTCGAGGCCGGGCGCAGCGCTGTGTTTAGCGTGGCTGCGACCGGCTCCTCGCTCTACGGTTCCCTCCTTACCTACCAATGGCAGCGGCGCGCCTCGGGCGCGGGGACCTGGACGGACATTGCGGGGGCCAACGCGGCCACCTACACGACGCCCGCGTTGACGCTTGCGGACAATGGGGCGCAGTACCGTGCCATCTGCATGGTGCCGGCGATCAACGAGCCCAGCGCAGCGGCGACGCTGACGGTCTTCGCAGACACCCTGGCGCCCACGCTCGTGTCGGCTCGCGGAAGCAGCGACTTCATGACCGCGGTGGTCGTTTTCTCGGAGCCGGTCGACGAATTGAGCGGCGGCAACATCCTGAACTACAGCATCGCGGGGCTCTCGGTGAGTTCGGCGACGGTCTTGGGCGAGGAGGTCGTTCTCGCCACGAGCCAGCAGACGGAGGGCGCGATCTACACGATCACCGTGAACAACGTCAAGGACCGCTCGGCCGCGGCCAACATGATCGCCCCGAACAGCACAGTGCAGTTCCGCAGCTTCGTCTTCATGGCGGGCAACGTGCTTCGCAAGAAGTACAACAACATGAGTGACGCCATGGGCGAGGATCCGGCCAACCTGTTCAACGATGCGCGTTACCCGCTCCAGCCGGATCGAATGGACCTCATGTCTGCAATGGAGTATCCGGCCAATGGCGCCGGGCGCGATGCGGTTGTCGATCCGACCCGGACCTACTACGACACCCTCGAGGCGTTCTTCGTCCCGCCCGAAGACGGCAATTATGTGTTCCTCACCGCCGGGGCCGATCGTTGGTGGCTCTATCTGAGCACCGACGAAGATCCGGCGAACCTGTGCCTGATCGCCGCCGAACCCGGCGGTTGGAGCGATGTGCGCGGCTGGCTGCAGACCTATGACACGCCGCCGGAGGACCATCTGGCCGCCCGTCGGTCCGATCAGTCTCCCCTGACCGAGTGGCCTTATGGCAACACCATCACGCTCGAAGCCAACAAGCGCTATTACATGATGATGGTCCATCACGATCCGAGTTGGGCTGGCGGCGACTTCTTCGGGACGACCTACAAACTCGAGTCCGAACCCGACCCGGCCAACGGCACGGCGCCGACCCTGACTGGCAACGTTGTCGGCACGTACGTGCAGGCCCCGCTGAAGCTCGAGATCACTCAACAGCCTCAGAGCGTGACGACGCATGGATGGGATCAGGCCGTCTTCACGGTGGACGCCACCACCGATGTTTCCTATCTGCCGACATATCAGTGGCGACGCGATGGCACCCCGATCCCGGGGGCCACGGGCAAGACCTTCTCCCTGGTCACGAGCCTCACCGACAACGGCGCCAAGTTCGATTGCGTTGTCTCTTTGTTGGCATACCCGAACCCGGTTGCCAGCGACGCGGCGACGCTCACGGTGCTCGGCGACGCGGTCTTTGTGCCGGGCTCGCTCAAGGAGGAGCGGTTCAACGGCACCACCCGTCAAGCGGTCGAGATCGGCAACGTCGGCGCGCCCGACTTCCTGGGGACGCTGGACTCCTTCTCGGCCGGGGTTGACGTGGCCGACAACTTCACCCGGCGCGTCAGCGGGCTGTTCGTGCCGCAGACCGCAGGCAACTACGTCTTCTTCGTCTGCTCGGACGACGACAGCGACTTGTTCATCAGCACGGACGATCAGCCTGCGAACAAGCGGCTGGTGGCCCAGGAACAAGGCTGGAGCGCCGCGTTGCAGTGGCACACCGCCCAAGGCGGCGACCCGAACATGAAACGCTCCGACCTTTGGTCGCCTGACGAAGGCGTGACCGTTCCGTGGGTGGCGGGCATCGCCCTCGAAGCGAACAAGCGTTACTACATCGAGGGTGTGCAGCATGAAGGGACCGACGGCGACAACTTCGCGGCGACCTTCATCGTCCAGTACGGCGCCGAGCCGGCCAACGGCGACGCGAGCGCCTTTGTGCCCGCGGTCATTGGTCGGATGGACGCGCCGGCGACGGATCAGCCCAAGATCACACGCATCGTCGAGAATGCCGACGGCACGATCACGGTGGAATGGACCGGCGGCGGGACACTCCAGGCCGCGACGAGCATCGTGGGCCCGTGGCAGGATGTGACAGGCGCCAGCAGCCCGTACACGTTCACGCCGGAGGCGCCGATCATGTTCGGTCGGATTCGCCGGTAGATTCCCGAAACAGGACACACAAGAGACCGGGCTCGCGCCCGGTCTCTTTTTTTGCCCTTGCAGGAGGGTTGATTGCGGCCTAATCGCTTTCCGTGACCCTTGGCATGGAAAACAGCGCTGAACCGCCGCGGTTCAAAGTGCGCCGACGCTTCAAGCGTGTTTGGCGAAGTGGCGAAGCCTCTGGAGTGCGGCGGTTTACCGCCGCTTTGGATTCATGGTCTCCGCGCGCATTCAGCCGATGAATGTCAACGCTCCCCATGCACTGTGTGCGCAAACCGTTGGCACGTTCAACGTGCAATGTTCAACGTTCAACGGCCAACGTTCACCTGAGCAGTTCGTCGGACGTTGGATGTTGAACGTTGCACTGGGCAGCCCACGATGACCAGACCGACTTCGATGAACCTGGCAGGGCTTATGGGCGCGCTGCTTTGTGTCGTATGCCACTCTGCCGAGGTTCCTTCCTTGCCCCCCTGGCAAGACGTTGCCGGCTATCGCGTTCGCCCGGTGGTCCAGCCTCTTGGAAAGCGTCCCGGGTTTACGCTGCTTGCCCCGGCGCAGTCGGGTGTGACCTTCACAAACCTGTTGACGCCCGGGCGTGCGGCGGAAAACCAGATCCGGCTCAACGGGTCGGGTGTCGCGTTGGGGGATGCGGATGGCGACGGGTGGTGCGACATCTATGTGTGCGGGCTCGAGAACGACAACGCCCTCTATCGCAACCTTGGCAACAATTGTTTCACCAACATAACGGCATCGGCGGGCGTTGCGTGCGGGGGGCAGTATTCGAGCGGTGCGGTGTTTGCCGACGTGGATGGCGACGGCGACCTGGATCTGCTCGTCAATGGCGTCGGCACAGGCACGCGCTTGTTTCTCAACGGGGGCCGGGCGGTCTTCGCCGAACAACCGGAGGCCGGTTTGGCGCGCACGTACGGCGCCACGACGGCGGCTCTGGCCGATGCGGATGGCGACGGGGACCTTGACCTGTATGTGGCCAACTACCGGACGACGACCGTGCGGTCGACGGGTTTTGTTGTTCTCAACGTGGGCGGTCGCCGGATGATCCGCCCGCAGGATCGCGATCGGCTCGAACTCACCCCCGAGGGGCGCGTGCTCGAGCATGGGGAGCCCCATTTCTTTTACCGGAACGACGGCGGCGGGCGCTTCCGCATCGTGTCATGGACGGACGGGTCTTTTCTCGACGAGGATGGCCGGCCCCTGGCGCGGGCCCCGCGGGATTGGGGCCTGTCGGCCATGTTCCGCGACCTGAACGGGGACGGCGCGCCCGACCTGTATGTCTGCAACGATTTCCACTCGAACGACAAGATTTGGATCAACGATGGCCGAGGCCGTTTCCGGCTCATCGACCGGCTGGCCATCCGCAACTCCGCCACCTTCTCGATGGCAGTCGATTTCGCCGATGTGAACCGGGACGGTTACGATGACATTCTGGTGTCCGACATGATGAGCCGGCAGCATGGGCGGCGCCTGATGCAGGATGCCGGGATGGATCCCTATTCCGTGCGGGTCGGTGTGTTCGACGACCGGCAGCAATTCGACCGCACCGTGCTCCAGCTCAATCGCGGCGACGGCACCTACGCGGAAATGGCTTACTACGCGGATGTGCCGGCATCGGAATGGACGTGGTCGGTCGTCTTTCTCGATGTGGATCTGGACGGGTTCGAGGACATCCTTTGCACGACGGGGCACATGTTCGACACACAGGATCTCGATGCCCAGGCGATGATTGCCGCCAGGGGCCCCTGGCCGCGGGAGCGCGTCCCCGAGAAGCTCCTGCTGTTGCCGCCGTTGCATCAGGCCAACCTCATCTTCCGCAACCTCGGATCGCTCCGATTCGCCGAAGCCGGACGGGATTGGGGCTTCGATCAGGTCGGCGTTTCGCAGGGGATTGCGCTGGCGGACCTGGACAACGACGGCGATCTCGATGCCGTGGTGAACAACCTCAACGGCGCCGCCGGGCTGTACCGGAACGACACGACCGCGCCGCGGGTTGGTGTGCGCTTGCGCGGCCTGCCGCCCAACACGCGGGGAGTGGGCGCGAAACTGCGGCTTTATGGCGGCGCCGTTCCGATTCAATCCCAGGAAGTGATCTGCGGCGGACGGTATCTTTCGGGCGACGACGGATCGCGGACATTCGCCGCGGGCCAGCCCACCAATCGGATGCGGCTCGAAGTGATCTGGCGCAGCGGGCGTCGGAGTGTCATCGACGGCGTGCGCGCGGACTCGTGCTACGAGGTTATCGAGCCGGCGGACGCCCCCATGGCGGCCCGCCTGGGGGCAAATCCGGAACGGCCTTTATACGAGGATGTGTCCAATCGGCTTGGCCATCGGCATGTCGAGACCCCCTTCGACGATTTCGCGCGCCAGAAGTTGTTGCCGAATCGGCTCAGTCAGCTCGGGCCCGGCGTGGCCTGGCACGATCTCGATGGAGACGGGTGGGAGGATTTGATCGTGGGCGCAGGCAAGGGCGGCAAGCTGGCGATCTTCCACAACAACGGACAGGGCGGATTCAGTCGTCAGGGGGTGCCGCCGGGCGACCAAACCGCGCCGCGGGATCAAACGGGCGTGATCGGTTGGCGCGCGGGCGATGCGGCCGCGCGTTTGCTTGTGGGCCACGCCCATTACGAGGACGAGGAGAGCATCCCCGGCGGCAGTGCGGTCGCAGTGTTGGACATGGCCGGCCGCGGTGCCGAGGAAGGCCTTCCCGCGGACGAATCGAGTGTCGGTCCGCTTGCCCTCGCCGACTACGATGGCGACGGCGAACTCGATCTTTTCGTGGGTGGCCGCGTGATTCCCGGGCGCTATCCTCTCGCGGCGTCGTCCCGTCTTTACCAGGGCAAGGGCGGACGGTTCACGTTGGACGTGGCGCAGACGGCCCTCCTGCAGCAGGTGGGGTTGGTGAGCGGGGCGGTTTGGAGCGATCTGGATGGGGACGGCTGGCCCGATCTGGCCCTGGCGTGCGAGTGGGGGCCGGTGCGCGTCTTCCTCAACGATCGCGGGCGGCTCCGTGCGTGGGATGTGGCGGTGAACGTCCAACGTTCAACGTTCAACGTTCAACGTTCAACCGCCATCACCGTCAGCCCGCATCCATCAACGCTCAGCGCAATGACAGGCTGGTGGAACGGGATTACCGCCGGCGACCTGGACGGTGACGGGCGTCTGGACCTGATCGTGTCGAACTGGGGTCTGAACACGAAGCACCGGGCGAGTCCTGAGAGCCCGCGCCGGCTCTACTACGGCGACTTCACCGGGAGCGGCGGGGTCGATCTCATCGAGGCGTTCTTTGATCCCGGACGGCGGCAGGATGTTCCCGAGCGGGACCGCGATGCTGTCGCTGCCATGATGCCGGCACTGAATGCCCGGCTGCCGACGCATCTCGAGTATGGCCGGGCCACCGTGGCGGAGATTCTCGGCGAGGCCGCCGGACGCGCGGCTCGAGTGGAAGCGACCGAGTTGGCCTCGATGGTATTCTACAATCGAGGCGATCAGTTCGAGGCCAAGGCCCTACCATTCGAGGCCCAGTTGGCCCCCGCTTTTGGCGTCTCGGTGGGCGACTGCGACGGCGATGGCATCGAGGATGTTTTCCTGGCGCAGAATTTCTTTGCCATGCAGCCCAAGACAAGCCGCGCCGATGCCGGGCGCGGACTTTGGCTTCGCGGCGACGCCCAGGCGGGTCTTGTCGCCGTGCCGGGCCAGGAATCGGGGATCAAGGTCTACGGCGAACAGCGCGGCTGCGCTTTGGCGGACTACGACGCGGACGGACGAGTCGATCTTGTCGTCACGCAAAATGCAGGTGAAACGAAGCTGTATCGAAACGTCCGCGGCCGCCCCGGCCTGCGCGTCCGCTTCGAAGGCCCTTCGGGCAATCCCACCGGGGTCGGGGCGGTCGTGCGACTGGGAACGGGCGGTCGTTGGGGGCCGGCGCGCGAGATCCACGCCGGGTCGGGCTACTGGTCGCAGGACGGTGCGGTGCAGGTGATGGCTTGGCCGCGAACGGTCGGGACCATGCCGGTCCAGATCCAGGTGCGGTGGCCGGGCGGGCGCGAGACGGTGTCCACCATTCCCCCCGATGTGCGGCAAATCGAGGTTGGACTGGATGGCCGTCTCCGAGTGCGGGCTGTTGGACGCTGAAGTCCGGCAGAAAGGCGCATCTGCGGAGATGGCGATCGGCCCGACATCAATATCAGGTTTCGGCGCATCCGCCTATTCTCCGCTGTTGATTGGTGGAACTCCGTCAGTGCGCGGTAGTGATTGGTGCCTTGTGCGGGGTGAGGTCTCATTTGTTAGGGCCTCAAAACACCGAAGGCTTCTTTGAGCAGTTCGTTCGGGTCTTCGGGGGGCTCATTCCCTTCCTGAACGACTGCGTTGGTGCCAATACGCTGCCGCAACGATGCAAGCTTCTTCTGCGTATCGGCTCTTAAAACGAGTGCTTCTGCCAATTTCATATTTGCGGCGCACAAGGAATGGACATCTGAAGTGACGTCATCTTTTGCGTCATGGTGTGAGGTTACAGTTGCCAAGCGGCGTGGCAAGAGCGATTTGCAGCCGCGAGGCACTTCGGCTCGAGCACGACTCATTGCGCACCGGGGAGACGTACGTCGGGTGCCTGCGGAATCCAGAGCGCACCCGATGGCGGTCTCCGCGCTCATGCTCAGCGCAAGAGCCTGCCGTGAGTTGCGTGGCGAGAGGGGGGAGAGGGCGGCTGCTGGACAGTGCCGCGGCCGGGCGGTACGGTCGGGGCCCATGGCGACGCCGCTGGCGACTTACACCTGCGAATTGACTGATGCCCAAGCCGCTGCGCTCGAGGCGTGGCTGCGGGAGCACGATTGGACGTGGCGCGAGGTGGCGCATGCCCGCTTTGCGGCGGAGAAGGGGCGGGTGAACCTTGTTCAGTACAAGAGCGGGAAGCTGGTGGTGCAGGGGAAGGAGACGCGCGAGTTTGTCGAGTTCGTTCTCGAACCGGTGATATTGAAGGAGGCGCGCCTGGGCTACGAGTCGGTGCTCAACCCCGATCTGCTCCTGCCGCGCGTCGGTGTCGATGAGAGCGGCAAGGGGGACTTTTTCGGTCCGCTGTGTGTTGCGGGGGTGTACGTGAACGAGGCCATCGTCCGGGCGTGGGAGGGGGCTGGAGTCAAGGACTCGAAGTCGATCGGGAGCGCGAAGCGGATCGGCGAGTTGGCCCGGCTCATTCGCGAGACGCCGGGCTGCATCACGTCTGTCGTGCCGATCGGGAATGCGGCCTACAACCGCCTCTACGCGAGCATGGGGAACGTGAATCGGATTCTGGCGTGGGGCCACGCGCGCGCCATCGAGAATCTGATGCTGCAGCGCCATCGGATGAACCCGCTGCCCGTGCGGGCCATCAGCGATCAGTTCGCGGCCAACAAGGCGACTGTGGCCAAGGCCCTGATGAGTCTGGGCCGCCAGATCGAACTGGTTCAACGCCACAAAGCCGAATCCGACCTGGCCGTGGCGGCGGCATCGATTCTCGCCCGCGAGGAGTTCGTCCGGCGGCTGGCCGGTCTCGAAAAGGACTATGCGATGGAGTTCCCCAAGGGGGCTTCGTCGGCTGTGGACGCCGCGGCTGCGGCGTTCGTGAAGGCGCACGGAGCGGACGCGCTCGCCGCGGTGGCGAAGATGCATTTCCGCACTGCGTTCCGGGCGCAGGGATTGGCTGAGCCGCCGCGCAGCGAATGGCGGAAGCCGCGATAGGGCTAGCGAGGCGCGCCTGCCCAAATACAGTCCTCCTTTCCTTGAGGAGTCCCCGTGTCTCCCCGCCCTTCTCTCCCGCGCCTCGCTCAGTAGAATCCTTGACCCCCTGAACGCAGCACAGAAACTTGACTTGTCTGCAACATGTTTACCCGGTCAAGGATTAGCGGGACGGGACAACGTAGCCCACCGGCGTGAGATTGCCGGCCGCCGAGGGATGCCAGAGGGGCAGTCCCGGGGCGGACAATCCCGCGGGGATAACGGGCGTGACGCTGGGGCGCGACAGACGGGCATCCCGGGCCAAGGCGGAACTCACTCGATGTTCGAAGGCTGAGAACGGCCGGCGTTCGAAACCGCTGGCGATGTCGATCCGCGCCGGGGCGTCCTGGTGTTGTTGAGCGACGCGTCCCGAGTAGCCGAGGCCGGCGAGGTAGAAGGCGCCCAAGGCAAAGCTGAAGAACCCGGCCAGGGCCGGGCGCAGCCGGAATCTCTCGAAGAGGGCTTCAAACCAGTCCTCGGGCTCGACCTCCCGCTCGAAGGGAAGGCGGTCGAGGACGCGTCTGTGGAGGCGATCGAAGTAGCCCGGGGGGGGCTGTTCGTGGCGCTTGAGGGCGACCGCCCTGCGCAGGGCCGCAAAGGAATCGCGATCGTGATCCGGATGCATGCTGATTCTAATTCAAATAGTCCGACAAATAGGCCTGCAACTGCTGGCGGGCATAGAACAGACGCGATCTGACCGTGCCGACATTGCAATCCATAATGCGCCCGATTTCCTCGTGGGGCAGGCCTTGGATGTCGTGCAAGGTCACCACCAGTCTATGCACTTCGGACAGCTTCTGCATCGCCTCGTTCAATCTCTCCTGGAGCTCGGCCAGGTTGATTTCCCGCCGGGGCGTGCGGTCGGACACCAGCGCGACGAGGTCCGGATCATGTTCGGCGTTGAAATCCAGATCGTTGAGGCTCATCTGGCTGCCGCGGTGTTTGCGCTGCTTGAGAAAGTTGATCGTCTTGTTGATCGCGATGCGGTAGAGCCAGGTGAAGAAGCTCGAGTCGCCCTTGAAGGATTTCAGGGCGCGATAGGCCTTGATGAAGCTTTCCTGGGTGAGGTCGTCCGTATCTTCATGAGACGACGTCATATGGTAGATGGTGGCGTAAATGCGCTCCTGGTACCGCCGCACCAGCTCGTCGAACGCCTCCATCTTCCCGTGCTGCGCGTCGCGCACCAGCACGGCATCCGCCACGGGGAGTTTGGACTGGTCTGACGCGGGCGGACTGGGGTGCAAGGCGGCCGGCATCTTAGGAGGGGATCTTCCAGGATGGAATCCCCAGCGAGCCGGTGAGCTGCGCGACGAACTCCGCGGCCTCGGCGAGGGCGGGGCGTCCGACGGGGCGATCCGGGGCCGACACGGACTCGCGGGCGGAGTGGCAGAGGGCGCGGATGGTGGACACCGATTCGGCGAGGGCATCGAGCTGGTCCAACACCGCGCACAAAGGGGCGAGCCGTTCCGGGTGCCAGTCGGCGAGCAGGCGGTCGAGTTGCCTGCGTTGGGCCGGATCGGCCCGTTCGTACGCGACGATGATGGGGAGCGTGACTTTGCCGGCAGCCAGATCGGTGCCGAGCGATTTGCCGGCCTCCCGCTCGAGTCCGTACAAATCGAGGCAATCGTCGTAGATCTGGTAGGCCGTCCCGAGGGCCATGCCGTACTCGTGCAGCGCCTGCTCCTCGGCGTCACTCGCCCCGGTCAGCCGTCCGCCCAGCCTGCACGAGAGGGCGAAGAGTTCGCCGGTCTTCATGCGCAGGATGCGAAAGTACTCTTCGCGCCCGAGTATGGCTCTGCGTTGAGAGAGCAAGGTCTGGAGGGTCTCGCCGGTGCAGACCGTCTTGGTGGCCGCGGCGACGGCCCGGCATATATCGGGTGTGGGAAAGCTGGCGGCCAGTTCCAGGGCGTGCGCGAAGAGGCAATCCCCGGCAAGCACCGAGATCGCATTGCCGCACCGGACCGACAGGGTGGGGCGTCGTCGCCGGACCCGGGCTTCGTCCATGACATCATCGTGGACCAGGGTGGCCAGGTGGACCATTTCGATAATGGTGGCGACGGTGATCAGCTCTTCGGTGAGGGCGCCGATCGGTTTGGCGCTCAGGGCCAGGAGGGCCGGGCGGAGCTGCTTGCCCTGGCTGGCCAAAGCGTAGCGGACATAGCTGGCGATGTCGGGTTCGAAGCCGCCGACCTGGTCCTCCAGTCGCCGGGCCACGGATTTGAGGAAGCCGTCGGCAGGACCGACAATGCGCCGCCAGGAATGGGGCGAGACGGGGGCGGGAGCGGCTCTGACCGCGGCTCCCGCCGCTTTGGATTCAGCAGCCAGCACGATGGCCGGGAATCTAAAGTTGTGGGCTGGACAAGTCAAACGGTTCCGCAGCCGGGGGCTGGGAGACCGCGCGGGCTGGATTCAGAAGCCGTGGCGCGCCAGTTCCTGTTCCAGGAGCATCTGGAATTCCTGGAGATCGCTGGACGACGGCCGGTGGCCCTTCTCTTGCGGGGCGATGCCGAGCCGGCCCATCTGGTCGATGGACCAGACCGCGCTCTTGCCATCGCTGAAGGTGACGTTGCCGCTGACGACGGCGCCCGCCCGGGTCAACTGGTCCACGCTGATCCGGACACGTGCGGCGGGGGGTGTCGGGGCCGTGTCGGGCTCCCAGGCGCCGCCGTTGGCCGACGCATGGGGCGCCCCGGGCGCCTTGGGATTCCTGCCGGTCAAGTCGTTCGGCCCCGTCGGTTCGACATCCTTGGGGAGGACATCGAGGTCGCTGACAAGGAACTTGACGTCCCGGTAGGTGAGGCGCAGGCCGAAAGTCGCCTCGAGTCGGTTCTGCAGTTCCGCCAAGGTGGCGCCTTGCTGAAGCCACGCGATGACCTGTTGTTTCTGGGCGTCGTCCAAATTCATAGCTTACTGGAGGCCATTCGGCGCGATTTGGCGCATTCAGGCAACTGATTTCTTTCCTCGATTCCTCCGTCGAGTTTGCCCGCGCTTTCGGTGGAAGCCGCCCCGACTCCGGCTGCTGCGCATGCGTGACCCCCTTCCACCCGCCGCGTTGCCGCGTTGAATCCTGCTATAATTTGATTGAGCGACGCGGGTGAGTGGTGTCAGATGGGATGAATCTCGTCTGCGCGCACGACGAGAGGGACGGGCAATGCGCGCGTTGGGGCGCGAAATGGGTCGCAAAAACGCGCCAATGCGCCGCCCGGCGGGGCGCGAGCGGCATTCCGGGATGACGACAACAACAGAGAGCCAGACCGACGAACGGGGTGAGTTCCGGCGGGAATTCGCCCGTGTTTGGCGGCAGATGCCCGACAAGGGGCTCCTCCTGAGCCTGGCGGCCGCATGGTTTGCCCTGTTCCATTTCCTGGGCAACTCGACTTTTGGCTACGTCGACAGTCCTTCCCTGTTCGGCTGGCTCTGGGGCGCCTACAGTTCGAGTTCCTTTCCCGGCGGACCGATCGTGAAGCTGCTCAACGCCGACGACGGATACTGCGTCCTGATCCCGTTCCTCGTGCTTGGTCTGTTCTGGCCGAGGCGTCAACAATGGCTGGCAATTCACCGGGAGACGTGGTGGCCGGGCTTGGCCGGGCTGGCGTTGGCCACGATGCTGCACGTGTTGGGCTACCTGGTGCAGCAGCCCCGGGTTTCGCTTCTGGCGTTTCTGGGGGGCGGGTACGCGCTGATCGCGCTGGTCTGGGGGTGGCGGTTCGCCGCCGGCGTGTTCTTCCCCTACGTGCTGCTTGTCTTCTGTGTTCCCCTGGGCACGGTGAGCGATCCGATCACCGTCCCGCTCCGGCAGGTCTCGACGGACGTTTCGGTGGTGATCGTGCGGGACGTGTTGGGCATACCGGTGATTCAGCAGGGGGTGCAGATCAGCGATCCACGCGGCGCGTACACCTACGAAGTCGCCGCCGCATGCAGCGGCATTCGGAGTCTGATCGCCCTGTTCGCCCTGGCCACGATTTACGGGTTTCTGACATTCACGCGCCTCTGGAAGCGTCTGCTGGTGATCCTGCTCGTTGTTCCCCTGACCCTGGCGGGCAACATCCTGCGGCTGGTCTGCATCGTGATCGCCTCCGAGGCGTTCGGACAGAGCGCGGGGGAGTTCGTGCACGATTGGTTCGGATTCGTCACGTTCGGACTCGCGCTTCTGGTGCTCTTCGGCGTCGGGAACTGGCTGCGCGAGCCGGCGTCGGCCCGGGTTCCGGGAGGATTGCCCCAAGCCGTATGAAGGCGCGCCAATGCATCCTTTTCGCCCTGGCCCTGGCGGTGATCGTGGGCGGCGGCGGCCTTCTGGTGCGGCTCAAGTCGATTCAGCGGCTTGGGGCGCCGGGGATCAAGGTCAGCCCGATCGAGGGGAGCGACCGGCTCCGGATCGAGTTGCCGGAGCGCGTGCCGCTCTACGAGTCGACGGGCATGGAGCCGACGCGCGCCGAGCTCGACATGTTGCCTGAGGATACGACCTTTGCCAGGCGTCTGTATCGTGCCGCCGACGGATTTCAGATCATGATGAACGTCGTGATGATGGGAACCGATCGCACGAGCATCCATAAGCCGGAGTTCTGTTTGACGGCGCAGGGATGGCGGATCGAGCGGCAGGAGACGGACGTGCTGCCGGTCTATCGGCCGCATCGGTACGATCTCCCGGTCCAGCGTTACACGACCAAGGCGGAGTGGGAGCAGGAAGGGGGGCGCCGAGTGCCCTGGAGCGGTGTGTACGTTTTTTGGTTTGTAGCTGAGAACAAGCTGACCGCCAGCCATTGGGTGCGGGTGGGATGGATCACGCGCGAACTGCTCAGGCGCGGCGTGCTGCCGCGGTGGGCCTACATCGGCTGCTTCGCGGCCTGTCCGCCGGGGCAGGAGGAGGCGACCTTCCGGCGCATGCGGCAGTTTCTGACCGCCTCGGTGCCCGATTTTCAGACTGCCGTGCCCCCTGCTCTGGCGGGGGGAAGCGCGGAGCGTTAGCGAGGAAGCCTCATGTTGAGCCGCCACACACGTCTTCGAACCCAGCTCCAGATCGTGCTGGACGCGGTTCTTTTTGGGCTGAGCCTGTACCTGGCTCACCTGTTGCGCACGCATTGGCGCCTCGAGGTGTTCGGCGGGACCAAGGACATCCAGAGTCTCGAGTCCTATGTGTGGCTGTTTCCGCTCGTGATGGTCGGCGGGCCGTTCCTGCTCAGGTCGATCGGTTTCTACAACCGTCCCTTTCTGCCGTCGCGCCGGCTGACGGCCTGGCAGTTGATCAAGGGCTGCGTGTACGCAACCATTGGACTGATCATCGTGATTTTCGTGGTGCGGCAGGGGGGTGAGATTGGCCGCTCGGTCATCATTCTCTTCGGGCTGATCAGTTTCGGGGTCATCTCGATCAAGGAGGAGGTCGTTCTGCAGTGGCGCACGGGGCGTTTGGGGGGCGCCCCGCTGGAGATGCGACTGATCCTGGTGGGAACGACCGAGGATACGGCGCGCCTGCGCCAGGACCTCTCGCGCAGTCAGCGCGAGGAGTTGAACATTGTGGCGCAATTGAGCATCAACGAACGCCCGGTGAGCGACCTGGTCGAGCTCATGCACGTGCATTCGGCCAACGGCGTGGTCCTGACGGCCAAGCACACCTACCTGGGCCAAATCGAGCAGGCCATCGAGTTGTGCGAGCGCGAAGGCGTCGAGGTCTGGCTGCTCGCCGACTTTTTCAAGACCCAGATTTCCCGCACGGGTGTGGATGATTTCTACGGACGTCCCATGCTCGTCTTCCGTTCCGGGCCCGACACCTCCTGGCCCCTGGCGGTCAAGAGGCTCATCGATTTCTGGGGGTCGCTCCTGCTCCTGGTCCTGCTGGGAATCCCGATGCTCCTGGTCGGCCTGATCATCAAGCTCGGCTCCCCGGGCCCCGCCCTGTTTCGACAGCAACGCAGCGGGCTCAACGGGCGGCCGTTCACAATGCTGAAATTCCGATCGATGGTGACCGATGCCGAGCAGCGCAAGCAGGAGCTGGCGTTGCTCAACGAAATGAGCGGCCCGGTCTTCAAAGTCACGAATGATCCCCGCGTGACACCGATGGGGCGTTTCATCCGCAAGTGGAGCATCGACGAACTGCCGCAACTCATCAACGTGCTCCGGGGCGAGATGAGCCTGGTGGGCCCGCGCCCCCTGCCGGTTGCCGAAGTCGCCCGGTTCGACGACCTGGCCCACCGGCGGCGCTTAAGCGTGCGGCCGGGGCTCACGTGTCTTTGGCAGGTGAACGGGCGCAACGAGGTCCGGGATTTCCGGGATTGGGTGCGGCTCGATCTCGAGTATATCGACAACTGGTCGCTCTGGCTGGACCTCAAGATTCTGCTTCGGACCATACCCGCGGTTCTGACCGCTGCGGGGGCAAAATGACCATGAAGACGACTTTTGTGTTTGACCGGCTTGATCATTTCCAGTAACCACAGCGCGCTTTCTCGGTTTTGGCCCGATACTGGCTATCATAAACCCGGAATCGATGGAACCATGATCGACGGAATCACATGTTAGGTGCGAAATCATTCCTCTGTATCGATTTCGGCGCGGGCAGCCTGAAGCTGGCCGAATTCGATGTGGGTGACTCCGGCGCTCTGCGCCTGGTCCGTTATGCCCTCAAGCCGCTCGGGTTGGCCGGCGCTCAGGACGCCGCGCGCGAAGGTGTCGTGTTGCGAGGCCTCCAGGAGCTGTTGTCCGACAAGTCGATTGCAGCCCGAACCTGCAACGTCTGCGCCCCGGGTTTCCACGTCTTCTCGAAGTTCGTCAAGCTGCCCCCCGTCGATTCGTCCAAGATCGGTCAGATCATCCAATACGAGGCGCAGCAGAACGTCCCCTTCCCGCTCGAGGAAGTGGTGTGGGATTACCAGATCCTCGGCACATTGCCCTCGGGCGAACTCGAAGTGCTCCTGGTCGCCATCAAGTCGGACGTTGTCGAGTCCCTCTTTCGGTCGGCTGAAGGGGTGGGTCTGCGGCTGGAATTGGTGGATGCCTCGCCGGCGGCCTTGTGCAACGCCTTCCGTTACAACTACGGCGACCTGGAAGGCTGCTCGATGCTGCTGGACATCGGGGCAAAGACCAGCAACGTCTTGTTCTTCGACAAGGGCAAGGTCTTCTCCCGCAGCATCAACATCGGCGCCAACTCGATCACTCAGGAGTTTGCGGCCGAGGCCAAGCTCCCGTTCGTCGAGGCGGAGAAACTCAAGATCGCGGAGGGCTTTGTCAGTCTGGGCGGCGCGTACGAGGAGCCCGACAACCCGCGTCAGGCCGCTATCTCGAAGATCGCCCGGCAGGTGATGACTCGCCTCCACATCCAGGTCAATCAGACGATCCAGTTCTTCCGGAGCCAACAGGGCGGAACGGCCCCTCAGCGGGTCTACCTGGCAGGCGGCGCGTCGATCATGCCCTACACGCGCGAGTTCTTTCAGGAGAAGCTCAACATCACCGTCGAGTATTTCAACCCCTTCCGCAATATCGAGATCGATCCGGGCGTCAACCTCGAGGAGTTGGCCAAGGTCGCGCACGCCTACGGCGAGGTGGTGGGACTCGGATTGCGCAATCCGACCCAGTGCCCCGTCGAACTCAATCTCATCCCCAAGAGCATCCTCAAGCGGCAGGAACTCAACCAGAAGAAGCCGTATTTCATCGCCGCCGCCGCCAGCCTGATCCTCGTCGTTTTCATTTTTGGCTGGTTCTTCGACAAGCTGGCCAAGGAAAAACAGGGGGCCATCGATGCCCGCGCCCCGAAGGTCGAGGGGCTGCGGATGAAGAAGCAGGCCCTCGATACGGCCATCTCGAGCAAGGACAAGTCGTTCAAGGAGGCCGAGCAGTATGCCGAGTGGATGTCCGAGCGTTTCCGCTGGGCCGATATCATGGCCGCGTTGGACCAGGCGCTCCGGAACACCGAGAACAGCACCCGCCGTCCCAACATGCGCACGGCGGTTTGGGTCGAGAAGATGGCGGCGGAGAACGCCGAGGTTCCCGAGGCGGAGGCCCAGGAGGAAGATGAGAATCGCCCCCGCCCCATGATGGACATCCGCATGCTCATGCGCTACGGGTTGCTGCCCAGGGGGTTGAAGCTTACAACCGAAGGCGGGGAGAAAATGGATATCGCGTCCGCCCTCGCCTCCGCACAGCGAGGGAGCGCCGAAAGCCAGACCAAACAGGCCACAACCAACGAGATTTCGGTGATCAATCTTACCTGTCGCGGACTGAGTTGGAACAAGTTGTTTGCGACGGCTGACAACGAGCTGGCCTACACGCTGCTCAGGGAGTTGGAAGCCAACTCGCAGTTCATGGCTGGAACCAACGGGACGCAATTGGCTGGGCAGATGGAACAGGACGAGACCACCAGCACGTTCAAGTTCGACGTCAAACTGAAGCTCGCGAAGCCCATCAGATTCTAATATGGACTGGGTCAAGAAGAACTTGCTGCTGGTCGTGAGCGGGGCTGTCACGCTCGTGCTCCTGGGCGTTGCGGGGTATTTCCTGTGGTCGAAGCACGCGCTCGAGGCGCGGGTCACCGAGGACCTCGCGACGCAGACCAGCGAGTTGAACCAGTTGTCCAACTCGGATCCCCACCCCGGAAACGAGAAAGTCAAGAATATCGAAGCCGCAAAGGAGCAGGACAAGAAGCTCCAGGAATTCGTGGCCGAGGCCCGAAAGACCTTCGTCCCCATCGATTATCCGACCAATCTCGACAGCGGCCAGTTGAAGCTCCTGCTCGATACCGTCATCGACGAACTGCACCGGAAGGCGGACGGCATGGGTGTGAAGCTGCAGACAGATCCGAAATACGCGTTCACGTTCGGCGCGCAACGCACACAGATGTACTTCGACCAGAAGGACATCCTCCCGACCGCCCGCATGATGGTCGACATCAAGACGATCGCCACAATGCTCTTCGACGCCCGCGTCCTCGCTCTCGATGGGATTCGCCGTTGCACGGTCAGCAGCCTGGACACCCCCGGTCCGGAGTTCTGGAACAAAAAGCCGACGACCAACGACACGTACGGTGCCGTGCTGACCCCGTACGAGTTCACCTTCCATTGCTTCACTCCTGAACTCAACCGCGTGGTCGAAAGCCTCTACCGCAGTCCTCACGCCTTCCTGCTCAAGAGTGTCGTGGTGGACACATCGCCCTCCCAACTGCTCGAGAGGCCGGCCGACGGCTCACTCGAGCCGATGGGTCCCATGATGATGCCCGGCATGAACATGGCGCAACTGCAGATGATGCTGCGGTACGGGGGGCGCGGCGCCATGCGCTATGCCACTCCGCCACCCCAGGAGGTGCCTCCGCCCACAGCTCGCGGCGGTTTGACCCCCCTGCTCGACGAGAAGCCGTTCCGCGCCGTTCTGTGGGTTGAGTCGGTTCGTCTTCTGGATCCCGAGGAAATCAAGGCAGCAAAGGCGGCCGCGCGCACAAGCCGGCCCGTCCGCACCGTGACTCCCGAAGGGGGAGAGCCGGGCGCGGATCCGACCGCAACTGGGGGTGAGACCCCCGCCGAACCCGCTCCGGACGCTCCCCCCGTTCCCTAGCCGCATTCCGCCATGGAGTTTCTTAAGAAGCATTACGAGAAGCTGATTCTCAGCGTGGTGTTGCTGGGAATGGCCATCGCCGCCGCGCTCCTGCCTCTCAAGGTCAGCCAGGTCCGGCAAGAACTCCAGCAGGCGACCCTCAATATCGAACGCGCCCGCATCAAGCCCCTCCCGGAGTTGGACCTCTCGACGAACAACGCCCTGTTGCGACGGGTCCGGACCCCGGGCCGGCTGACCCTCGATGCCCCCGGCCACAACCTTTTCAACCCCATCCAGTGGAAGAAGAAGCCGGACGGCACCCCGGTGCCCAGCGAACAGTTCGGTTTGAGCGCCCTCGCGGTGACGAACATCACGCCGCTCTATCTGAGAATCCAGTTCCGGGGCGTGCGCGACTACGGCAGCGACGTTCGCTACGACTTCATGATCACACGCGAGGCCGCCACCAACAACGCGGCGCGCGGCCCATTGCCCAACACGCTGGCCGTGGGCGCCAGAACCGACCTCTTTACCGTCAAGGACGTGGATGGACCGAAGGAGAATCCGCAGGGGATCATTCTCGAACTGGCCGACTCGCGGCAGCCGGTGGTCGTGACGCGCGACAAACCATACACCGAGGTGCAGGGTCACACGGCCGATTTCTGGCACAAAACCGAGAATAAGGTCTTCCTCCGACAGCGCCAGGGACAGAAGATTTCCTTTGGCGGTGAAACCTACAATATTATTGCCATCAGCGAAAGCGACGTTACACTCCGAGACAGCCGGACTCAAAAGCAGACAACCATCAGTCTTACAGCGGCGCCGTAGGTAATGCGACTTTATGTTCCCTGTCCCAACTGAAGACAAATCCATGATCCGTTCAGCTTTTACCCTCCTCACCCTCGCGCTGCTGGTTGGCAGCGCGCATTCCGCGTTCGCTCAAGTCGCTCCGGCGGATCCCGTCACGGAGGAGGCGGTGCGAAGGCAGGAAATGAGCATCATTCTCCGCAAGACGCTGGCCGACGCCCAAGCCGAGCAGAAGCTCGGCGACTACGGAACCGCGGCCAAGCTTTATGAGGAGGCCTGGGGCTACGTCCGGAACATCGGCGAGACGGTTATCGAAAAGGAGTATCGGGAGACGGTCCAGGGTTTCAGCCACGTCTACCTCGAACTCGCGAAAAAATCCTATTCCCGCGGACAGTATAGCGAAGCCAAGAGCCAGGTCTCCCGCGTGCTGCGGGTCGATCCGAAGAACCGCGACGCCTTGAGCCTCGCCGCGAGTGTTGACAAGGCCCTCAAGGCGCAGGAAGGGCGCGTCCCGAGCAAGGAGACGCAGGCGCTTTTGTCGGAAGTGCAGAGTGAAAAGACGACCGCCGCAACCCTGGTGCAGGACGGCAAGTTGCTCTACGAAATGGGGAGGCTCGAAGAGGCCGCGGACAAGTTGCGGGAGGCCGTCAAACTCGATCCGCAGAACCAGGGGGCGTTCTACTACGCGCGGCTGGTCGAGGAGGCCGTGTATTCAATCGAGGCGCGCAAGCGGGAGGCGATGGCGAAGTGGAAGATGGTCGAGGTCGAGCGCGCATGGAATCCGCCCTTGAAGTGGGGCAACATCACGAATACCACAAACCCCTTCGCCCGCACGAACACGATCTATACCGGGGCCGGTCGGCGCGTCATCTTCAATAAGCTCGAAAAGATCCGGTTCAATCAATACCCCGTCAGCGGCGATATGCCGGGCGTCCCGTTGAGCGTGGTGGTGAAGGACCTGGACGAGGAGGTGAAGCAGCGCGATCCCGACAAGAAAGGCCTCAACTTCATCCTGGCTCCATACGTGGACATTCAGACCGCTTCGGCCCTCCCGATGATGCCCGGCCAGATCGATCCCATGACCGGCCAGCCGATCGGCACGGCTCCCCAGCAGGAACAGTTCGACCTGGGTTCGGATGTGTTGATCAAGATCGAGCCTCCCTTGAAGGACGTCCGGTTGATGGACGTGCTCGATACGATCATCAAAGTGTCGAACAAGCAGATCAAGTACTCGGTTGAAGACTACGCCATCGTGTTCACGCGCAAGATTCCCGAGCAGGAACAGCTCTTCACCCGCCAGTTCCGCGTGAACCCCAACACGTTCGTGCAGGGCCTCGAAGGCGTGATCGGTGAGCAGTTCGTCGGGGCGTCCATCAGTTCCGATTCCAGCGGCACGGGAACAACCGGCGGCGGCGGAATGATGGGCGGCATGAGCGGTGGGATGAGCGGCGGCTACGGTGGTGGTGGCGGTTACATGATCCCGCGCGTCGACGTCACCGGCTATGGCGGTATGAGCGGCATGGGCGGCATGGGGGGCATGGGCGGCATGGGCGGCGGAATGATGGGCGGCATGGGGGCATGGGCGGCGGAATGATGGGGGCATGGGCGGCGGAATGATGGGCGGCATGGGCGGCGGCTCGCCAATGGGCTATATGTCCACCGGCGGCTCGCTGATGGGTGTCAACCGCATGACCGACATGTCCGTGGTCAACCAGATGGTGGTCGCCTATTTCAGCGCCGCGGGCGTGAACCTCGGCGGCTCGAACCTGCTGGCTGGTGGCGGAATGATGGGCGGCATGGGCGGCGGGTTCACCGGAGGCGGCTTCCAGAACTCGGCGGGCAAGTCGGTCTTTTACAATGACCGCCTCGGGCTCCTGCTGGTGCGCGCCACGCTCCAGGATCTCGACATCATCGAGGCGGCTATCCAGGTCCTCAACCTCACGCCCGACCAGATCACGATCGAGGCGAAGTTTGTCGAGATTGGGCAAGACGATGCGAAGGCCCTCGGGTTGATTGGCTTCTTGGTAATTTCTTGATGAGGGGAGGAGGCATTGGGCTTTCTGGCGGCACCTATCCCTCCGTCGCTGGCGAGCCGTCACAGGCCAACCCGTCCGGCGTCTTCCCAGGTGTTTTCGAGTCCCATCGGCGCTCCCCAATTCAGGGACCGACCAGATTCTCACGCAGGGCCTGCGCAACAGTGATGCCGAAGGATCGCCCATACCGGCGATCGGCACCATCACAGGCATTCTGACCGATCCGCAATTCCGCGTCGTGATCCGGGCGCTCGAACAGCGCTCCGGCGTCGATATGTTGGCGTCGCCCAAGGTGACGACCGTCAGTGGACGACAGGCCCAGATCCAGAGCGTCGATATTCGCCAGATTGTCACCGGGCTCGACGTTGGAACCAGCGGCGCGGGTGGGGCGGTGAGCACATCAACCGGCACAACCGGCACGACCGGCACAGTTCAGTAGCTCGATCCACACGAATTCCTACACAGTTATGCATACAAGGCACATTCTCTTCGCCGCCGTGGCGGTCTGCGGTTTGGGAGGTCTGTTGGTCGGGCGCGCCCAGGTGGTCAATCAGGCGGCCGCAGTCTCCCAAGTCCAACCCACCACTGTTCCTGTTCCCCTCGGGCCTACCCTGGACGTGCTGCCCCACGTCTCCGCCGATGGATACACGATTCAGATGAATCTGATCCCCACCATGACGGAGTTTCTGGGCTACGAGGAAACCGCCTACACCGCCCAGGTCGGCGACATCAACACCCTCCCCTATCCGCTGCCGTCCTTCCGGGTCCGGCAGGTGACAACCACGGCGATTGTCTGGGACGGCCAGACCATCATGCTCGGCGGGCTGATCAGCGAGAAGGTGAACAAGGTCAAGGACAAGGTGCCGGTCCTGGGGGATCTCCCGTTGCTCGGACGTCTCTTCCGAAGCGAGAGTTCGTCCACGCAGAAGAAGAACCTGGTCATCTTCGTCACTCCGACGATCATCGATCCCGCCGGCAACCGAATTCACACCGAAGACAGCCTGCCGTACGATCCCAACAGGATCCCCGCCCAGGTGCCCTTCGCGCCGCAGTGACCGGCGTCTCGGCGCAGGGTGCGGATATCGAGTTTCAAATCCGGAACTTGCGATTTCGAACCTTGGGTCCTCGCTGGGGTGTGGTGCGAATCATGGCGACCGATTGCCTCCGATCCCGCATCTGCCAGGCGCTGCCAGGACTCAACGCCCGCTCGCCGCACTTTTTCGGATGACCGCGCCTGGCGCCCATGCCCCCCGGCTGTCACTGTTGCTCGTGGACGGACATGCGTATGCCTACCGCTCCTTTCACGCAATCCGCAACCTGTCATCTCCTTCGGGACAGCCCACCAACGCCATCTTCGGGTTCGTCAAGGCCCTGAAGACCCTCGGATCGAGCCTGGCGCCCACGCACCTGGCAGTCGTCTGGGACGGTGGGCTTGCAGCCGAGCGGCTTGCTTTGCTGCCCGAGTACAAGGCTCAACGCCCGCCCATGCCCGACGCCCTCGAAGCGCAACTCGACGGCATGGTGTTCTGGCTGGCGGCATCTGGAATCTTCTCGCTCTGCCGGGACGGTGTCGAGGCCGACGACGCAATCGCGTCCCTGGCCAGCCATGCCGCGGGTTCGGGCGTCGAGGTTGTGATCGCCAGCGCGGACAAGGACTTTCTGCAGTTGGTTTCGCCGCGCGTCGGCATACTCAATCCCAATGATAAGACCGGTCGCATCTGGTCGGCGGAGGATGTCGTCGCCAAGACCGGCGTGGAACCTGGGCAAATCGTCGATTGGCTCTGCCTTGTCGGCGACGCTGTGGACAACATCCCGGGCATTCCGGGTGTCGGAGCGAAAACAGCCGCCGAGCTGCTCCGCCAATTCGGCAGTTGCCGCCGCTTGCTCGAACAGGTCGAGACCATCGCGTCGGATCGGATCCGGACCAGCCTGGTCGAAGGGGCGCCCAACCTGCATCGAAATCAGGAGATCATACGGTTGAAAGCGGATTTGGATTTGCAGGTGGCACTGGACCAATTGAAAGTGCGGCCGCCCGATCGGGACCGCCTCGCCTCCCTGTATAGGCAGTGGGGTTTTCGCTCGTTGCTGGCCGAGATCGAGGCGGCGGCTTCGACCCAGGGGACGTTGGATCTCTGAGAGCGACTGCCCGATTCGATCGTGTCGTGTATTGACCCGCGTATCCACATCCTGTCAGTGCCCAGGGCAGTCAGATGTTGCAGGATGTCTGCTACGCGGGTTGGAGAGTGCGAGGAAACTGGATGGCAACGGCAGCGCGGCTCAACTCTGGCAGGGGTTGTGCTGCCAGTTGGCCTGAAGTCAGTTTTTCGGAAGAAAGCGTGGACAAAGAAAGTGTGCTTTGCTAGAAAGCCGTGACTTTATGTTTTCGTTGTTGCGTGCCAAACGGCGGCCCGTTTTGTGGTGTCTGGCTGCCTTCGTTCCCTGGGGCGTTCATGCCCGCTCCTCCCTTGTCGCGCTGGGTGAGGAATACGCCGTGGGCGGCTCCGTGCCGGGCGATCAGGTGTTCGCACGCGCGGCGGTCGGGCCCAACGGAGGCTATCTCGTCTGGCATGACAACGTGATGGACGGAGCCGGTTATGGGATCGGCGCCCGACGCCTGGATCAAAACTTCGTGGCTGGGCTCGGCGCCTTCCGCGTCAATAAGACGGGGGCCGGCGATCAGGAGCATCCGCAGGTCGCCATGTTTTCCGACGGGGCGGCCATCGTTGTCTGGCAGGGCGGTGCGGTCGGCTTCCCCGATGTCTTCGCGCGCTATCTGGCCGCGGATGGGACTTTTGCCACTGCCGATATCCGGGTCAATTCCTTCACCCGAGATCGCCAGGAGCGCCCCCAGGTGGCCGTTCTCAAAGGCGATACCGCGGTTGTTGTGTGGGCCAGCTATGGCCAGGACGGCAGCCACTACGGCGTCTACGGACAGCGGCTCGACGCGCGAGGCAAAAAGATCGGCGGCGAGTTCCTCGTGAACGAGAGCGTTTCCCTCAGTCAGCGGAGTCCGTCTATCGCAGCGATGCCGGACGGACGGTTCGTCGTCGTCTGGGTCTCCGAGAAGCAAAACGCGGCCGGGGAGCCGGTTGCCGGCCAGGAGGGGGTCGCCACCGTCGGCCCAGGCCGGGTCGTTCAGCCCTACGATGTCAGCCTTTTTGGCCGTATCTTCGACGCCTCCGGGCCAATCGGCTCCGAGTTCAAGATCAACACCTCCGCCTATGTCTGCGCGAATCCCGTTGTCAGCGTCGATGCCCTCGGCGGTTTCCTGGTCGCCTGGAGTTCGCATGTCGGTCGAGTCGAAGTCAGTGGAGTTACGAGCGCGCGCGGTTGGGACATCCGGTCGCGGGCTTTCGCTTCGGACGGCGCCCCGTCCGGGGAGGAGACGGAGTTGAACGAGCGTTCCTTTGGCGACCAGTTTCTGCCAAGCGCCGCCAGCGTGGGCAGCAATCATCTGGTGGCCTGGATCAGCCTCGGCCAGGATGGGTCCAGGGAGGGTGTCTACGGTCGGGTCGTTGCCGAGACTGGCACCCCGCACGATGCCGAGTTCCGGATCAACAGCTTCACTCCCGGAGCTCAGAAGCTCCCAGCGGTCGTCTCGAACGGCAAAGGACGGGCTTTCGTGGTCTGGTCCCGAGCGCGCGGGGGGCTGGCCAGCTTCGACTTGCACGCTCAGAGGTACGCCAGCGACGACGAGTTCGTTGCCCCCGCCAAACCGATGGTGCTTGCACTCAGCGCGTCCAAGCTCAGCGTGACCTGGCCCTCGATCGAGGATTTGGGGGCGGTCTCCTACCTGGTGTATGCGAACGGATCGAGCACGCCTGTTTCGGTGACCGAGAACTTCTATGTCGCGTCGGCGCTTGCCGCGGGTAGCACGCATGAGTATCGCCTCGCCTATGTGAATGAGAACGGAGATCGCTCCCCGCTCTCCGACCCGGCCAGCGGCCAAACCTGGGGCGACGACGCCAACTTCGACGGGTTGCCCGACGATTGGCAGGCCGCGTTCTGGGGCGGCGCCTCGGCCTCGTGGCCGTCTCCCAATGCCGACAGCGACGCCGACGGCGCCAGCAACAGGCAGGAATTCCTCGCCGGCACTGATCCGACAGACCCCCTCAAGGTGCTGCGGCTCAATTGGCGCGCCGACGGTGCGGGCACCAGCCTCGAATGGAATGCCGAGGCCGGTTGCATCTATCAAGTCCAGGTCTCCGAGGACCTCAACCAATGGGAGAACGTCGGATCGCCCCGGTTCGCCGCCGGGACAACCGATGCAGTGCCTGTCGACCGCGCCGATCGCAGGGCGATGTACCGGGTGATCCGAGTGAGGTGATTTTATGATGCGTCTGCTTCGACTGCTTCTGGTTGGAGGGTGTCTCTATGGCGCGTGCATGCCGGGGCGCACCTTCACGCTCCTCGGCCCTCCAGCCACTTGGATGACCCATCAATTGGGTTATGACGTGTCCGCGCCGCTCGGCGACTACGGGCCGATGAACCTGGGCGAGGAATATCGCTGGAACGTCCCGACCCTCTACTACGCCTTCACCTCGGACTTTCTGAATTACTTCGGGGAATACGGGGCCAACGAGATCGACAAGGCGATCGCGATGATCAACACCCTCCCGCCCGTCTCGTCGATGAACCTCGACGATTACCCCGCCGGTTCGCTCCGAATCAATCACCGCGCGCAGGCCGCCGGCCTGACCGACTTGAAATCCTTCGCGCTCCGGGAAATGCTCTACCTGCTGGGCATGGGCGATCCGACCCGTTACGTCTTCTGCATTCGAAACCGCTGGACGCCCGGCTCCTGCCCCCCGATCCTCTATCACGTCATCCAACGCAATTTCGATCCGGAGACCCTCAAACACAGCGCCTACATCAACGGCGATCTCTGGACCTACACGACCATCATCGACACCTGCACCCCTCCGCCCGACTACGCCTTCCTGGCGCCCGAACCGGTGGACCCGATGGCCCTGCTCGGCTACCGCCATCTGCCGGCCAGTTCGTACTTCGCGGCTGGCAGCCTCAACGGAGGCTTCGTGACCACGCTGACGCGCGATGATGTGGCCGCTCTTCAGTACATCTACCGCACCAACAATTACAACGTCGAGACCATCCCCGCGGGGGTGATTGGGGGAACCAACTACATCTTCGGCGCGACGAATTCCTCTCCTTGGGGCGTTCCTCCCTCTCTCCTGACAAACGGGTATTCGACCAATCTTCCGTGGTACCCGGGCTATCCTTGGGACGCCCCCCCCAACCTGACCAACATCACAGGCACCAACGATGTGACGGGCACCAACACGTTCATCGAGCCTGCCCTGCGCAGCGGCATCGACAAGGTCCTCTGGCAACGGCTCGAATACGACTCCGTCCTGGGCAACTTCTTCACCCCAACCACCAACATCTACACCGAGAGGGTCATCCTCAACGGACGACGGGTCTCGCAGACCATCGTGCGCGTGGTCGAGGTGCCGGACATCATCTTCGATGCGGCGGATCTCCAGGGCGGTGAGGCAACGGATACGATCATCGGGACCGGACAGGTCATGACCGACTGGCAGAACAACGACGCCATCAACGGCCTGGCCGGCCAGATTGGCCCCGGAACCATGGTCCCCTCCGTGGGCACCACCCCGTCGTACGTGCTGACCTTCAACTCGGTGGGGCCGATCTGGTACAATCAATGGCCCAATTTCCTCAGCCAGGCGGATGCCATCGGGCCCAACCAGTTCCTCCTCTGGGGCTCGTTCGACGGAACCACCAATGATCCCGTGGTCTACCCCGTCGGCACGTCCATCGAGGCGATCGAAGCTCAAGTCTTGAGTGGCCGCTAGGCCGCGCGCACGGTCCATTGCGATATGAAGCATCTTACACTTTGGGCTCTGGTGGCAGGGATGGCCTGGACAACCCAAGTCGCCCGCGCCGCCGACATTTTCATTAACGAGGGCGAACTCAATTACGCCTATGGCGAGGCCCCGCAGATCGATGCCCTCGCGTTCTACAACGCGGGCACCTTCACGGTCTGGTCGGCGCCTCTCCCCTACGATTTCACCCGGGTGATGAACTATACGAACCGGGGGACCATGACCGGTGGCGTCGGTTTCACTTTTGACAATGTCACCCGAGAGGGCGTCCGTAGCCCCGCGGCCAGCTTTGTCAACCAGCGCGGCGGCGTCATCCAGACAGTCGAGCGATTCGGCTTCGTGGCCTCGAACACCGTCTACTACCCGACCTACATCACCGTTTCCGCCGCCAAAATCGTCAACGAAGGAACGCTCTCGGTCGAAAACTCCGGAATCCTCCGTCTCGAAGGGAACAAGATCGACCTGACCCGGGGCGGTCTCTCGGTGGGCTCCGTCCAACCGGATTTCGGCGCCGGCTATATTCCCGGTGGCTACGATTTTCGCCCGGAGCCTGGGGTTTACGACCTGTGGTGGGGCGTTGGGAGCCAGCCCACCAATGGAATACCCGGACAGGACAGTTCCTCGATTGCGCGGCCCCTGGGCGGCGGCACCTCCTGGCAGGCGGTCTCGCCATCGCACTTCGTGTCAGATAACAACGCATCGGGTTATGTGCGCGTCGGGACCACGGCGACCTATTTCACCGGCCTGACGAATGTGACGGGGGGCATCGGCCTGACCATCACCAACGCCGACGGCACAACAACGAACATCTTCGCCCCGACCAACATCATCCGACAGGCGGTGTTTGTGGGCGTGAGCGACACGAATAGCTTTGCCGCCCGCGCCCGGTTCGCCCCGAGCACCGTGCCGGATGTCGCCCACGCGACGGTCGCCATCGAGTTGCGGCTTTCGAATACGAACGTCGTGACCGCGAGCGGCGAGACCAATGCGATCTACTTTGTCGATCGGTTGGCCTCCGAAACCAACCTCGCGTTCGGCACGAACATCGACATCACCCCGGTGCCCACGCTCCGTCCGTACCCCTACGAGGTCTGGCGCTCCCCGCCGCGGGAGTTCCTGTTCGGTTTTAACGGCAACGCGTTGATTACAACGAATTTCGTCTACGACCGGGGATTCTCGAATCGTTTCGTCACCAATCTCTACGCCAGTTACTCGGCGTTCATCGACTACCTCACCGTGCGCCCGCCAATCGTCGCGGGCATGGGGCCCCTCGACCAACCTGGACGCATCGAGATCATCGGCGACGAGGTCGATCTCACCAAGGCGCGCTTCCGGGGGATGGGGGTCATCTCGATCGATGCCAAGAACCTCGTCAGCACATCGAACACCGTCGTCGACGCGCCCGACCTCCTCTACAACCTCGGTTCGAGCAGCGGGCTCCTCACGGTCGAGAACCTCGCCCGGGCGGGTGTGATACGCATGGCCGGGAACATCGAGATGTGGAGCGGGCTCTGGACCAACCAGATGGCCACCATTTACACGAACTACTACATCGACGACACCACCAATGACTACAACCCCATCACCAATCCCGTCGATGTCGGCATCCACGTCGTGATCCTCAGCGCCGATTTCCTGGACTCGACCCAGAGGGTCGTGGTGCACGACTTTGTCGCGAAGAGCAAACAGATCGTCATCAACGACCCGATCACGGTCACGCGCAAACTGATCCTGGACGGCGAGGCCTTGACGCTGAACGGCATCCTCACCCTCACCTACCTCGACACCACCAATGGCCTCCCGAATTGGGTCCGCACCAACATGCCCGGCGTCAAGTTCTTCACGAACAACGGCACCCTGACCGTGCCGAATATCGGGTACTTCGGCTCGGACAGCGGCGGTGCCTTGCAGACTTTCGTCAACACGGGGACTCTCAACATTTTCAGCGCCAGCGTTGCCGCTTCCTCCTATGCGAACAGCGGCACTCTCAACATCGACAACCGCCTCACCCTCGAGCTCGGGGCCGGCAGGCTCGAAGGCGGGCGCGACGTGATCCGCGGCTCGCTCCATATCAAGGCGAATGACCTCAAGCTCAGAAATCACTCGATCCGGGCGGATGAGGGAGTGTTCCTCGACGTCACGGACAACTTGAGCGACGCCGGCGTGGACTCGGCGAATACCGTGAGCGTCTCGGATGGCTTCCACCTGCTCACCAAGCCCGCCACAGGCGATCTCCTGGGAACGACATTCCAAACCACGGCCGCCAAGTTCGCCAGCGTGCTGCACACCTGGGCCGGCAAGGACCTCGGCCCGACCCCCGCCGGATTCGAGGATAATGCCGCCATCGGGCGCCTGGTGCTCGATGTCTACTCGGGCGGCGAACTGCGCTTCAGCGGCCCGGTCGACTGGCTTGGCAACCCCCGCTCCGGCAAGTACGGACTCTACGTGGATTACCTGCAGTTGCAGCCTGCTGTCGAGACCGACCCCGAGTCCGTGATGTATGTCTATCCGGGCCTGACCATCTATTTCGGGGCCTCGAATGTCCCTGCCGAGGAACTGGACGGCATGTTCGATGGCCGCCTCCGCTGGGTGAAGTCATACTCCGGCCCGACAAGCGGCACGCCCGTCGCCTCCCGCCAGAATGGATACGAGGTCAAGACGATTGTGGTGAATGCCGCCCTGCTGGACAGCCCCACGATCGATTCCGATGGCGATGGGGTCGCCAACGCCTACGACACGTGGCCCTTCGACGGTGTCACGCTGAGGGCCGCTGAAGTCCTTGGCCATCCGGCAAACCAAGTGCGGATTTCGTGGGATGCCGCGGCCGAAACCGTCTACCGCGTCGAGAAGACGGTGGGGCTCACGCCGGCCAACTGGACGGCGCATTCCGTTGTCACCAATTCCGCGGCGACAGTGCAGGTTTTGACAATCATAGATGCCATCCCGGCCGGAAGCAACCAGAGAAGCTTCTACAGGGTCCGTTACGACCCGTGAACCACGGGCGCCGATCGGAAGCCGTTCGGCGATCCCAACGGCACAGAATCCGGAATGGCAGGTTGATGCGGATCGGCGGGCGGCCGCGTGCGGTCGCCGCCTAGTTTGACTAAAGACTCATGAAGAGGGGTACTCTGATGGCACAGTGTCAAGGATGGGCTGCGATGCGCATCGCGGCGTTGGAAGCAGCCTTGATCCAAAGGCGATCCGCCAGTCTCGGGAATGAGCTTCCCGCGACGGCCTCGGCGCATGCGATGCCCCGCGGTCGCCGCCCAGCATCGCTCGCGTTGACTGTCGGCTCTCTCGTGTGCGCGATTGCCGTCTCGGGTCTGGCCCAGGCCGAAACCCTCATGCTCGATTCCCAAGAGGTCCATGCCACCCGCCTGATCGGCAAATTCAAGGCGGCTGTCGCCGATGCCATCGGCCCGACATCGGTCAGCCAGTACGGGTCCTCCATCGCGCGGCGCTATCAGTTGGTTCCCGGCCTGGTGCTCCTCGACGAAGCGAGCCAGGCGCGTCCGGCGGGGCTCCCCGCCGGCGATGAGTCCGCCGCCCGCCAACGCCTCCTCGACCGGTTGCAGGCACTGAGGGACTCGGGTCTCTTCGAATACGTCGAGCCGGATCATATCATGCATCTGATGCTCACGCCCAATGACAGGGCGTTCGTGGATGGCTCGCTCTGGGGCCTGTGGAATTACGGGCAGTATGGTGGGATGCCCGGCGCCGATATCGCCGCCGAGCGGGCCTGGGACCTGACCACCGGCTCGACTAACGTCGTCGTGGCCGTCGTCGACACCGGCATCCGCTACACCCACCTCGACCTGGCCAGCCAGATGTGGGTCAATGTGAACGAGATTCCCGACAACTTCATCGATGACGACGGCAATGGCTTCATCGATGATATCCACGGCATCGACGCGATCGCCGGGACAGGCGATCCGATGGACGACGTCGGCCACGGCACCCATTGCAGCGGAACCATTGGCGCTGCTGCCAACGATGGCAATCCCCATGTCGGAGTCTCCTGGAAGGTCCGATTGATGGGATGTCGCTTCCTCTCCGCGGCCGGGGGCGGCTCCACCAGTGACGCCATGACCTGCATCGATTACGCTGTTGCGCACGGGGCGCAAGCCATCAACGCCAGTTGGGGCGGATACGGTTTCTCGCAAGCCCTCTTCGATACCATCGAGCGGGCAGGGGACCACGGCGTGCTGTTCGTCGCGGCTGCAGCCAATGACGGCCGACGGTATCGACACCAGATTTTCCCCTGCGTATCCAGCGAGCTTCCAGCTCGAGAACGTGATCTCTGTCGCGGCTGTCGATCGCAGCGATTATCTTGCCGGCTTCTCAAACTACGGGGCCAGCACAGTCCACCTGGGTGCCCCGGGCGTCGAGATCTTCTCGTGCTGGGCGGGATTTGACGGGGACTACGAGACAATCGACGGAACGAGCATGGCTACGCCCCATGTCACCGGCGTCGCCGCCCTGATCCTCGGCCTCTACCCGGGCTCCGATCATATCGAAATGAAGGACCGCATCCTCTCCGGGGCGGTGCCGATTACCGCCCTGGCAGGCCAGACCACGACCGGTGGGCGGCTCAATGCCTACAACTCGCTGACCTTGACCGGGAGCGGCGTGATGCAGGTCAGCGTCGATCCGCCCTCGGGGTCGGTCCTGCTTGCCGGCGCCACCCAACCCATCTACGTCAAGGTGCGCGATCGCTTCGGCATCCGGGACGCCACGGTCACCGGCGCCATCGTCGGCGGCGGCACGCTGGCATTCGGGAACGATGGCGTGGCGCCCGACCTTGTGGCTCAAGACCCCATCTATACGGCGAATCTTCAGGTGCCTGCGCTGGGTGAATCGATCTCGATTGCCTTGACCGTCACCGCCCCCGGCAAAGGGACCCTGACGAACCTGCTCAACTACGCAATCATCCCGCCGCCGCCGAACGACCATTTCGAATTGGCGACCAAAGTGCCGCGCGGCGGCGCGTCGTACCTGGCGAACAATCTTTACGCGACGCTTCAACCCAACGAACCGCAGCACGGCGGCAACCCCACGGCGGCCGCTTCTTTGTGGTGGCGGTGGACCGGGGACTGGGAGACCAATATCCTCGTCGATTCGGCGGGAAGCGGCATCGGCACTATCCTGGCCGTCTACACCGGCAACGCTCTCACCAACCTGAAGTCCGTGGCCACAGCGGCCAACCTTCCGGGCACACGGGGCACTAACCTGTTCTTCCAGGCCCAGAAGAGCGTCTCCTACTCGATTGCCGTGGCCGGTCTGGCGACAAACAGCCTCGGATCCATCCGCTTGCGGATCATGCCGGGCGGCCAATTGCAGAAGCAGCCCCCGCGCGTCTCGATTCAGGATCCGATCAGCGGTTTGGTGTCCACAACGAATAGCATTACCGTCACCGGCACGGCCGAGGATGTCGGCCCGCAAGCCTCGGGCATCGCCGAAGTCCTGGTGAGTGTCAACGGGGGACTGGCGGGTTCCGCGGTCGGCACGACCAATTGGGCGAGGCCAGCGTTGCTCCGTGTGGGGGCCAATCAGATCGTCGCACGCTCCGTCAACCTCGCCGGACTCATCTCCGACGAATACCGCGTCACGGTCCACTACCGGGTTCCGCCGCCGTCAAACGACAACTTCGACACGGCCACGTTCGTCACGGGCATCGAGGGGAGTGATGCGGTCGATACCAGCCTCGCCACACTGCAGCCTGGCGAACCGATGCACGCCGGCAAGCCCGGCGGCCACTCCGTGTGGTGGAAATGGACGGCGCCTGCCGATGGAGCGCTGCTGCTTTCGACCGAAGGAAGCTCATTCGACACCACGCTGGGCCTCTACACAGGCCCGCGAGTCAACGCTCTCCGAATGGTGGCGAGCAACGACGATGCCTTCGAGGGCTCGCTTTACAGCAAACTGCAGGAAGGTGTCCGGATGAACCGGACCTATCACTGGGCTGTCGATGGCTTCAACGGGCTGACGGGCAAGGTCGAGTTGGCCTACCTCTTCACCCCCGGCGCGCTCTTCACCGTCAATCTCCAGGCCGCCACCGGCGGCAGTGTCGCGGAGCACGACTCCGGTGCGGTGGATGTCCTGGCTTACTCGAGTCAGACGCTGACAGCCATGCCCGATGCCCAATACGAATTCGCCGGATGGGAGGGCGACGTCGTCTCGACCGCCAATCCCGTGACGTTCCAGGTGAACTCGAATTTGACCGTGCGCCCGACATTCCGCGCGATCGTTTACGCCGACGACTTCGAGACGGGCACCCTGTCGAAGCTGAAGTGGGTGGCCGGCGGGGCCAAACCCTGGACCGTGACGACTGCGAGCGTCGCCGCGGGCAAGTACGCCGCGCGTTCCGGAGCCATTCAAGACGGGCAAACCTCGACGCTGAGCCTCACCGACCGATTCTTCGCAAGCGCTGTCTCGTTCGATCTGCGCATCAGCTCGGAGGCGAACTGGGACTATGCCGAGTTCCTGATCGATGGCGTCCAGCAGATGAAATGGTCCGGGGACGTCGAGTGGACCCGCTACAGTTTCCCGATCACGACGGGAACGCACACCCTCGAATGGCGCTACGTCAAAGACAACGCGGTGTCGTCCGGGCTCGACGCAGTGTTTGTGGACAACTTCAATGCCATCATCGTGCCGCCCGTGAATGCATCCACTCCGGCGATACTCGCCGTGCGATTGATGCCGCAGGGAGAATACCAGTTGCAGTTGACGGGTCAGGCCAATCAGGTCTACACGCTGCAAAGAGCGTTCGAGCTTCTGCCGGGCCGTGGGACCGCCTGGCAGCCCTTTGCGACAAACGTGGCGGTGAACGGTCAAGTCCGAATCATGCTCGATGCGCAGACGCTGGGCCAATCGAACACCTTCTTCCGCGCGTTCGCCCAATAGTCGTTCCCAATGCTGTGTCTCGTCGGGCAGCAGGCTGTTCGAATCCCGCGGCGGCACTGTTCGCATCCGTGTCGTGCGGGCTTCGGGACTCCCCGGGTTTCGGCCGGCCGCTCGAGTCTGAGCGGTTGCCCGATCGACTCGTCCGAAGCGTACCAGTCATCCCAGCCTCGGACTCTACCTCAGAGTTCGAGGCGCATCCCGCGTCATTCACGGCATGAAGGTTCTTGGATTGACCGGCGGAATCGGCATGGGCAAATCGACCGTGGCCCGGATGCTCTGCGATCAGGGCTGCGCAGTGATTGACACGGATTTGCTGGCGCGCCAACTCGTCGAGCCGGGCTCGCCGGCGTTGGCCGATATCATCGAGGTTTTCGGACCCGACCTGTGTGACGGCGCTGGCCGATTGCGCCGCGCCGAAATGGCGCGCTTGGTCTTTTCCGATGTGGCCGCACGGCGTCGGTTGGAAGGCATTCTCCATCCCCGCATCCGCCAGCTCTGGCAGCAGCAGGTCGCCGAGTCGAGGTTGGCCGGCCGCGAGGCTGCCGTGGTCGTGATCCCACTCCTGTTCGAGACAGGGGCGGCGGGTGAATTTGATGCGGTGGTTTGTGTCGCCTGCACCCTGGCGTCCCAGCGCCAGCGGTGCCTCGCCCGCGGTTGGACACCCGAGCAACTCGAGGCGCGCCTCGACGCCCAGTGGCCGATCACCCAGAAGATCGCCCGCTCCAACTACTTGGTCTGGTCCGAAGGATGTCTGGACACCACGCTCGAGCAGGTGCGCCGCATCCTAAGACAATTGAATTTACACTCTCTGTCGGCATTCGTTAGGATTGAAACGGAAAAACTGGTCTCATGAAAAAATCGATCTGGATTCTTGGCGGTTGCGCGTTGGTTCTCGCCCTGATTTCTTGGCCTCGGACCAGCTCGAGGCCCAGCCCCGCCGCCCGAGGGCCGGAGACAGCCCGTCCTGCTGTCCAGTCGACTGCAACGCCCTCAACCGGCCTGCTGGCGGTGCAAGCCGTCGAGCGTGGAACGTTGAGCCCCGCGCCCGGCGCGCCGGGTGCACCGCGCGTCGAACCCGCTCCGGTTCAGCCGGACGCCCAGCCCGAGACCGTCTTCGCCTCGTTCGACACCTGGGCGAACGCCTTTCTGAAGCATCCATCCACGGGAACAAGCCAGATCGAGGAAGGCCGCCAATTGGCCATCGCCCGGCGTGAAGCGCTGGCGCGCGAGATCAAAGTGAACCCGAGGCGCGCCCTCGAGCGCGCGGTGCCGTGGAGCTGGCGGCAACGCCTGCCGGCCGAGATCGCCGCGTACCTCGAGGAAGTGGTCGTCGGGCGTGGCAGAATGCAGGTCTATTTCGCCTCCCCCCTGCCCGGGGCGGATTACCGGGAGTTTCCCGCCGGCAAAATGCGGTATGTGACGATGGCCGGCTCGGGCCGCACCTATAGCACGTACGTTTACGGGCGGCGTCTGCTGCAGATGAGCCAGGATGACATCGCCATCCACGGCATCGCCGTGGGCAACCTGCTTGCATTGCACGAGAATCCCGCGCGGCTCCTCGACGCCGATGAGGGCGCCGCTCGCCTGGCCGCTGACGGGATCCAAACCGCTTCGACATGCTCGATCTGCGGCGCGGCCCTGCACGGAGAGAGGCGAGTGTTGGATTACGGGGGCCAGCGCCTGGTCGTCTGCGGTGTGAGCCACGCCGTTGAATTGAATGGCATACTCGCCGCCGCTGAAGTCGAGGCGCGCCGCGTGGCCCTGGCCTCCGGCGGCGGGGCGCCGGTGGGTGGCAATAGCGCCTGGACCAATCCGCCGCCCGAGAATCCGGTCGGGTCGTGGGGCAGCAAACGGGTTCTGTTCATGCGCCTGGTCTTTCGCGATGACACCGAGGTGCCGATTTCCGAGTCTGAGGCGGCCCAGGTGATGCATGAAGTCAATGACTTCTATGTCGAGACCTCATACAATAAGGCCAGTCTGGTCACGACCGTCACTCCTGTCCTCACGCTGCCGTATCCAAAACTCGATTATTCCGCCGAAGGCCCCGGCCTGATCCTCCTCGATGCGATCGAGGAAGCCCGCAAGGCGGGATTCGTGGCCGGTAATTACGACTTCATCGTCATGCGCCATCCCAACGTTCCCGGATTCACGTGGGGCGGGCTGGGAGGGGGAGGAGTCGCCTGGCTCCAGGGCAACGGGGCTGGCTTAATCATCCACGAACTCGGGCACGTGTTCGGCTTGGGCCACGCCAATTTCTACGACACGCGACGGGCGGCCCTGCCGAATAACCCCAACAACAACCCGTTCGACATTGACAGCCTGGTCGGCCACGACAGCGTCTTCGGCGTAGGCGATGATGTCGAGTATGGCGACGTTTTCGATGTGATGGGCGGCGGGGGCGGCGAGGGTCCCGCGGCGACCACCAACCAGCAGGTGTCTACTTTCGCGGGCCACTTCAATGCCATCGGCAAGAATCTCCTGGGCTGGCTCCCCGACCCCTACATTGCCGAAGTGACGGAGGGGGGCACCAACCGGATTTACGTCCACGATACCCCCAGGCTGGTCGAGGGCCGACAGTATGCCCTCAAGGTGGCCAAGGACGCGCAGCGCACCTACTGGGTGAGCGCGCGCGGAAAGGTCCAGACACCGTACACAACCAACGGCGTTGAACTGCATTTCAGCGCCTGGCAGCAGGCCCTGGGATACAGCCAGCTTCTCGACACAACTCCGGGCTCGATGCCGGGGCGCCAGGACGCTCCAATCGCCGTCGGACGGACCTACGCGGATGAGGAATCCAAGGTCTACATCACGCCCACAGCCAAAGGCGGCGCGGGCACCAACACCTGGTACGACATCGTCGTCCACAAAGGATCCGACCCGGACAACGTGCCTCCCGCGATGGAATTGACTGTGTCCACGAACTTCGTCCGCCCCGGGGGGAGCGTGACGTTCACCATCAGCGCCACCGATGATAACGGCGATGCGCTCGCCTATTACTGGGACATGAGTGACGGTGCCGTGGCGCCCAACAGCCCGAGTTTGACCCGCCTGTTCGCCGATGCCGGCCAGTACGTCGTCCGCGTCGAAGTCAGCGACATGAAAGGCGGCCTTGTCAGCAAACACACGGTCATCAGCGTCGGCTCGCCGGGCACCTTCCGCATCAGCGGTCAGGTCGTCAGCACCGACGGCCTGCCTCTGCAACGGGTCCGCGTCTCGAATGGGTCCCTGACCGAAGGTTCGTACAACTACGCCGACGACTATCAGTGGACGTACACCGATGCGGACGGGGCTTTCACACTGGTGAATCTGAGCAATCGCACGTACTCGATCGGCGCCCACATCGAGGGCTACATCACCCGACCGCTCAACTTCGACACCTCGATCACGATTGCGGACAAGGATGCCGAGGGCGTCTTGTTCATGGCGACGCGCAGACCCGTCGTGACGGTCAAGCGAGTCAGCGACGCCGTGGTCGCCTCCGCAACGCCCGGTCTCTTCGAACTGACGCGAACGGGCGATACCAACACCGCGCTGCAGGCTGTCTTCCTTCTGGGCGGCTCGGCTGTCGCCGGGGCCGATTATGCGGACTGGACCAACATTGTCACGCAGACCAATGTCACTCCAAACCCCTTCGGCGACGTCGAGACACCGCATGATTTCTATGCGATCGAGTTCCCCACGGGGGTCGTCACCGCCCAGATCCAGATTACGCCGCTGGGCGACCCGGCCACGGCAGTTGACAAGGAAGTTGCTCTGACACTGATGTACCCGCTCCAGTTCATCCAGCTTCTGATCACCAACGGCGTCCCCGAAGGCACTCTGGCCACCAACACCAATGTCTTCAACTACAGCGGATGGGAATTGCGCTCGGTCAACGGCGTCGATACCTGGTTTCAGACCTACTCCGAGTACCTCCCCGCCTGGCCCGGCGAAGCCCGCCTTGCTCTCAAGGGAGTCCTGCCCGCCCTTCCGACTGTGTCGGTCTTCGCCCTCGTCCCAACCGCCACGGAGAACCTGAATGACGGCGCCATGTTCACCGTCGCGCGTTCAGGTCCCACAGCCCAGCCGCTCTCTGTCACGCTCGAAGTCGGAGGAACGGCCACTCCGGTCTCAGACTACCTCGAGCTGCCCGCCGCGGTCGTCATCCCCGCCGGGTCTGCCTTCGTCAATCTCCCGGTCGTCGCTCTCGAAGACCTCTACCTCGAGGGCAATGAAGCGGTCACGCTCAAGGTGGTCGGAAGCTCAGGCTATACCGCCAGCCCCGATGCCGCGTCCGTCACCATCGTCGATAACGACATGCCCAGGGTCACCATCGTCGCCACGGACGCCCTGGCCTCGGAATCCGGACCCGATACGGGCATCATGATCATCACTCGCGAGGGCGACATGAACAGCGAACTGCTGGTAAGTTACCTCGTCGGGGGAACGGCGGTCAGCGGGCGCGATTACCGCGCCCTCTCCGGGACCGTGACAATACCGGCCGGACAGCCGTCGGCCTCGATTCTCATCACGCCGCGCGACAATGGCGTCCGGGATGGAGGCAACACGGTCGAGGTCTATCTCGCGGACCGTCCGACCTACAATATCGGCACTCCCAACACCGCCCGCCTCTTCATCGCCGACCGCGCCTTGCCGGTGGTCACCGTCACCGCTTCCGACGAGACCGCGGCCGAACCTTCGGACGCCGGCGAGCTGACCTTCACCCGGACGGGGGATGTCAGCCGCGAGTTGGTGGTCGACCTCAAGTGGGGAGGCAACGCCAAGCCCGTTGCGGATTACGTCCCGATTTCGCGGATTCGATTCCCGGCGGCCCAGAACCGGGTGATTGTCTCGGTGTCCCCGGTGGATGACCGGTTGCGCGAGGATCCCGAGTACATCGTGGTGACAATCCTGCCTGGAGCCGACTACAACGTGGGTCCGCAGGATCAGGCCGTGATCGCTCTGAATGACGACGACGGCGGTTCAGCGCTCGCCGTCGGCTTCGACTTCCTGACATCGAGCGTGTTCGAAGGCACCAGCGCCGGCGAAGCCTATCTGGCAGTCACCGTTACCGGGAATCCCGCCCAGGATCAGGACGTCACGGTCCAGTATAAGGTCACCGGCGGCACCGCAATCCCCGACGTTGATTATCCGCTGGTGACCTCGACGGGCCTGGTGGTTTTCCCGCACAATCCCAGCGGCGCCGAGGACAGTCGATGGATCGAGCGGACCAAGCTGATCGCCCTGCCGATCAACGACAACCAGCTTCTCGAGCCGGACCGGACGATTGTGGTCACGCTCCTCGAACCTCCGTCATGGCTCAGCAACTGGCTGACGACCAACGATATCACAATCACCAACGAAGTGGGTGAGCCGGTCACCACCAATGAAGTCGTCACGAATTACATGTTCGTTCCGATCCCCCTCAACGCCCAGTTCGACGTCTATAAGGCGCATACTCTCACCATCCTCGATGACGATTCCGCAATCGTGACGATCGAGGCGGGAGCGCCCCAGGTCGGCGAGGGGGATCCGGTGGGCACCTCCTTCCGCATCCGGCGCGAGGGCCCCACGAACCGAGTTCAGAAAGTCGTCCTCCAAACCTCCGGGTTCGCCAGCAACGGCAGCGATTACCAGCCAATCCCCCCGGCGGTCCAGATTCCGATCGGCGAGGAATGGATCGATGTTCCGCTCCTGACAGTGGATGACCCGGTTCAGGAGTTCATGGAAGACGTGACGGTGACGCTGGTCGACGTGCCCGGCGGCACAATCGGCGGACAGAGCAGCGCCACGATCCAAATCGTCGATAACGACGGCACGGTCGAGTTCACTCAAACCGCCTACACCGCGTCCGAAAACGTCGGCACAGCCCGCGTCCCGGTTCGGCGCACCGGTCACAACAACACCCCTCTGGTGGTCAACTACTCAGTCCTCGGAGTGACAGCCACGCCCGGAGCCGATTTCGTGGCGACCAACGGCACGTTCACGTTCGCCCCGGGCGAGACTGTTTTCGACCTGCCTGTCATCATCGTGGACGACCCGGCGGTGGAACCGGCCGAAACGGTGCGGCTCATCCTCACCAGTCTGGGGAGCGGCGCCCCCATCGGGGGGCAGGCCTACGCCACGCTGACCATTCTCGATGACGACTCGTATGTCGAATTCGCATCGGCCAATTACCGTGTCACCGAGAATGGGACGAACGCCATCATCGCGCTGCGCCGGATCGGGGCGGTCGACAATCCGATCGAAGTCGACTTCGCCGCCACCAACGGCACGGCAACCGATGGCATCGAGTTCGTGGCCACGAATTATCCGGTCGCGTTCGCTCCGGGTGTCACCAATGCAACCGTCCAGGTGCGCATCCTCGACAACACGCTGATCGAGACGAACAAGACCGTCCAATTGTCGCTCGCAACCAACGCCGTCAGCGGCGGGTTGGTCGGTCCTCAAGCCACGGCCGTGCTCGAGATCGCAAATGACGACTGCGCCCTCGAATTCGCCTCGAGCGAATACAGCGTGGATGAGTTCGCGCGCGTCGTAACGCTGGACGTGCGCCGCATCGGAGGCTCGGTCAACGCCGTTTCGGTCGATTACACAACGACAAACGGGACCGCCCAGGCGACCAAGGACTACGTCGCAACCGCCGGCGCACTCCGATTCGCCGGCGAAACAAACGTCGTCGTCCAAGGCGGCTCGGGCAACTTTATCCTCGAACCCGGCGAAACGAACAGGCAGTTCCAGGTCCGAGTCATTGACAATTCCGCCGGGGAAGGCAACCGGAGTTTTGGGGTTCTCCTCAGCAATCCCCGAGGCCCGGCTCCGGGGGCATTGCCTGGCTCGACGGTCCTGGGCGAGCAAGTGAACACCGTCGTCACCATCATCGATGACGAACTGCCCGGCAGCGTCGATTTCGCATTCAATCCTGGCTTGGGCGCCGATGGGCCGGTCAACGCCGTCGCCGTCCAACCGGATGGAAAGATCGTCCTGGCCGGCGCATTCGCCACTGTGGATGGCACAGTCATGCCGCGCGTGGCCCGCCTGCACGAGGATGGCTATCTCGACAGCTTCTTCAATCCAGGCGCGGGTCCGAACGACACCGTGCACGCCGTCGCCGTCCAACCGGATGGCCGCATCCTGCTGGGCGGAGAATTCACCACCTACAGCGACGACAACGCGCCACGCATCGCCCGTTTGACGGCTGACGGCCTCATCGATTCCGGCTTCAATCCGGGCGCGGGGGCGAACCGCACAGTCCGCGCACTGGCTGTGGGGGCCAACGGCGCCATTGTTCTCGGTGGCGATTTTCTCACGGTCGGCGGCGTCAGCCGGCCCGGGATAGCTCGTCTGATGGCCGACGGTTCGCTCGATCGGACCTTTGATCCGGGTGCGGGCGCGCCCGGAGGCGTCTTCACGGTCGCCATCCAGTCGGACGGGAAGGTGTTGGCCGGTGGCGGGTTCTCGAGTGCCGGCGGGGCCAATTACCCCTTCCTGGCCCGTTTCAATGCGGACGGAACTGTTGACCGGTCCTTCAACACGGGGACCGGGCCCGATGGGGCTGTCCGATCGATCGCGGTGGGCGCGGATGGCAAGGTCATCATCGGAGGGGCCTTTGTGAAGTTCAACAATGTGGACCGGGCGCGCATCGCCCGCCTCAACGCGGACGGATCTCTCGATGCCAGCTTCGATCCGGGCTCGGGCGCCAACCAGACCGTGTATGGCGTCGGAGTCCAGACTGACAGGAAGGTTGTTCTGGCCGGCAATTTCACCGAAGTGCGAGGCCAGCCCATGTCGCGCTATGCGCGCCTTAACCCCAACGGCACCGTGGACGACGGGTTCCTGATCTTCCAAGGGGCCGACGGGTTGATCCGGAGCCTGGCGCTTCAGTCCGACACGGCCCTCGTTGTCGGCGGCGATTTCACCACGCTCAACGGTTTGCCCCGACGGGGTGTCGGACGCGTCCACGGTGACGAGAAGTTCATCCTCAGCAAGATCCAGTTCTCCTCCGCGGCCTATCGTGTGGTTGAAGACCAGGGGCCGGCCACCGTCACAGTCGTCCGCAGCGGCGACCTCGCCGCGTCGGCTCAGGTTGATTTCCTCACCTCCGGCGGCTCCGCCGTCCCGGGCCTCAATTACCAGCCCACCAACGGCACGCTTCTGTTCCTGCCAGGTGAGACGGAAAAGACCTTCGAGGTCCAGGCCATGGACGACCACGCCGCCCGCGGCAATGTGACCGTCGGGCTTGTCTTGACCAATCTGCCGTCGGGCTACGCGCTCAATGCCCAATTGACTTCGGTCCTGACCATTGAGGACAAGGAGAGCGTCCTCGCCTTCAGCAGCGCCAATTACTCCGTCCTCAGATCCGAAAGCGAGGCCACCATCACCGTCGTCCGCACCGGCCCCAGCACGAACGCGACAAGCGTCGACTACGTGAGCCAGGACGACACCGCCCAGGCGGACATCGATTATCTGCCCGTCAGCGGCACATTGGTCTTCGACCCAGGCGTCGCGCTGCAGACCTTCACGGTGCCGATTCTTACCAACAGCATCGCCGACGAGCCCAGGACCCTCGTTCTGGCCCTCGCCAATGCCGGCAGCGGCGCGGTGCTCGGCGCCCTCAGCAACGCCGTGCTGTCGATCGTGAATGAGGTCGTCGAGTTCTACAGCCTCAACCTCACGCCGCCGGTCGGCGGCTCCGTGACTCCCGGATCGGATCAGTACCCTGCCGGCTCGTCCCAGATTCTCACCGCCACGCCGGATGAGGACTACCGCTTCGACGGCTGGGAAGGGACGACCAACACGTCCGCGAATCCGCTCCAGATCGTGATGAACCGCAACTACACGCTCACCGCGCGGTTCGTTCCCACCAAGACCACCTACTCCTTCGAGCCTCCGTTCCAAGCGGCCGATCTCGCGTCGCCTCCCTGGGCGAACTCGACGACGGCCCCGTGGCAGTTGCAGTCCCTCTCTGCCGCTGGCGGGCGCTACGCCCTGCGTTCCGGTGTGATCGGCAACAGCCAGGAGACCCGCCTCGAGTTGACGGCCCGCACCCGCGCCGGCGCCGTGTCCTTCATGGTCCGCGTGAGTTCGGAAGCCAATTGGGATTTCTTCGAGGTCTACCTCAACGGCGTGCGTCTGCAACGCTGGTCCGGCGACCTGCCTTGGCAGCGCTACCAATTCAATGTGCCCGCCGGCGTCAACCGGTTCACTTGGCGTTACGTGAAGGACGCCAACTTCAACTTCGGACTGGATGCCGCGTTCATTGACGATGTCTACCTCCCGCTGGATATTCCGGACCCGACGCCCGTCGAGCCCGTGCTGTCCGTCGCGGGATTCAACGACGGTGTGATCACGATCAAGCTCGAGGGCCGCCGGGGCGTCACCTACGTCCTCGAAGCAAGTGAGGACCTGAAGGTTTGGACACCGATCGGCACCGAAACGCTGCAAGCCCCCAGCACGCTGTTCTTCGACACAGTCGCCGGCGATCGCCCGGCACGGTTCTATCGCGCCCTGGCCCCCGACTGATCAAAGTCCGCCCGGCACCAGCTCACACCGCCACCTGCGCATTGTGCAGATTCCGTGTCGCGATCGCGACACGGTTTGCGCGGTTTTTTCAGTGCTTTTCCGTGCAGCTTTGTGGCAGATTGCACACACGATGATACTCACGCCTGCCGAACTCGAGAGCCTGGTCAACGCCCGGCACCGGGCGCCTCACGATTTGCTCGGAATGCACCTGCTGGGGGACGGTTCCGGCGTTGTGGTGCGCGCCTTGCTCCAGGACGCTGCTCAGGTCGAGATCGTGCCCACGATCGAGAAGGACAAGCCCTCCTTCACCCTCGCCAGGCTGCACGAAACCGGGTTGTTCGAGGGGACCTCCGAGAGCAGCAACGAGGTCTATGCCTACGACTTGGTCATCACCGACTTCGCAGGCCGCCGCCGCCAGATGCGCGATGCGTATTCGTTTCTCCCAACCTTGGAAGAGATCGACCTGTTCCTTTTCAACCAGGGAAACGAGCGGCGCCTGTATGACAAACTCGGCGCCCATCAGCGCGTCCTCGATGGCGTGCCGGGCGTCGGGTTCGCTGTCTGGGCTCCGAATGCGCAGGGGGTCAGCGTGGTGGGGGATTTCAACCACTGGGACGGACGCTACCATCCGATGCGTTTGTTGGGCGTGTCCGGCGTTTGGGAGCTCTTCATCCCGGGCCTGGACGAGGGCGCGCATTACAAGTTCGAGGTGCGAAATGCCCACGGACTGCCCGTGCTCAAGGCCGACCCGTTCGCCACGCGCTTCGAGGTGGCGCCCAAGAACGCCAGCCTCGTCTGGAACACGCGCAAGTTTGCCTGGACCGATGACGCCTGGATGGAGCGACGACGCCAGTGCAATCCGTTTCAATCGCCCCTCTCGATCTACGAAGTTCACCTTGGATCATGGCGCAAGCAGGCCGTCGGCCAGTCGCTCCGTTACCGCGACATGGCCAGCCCCCTCGTTGACTACGTCCAGCGGATGGGGTTCACGCATGTCGAGTTCCTTCCCGTGGCGGAGCATGCCTACTACCCAAGCTGGGGATACCAGGTCACCGGCTTCTACGCGCCGACCAGCCGCTACGGCGCCCCCGAGGACTTTCAATACCTCGTCAACGCCCTGCACGCAGCCGGCATCGGCGTGATCGTGGATTGGGTGCCGGCCCACTTCCCCCGCGATGATTGGGCCCTCGCCCGTTTCGACGGAACCGCCCTGTACGAGCACGAGGATCCGCGGCAGGGGACTCACCAGGACTGGGGCACCTACGTCTTTAACTTCGGCCGCCACGAGGTCCGGAATTTCCTCACGGCCAACGCGCTCTTCTGGTGCGAGCGATACCATATCGATGGCCTCCGCGTGGATGCCGTGGCGTCCATGCTCTACCTCGATTACTCGCGCAAGGAAGGCGAGTGGATCCCCAACCGCTACGGGGGACGGGAAAACCTCGAAGCGATTGAGTTTCTCAGAGAGTTCAACCACATCATCCATACCGAGCACCCCGGCGTGTTGACCATTGCCGAGGAATCCACCGCATGGCCCCAGGTGACCCGGCCTCCCTATCTCGGCGGCCTCGGCTTCAGCTTCAAGTGGAACATGGGCTGGATGCACGACACGCTCGGCTACTTCCGTCGGGATCCCGTCTTCCGCAAGTATCACCAGAACGATCTGACGTTCGCGATGCTCTACCACCACCATGAGAACTTCATCCTGCCCCTCTCCCACGATGAGGTCGTGCATGGTAAGGGCTCCCTCCGCGGACGCATGCCCGGCGACGATTGGCGGGGCTTCGCTAATCTCCGAGCCCTGCTCGCCTACCAATGGCTTTTCCCGGGTAAGAAGCTCCTGTTCATGGGGGCGGAAATCGGTCAGAAGAACGAGTGGGACGCCAATGGCCAGGTGGATTGGTGGTTGCTCGAAGCAGGCCCCTACCATGTCGGGGTGCAGCGTTTCCTCGGCGACCTCAACGGCCTGTACCGCATGCACGCCGCTTTCTGGGAGGGCGACCACGATCCCCGCGGCTTCCAATGGATCGATTGCGCAGACCATGAGAATTCCGTCCTCTCCTTCCTGCGGCGCCCCCTTGGCTCGGGCCGCGAGTTCGTCGTCGTCCTCAACCTGACACCGGTCGTGCGCGGAAACTACCGCATCGGCCTTCCGCGCGGCGGGTTCTGGACCGAGGTGCTCAACAGCGACGCGACAGTTTACGGAGGCAGTAACCAGGGCAACGCCGGCGGCGTCCACGCAGAATCCGTCCCCGCCCATCAGCAGCAGTTCTCCGCCCGGTTGACCCTCCCGCCGCTCGGCGTGGTCGTGCTCGGCTCCGATGAGCCTTAGGTCCGTGCAAAAACAAATTCCGATTCTCCGCCGCGCGCCAAAAGTAACTGTTACCCGGGAAGGGGATTCGTTGTGCCAAAAGGGGTGTTACCCAGTGGCTGCTTTGTTTTTGGTTTTCAGTGTCTTTTCTCTGAGTACTGTTTGGGGGCTGGGATAGCGAGATAAAACGAGCAGGGGGGCGAGCCTTCGAGCTCTTGCTCGCGCCCCCCTGCGGTCGAAGGCCGAGGGCCAAAGGGGGGGTCTGGGGGGGCGAGTTATTCACAATGTCAAGGGCGCTCCCGGCGCAGCGAGGCGATGCTTTTCAAGCTCCGATCCATCACGCGCTTGAGCGCAAAGGGATTCAAGCGGGCCTTCTCCTGCTGCAATCGCCGCTTGGTTTCCGGCGTCACCTCAGGGCTGGCCAACACCCGCGCCAGCGGCGTTTGCGCCGGCCCGTAAATGCGTTTGAGCCGCCCGAAGGAGCGTTCTTTGCGCTCCAACTTCAGACTGGCGTGGAAGTAGTTGAGCAGCTGCCCATAGGCTCCCTTGACCAGCGCATTGATCGGTTCCACCACCTCGGGGTTGTCGTGCCGCTCATACCCAAAGCACTGCCGGATGTGCGTCCAGTTCTTCTGCTCCACATGCGCGTTGTCGTCCTTCTTGTAGGGCCGGCTGCGCGTCATGAAGACCGGTCGCGGCCGCTTTTGCAGCCAGTTCAACACATGGTAATTCAAGAACTCACCACCGTTGTCGCTGTCCAATCCTAACAGCGCAAAGGGCAGGCTCGCCTCCAAATCACGCAGGGCGGCCAGGGTTCCGGCTTGCCCCCGCCCCCACATTGCCCGCACCTCCACCCACGTGGTCGCGTAATCGACGCCGTCGAGCATCCACACAAATTCCCCGGCCACGCTGCCGCCGCACAGCGCCACCGTGTCGACCTCCAGCCACCCCGCCTTCCCTTCCTCCCAGACGCTGCCGCGAATCGGAATCTGGTGCCGCAGCAACGTGCCGGGCCGGGTCAGCGAGCGACCGCCCCCTTGACCCCGCAGCGGCTCCAGCAGTCGGTCCAGGGTTCGCGCGCTGGCCCCCAGGAGCTTCTCCCGCGCCTCCGCCGGCAGCTTGCGCTCGTGCACCTCGTAGGCGGGGATCCACTCCGGCAACATCGCCTCCAAGCGCCGCCCACACGCGTAGTCCGTCGCCGCCCAGATCGGCCGCAGCCAGCGCTGCAAGAGCGCCGGCTCATACATCACCGGTCGACCCGTGATGATCCGCGGACCGCGCACCACCGTCGGTGCGCGCAGGGATCGGATCGCCGCCTTGCGATGGTAACCCAGCAGTTCTTGGGCTTGGTCTAACAACCTGCGTTTGTGCTCCGCGCCGGCATTCCGGTAACGCCGCCGCAGCTTCTCCAGAACCTCTTCCCGTGTCCTCTGCCTCATGGTTTTGTCCATTCCCGCCACGGTAACAGTTACTTCTGGCGCAACGTATCATTTCCCCCGTCTTTACCCCCCCACCCGGGTAACAAAACTTTTGGCGCAATTCGTTCTCCACAGTCCCTGGCATTTTGGGGTTCCCTTGCCTTTCCCCTTTCGATAGCGTCCCGACTTCATGGACCCCCTCGATGCCCAGCGGATTGCGCCTGATGTGCTCAAATTGCCCGCGCGGCAGACCACGGCGCCCCTCCCCCAGGCGCAGCTCTGCTTCCGCATTGCATTCGCCGCAACGATTGTGAGCGGCATCGTCTGCTTGAGCGCAGTGCTCTCTGGACATGGCTCCAGCGGCGTCGGACGCTGGTCTGCCGGCGCCCTCTTCGTCTTCTCGAGCTTCGCAATCCTCAGTTGCCTGGGCCACCGCTTGCCCCCGCAAAACCTGTGCGCTGTCCTGCTCGTCTCCTGGGCCAGCGCCTCTCTCGGCCTCACGCTCGCCGTCAAATCCCATCTCTTCCTGGACGCAGTGACGTATGCCGACGGATTCGGCCCACGAATGCTCGGCATCGTGCCGTGGCAGTTGCCCTTTCTCTGGCTTGCCCTGGTGCTCAGCAGCCGCGAGACCGCCCGTCTCATCCTCCGCCCCTATCGGCGCGACCCCCACTACGGATACTGGTTGATCGGCCTCGCCGCCCTCCTGGTCCTGGGCGTGGATCTGGTCTTGCAGCCGTTCGCGGTGCGCGTGGCCGGATGGTGGCGATTCGAGACCTCACCCGCAGCCTCGAGTTGGCTGGGTGTCCCGTGGGTCGTGTTCCCCACCAATATCGTTCTGACGCTCCTCGTGCTCCTCTTCGCCAGCCCCTGGCTCATTGCCAAACGCGCTATCCCGACCGCCCGCAACCTTTGCCCCCTCATGGTCTGGCTCCTCCTCAACCTCTGCCTCCTCATCGGAAGCACGGTGGCCGGACTCTGGCTCGCAATGGCCGCCTCTCTGGCGGGAATGGCCGCCGCAGTCTTCTTCACACGGCGCGCTCGTGCGGCGTTTCCGGCGATGCCCGACGAGGCTGCGAGGATCTAGCCCTTCGACACATCAGTTCGCATACGAACCTATGGCTCAAGACTGGTGCTGAGCGAGCCACGGTTTGGTCGGTGTTGTTTTGGTTCCGAGTCGAGGCACGACTGCGATCCACCCCGCACCAATTCCGATCCTCAGCCCGGCCTCTCATCGCGTCGGAGTCCGCTTCGTCAACTGCAGCTTGCTCACGCGCGGGCCGTCGGTTTCCTCGACGCGCAGTTCGTAATGACCGAGCGTGAGAGTATCGCCCGGCTTTGGAAAGCCGCCCAACCGTTGTGTGACAAGACCGCTGGTGGTCGTAATCCCCTCCTCCCGCAGCGGCGCTCCGACCAGATCGGACAGCTCGTGCAAAGGCAGAATCCCATCCACATCCCAGGTCTGGTCGCTCGTCTGGATAAAAAGGGGCTTCTCCTGGTCGAACTCGTCCTGAATCTGCCCGACCAATTCCTCGAGCAAGTTCTCCAAAGTCACCATCCCCACGGTGCTCCCGTACTCGTCCACCACGATCGCCAGGTGCAGCCGCCGTTCGAGAAACAACCCCAACACACGCTCGAGCCGCGCCGTCTCCGGCACGTAGATCAGCTTGCGCGCCACCGGTCGCAATTCGCCTCCTGTGCGCGCCTTGTGCCGGGATGCGTAAAGATCCTTGATGTGCACAACACCCAATGTCCGGTCCAAATCTCCATCCTCGCAGAGCGGAAACCTCGAGTACCGGCTCCGCTCGGCGATCTCGATGCATTCCGTCACACTGCCGCGCGTGTCGAGGGCTGTGATCTCGCGCCTCGGTCTCATGACCTCGCGCACAATGCGCTGGCGAATATCGAGCGCATTGAGCACCAGGTTCCTGCTCAAAGCCGTCTCCCCGCTCCGGGACGTCGCCGTGGAAATGAGCAGCCGCAACTCCTCCTCGGAATGGCCGTACTCCGATTCGCTCGACGGCGCGATCCCAAGCTTGCCCAGGATCCAGCCCCGCGACCGGTTCAGTATCCAGATGAACGGCCATGTCAGGTAGTAGAACATCTCCAGCCAGCGCGCCGTCCAGAGTGAGACCGCCAGAGTCTTGCGAATCGCCAGGGACTTGGGCACCAGTTCGCCCACCACAATCAGCAGAAATGTGCTGACCAAAAAGCCGACTGAAAACTCAACCGTCGTTCGAACCGCCGGCGACTCGACCGCCAGCATCTGAAACATCGGACGCAGCAGCGCCTCGAACACCGGCTTCACCAGCGCCCCAGTCGCAATCCCGCACAGCGTGATGCCGATCTGAACGGTGCTGATGCAGGATTCCAGATTCGTCGCCAAACGTTGGGCGATGCGGGCTCGCCGATGCCCCTTCGCGACCAGCGCATCCAACTGCGTCCCCCGCAGTCTCACGAACGCAAACTCGGCGGCGACGAAAAAGCCGTTCAGAAAAACCAGGCCGAGGACAGCCAGAAGCTTGAGCAACGTCAGACTGTATCCCTCGCCGTTCATCTCACCAACTCACCTCCCCAAAGATGTGGCGAAGGATGTCGTGCAACGTCACAATCCCGGCTTCGTTCCGGTTCCGATCCAGCACGATGGCGATGCGCTGGCCCGACTGCCGCAAGCGCTGGAGAGCCACCTCGAGCCGCGCCGACTCCTCGAGGTAAAGCGCTGGTTGCAGAAATGCCCCAACTGGTTTGCTTTCGTCCAAATCATTCTGGTAAAGAGAGTTGCGCAAAGTCACAATCCCGACAACCCGCCCGCTGGCCGGATCCTTCACGGGCATCCGATTCAACCCCGTCTCCCGGCACACCTTGAAAACCTCGGTGATCGGTGTCGTCGTCGTCACCGTCACCACCTTGCTCAGAGGAGTCCCCACAGCCCCAACCGTGAGATTCTGAAGATCCAATACGCGATTGACCATCGTGCGCTCTTCCTTGCTCAGCGCATGCGAACTCTCCTGCATCAAATACCGCAGCTCCTCCCGGTTGGCAAAAAGCCGTCCTGTGAACCGATGGCCGCCGGTCGACTTCAGGAGAACCTCCGCCAGCCAGGCAACCATCGCGACCAGCGGCGCCAAGGTGAGATGAATCACGCGGAAGAGCCGAGCCAGGCCCAGGCAAAGCCGGTTCGAGTACCCGGACTGACGAAACAGCATCTTGGGCAGCAGATCCGCCAGGGCGTAAATGACAAACACGGCAGCCGCCAGCGTCAGCCAGAGCCACACCCCTCCCGCCAGCCAGCGATGCAGGTATAGAAACGTCAGGCCCACAAGCAGGAATTCCGCCAGCGTGCTGCCAACCAGAATCGTCCACAGAAACTGCTCCGGCTGCTCGAGAAACTGATGCAAAATGCGCGCCGAGGTGCTTCCGGCGCGCATCTGTTGCCGGATGCGCAGCCGACTCAGGGCGAATACACCCGCTTCCATCCCCGAAAACAGAAACAGCAGGGCCGCCACCAGCACCAGCAACAACATGGTCCAGACGTGCCCCATCAAATCGCTGCCCCTCCTGTCTTCCTGTAATCCTCGACGACCAACTCCCGCACACGTCGGTCGTCCACTTGCGTCGCCCGCAACCGGAGATTCCCGAATCGCACCGCATGCCCGGCAGGCGGCACCACCTCGGCCACCGCCACAAGCAGTCCGCCCATCGTGTCGACATCCGGCACCTCCCCCAAGTCCGGGTACTCCCGGCGGAAATCCTCCAGCCGCATGGTGCCGTTCACCCGCCACTGGCCCGGCCCCAGCCGTTCCACGACAAAACCCTCCGCCTCGCCCTCGCCCTGGATGCGCCCTACCATCGACCCGAGAATGTCCTCCGTCGTCACCAGCCCCGATGTGCTCCCGTATTCGTCCACGACGATGGCCACACCGCGCCTCTGCCGTTGCAGGCTCTGCAACAGCCGCAGCAGGTTCGTGGTCTCAGGCACGAAAGACGGAAGGTCAACGATCTCGGAAAGATCCTGCTCCGGATTCAGCAGCAGCTCCCTGGTGTTGAGAATCCCGACAATCGTGTCAGGGGTCTCGTCGTAAAGCGGCAGCCGCCGGTGCTTGTAGCGCCGTGCGGCTGCGATCATCTCAGAAACCGGCAAGTCGTCCGGCAGCGCGTGCATCTGCGCTCGGGGACGCATGACGTCTTTCGCCGTGTGGCGATCCAGATTGATGATCTGCAGGATGATCTCCTTCTCCGACTGCGCCAATGCACCCTGCTGGAAACCGAGTTCGAGCAACTCGGCGTACTCCTCGTCCCCCCCTGTCACAGGCAACCCCACCATCGACTCCGGCACGGTCCATCGCAACACCTGAGTGTTGAAGTGACGGGCCAGCCAGTGCAGAGGACGCGTCAGTGTCTGCAACAGCGCCATCGGACGCGCCACCCGCAACGCCCAAAACTGAGGCGATCGCACCGCCAGCGTCTTCGGAATCACCTCGCCTCCAACGAGGATCAAAACCAGAACGCCAAACGACGTCGCCAAAGGCGGCCATTCCTCGTTGAGCACCACCCACAGCCCCAAACTCACCAGCCCGGCGCTCGCAAATGTGTTTCCCAGAACGATCGTCGCCAGCAAATCCTGCGGCGTCGCCAGCAGGCGCGCCACCACCCGCCCGCGGTCCCCCTCCCGCTCAGCCAGTTGCTCGGTCTGCCACTTCCCCAGGGTGAACAGAGCCGTCTCTGCCAGTGCGAACGCAAAACTCGCACCGGCAAAAACAAGAAAGCCCGCAATCACCAGAAGGGGCAGCGCTAACATCGCCCCGAGTATGCCCGTCCCTACTGGCGCCCACAAGCCCAGGAACCGGCCTTCTGCTCCAAGAACATTGCTCGATTGTGCTCCGTTTGGGTTTTTGAAAGATCGTCAAACCGCGCTTGCCGCAAGGGCGCACGATCGGCACCTTCAGGTTTCGTGAACGCGAGCAGATCGTCCTTTCCCCGCGGCCTTGTCGTTATCCTGGCATAGGATCTATGAGCAAGCATGTCATCGTTGGATGGATGGCGGCTCTGGTCACCGCATCCATGGCCTTGGCGCAGTTGGCGCCGCCCATTGTGAACGCCAGTGGGCAGTACCTCGACTGGGGCGACTATCGCATCGAGTTGAACCAATACGGCGGCCTGGGCCGCAACTGGCCCACACCGGACGAGTTCTGGAAGGGCTATGCACGGCTGAAGGCCATGGCCAGGGCCAATCCCGCCCCGCCCAACACGCTCCGCACCCTCCTGCTCGTCCTTCCGCGCGTCCAGGCGACGGCCGTCAGGCGAGTCGACGGCAAGGAAGTCGTCGTCGGACGAAAGTCCACGGAAATGACTTCGGCGGAGATCAAGTGGAACCTCGAGCAATGGCGCGCGTTCGAGGAGATGGTGTACGTGTTCTCGGCTGGCAATGCCTGGCTGCGGACGGACATCAAGGTCATCGACGATCCGCTCGAGGTGGTGACGGACGAGAATTGGGAGTTCTGGGCGGGTCAGCAACGCAAGCTGCTTGACAAGTATCTCCCCTTCGATCGGGGCGATTACCAGAGCTACAACTGCATCTACAATTCGCGTGCCCTTCGCGCCAACCCCCACGGCGGCACCATCGGGGCGGTGGGCGGCATCAAGGGGTGCGGGACTTCAGACAACGCGTTTTACGGCGCGGGCCCCTTCATTGACGAACGAAGCGGGTACGTCGCCCTGCACGAGTGGCTGAATCAGCAGTGCTCCGCCACCAGCAACATGATGCCCTATCCTGACGGTGAGACGCTCTGGAACAACTACGTGATCCACCTCATGGGCTATCGCGAGGATACCCAGCTCAATCCCTGGCCCTGGATCAGCCACCGTCGCGACGTCATGACGCAGATCATCCGCCCCACAATGTGGCGACGATGGAGCGCGCTGGATCCATACATCTCCCTGCCGATTGGACGATGGCTGCTTTTTGGCGGGCGCGGGCCCGAGGCCGCACGCGCAGTCACGCAAGCGCCCGACACCGAGGGCAGGCTCATCGAGCGCGACCTGGATCGCTACGGCAAGATCAGTCTCGCCGATCCAGACCCAGGCGCGGCCCCGGAAGTTTCCGCGAGCACCCTCTGCTTCCGCACCTACATTGAGGCCGACCGGGACCAGGAGGTCCGTCTCTGGACCGGTGCGGATGAACGGTTTCAGGTCTGGCTCAACGGCGTGATGATCCGCGATGGTTGGGGTTGGAACTACTTCGACGATGACGGCGCGCTGGTCGAGAAGGTCGCCTATCCCAAGCTTAAGCAGGGCATCAACACGCTCGTCCTGGTCCTGCCAAACAACGACCAGAAGGCGGAGTTCCGCCTGCGGCTGTGCCAAACCGACGGCTCGGGCCGTCCCCCGACTGGCGTGAGCGCGTTCCCTCGCCTCTCCTCGACCCAGCGCCCCGTCCCCCTGGATGAGCCGATGCGCCACAACTTCCGAAACCCGAGGTTCTACAAGTGGGCTGAGGTCAAGGACGATCCCTGGCTTCAGTTGCCGCGGTTGGATGAGGGCGCCTTGCGTGAGCTGACGGGCATCGAATCGCTCACCATTAAGACAGACGGCACGCCCTGGACCGCGCCCGACGGGACAGAATACAATCCGCCAGCACAGCATCTCTTCCTCGATGTCCCGAGCACGGCGGTCGCCTCGCCCTGGATCCGTGCGCCGCGGGAAAACAGCGCCGCGCTCAACAACGATCTCGACTTCAATTGGAAGTCGATGGCCTGGCTGCGGCTCGAGGATCGGGCTGACCCCAGAGATTTGGTCCTGGTGCGTTTCGACATCGCGGAGCCTTTGCTGCACTTGCTGGCGACCCGTGGCCGACCGGCCCATGAGAGCCTGGTGGGGTGGGTCCTGGTGAACCACAAACTCGCCTACGTGAGCCTGGTGAGCCTGGACGTCGGCCGAGAGCCGCAGCGTGCCGTCGATCTGTTGGCCCAGCAGCCGAAATAGGGACGGTTCAAACCATGCCACGCGCCTGCTGCCCCGACATGGTTGCGGCTGTGTGCACTGACCGCCCCGCGAAATCTGGGGGTTACGCATTTCTCACCAACTGTTGATGGCATCTGACCGGTCACCGTCACATTCCACCTGAAATGCGGGCTCTCAGACCCGGAAATCTCACCCGCAGACCGTCCGGAATGCCGCGATCGCCCCACGGGTGAGATTTCCGGTTAGGGTCTGTGCAAAAATGAATTCCGATTTTGCTGGACCTTCCACCCCGCCCCAGCATTGTGCCCGGGCGTTCCAGCGAACCGGGAGATAGCCCTCAAGCATCTGGCCGTTCTGAAGCGTTAGCGTGTAGTTCAAGCCGGGCAACTGCTTTGCGTCGAGTGCAACCGCGCCCAGTTCCGCTTTCACAATCGGGTTGGTTCGGAAGTGTTGGCAGATCCAGCGCATCCATCCCGGATAATCGGTATAGACCGTGTAATCCAAGTCCGGCGAGGAAACGATCCATGAGCGGTTGGTCGTTGATGGGGAATTCCAAGTAGATGACCTTGGCACGCCGAGCGAACTCGGGCGAGCGCACCAGCGCGATGTTGAAGGCCCAGTAGCGCGGGCGGTTATGCACTTCGCCCATAATCACGACTTGGCGCTCGGCCAACGCTCGCAAGACGAAGGCTTCCGGATCGGTTCCCTCCTGCTCGAGGAACTCGGCGAACGGTTTCAGGCGTTCCGCCGGGTTGGCAATCGGCGGGCGCGATGCTTGTGCCCGCTCCGCCTCGCGAAACGCGACGATCCTGGTAAACTTGGCCCGCGCTGCATCGAGGTCGCTGTAGAGACCTTGCCCCGTGTTCAACCAGCGCCCGTTCACCCGCTCGAAACAGCGCAGATCGATGGTGGCCTTCAGGAAAGTGGGCACCTTGGCGAGCACCGCCGCATAGCGATTCGAATAGACGCGGACTTCGACAACTTCGGTGTTGAGAGTCTCGTTGATCGCGTTTTGCGAAGGCTTGCGGGTGCCTGCTTCGTCCGGCATCTGCGCTGCCAGCGATGGCTCGGAAATCCGCTTCCAGAAACCCAGGTCGCCGCTGGCCCACAAGCGGCTGAGGTTGGCGTATGCGGTCTCAGGAGTGGACAGGTCTTCGTTGGTTGGGAAGTCTGACACCTTCCGGTTCACCGCATAGATCTGGAGATTCGTGTTTCCTGCTACCACCTGCGCCTGCGGCGGTGACGGGCCTGCGGCTCCTCCGCTGTTCCCGGTGATTGCCCAGACAACGGCGAAGGCCGCCGGTATCAGAAGCAGCGCGACGAACCACGGCGCTCTTCGCGTGGCTTTCGTTTTCATGTTTCTCCATTTGGCCGCGCCGGCGCCCCAATCCAATGCAGGCAGCGGTTGCGTGACCATAAAGGACCGATTGGCGTTCACCCATGAGCGGGAATCATCTCATAGCTCAGAGTGCAGCACCACAGTCGTCCTCGCTGTTTCGGACAAGCCAACGATCCGTGACTCACGCTGAAATCAGCGTGAGCCCAGACTCCCCTGATCGTTACCGACTTTCGGCGTGCTTCCGACGTCTTGCCGGAAGATCCATCTGGGGGAGGGCGTCGGATGGCCCTGTCGGCAAGATGCCGACCGCACGTTGAGTATGGATGGCGATTCTTGCGGGTGCCGGGGACGACCTGCCTTCCGAAGCCTCGGCGCAGGCAGGTAGACGCCGCCGGCCTCCTTGGCCTCGCAGGGCATAAGCTGACCTTGCGGAGGGAGGCTGCACCCGGGAACTCACCGCCGCAACGCACACGAAGCGGAGGGTGGCGAATCTGTGTTTTGAGCCTGTAAACATTGGCTTCTTTTGCTTTCTGCGGTCCTCAAGTCCGCGCAAACTTGAATCAACGCTGGCGGCTCGCTGGGCTTCCGCGCTAGAAACGGTCGTTCGTTCGGGCAGGCGAGCGCGGACACTCCTGTCCGCCGACCGAGGGGTGCCGTCCTGCGGCGCGCAAGAGTGCCCGCGTTCCGAAGGAGGTGAGATGCGTCCCGCCGTCCGCCCCTGGCCGAAAATGGTTCGACAGTCGGCGGTCGATTCTTGTAGTTTCCGCCATCCACCAAACCGACGCTGCATGATTGCCCCGGAGTCATCCACGCCTCAGCGGATCGCATCGCCGAACTGGCCCACGCATACCCACTGGAGCGTCGTTCTCGCCTCGGCCGACCCCGCTGCGCCCGACGCCCGCAACGCGCTCGAGGCACTCTGTCGCGCTTATTGGTACCCCGTGTATTCCTACGTCCGCCGCCGAGGCCATGCCCGGCCCGACGCGGAGGACCTGACGCAGGCCTTCTTCCTGCGCCTGCTCGAGACGCACGCCCTGAAGGCGGCGACGCCTGAACGGGGGCGGTTCCGCGCATTCTTGCGGGCGTCGGTGGACCATTTCATGGTGAGCGAATGGCGCCGCGAGAACGCCCTCAAGCGGGGTGGGGGCATCACGTTTCTCTCGTGGGAAGGACTCCGCGCGGAAGATCGCTACGCGCGGGAGGCGGTCTGCGAGTTGACGCCTGAGCGGCTCTTCGAGCGGAGCTGGGCCTACACCCTGCTGCAGCGCTCGTTGGACCGGTTGAAAGGGGAACTCGCCGCCGCGGACGGCGCCTCGCTCTTCGACGCGCTCAAGGGGCGTCTCCTCGGGGAGGTGGGCGCCGAACCTTACGCCGACTTGGCACCTCGACTGGGCACCACGGTGTCCGCCGTGAAGAAGACCGTCGAGCGCCTGCGGGGGCGGTACGGCGAGATTGTCCGTCGCGAAATCGCCCAGACCGTGGCCTCGCTGGACGAGATCGACGATGAGCTGCGCCACCTCTTGGTCATGGTGAGCGGGTGAAATCCTCAAACACCGGGAGTAGCGGATCAAGTCTCAGACCCCACCACGCCGTCCTGTGAACGCCACCCCAACCTGTCCCTCCTGTGGCCAGCCCCTGGAGCCCAACACACCGGAGGGCCTCTGCCCGGCCTGCCTCATCGCCTCCGTGCTCGCCAGTCCGCCGGCGGCGGGTGAGCCCAACGCTCCAGCGGGTTCGACGCCGGGCGTCCGCGCCTTCGGTGACTACGAACTGCTCGAGGAAATCGCCCGCGGCGGCATGGGCGTCGTGCACAAAGCCCGGCAGATCAGCCTCGACCGCGTCGTGGCGCTCAAGCTGATCCTCGGCGGTCCGTTGGCCGGACGGGACCAGGCCCAACGCTTCCGCGCCGAGGCGCAGGCGGTCGCCAACCTCCGGCATCCGCACATCGTGGCCATCCACGAGGTGGGCGAACACGCGGGTCAACTCTACTTCTCGATGGACTACATCGAGGGGAAGAACCTCGCGGAGGTCATCTCAAATTTGAGATATGAGATTTCAAATTACAGGCGCAGCGCGTCGTGGATGAAGACCGTGGCGGAGGCGGTGCATTACGCCCACCAACATGGCATCCTCCACCGCGACCTCAAGCCGGCCAACATCATCATCGACCAGGATGACCAGCCCCACATCACAGACTTTGGCCTGGCCAAGCGGTTCGTCGCCCCGCCTTCAGGCGGTCCGGCCCCCGGAAGTCTCGAGACCGCCTCAACGTCGGGCGTCGAACCGGCTGAAGCCGGGACTCCAAGCGATTCGGACCGCGCCCCGTCCCGGGTCGCAGCGGCAACCGCAACACCGGGGCCTGACGTGGTTGCTGACGCCTGCGCCCCCAACGAACCGCCGCGCGCCGGGACCGCACGCGGTCCAGCGGAGCAGCCCGAAGTTTCTCCCTTCTCCATTTTCCCTTCTCCATTGACCCTCACCGGCCAAGTGCTCGGTTCCCCCAGCTACCTGTCGCCCGAGCAAGCCGAAGGCAAACGGGGCACGGTCGGCGTCCCCACGGACGTCTATTCGCTGGGGGCCGTGTTGTATCACTTGTTGACGGGGCGACCGCCGTTCCAGGGCGAGACCCTCACGGCGTTGCTGCGGCAGGTGATCGAGACCGAGCCGGTGGCGCCGCGGCTGTTGAACCCCAGCATCCCCCGCGATCTCGAAACGATCACGCTGAAGTGTCTCGAGAAAGACCCGCACCGACGCTACGCCAGTGCCCAGGACCTGGCCGACGAACTGGGCCGGTTCCTGGCCCAGGAGCCGATCCTCGCGCGTCCGGTGCATCGGGCCGAGCGGACCTGGCGCTGGTGCCGGCGCAATCCGCGACTGGCCGGGGCGTTGGGAGCGGTGGTCTTGAGCCTGGCGCTCGGTTTGGTAACCACCACGTGGCAGATGCGGCGAGCGCACCGGAGCGAGTTGGACGCCCGCCAGCGCGCCTACGCCGCCGACATGGACCTGGCCACCCGCGCCTTGGCCGAAGAGGACATCGGTCGCGTTCGCGAACTCCTCAATCGCTACGCGCCTCCGAACAACTCAGCCGCCTGGACCCGCCGCGAACCATCAACCATCAACCATCGACCCTCAACCGACCTGCGCGGCTGGGAATGGGCCTGCCTCTGGCAGAAGTCGCGCAGCCAGGCAGAGCCCCCGTTGTGCACACGGCCCAAGAAGGTGAGCGGTCTGGCGTTCACGGGCGATGGCCAGCGCGTGGTGGTCCACGAAGAACAGGGTGTCACCGTGGTTTACGATCTGGCGACGCGCCTGCCGGTGCCCGGGTTGGTGCAGACGAACCTGAGTTGGCGCATGGGGTTTTGCCCCACCAACGACCGGGTGGCCTACCAGCTCTCACCCGGACTTGGGCAGAGCGGCGAAGTTCGAATCTGGGATCTGCGGAGCAACGCGATCGTGTCCCGGTTCCGTTACAGCAACGACGATCACTCTTCCTTTGCCTTCTCTCCCGACGGGCGGTGGTTGGCCAGATTCGCCTATCTTCGTGGGCCAGTCGTGGAGGACCTGGCCACCGGCGAACCGGTCAGGAGCATCCCGTATGAAGCCGCACCCGCGACCCCTTGGACCGGGGCGCTCGCGTTCGACCCGACCGGCAGGACTCTCGCGGTCGGCTATCGGACGCAGGGGCTGATTCGTTTGTACCAAGTGCCGGGCGAGAGCTTCGAGACCAGCGCACCCGACTTGCGATTATCGCCTCATGGGATGCATCTGCGCCAAGCGGCGCGCGATCGACTCGAGCCCGAACTCCGTCTGCCCGCTGACATCGTGCTGGCCTTGGCGTTCTCCCCGGACGGACGCTGGCTCGCCGCCTCCGCGCTCACCACCAACCCGGTCGTTCGCGTCTGGCCGCTGCCGGCCGGCGAACCGATGAAACTCACCGGCCAGCGATTGACTCCCTCTGCCCTCGCCTTCGATTCGCGGAGCGAAATCCTGGCCACCGGCGATGGTCAAATGATCCGGCTCTGGGATTTGCCGGGTGGAGGCCTCCGCGCCAAGCTGATCGGCCACCGGTCGTCCGTGACGGCCCTGGCCTTTTCGCCCGACGGTCATTGGCTGGCCAGCGGCTCGAGCGCCAGCGGTTCCGACGAAAGCGAGGTGTTGTTGTGGGACCTTGCCACGATGAAGCACCCGGCGCGGCCCGACTACCAGGTCCTCAGCAACGTCGGCTTGGTGGCCTTCGAACGCGAGGCGCGCTCCTTCCTCGCCCTGGCGGACGGGGTGGTAACCCGTTTCGACGTTGACACCCTTCACCCCATCAAACCGCTGCCGGAGTATGGAACCAATAACGTGAGTTTGGCGGTGTCTTGGGATGGCCAGTGGCTGGCCCACGCGGGGACCAACGGCGTGGTTCATCTGTGGGAACGAGACGCGCCGCGAAAACGGACTGCCTTCTGCCCGTACCCAGGCGACTGCCCCGAACCGGGCACCATGCGCCTCTTGGCGCAAGGACGTCTGCTGGCCGCGCGGCCCAACACCTCCGTCGAGGTGCTGCACATCTGGAACACCTTGACCGGCCAACAGCCCGAGCCCTGGCGTTCAATCAATGCGCTCCAACGCGGGGCCTGTACCACCGCCGATGCGTCACGGGATGGCCGGTTCCTGGCCACCGGACACAAAGACGGACGGGTGTTCTTGTGGGACGCGGTGACCGGAGACCAGTTGGCGCCTTTCGACGCGCACCGCGGGAAGGTCATGGAAGTGGCCTTCTCGCCCGACGGACGGTGGCTCGCCTCGGCCGCCCTCGACGGGACGTTGAAGCTGTGGGATACCCGCCAGCGCCGCGAGGCCGGGTCATTCGGCCGCAATGAAACCCCGTGCTACGGAATTACCTTCTCGCCGGATGGCCGCCGTGTCGTCAATGGCGGCCTCATAGGGTCTCTTTCCGTTGTGATTTGGGATGTCGCAACCCGGCAGCACCTGACCGATCTGGTCGGGCCGGGAATGTTCTTCTACGCTCCTCGGTTCTCGCCGGACGGGCGGACGCTTGCTGTGTGGAAGTGCTATGGAGAAGACCTGACGTGCTTCTGGCGCGTGCCGGCACTGGCGGACATCGATGCGGCGGAAAGGCAGAAGGGAGAAGGGAAAATGGAGAAAGGCGGGGAGTGAGGCGCGGGGCGGGGGGCGCGGCACGTGAGGCGGAGAAGTGGGGAACAACCGAGCGGGAGGATTGTCATGTTCATGGTCCTGCTAGAGCCAAGTGAATGGAGCGGTGTGCTTTCGAT
>JAXGQW010000130.1:0-7319 GCA_040766265.1 Verrucomicrobiota bacterium
TTCGGCGCCCGGGGCGGTGTGTCTAGCGCGGACTTCGCCGCGTCGGGCGAGCAAAGCGGCCAGGGATTCATCCGCCTCGGCAGGCCGCGCTGGGCGGCGCCAGAAGAAGAGGACGCGTCGGAGGTTTTCGGTGGCCTTGAGCCACTCGGCGCGATCCAGGTAGATGCGTCGGACGGCGACGTCGGCGACGAACAGGAGGAGGCCCAGCTTGAGGAGCCATTCCCAGAGATCGCGGGGCTGGTAGGTGCGGATTCGGTCGTGCTGGAACGGGTTCACGGCGTTGGCGTCCGTCTCCATCAATGGCGGAAGCAGCCGGCCGTTTCCGGATTCGGCGATGCGCCGGAGGAGGTTCAGGTGCGGCTCGGTGGCATTGAATTCGGGCGAGTAGCTGACGTTGGCGCCCAGCGCCTGGGAGGCGCGCACCTGTCCGTTCTGCATTTCCATGAGGTTGAGCAGGTAGGTGCCCACCTCGCGGGTTGGGAATCGCGTCTCGTATCGGCCGGGGCCGGCCTGTTCGAGCCGGATGGTCTGCGCTTCGCCTTTGGGTGTGACGACGACCGCCTGGAGGTCGAGGAAGTTGCGGTAATTGCCCTCGGCGTCGAGCGCCTCGACACTGAGGACGCCTTCGCCCTGATCGACCGAGATTTCAGCATTGAAATCGGCCAAATCGAGCCGCCGCAGCGCCCATTGGGCGACCTGGGACCAAAACTGTCGGTACTTGGGCCATGCCATCCAGTCCACCGCCCATTTCGCCTTGGCGTCGGAGGTGAACGCCACGGCGCGGCCCAAGCCGTACTGCCAGTGGGCCAGGACGGGATCACCTTTGTCGGACACGACCGGCACCTCGGCCCGGCCTTTTGGCGTTGTGCAGACGTAGCCGCGGAGGGTGGGCAGTTCGTTGGGGGCGATTCCGCGGAGCAACTCGCTGCTGGCGACCACCTGGGGCTGGAAAGGCTCCTCGAAGATGGCGGACTTGAGAATGACCATCGCTTCCTTGAGGAAGATCTGGGGCAGTTGGTTCGGGTCCTGGACGTCGTAGAATCGGCCCCGTCCCAGGTCGGCGATGCGGATCATGGTTTCAGGGCCGGCGTGGCCGGCGATGAGCACCGTGCTCACTGTGATGCGGTCGTTGACCATCGCCTGCATGAGGGCTTCCGACGGCGGGCCGGGGTCGCCGTCGCTGAAGACGATCATGTGCTTCAGGTTGGCGGTGGATTGCTTGAGGCCCGGGCTGTTGGCGTCGCCCTTGTAACCCATCTCCATGACGTGCTGGAAGCTCGGCAGGTCGCCCTGGTTCATGCCGGCGATCATGCGCCCTTTCTCCCGTTTGTCCCCGACCTTCGAGAGCGGAAAGAGGAAGCGGTCGGTGCCGTCCCAGAGGACGACGCCCAACTCGTCCTGCGGACCCAGGGCATCGAGAACGCCCTGGGCGCATTCGCGGGCGATCTGGTTGCCGTTGTTGAACTCCATGCCGTGCATGATGAGAATCACGGCGCCGCTGGGCAGGACCTTCTTGCTGCTCAGCTCCATCTCGACCGGCAACGCGGCTTCGAGAGGCGTGTCGCGATAGCCGCCCGCGGCGTATGTCTGGTCGCCGCCCACGCACACCAGGCCCACGCCGAAATCGCGGACCGCGCTCTCGATGAGCTTCATGGTGGTGGTGCCCAGGTCGCCCGCCGCCAGATTGCAGATGAAGATGGCGTCGAATCCCTGCAGCTCAGCCAGAGTGCCCGGGAAACCGCCGAGGTCGGTCAGTTTGACTTCGAGCCGCGAGGCGCGCAGGGCGCTGGCCAACGGGGCGTCCTGGTCGGGGTCGGCCGACACCACCAGGAGCCGCGGGTCGCCTCGAACGCTGGTGAATGTGCCGGCCCGGTTGTTCTGCGGCACCCGGTCGCCGGCGGCTTCGAGCTGGATGTCGTAGTTGTAGAAGCCGGGTTCGGACAGCGTCTGGGGAAAGGCGAACAGGTTCTTGCCCGCCGTGAGTTCGATCTTCTGCTCGCCCAGGAACTGATCGTTGCGGAACAGGCGCAGCGTCGCCTCGCGGTTGGTGTCCGTCCGCGCGAAGATTTTCACTTCGAACGTCTGCCCTTTCTTGAGGAGCGGCGGCACGGTGACCTTCTGCACGCTCACGTCGCCGCCCCGGGCAATGCCCATCGGGACGACATCGATGCTCACGCCCAGCGCGCGGGCGGCGAGGGCGGCTCCGATCGCTTCCCCCAGGTTTTCGTTGCCGTCCGAGAGCAGCACGAGCCGTTTCTGGCCGGTCTCGGGAAAAGCGGCCGTGCCGAGCCGGATTGCGCCGGCGATGTCGGTGCGTTCGGTTCCCACCACGGCGTGGATTTTGGGGACGTCGACCTTCGGGTTGGGAGCCGTCTCGATGCTGGCGGCGGTTCCGAACACGACGATGCCTCCCTTGTCGATTGTCTTCTTGGCCGCGCCAGCCCGGTTCACGTATTCCCGCGCGGCTTCCTGCTGGGCTGAAGGGATGCTGTCGGAGCGATCGAGGAGGAAGTAGATGTTGAGTCCTTCGAGCGGACGCTTCCACTGCATGCCTGCCAAACCGAGCACAAGGGCCCAGGCGACGATCAGCCGCAGCGCGAGCGCGACGCGCCGCCGCCAGGGACCGGTCTGGACGTAGCTGCGCGAGGCGAGCCAGAGCACCCACCCCGAGACCGCGGGGAGCAGGAGCAACCACCAAGGATGGGTGAATTGAAAGGGCATCAGGCGGTCCCAGGGCGGCGGATGAGTTTCTGGATGCGGTGATTGCCGGCATCGGCCACGTACAGATTCCCCTTCGAGTCCAGTGCGATGCCCCACGGATTGTTGAACTGGCCCGGTGCGGCGCCGGCGCGTCCGATGATTTCGCGCGTGCGATGATGGGCGTCAAAGACCTGGATGCGGCTGTTGCCGAACTCGCAGACGAAGAGGTTGCCGGCGCGGTCGACGGCGACGTCGTAAGGGTAGCTCAGTTCTCCTGAGCCGGACCCGGCCTGTCCGAGCCCGGCCAGCGATTGTCCGTCGTCCGCGAACACCTGGATCCGGTGATTGCACGAATCGGCCACGAACAGCCTGTCCTGCGCGTCGACGCATAACCCTTCGGGACGATTGAACTCGCCCGGGGCGGGCCCATAGCGTCCGAATCCGGCCAGGCGCGACGCGCCATCGGGTGTGAAGCGTTGCACCCGCTCGACGACGCCGTACTCGCTCACCCAGAGTTCGCCGCGACTGTTCATCGCCACGGCTCGAGGGAAGGCGAGCTGGCCCGCGTTGGTGCCGTGCGTGCCCCACTGCCGCTCGACTCGTCCTTCGGTCGAGAAATGGTTCACACGCGAATAATGCGGCTCGACGACGATCACCCGTCCGTCGCGGTCCAACCCCATTCCCTTCGCCTTGCCCAGGTCCGTCTCGGGCATCTGCCAGGCCAGCAACCATTCGCCCAAAGGGGAGAACTTCTGCACCCGCCCCGTCATGTCGACCACGTAGACGTTGTCCGCCCGATCGACTGTCACGGATCGTGGTTTGCTGAACTGACCCGGACCCACCCCGCGCGTGCCCCAGACCTCGACTCGATCGAACAACTCGCTATCGAGTGGCGCATGTCCGGGAGCGTTCTGCGAGCAGCCGGCCAGCAGGCCGGCCAGAACCGCCCCAATCGGAATTCGCGATGCCCTGGCGAGGCCGCATATTCGAGCCACCTGCCAGGCGGCCAGCGGCGCCAGAGCCAGGGCAAGCAGGATCAGGCAGAGCGCATCGACTTGTGCGTTGTGGCCGTAGTGCAGCAAGTTGAAAATCCTCAACGCCAGCGTCTCCCCGCCGGGCGGCACGATCAGGAGGACGGTTTCGACGTCCCAGAGCGTGAGAAGATAGATCACGTACCAGAGCGCGGCCAGCGGGACGGCGATCTGGGGCCAGCGCACCCGGCGGAACAGTTGCCAGCGGCTCGCGCCATCCAAGCGCGCCGCGTCGTCGAGGTCGGGATCCAGGGTTTGGCGGGTCCAGCGCGCTCCTTGCCAGCCGATGGCAGCGTACCGGAGAGTGAGAGCGAGGATGACCACGCCGCTGCTTTGGTAGAAGGGCGTGAGGGGCCAGCGATTGAAGAGGAAGATGCAGACAACGCCGAGGAACACGCCGGGCGTCAGCCACAGAATCCAGAGCGGTTGTCCCGCGGACCATCGCCACGCCGCCAAACCGAGGCCGGCGGCCAAGGTGGCGGTCAAGGCGGCGACGTGGAAAGAAGCCCAGAGCGCCCCGCCGCCGGCGGCCCAGGCGCCGGGCAGTTCGCTCCAGGTGCGGGGCGAGTTGGCGAGTTCGATCAAGGGCAGGCAGACGCCGAGAATCAAGAGCAGGCTGGAGATGCCGGCGCTGCCCCACCACCAGCGCCCCAGGCGGCGGCGCAGAAGAGCGGCTGCCAACGCAGGCTCGAGCCGGGGCCAGCGCAAGGGGCGGCGTCGCAGCCAGAGTGCCAGGGCCGCAGGGGGCAGGATGAGGGGGAGACTCAGGAGGGCGGCTCCCCAAAAATCGAGATTGGTGCTGAACCGAATCCAGAGTTCGGCGGGAAACACATTGATCTGGAGGATGGCCGGCACCGAGAAGTTGCCCAGAGCCAGCACCCATGTGATCATGAGCGCTTCGAACAGAGGTATCCTGGCGGACGGAACCAAGATCCAGCGAAGAAGCGCGACGCCGGTCAATGCGCCGTCGGATTCGACCTGGCTGGGGGGGATTTGCGCCCAGGCGGCGAGGGTGAAGAACAGGGGGACGGGCCAAAGCAGGAGCGAAAGGACCCAGACGGCGCCGCCCGGCGAGTAGATGTTGAGCGGGAGCCAGGGGCGCCAGGCGCCCGTCTGGCCGAGGAGGTGGATCCAGGTGTTGGTGACAAGAAACGGCGGCAGGGCGATGGCCACGACAGCGAGGGCCAGCACGAGGGAGCGCCATCGCGCACTCAGGCCTGAGACGAACACGGCCACGGTCACTCCCCAGAGCAGAGCCGCGAGGGCCGCCCCCGTGCTCACGAGCAGACTATTCTGGAACAATGACCAGTTCATCCCGCAGGCATGGGGTCGTGGACACACTGACGGGTCTGCGGGATACGCGACAGACAACCCTCACCCCGGCCCTCTCCCATCCGATGGGAGAGGGTGCCCGGCTCTGCGGGACGGGAGAGGGTGCCGGTGTCGTGCATCCTATGGATTCCTCTGGATCTCCGAGTGCCCGGGATGTCCGCGCCTCGCTCCTTTGGCGGGGAGATGACGCGGAGGGAAGCGACGCGCGGGGTGTGGGTCACGCAGTCCTCCGGTGATAGAACCACCATTCGAAGCCGAGCACGGCCAGGGCGGACGCAGCGAGCCAGCGCCACCACTCGAGACTGGCCCGCTTGGTCGAAGTCGCCTCAATCCGCGCGTACTTGCCGAACTTCAACTCGGGCTTGGGCGTCGTATCCGTTTCGGCGGCGTCGAGCAGGTTCGCGGAAACCACAAAACGATTTGTCCCCGCGTCGAGGCGATAGATCCCCTGGAGCGCCGTCTGGCCGAACACCAGCTCGCGCGCTCCGGGGTCGATGGCGAGGGCGCGTTCGGAACCGTCGGGCAACCGGGCGGTCGCGTTGGTCAACGATTCGGTGAGGGTGAGCCGGATGGGATCGCCGGCCCGCACCTGGAACTGGCCGGCCTTGGTGGCGGACGGGTCGAGCCACGCGACGGCGTTGGCGATGAAGATGGGGAACGAGATGCGCAGGGGCCAAGTGGTTTGGAGGGTGTCGAACCCGATCCAGATGAGCCGTTGGCGCCCGGCTTCCCCGGCCAGGATCAGGGGTGAGGCCGACGAATCGACGAGCGACACGGCCCAGGTCGGCGGCTTGACGGTGAGGGCTTCGGCCAATTGCACGTTGTCGAAGTTCACAAAGCGGAGCAGGGGATGCGTCGTGCGCCAGTCGACAATGGCCGGGGTTTCGACGCGCCCGGTGACTTCGACCCAGTTGGTGTTGGCCGAGCGGATGGCCAGGGTGTTGCCGGCCGGCCACACCGCCGGCAGCACATCGTCGAGCGCCGTCACGTCGAAATCGTCCGAACCCTCGACCAGGTCGTCCGCCACACTGAGTTGGACGCCGGGCGCGGCTGCCAGGGCCCGTTCGAGGAAGCGGTTGCCCCGGGTGACCAGCAGCACGCGCACGGGTGCGGGCAGGAGGCTGACCAGGGAGGCCTGGTTGTCGGCCAGGAGGTCGTCCGGGGCCACGAGGCGGGCGGTGAAGATGCCGTCCTTGGTCTGTGTCGCCGCGAAGACTTGGGGCAGGGTTTCCCGCGGGCGGAGTTCGAGCAGGCGGGTTTCGATCAACTGGTCATCGAGCAGGACTTGCAGTTCGGTTTGAACGGGGTTGGTCGAGGCGTTGGCGACGCTGGCAAACAGGGCGCGGCGGGCGGGTTCTTCCGGGTGGGCGCGCACGTCGAGCCCCACGAGGCCGACGTTGTCGGCCCGCGCGCCGAGGCGGTGGTAGACGACATTGAGTCCCTCGTGCTCGAAATCCGTCAAATCCGGCGCCGCACCGTCGCTGAACAGGTGGATCTCGGCGTCGATCCGGTCCTTGACCAGCGGTTGGGCCAGCTTGAGGGCCTCGGCCAGGCGTGTGGGGGCGTCGGTCACCGCGCAGCCTTGCAGGGCCCGGCGCAGGGCGCTCTTGTTGCCCGTGGGCGACTGTTTCACCTCGGTGTGGCCGGCGGCCAGCAGCACGACCATCTGGTCGGTGTCGTGGAGGCTGTCGACCAGTTCGAGCGCCTCACGCCGCGCGCGTTCGAATCGGGACGGCGTCTCGTCGGTGCTTTGCATCGAGGCGGAGGCGTCGACAATTGCCACGAGCAGGCGCCCGCCCGAGACCTGTCCGGCGCGATACGGACGCGCCAGGGCGAAGATCAGTGCCAGGAGCAGGAGGATCTGCAGGACGAGGAGCCAGTTGTGGCGCAGCTTTTGGAAGGGGGCGCTGGCCTGGGTCTCGGCGAGGTATTTCTGCCAGAGCAGCGTGCTCGAGACGAGTTTGACCACCCGCTTGCGCTTGAGGAGATAGAAAAGGACCACCACCGGGATGGCGGCGGCGAAGGCGAAGGCGGCGGGGGTGAGGAAGCTCATGGGCCTGTGGCTATCCGAGCACCTCGGCCTTGCGCAGTTGCCTCAACAGGAGGTCTTCGAGCGGCGTGGCGCTGCTCGCAAGGAAGTAGTTCACACCCCGCGCGGCGCAGAACTCGCGCAGACGCTGGCAGAACCTGGATACGGTTTCCCGGTAGGCCGCCAGCCGGTAGCGTCCAAACGTGACCTCCTGGTGTCCGCCGGTC
>JAXGQW010000131.1:0-7290 GCA_040766265.1 Verrucomicrobiota bacterium
TCGGCTGGACCGATCAGTGCCGTCAGTTCTTGCGCGATCTGCCGGCCGCCATCCGCGACGTCGATCGATTGCTCACGCGGAACCGGATCTGGATCGATCGCACCAAGGACGTCGGGGTCATCTCACGCGACGAGGCCATCGGGCACGGTCTGACGGGGCCGAACCTCCGCGGCAGCGGTGTCGAGCATGACCTGCGCAGGGCGCATCCCTACCTGGTCTACGACAGGCTCAAGTTCGATGTGCCGATCGGTTCGGTGGGGGACTGCTATGATCGGTATCTGGTGCGCATGGAGGAGATGCGGCAGAGCGCGCGGATTGCCCAACAATGCCTTGATCAGATGCCGGGCGGGCCGATCAACGTCCATGACGGCAAGGTCGTTCTGCCGCCCAAGGAGAAGGTCCTGACCCGGATGGAGGAGTTGATCCATCAGTTCATCCTGGTGACCCAGGGTGTGAATGCGCCGCCAGGCGAGGTCTATTTCGGCGCGGAGAACCCGAAAGGTGAGTTGGGTTTCTATATCCACAGCCGCGGAGGCGGAACGCCCTACCGGCTTAAGATTCGATCCCCCTCCTTCGTCAGCCTGAGCATTCTGCCGCGCCTCCTTCCCGGACACATGATCAGCGATGCCCCCGCGATTCTCGGGTCGCTCGATTTTGTCATGGGAGAATGCGATCGTTAGTCTTAGCCGATGAATCTCACGCTTCCTGACACGCTCGTGGCCGAGATCGACCGGTTGGTGGCGCGTTATCCCCAGCCGCGCAGCGCGAGCGTCATGGTGCTGCATGCCCTCCAGGATCACTTGGGCTACCTTTCACCGGACGCCATCGAATGGACAGCAGCGCGTCTGAGCCTGCAGCCGATCAACGTGCTCGAATTGGTCACGTTTTACCCGATGTTCCGACAGGCGCCGATCGGCAAGTTTCACCTGAAAATCTGCCGGACGCTGAGCTGCGCCTTGTGCGGTTCGCACGAGTTGCACCGGCACCTGTGCGGCAAGCTGGGCTTGGATCCGCACGCCCACGGGCCGCAGACGACCGCCGACGGACGATTCACGGTCGAATTCGTCGAGTGCCTGGCGAGTTGCGGCACCGCGCCCGTGATGATGTGCAACGACAGGTTCTTCGAGCAGGTGACGCCTGAGAAGGCGGACCAAATCATCGCCGAGACGGAGTCCTGAGGGATACTGGATCCCGGTCCGTACGGCTCCTCGTGAAAGACACCGGATCGATAGGCCGGGCTTCAGATCGCCGTGCAGGGCGCCGTTTGAGGTTCTTGTCGAGGAACTGGAACGTGCCGACGCCGTGGATGGTGTGGGGTCCGCTGAAGAAGTCGATGGCGGTGCGGTCGGCGATATCGAGGCGCACGTAAAGATGGCGCACCTTGGCGTATTCGGAGGCGACCCAAGAGTCGGGGGCCACGCCGTCGAAGTGGCCGCGTTCGACCATGAACGGGCGGGGGGCGATGAGGGCAGCCATTTCGGCGTAGTTGAACGTGTTGCCAAGGTTGAACTCCGGCATTTCGTATTCGCCGGTGTAAAGGTAGGAATAGGTCGAGTCGGTGGTGACGTTCTTTCGGATCCAATCGTTGAAATCAGCCGAGCAGATCGAGAGGGCGTACCGGTTGATCACGGCGGGGACGCGCATGGCGGTCTTGCCGCCGTAACTGAGGCCGTAGAAGCCGATGCGCTGGGGATCGACAAACGTCTGGTCGGTGAGCCAGTCGAGGATGCGGTCATGCTGGCCGATGATGACGGAAAAGAGACTGAGTTTGAGGGGATTGGCTTTGCGCTGGAGCACGCGGAAACGGTCGCCGCCGCGATACGGATTGTGCGGCGCAAAGACGATGAACCCGCGGTCGGCCAGTCGCGCGGCAAATGACTTGTAAGCGGGATAACCGGGTTCGGCGGGGCCGCTCAGGGTGTCGGCGGGCAGCCCTTCGAGTCCGTGCTGGCAGACGACAACAGGGCGGCGTTCGGCGGGTTGGAGGTTCTGCGGGAGCAGGAGATAGCCCCAGGCGAAAACTTCGGGCCAGACATCGAGGGTGACCTCGTAGACGGCAAACTTGGGGCGAGCTTCGACCAACCGGGAGCGGGGATTGATGCCTGTGGTGGCCATGGGGAGTTGGCCGATGATTTCCTGATGAAAGTGCTTGCGGAAGGGTTCGCAGGCCTTGGCCCAGTCGTTGGTGGGGCTGGGCTTGAGTTGGTTCCAAAAAAACTTGTCCCGGACCTGATCGGAAACGCGCAGCAGTCGCTGGGTGTGATCCACAAGGTCGGTGAGTTGACGGCGTTGCCGTTTATCGGCGTCGGTCGCCGGGCGCTGGGTCGAGGCCGGCGGAGCGGATGCTGAGAGCGTGGGGCGATCCGCGCCGAGGGATTTGAGCAGCGCCCGCAGGGAGACATCGCAACCGGGGAGCACAGTCATACCTTCGTTGCCATGAACCAGAAGCGGAGCAAAGGGGAAGGACTCGGGAAAGAGGGCGCGGGCGCGGTCGAGTTCCGCCTGCACGTCGATGCGCTCGGGGGTCTTGAGGCGGCCGGGGGCGGCACCGGAGCGGCCTTCGCTCGGGGCGGGCGGACCCTGAACGTTGGGAACTTCGGAATACTCGACGATGAGCTGCCGCGGGGCGATGAGCGTGGCAATCTCGGCGTCGCCGAACTCCCGGAGCAGGCCGAACACATTGCGGTAGATCGGTTCCTCCCAGAGGTTTTCGCGGGGGCCGAAATAGCCGCTGACGAGCGTGCCGGTGAGGCGGGGATCGAGAGCGGCGGCGTAGAAGGCGAGCAGGCCGCCTTCGCCATACCCGGCGATGCCGGCTTTGAGGGGCGATTGGGCGGGGAGTGCATCGAGGTGTTCGAACCAATCGACGAGGGCGAGGATTTTTTGAACTTCGTAGCCGATGATATGGCGGCCCATTTCGTAGGCTTGACGGTAGATCCACTCGCGGTGCGGCTGGTTGGTGAACCGGTTGAGCATGGGGTTGCCGGACCAATGATCGTCGCGGTTGATCAGCACGGGCACGACCACCAGACAACCGTTCTCTGCAAGGCGCCGGGCGAATTGCGCCTCCAGCGGCACGCCCGGCTCGAGTCCCACGAGCATCTCGGGGCTTTGATCCGCGTCGGGCACCGCCACCACGCGGGCGATCGGGGCGGTTCTGGGTTGCAGCAAGAGGCCCTCGCCGTAGACGTGATCGAACACGAGCCAGCGGACGGCGTGGACGGTGTAACTCTCCGCCGCGGCGACGGTGGAGTCGTGGTCGGTGGTGTGTTGAAACTCGAGCCCGGTGACGACGTGACGCAGGTCGACGGCGCCCAGTTGGCGGCGGAGGCGTTCGCGGTTGGGTTCCACGGATTTGGCGTAGGCGGCGGGCGAGGTGAAATCCCGGTTCCAGAACCGGACGCGTTCCGTCACCGACTCCTGGGTGGCTTTGGTGAAGAACCGGTCGATGCCTTCGACCATGCGGGCGGAGCGATCGCCCGACCAGTCGAGCGGGGCGGTCCGCGGCAAGTGGGCGGGCGGTGACTGGGCCAGCAGGTCGAGGCCGATCATGGCCAGGCTGAGCGCCTCCCCGCGTTGGTCGTCGGTGAGCATGGACAGCACGTTCGGTGGGCGGTCGGCGGCGCAGACGGCGTGGGCAACGGCGAAGGCCAGCGGAAACAGGATGCGCAAGCACCTCATGAGTCCGCGTTTTGTGGCAAAAAGCGCGGGCCATGACAAGCCCCGCGTCAAGACCTGGGAGAACAGGCTTGAACGACACCGTGGGGGAAGCGGTGCTCCCCGGAGATGCGCCGTGGTCCGGCGCAGGGGAATTCCCCGACCGAGAGTTCTGCAAAATCCCGGTGCGAGCTGCGATGGTTCTATTGAAGCGGTGAACTCCGGGTCCATCGAAAGTCCCGATGAACTTTTGCCCACGCGGCGGTCGCGCATCGAGCGCTTGCGCGATGTCAAACGGTGGTTTCGGCCATTCACGTCCCCGAAGGCTGAACGGTGTTTTTTCAATGGCGGGGTGCCGCCATCACCCGGAACCGCGGCGTGCGACTCCCGGTCACGGGCAGCGCCGACCTCCTCCGGTTGCAGGACAGGGCTTGGTCTGAGAGGCGCCTCGCAAGTCTTTGACGCAGGTCAAGGAATTCGAAGCGCTTCTTTATATAATAAGGATATGACAATTCCAACGCATCCACAACGCCGTCCAACGCCCGGGCCGCAGTCCCGCCCCCCTCGCGTGGTCCTTCCTCGTGAGGTTCACTTCGCGCGGTCGTCCCGTCGTGCACGGGGCTGGCTCAGGGCCCTGGCGCTCGCGGCTTTGGTGGGATCGAGCATCAGCTCCGGTCTGGCGCAATCGGCCTTTTCGTACCAGGGGCGTTTGACCTTGGAGGGGGAAGTGGTCAGCGGCGGTTACGATTTCCTGTTCCGACTCTTCGCCCAGCCCGAGCCGGGCGAACCGCTGGGCGAAATCGAGAGGTTGAACGTCGCCGTGCGCGAGGGCTTGTTCGATACCGACTTGGATTTCGGCCCGGTGGCGTTCGATGGATCGCCTCGTTACATGGAGGTCGGCGTGCGGCCTCATGTGGCGCCGGCCGCCGGTCTGGCGGGCGCCGGTCCCACCGCCGGTCGCAACCGTGGGAAAGTTGGTCTGGCGGGGCCGCCGCCGGGCTACGTGTCTCTCGGCCCGCTGATCCCGCTCCTGGGCTCGCCTTCGTCCGCATATGCCGCCTTGGCGGCGACGGCCTCGACGGCCAGCAGCGTGACGGCGGGTTCGATCAACCCGGTGTCGCTGGCCGGTGTTTCCGCGGCGCAGAGCGGTGTGGTTTCGGTATCGCAGGGGAGGTTTGTCGTCGGTCCGGCCGCCTCGACCAGTTGGGAACTGGGCGGCAACAGCGGCACGACAGGCAGCGATTTTCTGGGCACGCGTGACAACCAACCGCTGACGGTGCGGGTCAATCAGGAGCGCGCCATCTGGATTCAACCCACCGGGGTCAGTCCCAACCTGGTGGGCGGTTTTGGCGGCAACACCATCAGCAATGCGCCCGTCGGGGTCACCATCAGCGGTGGCGGGGGAACTGGAGGAGGCGAGCATCTGGCCACGGCGAGCTACACCACCATCGGGGGCGGCTTCGGCAACGCGGTGACGAATCAATACGCGGCCATCGTCGGCGGGGCCAACAACCGGGCCGGTGGCTACGCGGCATTCGTTGGCGGCGGCGGTGGGCGCGACCCCCAGAGCGGCCAGGTCGTCGCCAACACCGCCAATGGCGCCTGGAGCGTCGTCGCCGGTGGGCGGGAGAACGTGGCGGGCGGAACCGCGTCTGCCATCGGCGGCGGTGATTACAATCAAGCCGGCCAGGATGCCGCGACGATTGCCGGGGGCCAGTACAACAGCGCATCCCAACTCGGCGCCACGGTGGGGGGTGGCGGATCGAATGGCGCCCAGGCGCTCTATGCCACGGTGAGCGGTGGTCTCGAGAACGAAGCGCGGGATCCGTTCAGCACGGTCGCTGGCGGCAGCGGGAACCTGGCCCTGGCGCCCGGCGCGACCGTTGGAGGTGGCGAAATCAACCGGGCAGCCGGGGCCTACTCGACCGTGGGTGGAGGGCTGGAAGGGTTGACCACGCAATACGGTCAGTGGGCCTACGCCAGCGGGTCGTTCGGGATGCCGGGCAGCGCCCAGGCGGCGCTGTATGTGCTCCGAAACACGACTTCCACCAATAACCCGTCCGCCGAGTTATTCCTCGATGGAGCTGCGATGCGGCCAAACGTCCCCGCAGGCCGGTCGATGACCTTCGATGTCTTGATCGTGGCCCGTTCGGATGTGAGTCCCAGCGGACAGCCCAGCCAGTCGGCCGGGTACTTGCTGCGGGCGGTTGTGAAGAACGACGGCAACGGCGCGGTTTTTGTCGGCGGTCAACTGCCAAGTGTCACGGTGTTGGCAGAAGACGATCCCACCTGGGACGTGCTGCCTGCAGTCCAGGGAGACAGCCTCGTCTTTCGAGTCAACGGCCCGATTGGCGCTGGGGTGACGCCGCCCACCATCCGCTGGGTGGCCCGGGTGGAAGCCGTCGAAGTCGGCTGGTGAGATCGGACTCTTATGGACCGTGGCTGGAGACGAACCTCTTAAGGAACCATGAAAACACTCTTTGCAACGGTGCTCGCCCTCGCTGGGGTTGCCGGACTCCAGGCCCAGGATTTCGCCATTTCGTGGTGGACCATCGACGCCGGCGCCGCCACCGTTGCCGGGGGAGATTATGAGTTGTCGGGGACCATCGGGCAACCGGACCCAGGGTTGGCGCGCGGCGACGGCTACGCGCTCGATGGCGGTTTCTGGCCTGGGGTTCAGTCCTCGTCGTTGCCCACAGTACCAGCGCTCGCGATCCAAGTGGCCGGGGACGCTTTGGTCTTCTCCTGGCCGGCTGGCGCCGCCCCGACCGATCTCGAGGCAACGCGCCGCCTGGACGCAGCCGCCTTGTGGGAAACGGTACCCGCGGAACCGGAACTGATCGGCGATCACTATGTTCTGGCGGTCAAACCGTCCGGCCAGCAGGAGTACTTCCGACTCAGGAGCGAGCGTAGGACGGGCCGGTAGTTCGACGCGCCGCTTTCCGGCGTGGGGCTCGATGGCCGCTGAACTGAGAGACGCAACTTGCCGGGATGCGCCATTGATCGTGCATGAGTCAGAGCCAAGGCAATTGAGCGCCGCCGTCGGCGGCATGCGCGATCAAGGCAGCCTGTGTCGGTCTGGAACAAATTCCACCGGGCACGGTGTGTGGCGTTGGGCTCGCAACCGCTGAACCGTCCCAGCCATCTCGACTGCGTAGCGTTCGCACAGCGCAAACGCCGCGTCGGGGGACACACAAACCGAGCGGTCGTCCGCGGCTGACCAACCGGGCAGGTCCAGCGTCTCAGGTTGCGTTCGATTGCCGGAGTCGGAGGAGTATTTCATGCAATGCGGGGGGCCGTGCGCGATAACCGCATGCCCTCCAATCAGCAGGCACGCGAGCCTTCCGTCGCGGGCGCGCTGAGCAATGTCGGCGAGGTGCATTCGATGATCGCGTCTGGCTCGCATGGCAGTCCCCTTGCGAAGTCTCATCGGCGTGCGCATTGACGGAGCGGGAACCATGCGGGACAAGCAGAGGCGGCTTCTGCTCTGGCGACAAGTCTGGCGATCTGTTTGGCCTTGGAGATTTCCTGTGACACTCTTCCGCGGATCGGCCCTAGAATCCTTGACCGATACAACTCGTTGTGGACAGGTCGAGTTCTTGTGCTGCGTTAATGATGTCGAGGATTCTAAGG
>JAXGQW010000132.1:0-7175 GCA_040766265.1 Verrucomicrobiota bacterium
AAGCTGGTTTCATGAATTCCGCGACCCCTTTACAAGTTGAACGGGGCGCGTGCCGGATTTCCCTCCGCAACCACCTCGCGGCGCCGAACGCCCCGAGACCGACAAGCAACAGCGCCGCTGTGGTCGGCTCGGGCACCACGATCCCTTCCTGAAACCAGACGTCCACCGCAGGCACGGGGTTGCCTCCGTTCCAGGCCATGCCGCGCGGGTATCCGAGTCGGAAGTCTCCGTGCCAAAAAACCGTCGGCTGATGCGAGTATAAGTCACTTCGTTGGCGCGCCTCGATGAAGTAGGTGGTCTCAGGTGTCAGCGGCACCGAGTTCTGGAAACGAAATGCCACATACCCGTAGAATCCCTTTGGGATCTCCTCCAGCTCAGACACAGCGAGTGGTTGGCCACCCGGCCAACCAGACCAGACAGACCAGAGACAGACATCCACGCTGGCAGGGAAGCCCTGGTCTCCCCCGACCGCGGCCAGTTTCAGTCGCACGAAGTCGATCGAGGCGAATGCCGGAGTGAACGATTGCGCCTTCGGCCAACCCATGTCAATCGGCGTACCGAGCTCTGTGGGATTGCTTTCGTCCCCGGATTGCTGGTCGATAAGGAAGTAATCCTGTGAACGTGCGGCCAGAGTTGCTGCCGCCACCATTATCAGAACCGAGGATAGTCGCGTTCTCATACCTTAGGGAGGTAGCGCCGGCAGGCTGAAGGGGGCAAAACAGACGTGTTCGAAGAAACCGTTATTGAATCCAGCCGCGTGGAAGATGGTCTTCCTTAAGAAGGTGGCACTGGTCGCATCCCAATGGAGAACGACCAACTTCGCCCACCCCCAAACCACCTCGCCGGCATCTGTGACGAGGATGTCCCCGCCGCAGCCAGCAAGTGCTTCTTTTGGGAGCCGGTAGATGCAGTCGTCCACCGTCGCCGAGCAGTAGAGGTCCTGCGAGCAGTTCCCGTTGGCGTCCGACGGGATGATGTCAAGGTCCTCAGGAAAAACGATGTCCAAAGGCAGGGCGCTGATGCTCTGGTTGGTGTCGATCGCATATAAGAGGGGCGGCTCAGGCCATTCCCTCCACTTAGAACTGGTGACGATCTTCCCTGCCAGCGGCCCGTACTTCTGGGAGTCGGCTGGCAGCGTAATGACGCCCTCCAGGCTGGGACTGGTAGGATCGCCTGGGATTGTGGCGAAGAGCGTCTTGCTGCCCGAAGCGCCGCCCGGCAGGGACGTCACGCGCCACACGTTACCGCCTTGGTACTCTCCGTTGCCCGTGACTACAATCAGATCGTGCCCGAAAAGACCGGTTTGGTCAAGGCAGAGAGCCCCAGTGACCGGAGAGGTCTCCTGATCTGTGGCATTGGTCAACGTCGCCCACGACAGGTTGGTCGTGGCACCGTCACGGGCGATCCAGCCAATCCGAGTGTAATTGTGCTCGGTGTCCGGCCCGATCCCGAAATACATATCCCCGGCAACGAAGTTGCTGACGGCAGCCTTGACGGTGGCAAAGTGCAACTCGGGACAGATGTCGGTCCCCAGGCCTTGGATGCCCGTCCAGGGCGTTCCGTTTCCGTTGCCCAGAATGTTGGTGAAATTCCGCGGGACCCCACCATTCCAGAAGTGGCACGAGATGATCAGCGAGTTCGTGTAGGGGTTATGCTCCACACTGACTGGTCCGGGGCACTGCACCACCTTCGTGAACTGCTGGGTCACACTGGCGGTGTCGAAAACCCAGACCGTGTCAGTCGTCCGGACCGGGTCAAGAAAGTAGCTGTTGGTCGGTCGCAGGGTGAGGGCGACGGTTTCGTCCCACTCGTTGGTCAAATCCTGGCAAGGGGCAACCTCAATGTGGACGTACGTATCATTCTGCGGGATGGTAACCGCACCGGAGAGCGTAGCGTAATCCAGCCCATTCGACGCCGTCCCTCCAATTGCGTAGCAGACCGTCAAGGCTGGGAGCGATACGCCATCCGGAACGGACCGGCTTACTTGGAACCAGCCCGATTGGCTGACAAGCCCAGGCGGCTCTACGGCGTCGTCTATCCGCTCAATCGACACAATCGCGTTTGTGTTCGCGAGTTCGACGGCTTCGAGGAACTTCATCGGCAGCGTGGTCGCCACCGTGAAGGTCTCTACCCCGCCCGATGGACCAGTGAAGGAGAACTCCGAGTTCCAGTAGGCGTCGCTGAGGTTCGTCTTGCTCAGAACCAGGTACCAGTTCTGGTAAACGCAGTTGGTCACGGTCAAGGTGGCGAAGGTGTTCGTCGGTTCCTTGGCGATGAGCACGGAGAGGGATGGACCGCCGAGGAGCAGCGTCTGCTGGCTCGGCTCCTGGAGCAGGGCCGCTTCTGCCGCGAGGGCCTCGGCCCACGCCTGCGCCTCGCGCGCGAGTTGCTCGTAATCCACGGCGCGGTCATCATAGATCCAGGAGTTGTCGCCGATCCAGTAAACGGGCAATTCCGGGAACGGATTCACCGGGAAAGGCGGATACTTGGGACGCTGGAGCGAATAGAAGGCGCCTGTTCGCCGAGTGTCATTGGGGACAGCCGCTGGCGATATCGGGCTCAAAGGAGTCGAGCCGTCCGCGGGACCGGCCAGCATAGCCGAACCAGCGGGTCCCGTGGGATCAGTCGCGACCTGGTCGGATGTTTGTGCCTTTGGGCTGCCGGTCCACAGCAAAGCAAGCCCCACCAAGCCCAGACCCAGGCTCCAGCTCCGTCCAGTACGGCTCAGGCGCCTGAGTATCTTGTGATGTGCACCGTTCTGTCGCAGTGCAGACGCGTCTGACATCTTGTCCTCCTTCCGAAGCATCCGCTGTTCGGCCCGCGCCACTTCTCTTTCTCTCTTTTCCACGCTCTGTAGCGGACGAGCATACACGCAGAGGGAGGCATGTCAAGCTGAATCAAGTTGCCTGAATCAACACCCGTCGCACCAGACTTCACGTCGGCAGTTGACGCACTCGCCAGTCGGGTCATGCTCGAAGACCGATATGGATGACTCACCCGCCATACCTCCACTCATGGAGTTCAAGGACCGCAACACCGGTTTGATTGTGTTTGGCATTTTGGAGATTCTGCTGGGCTGCCTCTGTGCCCTCATGGTTCCCTTGATGATATGGGGGCAGGTGATGTCCGCTCAGCCGACCGGCGGAGCACCCAACTTTCGCATGGCGATTTCGGGCGCACCGATGTACGCGCTGCTGGCCGTAGCGTTCGTCTGGCTGGGCATCGGTTCGATGCGGTTCCGTCGCTGGGCGCGCGCCCTGCTGCTGATTCAAAAGGGGTCCCGGAAAGCAGGAATTCGGACTGGACGATCACGTCGTCACGGCGTAGCGATCGCATCTCGAAGGGCTGGTTTCATGAATTCCGCGACCCCTTTACGTTTCTGTTTCAGGCTGTGCAGCCGGGTGGTGGCACTCTTCCAACTGCCCGGGTGCAGCCGCCGCGCAATTCGGACTTCAATTTCCCCTTTGCATAGAGGATGAACGCGGCGTCTTTGGCCAGATAAAGCAGGGTATTCACCGCGGTGGCGATGAGCGGAAACCAGAGCATCATCGCACCGGGTGTCAGCCGGGCTCCCGCGATGGCCTGTGGCAGCCAGAGCAGCGGGATTGCCAGCGCCGAGGCGAAGGCAATGACGAACCAGGGCATGACCTGAACAAACACAATCGTCTTGAGGGTGGCAAGATTCGCGCTCTTCGAGGTGAGTCCCATATAGAGGCCGAACCAGCCGAGGGCGGCCAGGTTGGCGGCCACAGTCAGGATCGAGGCCGAGGCGAGGCCCAAGGCTACAGCGACCCCCGGCGGATCGAATGCGGCGGGTGCCGCGGGGCCTGCGCCCGGCCCGACGACGACCACGGGCACGGGTGTGCCACCGGAAGCCTGGTTGGTCGTTGTCGCCGCTGTGTTGGTAACAGCGCCCGGGGTCGGAGCGATTCGAGCGGTTGCCGCCATCTGGCTCCAGCTCATGTGCTGTACCAGCGCCATCCCCACCCAGAGGGTTGCCAGGCACAGCCCCAGCGGCACTCCAAACAGGCGCAGCCACGCCCGCCACTGCCCTTCGAGAATCCGGCGAGCCGAAAGGGGCGTGGACAACATCAGTTCGAGGAGACCGCTGCGGCGCGCTTCAACAAACAGACGGGTGGCTTCGGACGCCGCTCCCAGGTACAGCAGCAGGGTCACCAAGCCGCCAAGAAGATGCCATCCGAACTGCAGCAACCCTTCGTTCGAGTCTGCAAAAACGGCGGCGAACGCCCCGGCCAGCAGGAGCGCGAGGATCCAGAGCGATGCGGCCTGCCAGCGCTCCCGGCACGCCAGCCAAAGGACCGGATTCGCATCGAGCAGACGCCGGCGCAACGCCATGCGCCGTCCAGTCCCGCCAAACCGCCACCACTGCATCCAGGTCTGTGCCCGGCGCGGACGCGCCGGGGCGCGCTGCTGCCACGTGTGCCGGATGAGAACCGCGGCCAGACTCAGAAGAAGTCCGGTCGCCATGGCGTTGCCGAGCAGTCCGCTCCAGAACGGCGCCCGGCTCGAATCCCCCGCCATGACGAACAAGGAAACCGGGCTCGCCAGACCCAGCAACGGCTCCGACGGACGCTGCCGGACCGCGGCGATGATTTCATCCGCGGCGGGCCCGCCGCTTGCCAATCCAAGAATCAGCGCCAGCGTCGCAATCATCGATTTCTGTGAGTCGCGGCTGAGCACCGAAACAAAGAGTCCGCACGCCAGGGAGGCCAGGAACGCGGCCACGAGTGCGACCGATGTCTTCGCAAGTCGCAGTCCGCTGACGCCTCCCATGAGCAGGGTGATCGCGAGGACCGGCATGATCGCCAGCAGCGCGTGGAACCCCCGGATCGAAGTGGCCAGCAGCTTTCCCGCCACGATGTCCCACCCCCGCAAGCTCGTCAGAAACAGCAGCCCCAGCGTGCCCTCGCGTTTCTCTTCGCTGACGCAGTCCGAAGTGAAAAACAGACCCGCCGACAACGCGGCCGCCAGGCTCAGCCACGTCAGGACTCCAAACAGAGTCTTCCCCGGCATGGCAGGGCCGAAACTTGGCAGGCCGATTGCCATGAGGAGGAGGAATCCGCTCCCGATGACAAAGGCGACCAAGGCCGCGCAGACACGCACGCGAAACGTGCTGCGCTTCCGCGAGGCCACCTGGAGTTCACGGTGGGCCACGGGCAGCGGAGTCAGGGTGGTTGTCGGTTTGCGGAACGTCGGGTCAGGCTACCTGATGGCTCTCGTCACAGCAAGTCCCAAGCCCGCGCCCGACTCGATGATTGTCAAACGCGCGGCTTCCGTGTACGAACGGTGTCAACCATGAATGCCGTCCTCTCTCTCTCGCTTGTTGTTCCCGCCCTGCTGCTGGGGTCGCACGCGGCTCGCGCGGTGGAACTTCACGTCGCCATGCACGGCCACGACGCCAATCCCGGCACGAAGGCCTCGCCGCTCCGGTCGATCCAGCGCGCCGCCAATGTGGCGCAGCCGGGCGATGTGATCACGGTGCACGAAGGCGTGTATCGCGAGCGGGTCAATCCGCCCCGGGGCGGCGCATCCGACCGAGAGCGCATCGTCTATCGGGCGGCGCCGGGCGAACGGGTCGAGATCAAAGGCTCGGAGATCGTGAAGAACTGGGTGCGGGTTCAGGACGATGTGTGGAAAGTGAGTCTGACTAATGCGTATTTCGGCGGATTCAATCCCTACGACGATCCAATTCGTGGAGACTGGTTCGATCCCCGAGGCCGCCCCCATCACACCGGCGCGGTCTATCTCGACGGCGAGTGGCTGACCGAGGCCGCCCAATTCGAGGATCTCATGCTCCCCGCCGGCACGGCCCCCGCGTGGATGAGCGGGGGCGATCCGGACTACCTCCTGAATGTGGCCTGGCTGCGCCCGGGCAAGGGCTCCGGCAGCGAAGGGCGCATTCCCGCGACGCGTTTTGCGGCGAAGCAAGGGACGCAGAACGCCGCGTGCGAGGAAGGCGGCGACTGTATCGGGTGGATTGCGCATGGACACTGGGTGCGCTACGACGCCATCGATTTCGGATCGCGCACCGAACGAATTGAACTGCGCGCCGCGTCGGCAACGGACGGCGGGCTCATCGAAATCCGACTTGGCGCGCCCGATGGCGAGGTGCTGGGCGTTTGTCCGATCCCGAACACGGGCGGCTGGCAGACGTGGGCCTCCTTCCATGCCGCCATCAAGCCGGTCAGCGGGGTCAGATCGGTCTGCCTCGTCTTCAAGAGCCGCAAACCAGGCGCCTCGAAGCCCCGTCCAATCAACCCGCAGCTCTGGTTCGCCCGGGTCAGCGACACCGAGACGACTCTCTGGGCGCAGTTCAAGGGCGTGAACCCGAACGAGCGGTGCGTCGAGATCAACGTCCGCCGCACGGTGTTCTACCCGGACAAGCCGGGTCGGAACTTCATCACCGTGCGCGGGTTCGCGCTGCGGCAGGCGGCCACGCCGTGGGCGCCGCCGACCGCCGAGCAGGTGGGATTGATCGGCACCCATTGGAGCAAGGGCTGGGTGATCGAGGACAACACGGTCAGCCACTCGACCTGTTCGGGCATTGCCCTGGGCAAGTACGGGGATCAGTATGACAACACCTCGGCCAACACGGCCGAGGGGTACGTCAAGACCATCGAGCGCGCCCTGGCCAACGGCTGGAACAAGGCGACGATCGGACACCACGTCGTCCGGCGGAACACGATCTCGCATTGCGAACAGGCGGGCATCGTCGGCAGCCTGGGAGCGGCGTTCAGCACCGTGTCGGACAACACCATCCACGACATTCACGTGCGGCGGCTCTTCTCGGGCGCCGAGATGGCCGGGATCAAGTTCCACGCGGCCATCGACTGCGTGATTCAGCGCAACCACATTCATCGGACGTGTCTGGGCCTCTGGCTCGATTGGATGGCGCAGGGGACGCGGGTCTCGGGGAACCTCTTTCACGAGAACGCTGGCCAGGACCTGTTTGTCGAGGTGAATCACGGCCCGTTCCTGGTCGACAACAACCTGTTTCTCTCGACGGTGAGCCTGCTCGACATGTCGGAGGGCGGGGCCTATGCGCACAATCTCTTTGGAGGCAGAATCGTCAGCCGGCCCGAGCCGAGCCGCGAAACACCGTATCATCCGGCCCACACGACCGAGGTCGCCGGCCTGGCCAATATCAAGGGCGG
>JAXGQW010000133.1:0-7102 GCA_040766265.1 Verrucomicrobiota bacterium
GCGGTCGTTCACGGCAGTGCATCTGGAGGTTGTCGGTGGGAATCGAGTTCGCGCCGCGTGGGGGCACGCGGCCTACAACATCGTCGTCTGCCGCTTTGTAGGCCGGGTCCCCTGACCCGGCGTTTGCACCGGTGTCTGTCTTTGCGCCGCGTGGGGGCACGCGGCCTCCACCGGGAGTCTCCATCCGCTGTCGGCCCGGTGCCCGCACCGGGCGACAGAACACCGAGAACAACCAGATGCACCGCGCTCACCGCGGGATGGACAAACCGGCGCGGGCGCGCATGATGCCGCCCGGATTATGGCAATCGTCATCCAGGGACCGGGGGTGGATGAGGCCGCAAAGACGGCGCTGTCGGGGAACGCGTGGCCGGCCACCCTGTTCCTCGACGGTCGCGTCCTGGTGACCGCGGAACCGCCGGTGCACGCCTTGCAGCGCGCGGCGTATCTCAACGCGCTCAACATCGAGCGGGCGCAGCAGGGTCTGCCGCCACTGACGGAGGAGCAGAAGGCCGCGCGTTACGGGCGGTCTGTCGATTTATTCCTGAAGCCGGGTCTGGTCCAGATCCGGCCCGACCCGGTCCACATGGATTTGGCGTTCGAGGCGGACGATCTGCTTGGAGAACTCTATCCGAAGCCTCAACGGCGGTTTCTGGATGTCGATCAACCAGAAGTGCAGCGGGCCATCAAGGAGCGGGGCGAGCTTTGGCGAATCAGCGTCCTGCCGAGCACCCGCGCCGAAATCAGCCAGCACATTGCCGACGCCAAGACCCGCATCAGCGAGCAGGCCATCTATTACCTCAACCTGTATAGCGGCACGCGCTATCTGACCTACCACGAATTGGCGCGGCTCAAGGATCTCGATCCGACCGCGCTCGCCCGCCAGTTGCAGGAAATTGCCCTCTACGCGTCCCGTCGCAACCGTTTGGGCCGGCCGGAGGTCGATTTTTTCAAAGCCCAGGGGCGTTTTGGGGCGAAGCAATTCAACGGGCTTATGTTTGGCGAGATGAATCCGAACGAACTTGCGGCATGCCACGAAGAGTTGCGGGCGCAGTTCTTCGATGCCGTGCCGCCGGAATACCAGGTCGACGAGCCCGATTTGGACCTGTGGCGGACGGAGATGTACTCGGCATTGGTGAGCCAGCGGGACGACACGGAGACGGAGGTGGTTTTGGCGGGCCTGAACATCGAGTTCAAGCAGCGCATTCGGTGGCTGCCGTGCGGGCGTTTCGAGCAGGGGGAGCTGATGTTTGACGAGGTGTTCGATGGCGCGCGGCAGGCGCCGGAGGATCCGTGCTACCGCGGCCTGTGCGATGAGAAGGTCAAGGACATCGTGTTCAACCTGATCCGTGAGTTCGGCCTGCTCGAATGGGTGAACGTTGGACGCATCCTGCCCCCGCATCAAGAGACCCAACGCGGCGCCCAGGCCCAACCCGTCAGCGGCGGACGGCGCGACGTGTATTTGGCCCAGATCAAGTGTTTGACCGAGGACCGGCCCCGGACCCGGTTCATGCGGATGCAGAAGTACGGGGTGCGGGAGCGATTGGCCGAGGGGAAGGACTTGAGCCGGGCCATGCTGGAAACCGAGGAGTACATCGAGTACATCCTGGATCGCCGGCTCGGCTGCTGGTATTTGGGCGTCAACGTGCCTTTGTGCATGATCATGCGGCGCCTCCAGGAACCCTACGACGGCAGCGCCGCGGTGCCGCCGGGCCTGCGCCTCCCGGTGACCTACTTCGAGCGCGATTTCATCCCGGGTTTCCCCGCCAACCAACTCCCCCGGTCGCGCTACGAGAATCCCGAGTTTGCAAACCGGTTCGCGCGCCTGTTCGGGAAAGCGGCAGCCGCCAATCTCATTGTGGGACGCGGCGACCCTGTGACACAGCAGGTGGTGTTCGATGTCGGCGACGAGATCGTGGTCGAGGACGAACAGGGGATGCCCAAGGAGCTGATTGTGTGCGACCACACGGGTTCATTCGTCTGCTACCAGCAGACGTTGCTGGAACTTGCGCCCGCGTATGCCAAGCCGGTGAACGACCGGTCCGACAAGCTGGCCCATCCCCGCGAGTTTGCGTTGGCCTATTTGGAGGGATTCGACGATTGGTTCCGGCGCGTCCAGCGGCATTACCGTGACACTCGGCGCGCCTTTGATGCGCTGTTCAAGCACATGCCACCGGATCCCAAAGGCAATTTCTCCTATCGTTGGGAATGCGTGCTGCGGCGGTTAGACGAGGCCGATCCGGCAGAGTTGGTGCAGGCGATTCGGGGTCGCATTGCCGTGTTGCCGCAGCTCCCGCCTGACTGATCGGGGGGGGCGGGTCTCTGGGAAGCGGTGACAAGTAAGGCTTGAATGCGCACGGGGACCGTGAAGCGACTTATAGCCGTCCCGCATCGCGCATACGCGTCGCGGGACGGCTACGGACCCAGCCGGTTCACCGAAGAGAGGACTTAATCCTGCGCGCCGGGAGCGGGGGTGCGGCGATGGGCAAGGAGCCAGTCATAGAGCTTGGGATTCTCATAGGCCTGGATCCAGGCATCGTGGCCGGTTTCCGGATAAACCGTCAGTTGAACCTCGCGGCAACCGAATCGCTTGAGGGCGTCCACCATGCGCTCCGATTCCTCGAGTTTGACCACCGGATCCTTGGCGCCATGAAAGGCCCAGACCGGCAGGCTCTTGAGGGCCTGGGCCCGTCGGGGATCGGCCAGGAGCAGCTTGATCGGATCGCCTCCGCCGCAGATGGGCACGACCGCGGCGAAACGCTCCGGGGCGGCCAGCGCCAGGCTCCAGGTTCCATACCCGCCCATGCTCAAGCCCGTGAGGTAGACCCGCTCGGGATCGACACGATGCTTGGCCAGCAATTCGTCAAGCAGCGCCAGCACGGTGTCATTCGACCATGTCTGGCCCGACGGACACTGGGGCGAGGCGATGACGAATGGCATGTCCGGCTTGGCGGTCACGAGCTTGGGAGGGCCGTGCTTGGCGACGAGCCAGATGTTGGTGCCGCGCTCGCCGGCCCCGTGGAGGAACAGGATCAGCGGCCATCGCTTGTCCGCGGACTCGGCATACCCGCGGGGAAGAAACAGCAGGTAGTCCGCCCCGACGGTGCGTGTGACGGACCGTTGGAAGCTGCGCGCTTGTTGGAGGGAATCAGGTTTCACGTCTTGGCCGATGAGGGTGGAGGCTGTCAGGGCCGCCAGCAGGAGCGATACGGAGAGGGGGGAGGATTGCATAAGACTCAGGTTGCGCGGGTTGTTTTGGCTGTGACATTCAAGGTTCGGGAGATCGAGTTCAGAGTGAAATCGACCGGGGCCAGGCGTTTTGGCCCCGGACTAATCGGTGTTCGGATACGAACCGAGCACTTTGACGAAGACGCAGTGTCGTCCAAGTTCTTCGAGCATCTTGGCCACGCGCGGATCCTCGATGTGGCCGTCGCAGTCGACGAAGAAATAGTACTCCCACGCCTTGCGTTTGCTGGGGCGGGACTCGATTTTTGTCATGTTGATGCGGTATTTGCGGAATGGGGCGATGGCGCCGTGGAGGGCCCCGACGCGGTCGGCGATACAGAACATGAGGCTGGTGCGATCGCGTCCCGATCGAGGCGGGGATTGGCGTCCGAGGACGAGAAAGCGGGTGGCGTTGGCGGCGTTGTCCTGGATGTTGTGTTCGATGACGGGCAGGCCGTACTTCTCGGCGGCGAGCAGGCCGGCGATGGCGGCGGCGTTCCTGGCGCCGGCGGCCAGCTCGGCCGAGCGCGCATTCGAGGAGGTCTCGATGATCTCGGCGTTGGGGAAGTTGCGCTGGAGCCAGCCGCGGCACTGGGCGAGCGACTGGGGGTGGACGAAAAGGCGGCGGATCTGCTGGCGGCGGGCACGGCCCATGAGGCAGTGCTGGATGGGAATGACGATCTGGGCGACGATCTTCAGGTCGCTGTCCATGAACATGTCGAGCGTGTGGGTGACCACGCCTTCGGTCGAGTTCTCGACGGGGACGACGCCGAAATCCACGTGGCGTTTGGCCACTTCGCTGAAGACGTCGGCGATGGTCTTGAGCGCTGCGTAGCGCAGGCTTGTCCCGAACCTTTGGATGGCCGCCTGGTGGGTGAATGTTGCCTCCGGGCCCAGGTACGCGATCGTCATCGGCTTCTCGACGGCGAGGGCGCTGGACATGATCTCGCGGTAGATGGCGCGAATGGCATCCGGGCTCAAGGGGCCGCGGTTCATTTTGGCGATCCGATCGAGCACGGCCCGCTCGCGATGGGGCGCATAGATCTCCTGGCCGCTTTTGAGTTTGATCGAGCCGATGGCCAGCACGTGGCGCGTGCGTTCGTTGAGCAACCGGACAATCTGTTGATCGGTGCGGTCGATGGCGGTGCGGTGTTCGAGAATGCTCATTCCTGGGACGGGGGCTGCGGATTCTCCCCTTCCGGCGCCGGATCGGGCGCGGATGGGGGGTCGTCCGCGGGTTGGCGTTCGGGGGCCGGCGAGGGCTCTGAGGCCGGGGTTTCCGGCGCGGCGGGAGGGCACGGCTCCGATTGCTCCTGGGGTTGCAGTGTCAGTTGCTCGGGAGGCGCCGTGGCCAGGCCGGGTTCGACGGTGAGGAGGTTGGGCGGACGTTCGACGGGGATGCGTCGCAGCTCATCGGCGGTGGGCATGTCATCGAGCGATCGGAGCCCGAAATACTCGAGGAACAGGCGTGTTGTTCCGTACTGCATGGGCCGCCCGACAACCTCGGCGCGCCCCACGGCCTCGATCAGGTTCCGTTCCAGGAGGGTCTGCATGACGCCATCGATCGAGACGCCGCGGATCTGCTCGATTTCGGCGCGGGTGACGGGCTGGCGATAGGCGATGATCGTGAGGGTCTCGAGCGCGGGCGCGGAGAGGCGGGCGGGGCGGGCGCGTTCGCCGGCGAGCACGCGCAGCCAGGGCGCATAGGCGGGCTTGCTGACGAATTGCCAGCTGTCGGCGATGCAGGCCAGGCTGAAGCTGCGGTCGGCGGCCGCGTGCTCTGCGCGAAGCTGCTCGAGTGCGGATTCGATGTCCGCGGTCTTGACGCGCTTCTGGGCGCGGGCGGCCTCATCGTCGGACTGCTCGGCGGCGGCGGTCAGGATGTTCTTCAACTCGAGGGCGCGCAGCGGTTTTTGCGCGGAGAAGAGAACGGCTTCGAGAATGGATTTCAACTCGATCATGCGAACGGGGGCGGCGCGCCGTCGTCGGGGCCGACTGCCGGATGGGCGTCCGACAAGCCGGCAGCGGGGGCGGGGTCGGGCGAAGGGCCAGGGGCCGGGCCGGGCGGAGGAGTTGGCGCGGCGGCAATTTCGATCTCGCCAAAGGGTTCGCGCTGGAAGGCGACGGCATGGTGCAAGCGGATCAGTTCGAGGAGGGCGAGGAATGTGGCGACGACCTCCGAACGGCTGGTCGCCTGTCCGAACAGATCGGCAAAGGTGAAGGCGGGGCGGGAACCCAGGAGTGTGCGGATGAAGTCGATTCTCTCGCTGACGATCCACTTGTCCTCGAAGATGTCGCGGGCCTCTTCGCGTCCCTGAACGCGCTTCATGATTGCGCTGACCGCGCCGATGAGGTCGAAGAGGGAGACCTCGGTGCGGACGGGAACGGGTTCGAATTCCGGTTTGGCGGGCTGGCGCGGGTAGATCTGCTCCTGCTGCAGCTCGAGCGCCTGCAATTGGGAGGCGGCGTCCTTGAACTTCCTGTACTCGACCAGCTTGCGAATCAGTTCCCAGCGCGGGTCGTCGCTGTCCTCGTCCTCGTCGGGGGAGATGGCCTGCTGGTCGACGGGGAGGAGTTCGCGGCTCTTGAGATACATGAGCGTCGACGCCATCACCAGAAACTCGCCCGCAATGTCCAGGTCGAGCTGGCGCATCAGGTCGACATACTCGATGAACTGGGTGGCCAGGCGGGTGAGGTTCACCTGGTAGATGTCGACCTCCTCCTTCCTGACGAGATAGAGCAGGAGGTCGAGCGGTCCTTCGAAGACTTCAAACTGGACTTTGTATTCGGCCATGGCCTCACCGGAGGTTGGGGACCGGGCCGACAGCAGTCTCGCCCCGCCGGGTCTTCACCTCAACGCGAACGCGGAAAGTAACGGCCGGGTGCGGCTTTGGCAATGCTGCTCTGAGGCATGCGGCTCTGGAGGCGCACTTGAAGCTTGCAGCCGCGGGTGCGGCGGGCTGGAATGGCCGCTCCTGTGGGTCGACAGTTTGTTTCTATGCAGCAGCATCCCAAAGACCATTGCGGTGTGTTCGGTGTCTATGGGCATCCGAATGCCGCGGAGCTCACGTACTACGGCCTCTACGCCTTGCAGCACCGCGGGCAGGAGAGCGCCGGCATCGTCTCGTGCGACGGACGCCAGTTCCGGGTTCACCGCGGCATGGGGCTCGTGCCGCAGGTCTTCAGCGGGCGCATTCTGCGCGATCTCGAGGGGGACATGGCCGTGGGGCACACCCGCTACTCGACGATGGGTTCGTCCCATATTCGGAATGCGCAGCCCCTCACCGCGGATTCCGCGCGCGGACAGATCGCGATCGCGCACAACGGGAATCTGACCAACGCCGTTCAGCTTCGCGAGGAACTCGAAGCGCAAGGCACGCTTTTCCAGACCACTGTTGACAGCGAGATCATCCTGCACCTGATGGCTCGCCCCGCTCCGCGAGGGGCTGACAGCAATCTGGTCCAGACGTTGCGTCGGATCGAGGGCGCCTACTCGCTGATCCTGCAGACGGAGCAGGAGCTGATCGGGGTCCGTGATCCGCATGGGTTCCGGCCTCTGTCGCTCGGGCGGCTGGGGGACGCCTGGGTGTTGTCGAGCGAGACCTGCGCGTTCGATCTGATCCACGCCGCGTTTGTCCGAGACATCGCTCCGGGGGAGATTGTGGTGATCAACAGGGATGGCCTGCGGAGCCTCCAGGCGTTTCCCGATCACGCGCGGCGCGCCTTCTGCATTTTCGAGTACGTTTACTTCGCGCGGCCGGACAGCACGATCGCCGGACAGAATGTGCACAGAGTGCGCGTGGCGATGGGCCGGGAATTGGCTCGCGAGCATCCGCGCCAGGCCGACCTGGTCGTGCCGGTGCCCGACAGCGGCAACTGC
>JAXGQW010000134.1:0-7026 GCA_040766265.1 Verrucomicrobiota bacterium
TTTGTAGCCGCCGACGTGAGTCGGCGCTGATTCCTGCTTTTGACGGAGCGAGATGGCGCGGACTGACGTCCGCGGCTACGGAACCACGGTTCATGGAAAGCGTTAACTTCAACAACTTAATGCACATCGGGACCATGAACCAGAACGGACAACGTCCAACTCTCAACTCTCAACTCGTCTTGATTCTCCGACGGCGCCCGGGGTTCGTCACCCCGGGCGCCGAGGATCCTCGGTCTTTACCTTTTGGCCCGATAAAACTTCTGAGCGCCGCTCGCCGAAATGGTCAGCGGGCTGGTCCCGGCCACGTCCGTCCACGGCCCCGTCAACTGGTCAGCCGCCGTCAGGGTGCCCGTGAAGGTGACAACCACGTTGGCGCCTTGGATGGCAATGCTGACTTCAGGCGTCCCACCTTGGTTGTAGGGGGCGGGTTCGGTGCCGTTGTAGCCCGACTTGCTGATGAAGAAGTCGTCGAACCAGAGGCTGGCAGCCGTGTTGTTGCCCGCGACAAACAGCTTGTCGAGGTCCGGCATCATCGGGCCGAGCACCGGGTCCGGCGTCGAGGCGTCGCGGTCGCTCAGGTAGTCCTTCCACAGCTCGGTCCGTTCCGCCTCGCCATCCTTCTTGATGTAGACCGCGAAGATGTCGTTGGGCGAAGCAGGATCGTTCATCGGCTCGTTCTTGATGTCGATCCAGACCGAGTAGAGCGCGCCCGTCTCGAGCGGGTCGGTGGCGTATTCGATAGTCCCGCCCACGTAATTGATGACGCCCAGGAACCAGGGAGGCGCAGCCGTGTCGAAGTTGGCGTGGAGCACCGGGCCAATGTTGCTGGTGGTGTCGCCCTGGCTGCGGATGTTCTTGTCCGTGAGGCCGATCACATGGCGAAGGGCCGCCGTGGGCAGCGGTTCCCGGACCAGGATGCGGAAGAAGAGAGTGCGCTCCTGACCTTCGGTGATCTTGAGCGAGCCGATGGGGAGCACGACCGCGCTATCGGTGGTCCGGACGCTGAGCATGTGGTTGCCGTTCAGGTTTTCGACTTGGGCGTACTCGCCGCGGGTGTCGCTCCACCAGGCGGTGCGCGAGATGGGGCCCGGGCTGTGCTCGTCGAAGTTGTCGAGCGCCGCCCAGTTGGCCTCGACGCCTTTGAGGACCGTCACCGTCGTCTGGGCGCTCAGTTGCTCCTCGCCCCGTTTGATGGTCAATGTGTAGGTGGTCGTGGCTGCCGGCGTCACGCTGACGCTCCCCGCCCCGGAGACGCTCATCGAGGTGACATCGCCGACGCCGTTGTCGATGAGGATCTGCTCGGCCGTTCTCCGGACATCCCATCGCAATGTGACGGCATCGCCCTCGACCACCTCGGGCATCTCGGAGGTAAACGCGCTGATGACGAGGGGTTGGTAGTTTGGAGGCGGGTCGGGCATGGGGGCCGTCGCCAGGAGTTGCGCCTCGGCAGCCGTCAGCCCGCGGTTCCACACGATCACATCGTCGATCTGTCCCGTGAACCAGGCCGAGCTGGCGTTGCGCAGGATGCCGCCAATGGTCGTGGTGTTCAGAAGCGCGAGCGGCCGCACCGGATCCGGCTTCATCGTGTCCAGCACACCGTCGACGTAAAGATGCGCGGTCATCACGGGCCCCAGATCGCGCTGCGTGTAGAGAATGTGATGCCATGTGCCGTCAAAGGCGATCCCGTTTGAGTGATGGTGATCGCCCACCACGGCGCCGCTGTCGGTCCGAATGTAGATGTCCACAGTTCCGTCGGTGCCGCCGTTGTGGGTGCCAATGTTGAACAGCGGATTGGTGTTCTTCGTGGACCCCTCGGAGAAGACGCGTCGGTCGGTCTGGTTACTGTAATCGCCCTTGACCCACAGCGAGACAGAGAAATCAGGGTGCTGATACATGGGCAGGCTTTCGCCCGGGTTGTTAATGCGAACCAGCATGGTCTGACGGGCGGCATCGAATTGGACACAGTTGCCCCACTTGCCCGGGACCACGTCGGCGCCCGTCAGGTTGACCAACTCCATATCGTATTCGCTGACGACGTCGTAGGTCTTTGTGCCTTGGACGCCATCGAGCCGCCACAGCGAGATCACCTCGCTGATCAGGTTCGGCTCCGGAGGCGGGTTGACGACCAGCGTGGCGGCGGCGGATTCGGCGCTCCCCTCGGCATTGGTCACCCGGAGTTTGTAATCGCCCGAGTCCGCAACCTGCAAATCTGTCAGCGCCAGGGTGGCCGACGTGGCGTCCGTGATCTCGTTCTCTCCCTTCAACCACTGGTAGGTCAGGGGCCGCACCCCGGCCGCCGCGGCTGTCAACGTGAAAGAGTCGCCAACGCGGAGTTTGGACGAACCGACCGGATCCCTGGTGATGAAGGGGCCGAGAGGGGGCACCGGGGTCTGAATGCCGTTGTTCATCACGTTCTGGATTTCTTCCATGCTCAGCGCCCGTTCCCAGACCGCGACTTCGTCGATTGTGCCTGCGAAGTAGGATCCGACACTGCTGCGAACGATGGCGCCGATCGAGAGCGTGTCCTGGATCGGATTTGCCTCGCGGGTGTACGTGGCCGTCATCGTGTTGGTGCCGTCCAGGTAAAGGGTCACGGCACCCGAGACGTCGACCAAGGCCACGTGATGCCACGTGTTGTCATACGCGGTGCCGGGCGAATGCAGGTGATTCAACTGCACGGTGGCCGCGCTATTGCGAAAGAAGAGGTCGATCGTACCGTCCGTGCCGGCGTTGTGCGTGCCGATGTTCACGAGCGGATCGTTGTCGCCGAGCAGCACGTTGCTCTCGGAAAAGACGCGCCGGTCGCCCTGATTGGGCGCTCCCTTGACCCAGAACATCACGGTGAAACTCGCAGCCTTCGAGATGGGCAGCCGGTCTGTCTCCTCGCCGTACATGGTTCGGTAGGCGTACTGCGACGTCCCATCGAACTGGAAGGCGTTTCCGCGCTTGCCCGGCACGACGCCGGATGTGTCAAACCAGTTGACGGTGTTCAGGTCATATCCGGAAACCAGGTCGGCCGTGGTGGTCAGATCCGCCGAAATGGCGTCCAGCGGCCAGTAGGAGACCAGGCCCTGACGCACATCGGCGGCAAGGAGGACAGCGCCGCCGAGCCAGGCGGCCATGCATCCGGCAATGAGTTGAGAGGTTTTCATGGGTTGGGTTTTTATGGGGGTATAATGATGTTGTGTCACATGACTTGAATTCAGGCTGGTTTCGTAGGGAGTTTGCTGCATGACCATCGAGGCGGCAAGCGTTTATTCTCAGCCGAGTCCACCCCCAAACCTCGAACTCAGTACAAAGCGCCCTTAGGTGTCCGGTATGCCTTGCCCGACGGGGCTCGGGGCGGGGCGTTGGTCGGCTTCGACTTGAATGCGGATCGCAGCAGCCAATGCCGCTTGAAACCCTGAATCAACTCGTCAGTGTGGAGCAGGAGCGCCTGCAGCGTCCCGACGAAGTTGGTGTTGGCCTCGACCTGGGTGTTGAGGTTGCTGATGATGATGCTCAGGCTCTGAAGCGGGGGCTGCATCTGCGTCATCAGGAGTGTCAGGTTGGTGTTGGCCGCGGCGAGCATCACGCCCGCATCGGCAAGGGTGGCGCTGACGTTCGTGAGGGCGTCGTTGGCGTTGGTCAGGGTGACCAACGTCTGCGCGTGAAGATCGGCCGGCAGCAACCAGCGCCCCAGGGCGCCGTCGGCGTTGGTCAGATTGGCGCTGATGACGGTCAGATTGGTGACCAACGGTTGCGCCTGAACCACAAGCAGATCGGCATTTGCCGTCAGATCCAGGGCCTTGTCGAGGATCTGGGCCACTTGATTGGTCAGGGCGAACACGCTGGGCAAGGCCGCCTCCGTCTCGCGCACCAGAAGATCCAGCCGATCCGACAACGTCGGCGTCTCATCGGGCGGAAGCCAGTAGGGCCTGGTGCTGGCCGTGTGCGGTTCGTACCGGCTGGTCTGGAGGTTCCACGAGTAGGTCACCTGCTTGGTCCGGGCCTGGCGGTCAACCACCCGAATCCGCGGCACCGACGCATCGATCATCCTCTCGAGAAGATCCCGGTCCAACGGCACAAGCGGCGTGGCGAACCGGCGCGTCCGGTTGATTTCCTGCGGATAAGCCTGTTCGAGGAGCAGGCGATTGACGCGGAAGACCTCCTCTCCCTGCGGAGGCGGATCGAGCAGACGCCGCGTCTCCTCCGTCAGCGCCACCCCGTCAAAAGCAGCCGCATCGTAAAGCAACGGCCCCTCGATGAGGCGTGTGAATTCCTCGACCAATGCCAGTTGCAGGGGGCGCAACTCGCGAGCCGCCCCCTTGTACCGGACCACCACATCCCGGTTCGCCTCGTCGAATCGCGCCAGGAGATGCCGCGTGAGCCGGTTGGTGCCGTCCTGCAGACGCGCCACGAGAGCGGCCAGATCGCCGATGTCCTCCAAAACGAATGACGGGGCGAGCAGCTTGCGCGTGACAACCGGCAGTTCATGGACATCGAGGAACAGCTTGTCTTTGAGATCGGGCAGGGCGAGGGCCTGTTGCGGCGTCTGCTCGCTGACTTGCCAGACGATGTGGGTGGGGATGTAGTTGGTGCCCTTCGTCACCTCGATAGTGCGCTTCCCCAGGAAATCGGAACTCACCCGCGCCTTCGATCCGGCCGTCCAGAGATACCCGAAATACGGGGCCCGGACCGAGAATTGGACATAGACGTTGTAGACCCCGTCGGGGCTCTCGGTGTCGATCAGGGTGATCTCGCCAACGTCGAATCCCATCAGCTTCACCGGATCGCCCACCTTGAGGCCGGCAGCGCTGTACAGGCTGGTGCAGTACTCGACCTTGGTCACCAGCCAACCCTTGCGCTTCGCCGTCTGGTACACATAGTACACAAAGCCGGCCACCAGAAGCAGCGTCGCCAGGAAAACAAACAACCCAACCGCTCGCTCCACGCGACCCAGACGCGTCCGCAGTTGAGGCGTAAGATCCTGCACTCGCTAGAAATTCCGCCCGGGCATTTCGAGCGTCGTCGGCGAGTAGATCGTCCGAGGAGCCGCGGTCCCCGTGTTGCGATCCGCACTGGCGGTGGCAGGCAGCACGCTTCGCACGGGACCCATGTCGATCAGCGGGCGGCGCTGGGCCGCCGGGCGCGAGTTCACGCCGCCAATCGTGTCGACAAACTCCAGCTTCGGGCCCGCGTCAAAGCCCGGGGCGGGGCGAGCGACCACCGGATTCAGCTCCCGTCGGGTGGGATCCGCAATCACACCGATCAAATCCATCGATTCCACCATACTCTCGCTCGGGCCGGATTCGGGGAGAACCGAGGCCACGCCAGCACGCGAGGCCGCCGGCTTTTCATCGGTCGGCAGACCGATTCCCAACATGCGCCGAAACTGCTCGGCCCGCGCCTCGGCCCCTCCCGCCGGCTTCGCACCCGGGGGCATGGTCGTGAGATTGAGGCTGTCGCGAACCAAATCCCGCCGGCTATTGCTGTCGAGCGCGTCGCCCAAAGTCCCGAGAACCGAGCTCCTCGATGGAGTGTCCGAAAACAACACCCCTGTGCGCTCCCGGTCGATCGAGAGCGGGGCGAACCCGTCGAACTCCGTTGACCCGAAGGCCTGGAAGGGCTGGAAACGCGGTGTCAATTCGCCCCTGTTCATCCGCTCGTTTGGCATCGGATCGAGCTTGACCGGCGAGCGGCTCTGCTTGGCGTCGGCCTTCTCCTTGCTGAAGTACGCCTCCCAGAAATTCATGGGCCGATCGCTCTCCTCGCCGAATTTCTCGAAATCAACGCCGGACCGGACCCCGAAGGCCCGGAAGGCATTGTCTTTGTTGAAATCGAGATTCTTCCCCGGATCGAGAATCCAGTTGCTCCGCGCGTCACGAAGCCGTCGCGAGTCCACGCTGGGCGACAGGCTCGATGGCGGGGCAAACGGAATCGCCCTGACGCCGTCAAGAGAACTGCCTCCCATCCGCGGCGCATCCATGCGCCGCTGGAACATCGGAGTCGGCACCGCCACATCCACGCGCGCGCCACCCTTGCCCTCGTCTTCACTGTCCGAAAAGGTGACCTTGCCAGGCGCGCCCGGAACCTCGGCAGCCCAACCGGCGGCGGCTACAGCCCCCACTACGACGCCGAGCACCGCCCCGCGCAAACTTGATGTCACCTGTCGATTCATGTCCTGCTCAATTCTTACGCCCGAAGAAGAAGACCGTCAAAGGGCTTTTCCCGCCCATTCGACCCCAAACCGGGCTGTTTCGTTCATTCGCCGTTGCCGCCGGAGGTCTCGCGGCGCTCCCACCGCCGCGCCGGGCGGGGCGGCGCCGTGCGATCGATCTTGGCGTAGTAGGTATTCTCGCCGAAAAGCGCGTCGGCGGCCTGCTGAAGGGCAAGCGAAGGCGTGACACGATAGCGATCGTGCGCCTCGACGAAGACCAACTCTCCCGCCGGATGGATCAGGCACAGGAACAGGGGGCAACGGCCCGCGTGGTCAGTGGCCAGCGCCCGCGCCTGATCGAGACGCTCGGCATTCAGATGCGCCGTGTGGAGCCGGAAATGCACCTGTTCGGTGTAGCGCTGCGGGGCGTCATCGAGCAGGATCACCTCCTGCGCAAAGACCTTCGGCTTCTCGTCGGTCGTGCTCACCTCGCCCACAACCAGCACGGCCGTGTTGGGCTGAAGCAACGCCTTGTGTTTCTCGTAGCTCTCGTTCAAGCAGACCAGTTGCACCGATCCGGTCAAGTCCTCGATCGTGGCCAATGCGTACGGTTTGTTCGTCTTTTTCGAAATGCCGTGCTGCGCCGCGGTGATCAGCCCTCCAATCCGGGTCATCGTCCGGTTTGGCAACTGGGCCAGCACACTCGAAGTCGCCAGGGCGAATTGCTGCAGAAGATCCGCGTAAGGCGTCAGCGGATGGCCCGAGACATAAAACCCAAGCAGTTCCTTCTCCGCCGCCAGCAGTTCGCTCTGCGGCCATTCCTGCACCCTGGCGATGGGCGCGCCCCCCGCAGCCCGCTGGGGTTAGAGCACAAACAAAAAACAGGT
>JAXGQW010000135.1:0-7001 GCA_040766265.1 Verrucomicrobiota bacterium
TCGCTGCTCAGTCCGCAGTAATCCTCTTGACCCCGGCTCGGACCTTCTTCCAACTTGCCGCAGATTGTCCGGACCACGGCGCCAATGCAGGCCAAAAGCGGTCCGGCGGGCATCTCATGTCAAGAGACCAGATTCTGAAGCTGACCGCGATGTCTTCCTGCGCTGGCTGAGCGTCCAAGCTCGGCCAGGAGGCCCTGTCGCAGGTGCTGCGACAGATCCCGCGGACTCGCGATGCGCGTGTGCTGATCGGCGCCGATGCGGCCGACGATGCCGGGGTGTACCGTCTCGAAGCCGGACGCGCCCTCATCCAGACGGTCGACTTCTTCACGCCGGTGGTGGATGACCCGTACGATTATGGCCAGATTGCGGCGGCCAACGCGCTCTCGGACGTGTTTGCGATGGGCGGGCGTCCGCTCACCGCGCTCAACATTCTGTGCGTGCCAGAGGAACATCTCCGTCCCGAGATTGTCAGGAAGATACTCCTCGGTGGCGCGGCCAAGGCCCGGGAAGCCCGCTGCCCAATCATCGGCGGCCACAGCGTCAAGAGCCCGGAACCAATCTACGGCCTGGCGGTGACCGGGATTGTCGACCCCGGCCGCCTCATCACCAACGCGTCGGCGCGGCCCAACGACCATCTGCTGCTGACCAAACCGCTGGGCACCGGCATTGTGACGACCGCCATCAAGGAAGGGCTGGCCCCGTCCGCTCTGGCACGCCGGGCCGTGTCATCCATGCGCCGCCTCAACAGTGTGGGGCCGGACCTGGCGGAGCGCCGGTTGGTGCGCGCGGGGACCGACATGACCGGGTTCGGACTGCTCGGGCATCTGGCATCGATGTGCCGCCAAAGCGGCGTGGGCGCGGAGATCGATGTCGGCGCCGTGCCTGTGCTGGGACGGGGCGTTTGGGACCTGATCGCAAGGGGCTGCGTCCCGGGGGGCACCCGGCAGAACCTCAGGTGCGCCGAGCCGGCCACCGACTGGTTGAACGTCAGCGAGGAGCAGAAGCTGCTGCTGGCCGATGCCCAGACCAGCGGCGGGCTTCTTCTCTGCGTGCCCGACAGAAACCTGGCGGGTGTCCTGGCGCGGCTCCGGGCCCATGGGACACTCAGCGCGGCCCGGATTGGCCGGATCGTCCGATCGTCGGGGAATCGGATCCTGGTGAAGGGATAGCGATCCGCGCGGAAAGCGCAACGGCGGCCTCGACATGAGGCCGCCGTTGGCTCGATTGGAATGGAGTGGCGCGGAGGCTCAGAGGCCCTTGGCGATCATGAACTTCACAAGTTCAGAGATTCGGCAGCTATAGCCCCACTCATTGTCGTACCAGCTCACGAGTTTGAAGAAACGCTTGTTGAGTTCGATGCCCGATCCCTTGTCGTAGATGGAGGACGCCGGGCAATGGATGAAATCCGTGCTCACGACTTCATCCTCCGTGTACTCGAGGATCCCCTTGAGATAGGTCTCGCTGGCGCGCTTCATGGCGGCGCTGATCTCGGCATAGCTTGTTTCCTTCACCGTGCGAACCGTCAGATCCACAACCGAAACGGTCGGGGTCGGGACCCGGACGGCCATGCCGGTGAGCTTGCCCTTGACTTCCGGCAGCACCAATCCGACCGCCTTGGCCGCGCCGGTGGTTGAGGGGATGAGGTTGATGGCCGCGGTGCGCCCGCCTTTCCAGTCCTTCTTGCTCGGTCCATCGACGGTCTTCTGGGTCGCCGTGTAGGAGTGAATCGTCGTCATCAGGCCTTCCTCGACGCCGAATCCCTCTTTGAGGAGGACATGGACAATCGGGGCGAGGCAGTTGGTCGTGCAGGAGGCATTCGACACGACATGGTGCTGGGCGGGGTTGTAGACATTTTCGTTCACGCCCATGACGAGGGTGGGGCAATCGCCCTTGGCGGGGGCCGTGATGATCACCTTCTTGGCTCCCGCGGCGAGGTGGCCTTTGGCCATCTCGACGTTTGTGAACAGGCCGGTGGACTCGATGACGATGTCCACTCCCATTGCTTTCCAAGGCAACTGGGACGGATCCTTCGCGCTCACCACTTGAATCTTCTGTCCGTTGACCACCAGCACATCATCGTCCGGCTTGTCCGCGGAGGACTTCTCCGATGAAATGGTTGCCGCGCAGCGACCCTGGACGGAATCGTACTTGAGCAAGTAGCCGAGGTTGCCTGCGGGGACAATATCGCCCACTGCAACGACCTGAACGTCTTTGCCAACAAGACCTTGTTCCACCATGGCGCGGAACACCAAGCGACCGATTCGCCCGAAACCATTGATTGCGACTTTCACTGCCATACACGTTCTCTTTCGTTTTCAGATGTGGTTAATCACTCGCCGAATAATCAAGGGCTGGATGTTACCGGGCACCGCCCAAGCGTCAACGGAATTCAAGGCCGCGGCGGGGCGCAGAGCCTCCCGACTTGCGCCAGAGGATTGTCGCACTCGACTCGGATTCCGCTTGAAAGGCGCCCTGTTCCACGACCATTCTCCCGCAATCGAGATCCAAGTGGCTGTGCATCAAACGTATGCTTGGACACGACACGCGGGCGGACGCGCCGTGTGGGGATGATCGCAGCAAGCTCTCCGTTGTGTGTTTCGCTCTCGATCGGCAGGCTGCCTGACTCGAAATCTGGCACGGATTGAGCTTAGACTCGGATTCAGCGGGCGTGCGGACCCTGAGCACGCACCGAGATCGCCGGCGGACCTGGGATACCGGTGATAACCAGGAACAAAGTGGAATTCTGTCTCCGCTTGTGTCAGAATGCAGGGCATAAAAACCTGATCATGAACACTCGTCCTCCTTTTGAGACCCTGAGCGTGCTGGCCTTGCTGGCTCTGTCGGCGCCGGAAACGACGCGCGCCCAGGTGCAGATCAACGCCAGCGACATGTTCAATCAGCCCGGTCAATACTACAGGGCTTATGCCGGCAGCTCGGACGTCGACGTTTCCGGGCGTTTGGGCGGGACTGGCGGGCCCCAGGCTTGGGATTTCACGACCGGACCGCAGGACATCACGCTCCGCTTCGATTACATTGCGATCGGCCAGGCCGACCATGCCGCCGATTTTCCGGGCGCCACCTTTGCCGAGAGGAAGACGAACGAAAGCGACAGCTCGACGGCGTGGATGTACCTTGAACAGGCCGCCGGGCGGGGACGGATGAACTACGGCTTCTACGACCTGGCGTTCAGCGACACTCTCCCCTCATGCCCGTTCACACCGCCCATCCGGGATTTCCCCGAGTCGATCGGCTACGGCGACGGCTGGTCGGTGGCGACCGTCTTCCTTTCCGAACTCAGGATTCCGGACATCGGAGATGAGGAAGGCGGCGGCGAGGACTTCGTGATTCCGCTGCAAATCACCTACAGCGCGTCGGCAAAAGCGGATGCCTACGGGATCATCAACCAGCCCGGGATTGGCTTTGGGGAATGCATCCGCGTCAACGAGCTTGCGCAATGGGACATTGCCGCTGACCTCGGTCTGGGAGACGGATTCCAGACGATCTCGACCCAGTACACCCGCAATTATTACTGGCTCCGCCCGGGCCGGGGGATTGCGGTTCAAATCACATCCAAGCAGCTCGACACACCCCCGCTCGATGAGTTCCCCGTGGCGGCGGAGTTCATTCGCATGTTCGAGACGAACCACCCGGACAGCGTGCCCGACACGCCGAGCATCAAGGATTTCAGGATCACCGTCAGCAAAGACGGAGCGTTGTTGACCTGGACCAAAGGCACGGGCCTGACCAGCTATCAGGTGGATGTGACCGACAATCCGGGCCTGCCTGGCTCGTGGACCAAACTGGCAACGACGGCCTCGAACTACCTCATTGACAGCGCGGCCAACAAGCCCGGGACGCCCCGCCGCTTCTATCGGGTCGTGGGCAACTAGACGCCGCCTATGCGACCCAGCGACCGCAAAGCGGCTCGCCGTCACTCGCCGGAGCCGCGCCGGGCGGACGGAGGTTCGGGGCGCGTTGGGGCCTTTACGCTGATCGAACTTCTGGTCGTCATTGCCATCATAGCGATCCTGGCCGCCCTCCTGTTGCCGTCCTTGACCGCCGCCAAGCAAGCCGGCCTGAGCGCGCGCTGCCAGGGCAATCTTCGCCAACTCGGCCTCTCGCTGTTGATGTACACGGAGGACTACTCGCGTTACCCCGTCTACAACTTCGATCCCGACGCCTTCGAGCCGATGGAGTTCTGGCACGAGAAACTCACGCCTTATGTCCAGGCCCGGTGGACCAACGAAGTTTACCGTTGCCCGGCCTATCGGGGTGTGACGGTGGATGGAAACGACGTGGCCACGCCCTTGGGCAGTTACGGCTACAACGCCAACGGGACCCAATGGAGCTACAGCGAGCTGGGACTGGGCGGACGCTACTCGAAAATGGTCTGGGAAGGCGATTCGCCCGACGGCAACACGTCGCTGGTCGCCATTACCCAATCGACCATCAAGGTCCCCAGCGACATGATCGCGCTGGGCGATGCGCATCTGATTTGGGTGAACCCGCTGCTCCTGCGCATTCTGTATGACCTCAAGAGCCAGGAGACGTACAGCGGCATGGCCCTCATCGACATCAATTCGCGCAACAACGTCCAGGCCCCAAAGTGGCCGGGCAGCACCGGCGTTCTTGAAGCCACGCAACACCGCCATCGCAACCGCTCGAATGTCCTCTTCTGCGACGGACACGTCCAAAACATCCGGGAGGAGAAGCTCTTCGAGCGCACGGATTCCGCCCTGCGCCGCTGGAACAACGACAACGAACCCCACGGCGACAAGCTGACCAACCTTTAGGCTGCCGGGCACCTTGACCGCGGGAATCACATTGTTGTGCCGGGGATCCGTCTGTCTCGCATGAGCCAGTCCTTCATGAATGCGGCGCGGGATTTCACAGCGTCGTTCACAAATCTGGCCCGTCTGCCGCGCGCCTTCTGGATTGTCCTCGGCGCCTTTGTCGTCGAGTCGAGCGCGTACTTCGGCGTCCTGACCTTGATGGCGTCCTATGTCTCGAGGGATCTTGGGTGGGGCGACGTGCGCGCAGGGTTCGCAGTGAGCCTGTTCACGATGGCCGTCACGCTCTTCATGCTCGGCGCGGGCAGCTACGCCGAGGGATTCGGCCTGCGACGGGCGATTCTGTTCGCCCTGTTGATCTGCACGGGAGGACGCGTACTCTACAGCCTGGCGCCGGGCTGGAGCGGCGCAGTCGCGGGCGGCGCAGTGCTTGTGTCTTTGCTGGTGGTCGCGGTCGGGGCGGGCATTCTGCAACCGGTTTGCTACTCCGGTGTCAAGCAGTACACCGACGAGAAAACGAGTTCGATGGGCTACGCCCTGATCTATGCGATCATGAACCTGGGGATCGTGGGGATCGGGGCACTGTCCGCCTGGGTCCGCCCGGCCGTGCAGGATCTCAAGGCGGGTGCAGGCGGCGACGCGTTCGGGAGCCCCGTGATCGAGGCGTTGTCCGGAATCTCGATGACGGGCGTGCAGGCGGTGAATTGGGCATGCGCGGGCATTACGGGCCTGACGTTCGTGCTGTTTCTGATGCTCATGACCAGAAAGGTCGAAGCGGCCAAGATCCGCCCGGATCCGGCGGAGGCGATGCGCATGGCGGAAACACGGCCCCTGGGACAACGCCTGCGGCACTACTTCGCCGAGGGCCCGTTCTCGAACACCCGGTTCCTTTTCTTCATTTTCATGCTGCTGCCGGTGCGGACTCTCTTTGCGCACCAGTGGCTGACATTTCCCGAGTACATCCTGCGCGCGTACGACAAAGGAGTCGCCGATCACATGGAATGGCTTGTCAATTCGGGAGTATCGCGATGATGTCGCCGATCGGCCTGTGGCTGGCGCGCCATTGGGTCCGCGCGGGTTTGCGGACCGGTCAAACCGGCGCAATCTGAATCCCGTGTGAAACAATGGGCCGCGGCGCTTGCGCCGGCGCGGTGTCGCCCGTACTTTGGGCCATCGTCATGAACGGGGTCGAGCCAATGATCGAGAGAACGCGCAGGTCAGTGTGCAAACTGCTGGCATGGATCGTGGCCGCGTATGCACTGACCGGTTGCTCGCATCATCCGCACCCCCAGGTCGTGGTCTACGCCGCTCAGGACCAGGTCTACTCCGAGCCCATCCTGCAGGAGTTCGAGAAGCGGACGGGCGTCCGTGTGCGCGCCGTGTATGACAGCGAAGCCGTCAAGACCGTCGGGCTGGCCAACCGCCTCCTGGCCGAGAAGAATCACCCCCAGGCAGATCTCTTCTGGGGCAACGAGGAACTCCGAACGCGCCAGTTGGCGGCTCAGGGAGTGTTTCGGGAAACCAACGGTGTCGCCACCTTCGGGTATCGGACCCGGCGCATCGTGATCAACACGAACCGCCTGGCCCTGGCGGATGCGCCGCGGTCATTGACGGAGCTGACCAACCCCGTCTGGCGCGGCAAGGTGGCGCTGGGCTACCCGCTCTTTGGAACAACCGCAACGCATTTCCTCGCGCTGCGTCAGCACTGGGGCGCCGGCCCGTGGGAGGCTTGGTGCCGCGCCCTGCAGGCGAACGAGGCGTTGGTTGTGGACGGCAACTCCGTGGTCGTCAAGTTCGTCGGGCGCGGGGAGGCCTGGATTGGGCTCACCGACTCGGACGACGTGGCCGCGGGCCAGCGCGAGGGCTTGCCGATTGTCGCGCTGCCGACAGGCCCCGACACATTGTTCATTCCCAACACAGTCGGGGTGATTCGGGGTGGGCCGCATCCGGCCGAAGCCGGGCGGCTTCTCGAATACCTGCAAAGCCCCGAGGTCCTCACGCGATTGGTCGAGGTCAATGCCCTCGAAGGCGCACGGACCGAACGGGGGACGGGCTTGGCCGTGGACTGGGATGCGCTGTTGGGGGAACTCGAAGCCGGGACTCAAACACTGCGCGGTCTGTTCCTCCGCTAGCCCTAACCCGGAAATCTCACCAGTGGGGCGGTCGCGGCATTCCTGACGGTCGGTGGGTGAGATTTCCGGGTTTCTGATG
>JAXGQW010000136.1:0-6885 GCA_040766265.1 Verrucomicrobiota bacterium
GACGAGTATGATCTCGTCTGGCCGCGAGCGGCCTTTGCGTTCGGCGTAGAGATTGTAGGCCGTGTACCACGGGTCTTCGGGCATCGGTTGAGAGTACTGATGGTGCAACGGCTTGGTTGTGTCCCGGCGATAGGCCTGGACTGGCACCGCCTCGCGCTGGACGCGGTATCCCCATGACTCCAATCGGCCAGCCAGGTAGTCGTCTGCCTCATGCAATGTGCTCTTGGCGTGGCCGGGCAGAGTGTAGTTGAGCTTGCGAAACGGCAGCGGATTCTTTGCCAGGTAGAACAAGTGATCCCTCATCCGCCGCGGGTCGACGGTGCCAATCAGGCGCGCAATAGGCTCGCGACTTTGCGCGCTTTCCCAGACCTTGATCCAGCTCGGGTCCGGCTGGTCTTCCTCGGGGTCTGCGGGGGAAGCACGGCTGACGAGGGCCAGAGGTGCCAGCAGTAGAATGCTGACGGCGGCCTTCGCCCAACGTCTGAGGAGCGATGCCGGGTGTGGTTGGCATTTCATAGGCGGTGGCGCAGTTTGCGAATGCGAGTTTACCACCTCCACGAGCCCAACGCACGCCTCGATGATCCCCCGCCGCGACCGCGCACTCGGCCCCCCCTGCAAGCGCCCAAGTGCGGCACTTCAGTCACCGCGGACGGATGCGGTCTACCGTGTTCTAGGCTATGCCGATTGTTCCGCACAAACAACCCTCATTCTCTTCGTAGAACGGGCAAAGCGCCGGAAACACCAGTGTTTTCAGGGTTCGAACGCATGTTGGCCATTTTCAACTTGTGGCACGCTTCGGCAGCATTTCGGCAGGTGTTTTGTCGGCAAACGTAGGCAAGAACTCTGCGCGGCCTTCATCAGGATTGCGGTAGTGATTGCGCTCGCTCCAACGTCCGGCGATCTCCTCCACAGTCCGGGGTCGTTGCAGAATCAACCGGGTGGCGTTCGATCATGGGTCTGCTGTTTTCTTTGTTTGGACCAGTGAAGTGGGAGCCTATGCCCCGAAGGAAGGGCTCCCCAGTCTTGGTCACACCGCGTTCAAGGCTTCTCCAGCGACGGTTGATTACCTTCCTGAGTTGCCGTTCTGGGGCCCGGAGTCACGCGGTCGGCCGACCGCGCTTGGGAAACCAACCATCGGCGTTGTGTTCGGGTGGGACGTTTCAGTCGCGGGGAGAAGCGGAAACGCGTTGACCGGGCAGGCCTCCATTTCTATGATCGCCGATGTTGGAAAAGAAGCTATCCGGCAACGGAATGGAGGATGTGTTATGGCATTGAAGATCGAACGAATTGACACCTGGGCGGCCTCTCTGGAGGACAAGCCCGGCGACCTTGCGGCCAAGCTCAACGCGCTCGCGGAAGGGGGAGTGAATCTGGAGTTTGTCATGGCGCGCCGCGCACCGGACAAATCCGGCACCGGGGTTGTCTTTGTGACCCCGATCAAAGGCGCGGCTGGATGTCGGGCGGCACGGCAAGTGGGCTTCAAGAAGACCCAGAGCCTGCACGCTGTCCGCATCGAAGGACCAGACAAGCCGGGGCAAGGCGCTAGGATCACGCAAGCCTTGGGTGAGAAGGGACTGAACTTGCGCGGGCTTTCGGCCGCCGCGGTCGGGAAGAACTTCGTAACGCACATTGCGTTCGACACGGCGGCGGATGCCGCCAAGGCCATCCGCATCGTGCGGGGATTGTAGGGGACGGTCGCTCGGAACGCCTGACCGCGCAGGGCTAATGTCTGCGTTCTCCAGGGACACCGGGCACGGCCCAAGGGCCTCACCGCCGAAGGGGTAGCTCCACCCGTGGACGCCCCAGGCTGCCGGCGGGGTGCTTTCCGCCCTCCTGTGGCGTGAACCGTGCGAGCAAGCCCGACCCTCCTGCCGTGCAATTGACGCTCATCACGGTCGAATGCTACGCGGGCGCCAAAGCGGATGAAGCGCCCCGCCGCTTCCTCTGGAATGAACAGCGAATCGAGGTGACGGAGATTCTCGATCAGTGGTACCAGGTGGAAAGCAGACCGGAGTGGCCCCGCGCGGACTACTTCAAAGTCCGAGGCTCCGACCTGCGCGAGTACCTGCTCAAGCACGACCTCGAATCCGACGACTGGTATTTGGGGCGGCAGTGGTGACCATGCGCACAGCGCTGCTTCTTTGGGTTGCGTCGATGTTCGGCGCGCTTTCGACGATGGCATTCGAACCTCCTGGACCACGAGCACGGCTTGAGGCGCTTGGATCGACCGATTCGCTTCCTCCCTTGCTGCGAGGGGCCTTGCGCTCCGATGCTGACTTCCAGCCCATCCCGGTTCCCGGACCCCACGACTGGCGGACAGCGCGTCCTGAGCCGGTGAGAGGTCGCACGTCGAGCAAGCGGTTGCCGAGTGATTCTGGCCGGCACCTCGGGGGCGGAGAAGGATGCGGGCGTAAGCGAGCTGCGGTCCCGGAACCGACAGCGGGGGGTGGAAGAGGGCATATTGGCGTTCGCGCGTGGTTGGTTTGTCGCGCGCTGCCCTGGCAAGGACATGGGGAGGATGCGGAGGCCAAGGCTGGAATTGCCCTGCTGGCGCGTTAGGATCAGGTCATGAAGATCGAGGTACGAAAGCCGGCTGAGGCCGAGTTGCGCTCACTGGGCGTTTTTGCCTGGCCGATGTGGTCGTGCGAGGTGTCACGATTTGACTGGAGCTACGGCGACCAGGAGACCTGTTACCTGTTGGAGGGGCGGGTGACGGTCGAAGCCGGTGGGCAAAGCGTGTCGTTTGGCAAGGGCGACCTGGTGGTTTTCCCGCGGGGGCTTTCCTGCGTGTGGGACGTCAAGGAACCTGTGCGCAAGCACTATCGGTTCGGATGAATTATGGACATCAAACTGACCAGCACCGCCTTCGCCGAGGGCGGGATGATCCCCAGGCAATACACCTGCGACGGCAAGGACATGTCGCCGCCACTGGCTTGGTCCGGCGTGCCGACGACGGCCAAGACCCTGGCGCTCATCTCCGATGATCCGGATGCCCCGGTGGGCACCTGGGTCCACTGGGTCCTGTTCAACCTCCCCGCCTCCGTCCAGGGGCTGCCGGAGAACGTGCCGACCACGAAGACGCTGCTCAATGGGGCCAGGCAAGGCACCAATGACTTCGGTCGCATCGGCTACGGCGGTCCTTGCCCGCCCAGTGGTACCCACCGGTACTATTTCAAGCTCAACGCCCTGGACACGGAACTGAAACTCGACGCTGGAGCGACCAAGGCGCAGGTCCTCAAAGCAATGGAAGGGCATGTCCTGGCCCAGGGGCAGCTCATGGGGCGGTACAAACGTTGAGGGACAGTCTGGGCGGCATTCAAGCTGGGCCCGGGTCGGGCTGGCCTGATTTGACTGCTGTTCTGTCCTCCGCCGGCACGCGCGCTGACGAATTGCGAATGACCACACGCGACCAACGCAATCTGCGTATCATCGAGATGAAGCTCGCCCGCGTACCCCGCCTGGAGATCGCTCGCCAGTTCGGACTGTCGCGGACAATGGTCGACATGATTGTCCGCAAGTTTGAGGAAGACCAACAGCTTGCAGATCGAAGCTCCCGACTTCGGCAGGAAATCGGGCAGGCGGATGATTTGGATCGCCCGTGGCCTGCGCCTCACTTTATCGATGCACTTGGCTTGCCGAAGATGCCGACGACCGCCCTGACCAGGCACTTCGAATGGCGGGGCATTGAGGCGGTGAGCCTGCGGATGCTGATGGACCTGGCGATCTCGGCGGAGCAGGATTCAAGGCCGGGCTACCTGATCACGCCGTTGCTGGATGTCCGGATGATGGGCATAAAGGGCTTCTGGTCCGTTGTCCGGCAGCTCACGCGGTGGAACTTGGGTATGCGCTGTAGCCAAGAATGGCAGTCGAGGTTGGCCAGGCTCAGGCAGTGCTGGCGAATCAAAGGCGCGGTGCGTTGCGCATGGTCAAAGCCAGTCTCCCCGGCAACCGAACTTGACGGCTGAGGCGCCACCGCCATGGGAGAACGAAAGATCATGATCAACGGGGCGCCGGTGCTCACGTTGTGGGCAGCGGTGGTGGCCGAGCGTCTTGGATTTGCGTCAACCAGAGCGGCGACACGGGATTCAAGGCCAGCGACGAGGCGGTAGGTGCGTTGAGCAATCTTCCTTTCGCGCAACTCGACAGCCAAGTCAGCCAACTGAACCTGCACGCCTTCAGATGAGTCTGCCTCGACCCTGACCGACCTCCACAACAGACTCGTTGCCGAGGTGACTCGGAATCCATACTAAACGTGCCGTCGGCATCTTGCCGACAAGGCCATCCGACGCCCTCCCCTGGATGGATCTTCCGGCAAGATGCCGGAAGCACGCTGAAAGTCGGTAACGATCAGGGGAGTCTGGGCTAACGCTGATTTCAGCGTGAGTCACGGACCGTTGGCTTGTCCGAAAAAGCGAGGACGACTGTGGTCTTGCACTCTGAGCTATGAGATGATTCCCGCTCATGGGTAAACGCCAATCGGTCTTTTATGGTCGCGCAAGCGCTGCCCACAGTGGATGGCGGCGGAGGCGTGGCCAGATGGAAAGAAATGAAAACGAAAGGCACACGAAGAGGGCCGTGGTTCGTCGCACTGTTTCTGATGCCGCCCGCCGTCACAGTCATCTGGTCCGTCGTCGGGAGCAGCCACGCGTCCGCGGGCTCGGCACCGCCGCAGGCACAAGCGGCGACGCGAAGGTCGAATCTCCAGATCTATGCGGTGAACCGGAAGGTGTCAGACTTCCCAACCAACGAAGACCTGTCCACTCCTGAGACCGCATACGCCAACCTCAGCCGCTTGTGGGCCAGCGGCGACCTGGGTTTCTGGAAGCGGATTTCCGAGCCATCGCTGGCAGCGCAGATGCCGGACGAAGCAGGCACCCGCAAGCCTTCGCAAAACGCGATCAACGAGACTCTCAACACCGAAGTTGTCGAAGTCCGCGTCTATTCGAATCGCTATGCGGCGGTGCTCGCCAAGGTGCCCACTTTCCTGAAGGCCACCATCGATCTGCGCTGTTTCGAGCGGGTGAACGGGCGCTGGTTGAACACGGGGCAAGGTCTCTACAGCGACCTCGATGCAGCGCGGGCCAAGTTTACCAGGATCGTCGCGTTTCGCGAGGCGGAGCGGGCACAAGCATCGCGCCCGCCGATTGCCAACCCGGCGGAACGCCTGAAACCGTTCGCCGAGTTCCTCGAGCAGGAGGGAACCGATCCGGAAGCCTTCGTCTTGCGAGCGTTGGCCGAGCGCCAAGTCGTGATTATGGGCGAAGTGCATAACCGCCCGCGCTACTGGGCCTTCAACATCGCGCTGGTGCGCTCGCCCGAGTTCGCTCGGCGTGCCAAGGTCATCTACTTGGAATTCCCCATCAACGACCAACCGCTCATGGATCGTTTTTTCGCCGCGCCGACGAACGACCCCACGCCGGTGATCGAGATGCTGCGCGACATGTTCGAGAACGGCTGGCCGGATCAACCGACGGTGGAATTCTGTCAGGCCGTCTGGGAGGTCAATCAGAAGCTGCCCAAGGAGCAACGGTTGCGCATCGAGCTGGTGGACATGGAACGGCCTTGGAAGAAGATTCGAGAGCGCAAGGATTGGCGGAAGTATGACGTGGACCGCGACGCCTTCATGGCGGAAAACATCCTGCGCGACTTGCGGGAGCACGGCGACGACAAGCGTCACGCCCTGTTCATCGTGGGCTGGATGCACGCCCGCAAGAACTTAACCAACCCCGGCGGTGATCCGATCAAGTCCGCTGGCTGGCATCTGCAAACGGCGCTGGGCGCGACAAACGTGCTAGCCATCTTCCCGCATTGCCCGGTGATGGCCAATCGCGGCGAGGTGAACGGCCGGTTGGGGTTGGGCTTGTTTGAGAGCGCATTCGCAGCGTTGACCAACCGGCCCATGGTGTTCCCGCTCGACCACGGCCCGTTCGGCGCGCTGCCCTTCGACGCGTCCATGGACTTCGTCACGAGCGATCCCTATCGCGCGGGCTTCGATGCGTTCCTCTACCTCGGCCCTCTGGAAGATGAGATCCTGTCGCCACTCGTGCCGGGTTTCTATACCGACGAATACGCGAAGGAGGTGGATCGCCGCATGCGCCTGATGGGGGGCAAAGGACTGGCCAAGGTGAAGGGTGCGGCTCTGGTTCAGATGCGCAGTCCCTACTGGGGCAAGCCGCGCCGCGAATGGCAGGCGCTCGGGCCGTTGAACGCGTGGGAGTATGGCAGCGACTGGGAGAAGAAGCTCCGCGAGGCCAAGCACCGGAACGCGCTGGCCGACGCGCCGGCAATCAAGCAAGCCGCCGAACGCCTCATCGAGGCCATTCGCAAGGCCGACTACGAACGTCCGGGTCCCTGGGAGAGCTTCCCCTCGCCGGACGTGGATTACACCGTCCACAGCGATTACCCGGGCTGGATGGAGTGGGTCTGCCAGCATTTCCGCACCAACCCGATTGTGAAAGCGGAATTGGGCGCGGTTGCACTCGACGCAAAGCAGTTGCCCGGCTTGAACTACACACTAACGCTTCAAAACGGCCAGACGCTTGAAGGGAATCTCCCGGTTCGCTGGAACGCCCGGGCCCAATGCTGGGGCGGGGTGGAAGGGCTCGACTGGCATCGGCGGTGAGCGCGCGAGTTTCCTCGGATCCGGCGTGGCTCTTTCCAGCGCGAGGATCTTTGTCCGCTTTTCTCGGTTATCTATCACTGCGACCGCGAGTACGCCCGCGAGGCGGGCGACCCATGCCTGGGGATCGTGGAAGCTACCAGCAAGTCGGAAGCGGAAGCCGAGGCGCGTCGCCGAGGCCTCCGTGGCCCCACCGGGCTGTGGGCGCATCCATTGCAGCGAGGTTCGAAATGAAGGTTCACGGCTTTCGAGGGTTGTGCCGCACA
>JAXGQW010000137.1:0-6866 GCA_040766265.1 Verrucomicrobiota bacterium
CTGGTGAGAGGTCCGGGTTAGGTCTTTCGCAGGCGGAACAAGCCGTGGGGGCTGGGTCAGCGGCAACGAGGCGCCATTTGCGGTCTCAGGGGTCCCGAGGTCCTGCCAAGCGGACGCCGACAGGTTTACGGACGTGCTGGAAGTGTCACCGCGTCTCGGCCCGCACCCTCAGCCGCCTCGATTTCCTCCCACAACGGCGCGCGCCAGAGTCGAATCGAGGCATCCAGTGAAACCGACATGAGAGTTCGCCCGTCTGGCGAGAACTCGACAAATCGAACCACGCTGATGTGCCCACGCAAGGCGGCGATCTCCTGTCGGGCCGGGAGATTCCAGAGTCTGACAGTGCCGTCAATCGCTCCTGCAGCGAGGATCCGGCCTGCCGGGTCGAAGGCAAGGGAGTAAACATCACCGGCCCCGAGGTTGACTCGGTCCAGCGGCGTCAGCCGTTCCAGGTCCCACAAGTGCAGTTGACCGCCGTAGCCGGAAACGGCCAGCGTCCCATCGTCTGGGGAGACGGCTGCAACCACGCCATTTGACACCGGAAAGCCATTGATAACTCTGACACGCTGCCACGTGGTCGTGTCCCACACCGCGAACTGCTGACTCTTTGCATGGGCGGTCAGGAGGAGCCGCCCGCCGCGCGCGAAGCACACGGCACCCCAGCCGTCCATCCCATGAGGGTCAGTCTCGAGTTCGTGAACAACCCGACGCTGCGGCACGTCCACCACGACGACGCGCGTGCGTCCCTCCGGAGCGTCGAGTTCGGCGCGCTGCACAGCCAGCCATCGTCCGTCGAGGGAGAAACAGGGGCGGCCGCCTCCTTGCGACGGAAGCATCACTCGACCAACCTCGCGCCACGCATTCGGGTCGTAAAAGACCACGTTGGTCTCGCTCAAGACGGCCAATTGCCTGCCGTCTCGCGACGCCGCGACCGATTGTCCCTCGAGATTGGTCAGGACAACGCCGGTGGTTGAATTCACGAGGGCGATCGAGTGCTCCCGCCAATCCACCACCGCCAGAGATTGGCCGCCCGAAATGAACCACGCATCGGCGAGCTTGGGATTCGGAACGACCAGACTGCCGTCCCCGTGAGGTTGCGCATTCCAGACCTTGACGTTGTGGTCCTGGCTCGCCGTGACGAGGGACTGGTCGCCGGGTAGAAACCTCACGCTGGTGACTCCGCCGTCGTGTCCGGCAAACCGGGCCAGCTCAGCGCCGGTGTGGCGGTCCCACAGCCGGGCAGTGAAGTCCCGACTGGCCGTCACGAGCCGCTGATCGTTGGTAGTGAGGTCGAGTTGGTAGATTGGTGCGTCGTGGGCTTTGAAGGTCTTCTCGGGATACCCGTTCGCCCAGTCCCAAATGCGGACATACCCTCGCTCATCGCCAGTGAAGAGCCGCGTGCCGTCGTGCGTGAAGGCCACTGCCGCAACGAAGCCGTTGTGGCCGCGCAGTTCGGCAAGGAGGTTCCCGCTCGATACTTCAACGATGCGCGCCACGCCATCGCCGCAGGAGACCGCCAGGTGCCGGCTCTCGCGGGAAAAGGCAACCTGGTAGGCCCACCGCGGCAGATTCATTGCAGATCGGAGCAGGGTGCCTCTTGCCGCATCCCAGAGCCGAAGTTCCCCTGGTCGAACTGGGTTGTACATCACGCCGCCGGAGGCGGCCAGGACCTTGCCGTCCGGACTGAAGGCAATCCCTAAGGGGGGGTGCTCGGTGGGCAGTTCCCTGGTCAACTGCCGTGCCTCCGCATCCCAAACCTGCACCGTGTGATTGGTCAGCGGCGGCCACGTCTTGGGCACGGCAAAGGTGCGGCCATCCGGGGCGAACGCGGCGCTGAAGAGCCATGAGGTGTTCGTTTGGATCCAGGCGACCTGACGGCCCTCCGGGAGATTCCAGAACTGCAGCTTCCCGTCCAGACCCGGATCGCCGCTGCTTGCCACCATGCCCACCAGTGTCCGGCCGTCGTCGGAGAGCGCAAAGCCCCAATCGCTCGCATTCGTGAGCGTGAACAACTCCGTGGGCCGGGTGTGGCTCCACAGGTATCGCCAATCAAATCCTCGCAGGTCGGGCAAGCCGGAACCCGCGGGCGGCCGCTGGCGCTCCAGGAGGTTCCGCGCCCGTCCAACGCGCCCCGCTTCCCAGGCGTGAAAGGCCGAGTTCATCTCCGAGGCGTAGAGGCTCTCCCGGAGGCTCTGACCGGCGAGGCGCGCCTGCTGGTTTGCCCGGGACTCCCTGACAAGCATCCAAGAGGAGATCCCGAATCCGATGCCCAGCGCAGCCACCACCACTGTCAGCGCGCTGTAAACCAGCCGATTCCGCCGCCACGCCTTCCTGATCTGGTCTATCGTGCTCGGCGGCCGGGCGGCAATCGGTTCATTGTTCAAATAGCGCCGCAGGTCCGCTGACAGTCCGTTGGCCGTTTCGTAGCGCCGCGCGCGATTCTTCTCGAGCGCCTTCAAAACGATCCAGTCCAGGTCGCCCCGCAAGACCAGTGACAGGCGATGGGGATCTTCCCGGCGGCGGGCCGCCACGGTCGTCAGGTCCTCGGGTTTGATCGTGCCCAGCCGGGTCGAAGGCCTAAGCGGCTCGACTTCGCGAATGGTCCTGAGCACGACCTCGTGATTGGCGTCGCGGAGTTGGCGTGGGTCGAGGGGCGATTGGCCGGTCAGCAGTTCGTACAAGAGCACTCCCAGCGAATAAATGTCGCTGCGCGTGTCGATGTCCAAGCCGCCCCAACCCGCCTGCTCCGGACTCATGAAGGCCGGCGTGCCGAGGAACTGGGAGAAACGGGTGAACAGAGTCTTGTCCGTCAGCGGTTCCTCGATCGCCTTGGCCACGCCGAAGTCGATGATCTTCGGCACCGCCCGCCCGTCTTGATCGGTGACGAGGATGTTCGAGGGCTTGAGGTCGCGGTGAATGACGCCCTTCTGGTGCGCGTGCTGTACCGCCTGGCAGACGGCAATGAACAGTTCGATCCTCTCGCGAGTCGTGAGTTGGCGGGTGTCGCAGAACTCCGTGATCGGCAGTCCGCGTACCAGTTCCATGACGAAGTAGGGGCGGCCGGAGGTGATCTGAGGGTTGCGGCTTGAGAGTTGAGCGTCGGTGACGCCGCCGTCGAACACCCGGGCGATGTTGGGATGGTCCATCAACGCCAGGGCCTGGCGCTCGGCCTCGAACCGGGCGACGACCTGCTTGGTGTCCATGCCGAGCTTGATGACCTTGAAGGCGACCTTGCGGCGGACCGGCTCCTGTTGCTCGGCCATCCAGACCGTGCCAAAGCCGCCTTCGCCGATGATCTCGAGCAGCTTGTACCGGGCGGCGCGAGCCGATGGAATCTCGCCCGCCGAGGCGTCTGGGTGCTGTGCGCTGTCGAGGAGCGAGTCGAGGTCCTCGGGCTCTGGGGCGGTGGCCGATTCGCCCAAGCGCAGCAGGCACGCCGGGCACATGCCGGCCGGGGCGTTGGCGGGCAGCGGCTGGCCGCAATCGGGGCAGGTCGAATCGCTCATTCTCTTTCGTGGTCCAAAGCAAACCGGGCACGAGGTTACACAGAGCCGCGGCGCGTGGCGATGGCGCTGTGGGCTATCCGGGTTTCGCCTGTGGACGCGCCGCTCGATCAGTCTCGCCGTTCCTCCAAGGCGCGCCCGGCCCTACCCTTCCCAGTCCAAGCGGGTTTCCTCGCCGACACGCCCGATGGATCCATACAGATGTGGACCGGACATCGCCAGGCCGGACCCAGTCCAAACCCCTTCGTCCACCGCTCCGGACCGCCTCAGGGCCTTCCTGCGGTGTCGGAGCTCCCCTTAAATGAGAGGGCCAGGTTGGTCCAAGACCGACCCAGTTCCGACTCCAACTCGAAGCTCGCCTGGCCGGACCGCGAGGTCACCGGGCGCAGGGTGAACGGGCCGGTACCGAACGGGTCGCGGACCTTCTGAAAGCCGGCCTGACCTTCGAGGCGCAGCGCCACGGCGGCGCGCAACATAACCGCGTGGGTCGCGGCCCGGATTTCGCTCTTCCGTGCCCCGCCGACGTCCGGAATGAACATCTGCGGCAGGTGGTTCGGGTGGCTGGCAACCCGCTCCTGCATGGCGGCGGTCTCATCCTCGAGGGCAGGCGGCGTGCTCCCGGCGATCTTGCTGACTTGATCGTAGAAGCCGCCGAGTTGCCGAAGACTGGTCACCAGTCCGGTTGTGGTGTGGCCGCAGTCCTCGATGAGGTCGTCCACCATGCGGTCCCCGTCGCCGACAGCCGAGCGGAACAACTCCCGCACTCCGGCCAGTCCCTTGGACGTATCGTCCGGACAAGCCGCCTGGATGTCCTCCAGCCGGGCGATGAGCCACGCCCAGAACACAACGCGTTCGGTCTCCATCGCCTGGCGTACCGTCGGCCGAGGCGGCGCGGCGTCGCACTGCTGGACGAGCAACCGTAGCGACTCGGGGGAGAAGCGATCGAAGTTCGCGGCAACAAAAGCAACGACCGCTTCCTCGGTCCCAATGCCGACCATGGTGGCCACCAGGGTTCTGCGGGCGCCGGAATGGCGGCCGAGAACCAAGGTCGCCACCAAGTCCTCGGCGGCGTCCCGAGGGCGGCCGGCCTCGAGGGCGTAATGCGCACGCGCTTGGGCCGCCTGAACCGTGTGCCGGAGCCTGGCGACGTTCGCGATCAGGGCACGAGGTCCGTCCGCCAGGTCCGTTCCCCAGTCGCACGACACGCGCATCAGGACGGCGCGGCGGATCAGTCGAAAGGCGTTGTCATATTGAGCGGCAATTCGTTCGCCTTCGCCCTGAGGGAGACTCGGCGGCTCGGTCAAGAACGCCTCTGCCTCAGCCTCCGTCAGGCGCGGGAACAGGTTGAAGGCCTGCCAGTACAGCAGAGCCGGGTTGACATCGGTCCTCGGAAGCGAGCCCGCGCCGGCAAACCCAGTCAGGGCCGCCACGAGCAGAAGCGCTGAGGTCCACAATATCTTTTTCATCGGTCGTTGACTGGATCGAGGTTACGGCTGTGCCCGGCCACCACCCAGCGCCTGGAGGCGTCGGGCCGGGTTCCTTCTCTCGGTCTCAATTCTCTGTGCTTGCTGTGTTCTGGTTTGTGCCCAATCGCGGCGGGCAGACCGCCATCAACCCTTTTCCAAAGGAATCCCGGCAAGAGGTTACACAGCGTGGTGGCCGAGAAATCAAGCGCCACCGCCTCCGCTCCGGGCCGGTCCAGGCGCACCAGCGCCAGCAACCGTCCATCGCCGGTGCCCAGATCCAGGATGCGCCGCGCCTCACGCGGCACGAACTCCAGAAGCACCGCCTCGCCTTCGGTCCGATGCGGAATCCGGTCGGCGCCAGCCAGGTACTTCAAGGCGTGTTCGGCGGTGGCGTATTCATTGAGCCTGTCGATGCTCATTCCACTCGATTCCAAAGCGACTGGTCTGCAAGGTTACAGAGCCGTCTGTCACGCGGACACGATCGCGATGAGGTGGCGAAGTTCCTCGGCGATCTCCGCCTCGCTGCCCACCGTCCGGGCCACTTCAGCCTGGAGGAGTTCGCCGTACCGCTGCCGTAAGCGGTGTACGCCCACTTTCACCGCGCCCTCGGACATGCCCAAGTCCGCCGCGATCTCGGCGTAGGGCCGGCCGTTTCGGTCGCCCTGGAGATGAGGCCTCAAGTGGTCGTACAGCGTTTCCTTGCCGGCGGCACGGAGTTCGAACGCCAGGGCCCGCATGGCGTGGTCGATCACCGTGAAGGCCCATTCTCGATCGAAGCCGGTCTCGGGCGCCGCCTGTGTCGGATCTGCCAGGAGACGGGATTCTGCGTTCACGTCATCCAGCGGTACTATGGCTTGCCCACCGCCCCGCTTGGCCGCGGTGGCCCGGTCCCATTCATTGGCGAGAAAGTTCTGAAGCGCCTTGAGCAGAAACGAACGGAACCTACCGCCGCCGCGTTCCAGATCCCGCAAGCGATCTCGTTCGAGCAAGGAGACCAAGAAACCTTGATTCAGGTCCTCGGCCTCGTGGTGGCTGTATCCACGCCGGCGCAGATAGGCGTACAACGGATGCCAGTAATCGCGGTAAAGCCGGGCGAAGGCGTCGACGCTTCCCGGGGCTTCGGGGCACGCCGCCTCGAGGATCACCGACCAGTGGGTGGTCGTGAATCGCGCCGAGCCGACCGGCGAATCCATCGCTCCACTCTCAGATGAAAAGCAGCCCATTCAGACGCCAACGTAGCCTGAGTTGGACTCGAGTTCCAGTGCGCGCGGTCGGGGTGCTACGAATCGACTTCCAGATATGTGGAAATCCAGGAACGGGCTGTCGATGCAGCAGATCACCGAGGCGTCCGCAGGGACCCTCCCGCAATTGACGGGCGGCGGCGTCTCGGAGGAACTCACGCCTGACTGGTTCAATCATAACGCTCCCGTACAGCCGCCGCCGGGATCTGTCCAGCACGTTGTTACCAAAAGAGACAACTGGGATGACTCCCAACTCCGCCGGGAGTTTGCGGATCCCCCGCTGCGCTGGCAATCCCGTCCCTTGTGGTTTTGGAACGGCAAGCTGGATGCGGAGAAGACCAAGGGCTTGGTGGCGGCCTGTAGAGCGGCCGGTTACTACGGCATGGGCATCCTGCCCTGCAAAGGCATGGGGGTTGACTTCATGAGCCCGGAGTTTCTCAAGCACTACAAGGTCGCGGTGGACGAGGCCAGCCGGTTGGGCATGAAGATGTGCTTCTACGACGAATTCTGGTTCCCCAGCGGATCGGCCGGCGGACTGCTGGCCAAACATTATCCCGAGGCCTTACTGAGGAATCAGCGATATGCACTACACCGTCACCCTCACCCGCCCTCCGGGCACCCTCTCCCATCGGATGGGAGAGGGACGGGGTGAGGGG
>JAXGQW010000138.1:0-6812 GCA_040766265.1 Verrucomicrobiota bacterium
TGAAACTCGCGCCCAGCAAAAAGAATCGGCTCATCGGTTCATCAGAACCGGGATACGCCCCAGCCGCTTGGCCGCGTCGGGCACGACGACACAGTGTGGTCGGGATTGGGCCCAGCTGTTTGGGGCGCGGGTTTCTGAGAGCCCGCATTTCAGGTGACATGTGACGGTGACCGGTCAGATGACCTCAACAGTTGGTGAGAAATGCGGGCCAAGCCCGGGGAAGCGGCTCGACCAGCGCGCCGAGCGACTTTGGCACAACGGTTTGGACCGGCGCGAAGCGTTTGGAGTGCCGGTGCTTCAGCACCGCTCTGGCATGAGTTTGCACCGAAGACCGTCATCGGAAAGCGGCGGTGAACCGCGCGCACTCCAGACGCTTCGCGTCCTCGCCCCCCTTTTGAGCCGACCCCGGTTCGGGTTATCGGGTTGGCGATTCCGGCTTGGCGAGGTCCACAACGATTCGCAGAGGCTTGTCGGAGGCGAACGGGGGTTCCGGCTCGCCCAGGGGGGCGTCCCAGTCCAGGTTCATGGTGGCCAGTTGCTGCCGGATGCGGCGCAAGTCCCAGAGGCGCACCAGGCCGTCCGCCTCGCAGGTGACCAGCCAATTGCCGTGCGCGCTGAAGCAGTGCGGGTCGCCGGCCTCGAGGGCGGCCCACTCCCGGCCTGTGTCCGCCTCGATGAGTCTCAGATCACTGTTCCGGCCCTGCACCAGGGCGAGTGAGCGGCCATCCGGTGAAAAGGCCATGTTGCCAAGCATGTCGTCGGCGCGGTGCCGAGCGATGCGGTGGGCGGGCTCCCAGGAGCCCACTCGCCAGAATCGGTACTCCTCCGGCGAACCCGTCACCAGCCACTGGCTATTCGGGGAGAAGGCGACGGCGACATTCAGGCCGAGGGGCAGGTTGGTGACCAAGGTGGCGGTCCGAGCGTTCCAAATGCCGACCCCCTGCCCCATCCAGGTGCCCGAGGCGATCCAGTTGCCGTCACCGCTGAGCGCCAGGCCAGCGGCATTGGGATGCTGCCAGTGGTGGCGGGTCTGGAGGGGCGGGCCAAGCTCGAGCACGCGAACCCCATGAGGGCCGGCCGCCACCAAGGCCTGGCCGTCGGGCTGCCAACGGGCCTGTTCGAGAGGAATGCTCAAAAGAGTCTGGGGCGGGCCGATGCGCCACGTCAACGTGGTCCCGTCCTCGCTGGTCTGCAGCGGCCACTGCTGCAAGCCCATGTACCCGCTCAGGACCAGACTGCGTCCGTCGGGGTGGAAAAGGACGCAACGACACTCCTCCGCGGGCAGGACGGCGCACAATCGCCCGGTCACGAGGTCCCACAAACGCGCCCCATCGTCATGGCAGGTCACGAGCACTCGTCCCTCCGCACTGAACGTGGCGTGGAAGGTGGGTCCGCCCAAGCCCAAGCGCCGGCACTCGCGCCCGGTGGCGATCTGCCAAAGGCCCAAGCCCGGCTGGTCCAGGCCGAACGGCAGCAGGCTGTCGTCGGAGTTGAAGGTGCTCAATCCCACCCAACCCCCGGGAAGGCTGAACAGCTCTTTGCCCCGAACGGGGTCCCAGAAGCGGGTGGTGCCGTCCCAGCCGCACGACACGAGCAGGTCTCCGGCATGATTGAACTTCACGGCCTTCGGCACACTGGTGTGGCCTTCGAGGGTCAGTTTGACCGAACGGGATGGCACGTCCCAAACGCGCACGCGCAGGTCCTCGCAAGGGGTCGCCAACTGGAGTCCGTCCGGGCGCCAGGAGGTCTCGCCCACGCCTTCCGGGTGGGGCAGGGTCGCGATGGTCTTGCCCGTATCGAGTTCCACCACGTGGACATTCCGATCGAAAACGCCAGAGACCGCAAGGCGCGTGCCGGTCGGGTCGAACACGATGTGCACGGCCGTTGGCATAACCTGTAACTGTTTCACCTCTCGCTCTTGCACCAGGTCAAAAACGCGGACGACTCCGTGCTTGTCGCCCGCCACGAGCAACCGACTGTCGGGGCTAAAGGCGACCGGCGGCCGAGTCCCGTCGAGGACCACGTCGTACCGCACCGCCCGCCGCGGCAAGTCCCACACCCGAACCCGGGAGCGTTCGGAATCGGTGGAGGCGGCGGCGAGCAATTCGCCGTTGGGGCTGAACGACAGCCACCTGCGCCCGGCGGTTTCCTCGCGGTCGGCCAGCCGCAGCAGTTCGGCGCCGTCGGCAACCCGCACGATCGAAAGACCCTCGGGCGGATTCCAGTACGCATAACGCTGGCACTCGGGATCGAAGACCGCCACGGAGTTTGTTGCCGTCGGCCACGTTTTGCCCTCCCGGCCATCGCTGAGCGTCAGGCAGGCAATCGCCTCATTGCGCAGTTCCATGCTCGGTCGCATCGCCGCGGCACGGCGCAGAACCTCGATACTGTCGAACCGCCGCCCCGCGCGCCCGCTCCACCGGTTGGCGTGCGCTTGGGCGAGGTAGGATTCCCAGAGTCGTTCCCTCGCCTTTCTCCACTGCCACACCACACCGCCGAAGCCGGTCGCGCAAACAAGCGCCAGGGCGAGGGCGAGGCCGGCCGGCAGGGGGTTGCGACGAGCCCAGCGCCAGGCCTTGCCGATCAGGCCGATGGGACGGGCTTGGATCGGTTTGCCGGCCAGAAAGCGATCGAGTTCCTCCGCCAGCGCCGCGGCCGTGGGATAGCGACGCCCCGGTTCCTTTTCGAGGCACTTGAGGCAAATCGTCTCGAGGTCGCGCGGAACGCTGTGATTGAGCAGGCGCGGCGACACCGGCTCGATGGTGAGCAGATGACTCACGACCGCCTCGATCGAGTCCGCCTGGAACGGCGGGCGCGCGGTCAAGAGGTAGTAGAGGATGCCGCCCAAGGCATAGACGTCGCTGGACCGGCCCACCTTGCCGTGCTCCGCCGAGGCCTGCTCCGGAGGCATGAAATTGGGCGAACCGACCAGGTGCCCGCTCACGGCCAGACTGGTCTCGCCCTCGAGGCGCTTGGCCAGGCCGAAATCGGTGATGCGGGGCTGATCGTCGGCGTCGATGAGCACGTTCGAGGGTTTGAGATCACGATGGAGGATGCCGTTCTCATGGGCGTAGTGGACGGCCTTGGCAATGGCGTCCACGTACCGCGCCGCGCGCTTGGCTGGCAAAGGAACGTGGCCCACCAGGGTGGCCAGACTCGGGCCTTCGACCAGGTCCATCGAGAAGAAGTGCCGGCCGGCATGGACCCCGACCTCATGGATGGCCACAATGTTCGGATGATGCAGGACGGCGGCGGCGGCGGCCTCGGCGCGAAAACGCCGAATGAACTCCGGGGTGGCAAACTCGCCGGCGAGAATCGTCTTCACCGCCACGACGCGGTTCAGGCTGAGCTGCCGGGCTTTGTACACAACCCCCATGCCGCCCCGGGCAATTTCCTCGATCAACTCGTAGTCGCCAAAGGCGCCGAGCGGCGCTCCCCATTCGTCCTCTTCCCCCAACGGCCCACCGTCGCCGGCTTCGGAGACTCCGCGCCTCGCCGCTTGTTCGTCAGCGAGGGCTTCGCGCAGATTGCACGCGGGACACAGGCCGAGCGGGACACCTGCCGGCAACGGCCGGCCACACTGCAGACATGTCCGTTGTTTCGCCATGTTGGCTGGAGGCACTTCGGGCCGCGGCAGCCGTCACACTGTCACTTTATACCAAGGATTTCTCCGCCGAAAGATTCGAAGTATCCTGCGGCTTGGCACGCAGCGCCAATCCATGAAGCCGCAAAGGCCGGAGCGGGGACGGCTCGTCCCCGGCCAACGCGAGTGAAGACGGTATGTGCCGGCGACGGGCCGTCGCCGCTCCACTTCATGCATTGGCCCTGTTTGGCAGACCTTATCCGCTCACGACCGTGATGAGGTAGCGAATCTCGTCGGCCACCTCGGCCGGGTCGCTCACCGTGTGTGCGACCTGTTCCCGCAGCAACTCCCGATAGCGTACCCGCATCCGGTGGACGGCCGATTTGAGCGCGCTTTCGCTCAGGCCAAGGCGGGCGGCACAATCCCGAAAGGAAGTCTCGCCCCGCTCCCCAAGCGGGAATTCCTCGAGCCGCAGCAGCAGACCGGTCTTGCCTTGCGTCGTGTACTCCTCGGCCAACCGCGCTCGGGCGCGCTCGAGCAAGGTGGTGGCCCAAAGCCGTTCGTAAGCGATCTCGGGTGTCAGTTCGTCGGCGGTTTCCTCGCCGTATCGCCGCTCCGCCAGATCGGCGTCCAAGGAGATCAGGGTTTGGCCGCCGCCCCGCTTGGCGGCGCGGGAACGGTCTCGTTGGTCGGAAAGAAAGTGGTTCAGCGAAGCCAGGAGAAAGGAGCGAAACCGGCCCTTTTCCTGGCCCAAGCCGCGCAGAAAGTCTCGTCCCAGCAAGTGGGCGAAGAACCCTTGGACAAGGTCTTTGGCATCCTCCCGGTTATAGCCCCGCCGGCGGACGTAAACGTAGAGCGGGTACCAGTACGTGCGGCAGAGTGTCTCCAGGGCTTGCGCCGCCTCACCCGACTCCTGTCGCCCCGCCGACAGCACGACACTCCAGTGAGTGCTGGGAAAGACGCTGTCCCTCGCCATGACACCTGCCTCGTCAGGCCCAACCGGCTTCACGGCCCCACTCTCTACCATGTTTTCGGAAGCGTGAATACCGCAAAACAACGCCGGTGAAGTATCGCCTCAGTGTACCGCGGTCATTGCACGAACAGCTCGTCCAACTCGGCATCATTCGGTTCCCGGCGTGTTGCCGTAAGCCGTCATGCCGCCACGGGAGCAGGCCGGCCGCTTCGGCCGTGGCGTTTTGGGCGGCAGCGATGCTCCGCGCCCGCTCCCGCCACGTCTGCCCGTGCAGCCAGACCGGACCGCTCTTTTTGGCGAGCGGCGATAGCCAATCGGCCTTTCGAGTTGTTTCACACAGACAATCATCGACCTTTTCGCGGCTCGCCGCTGAGGTGGCAACCGTGTCCAAGGCGTGGTCGCTGGGCCAATGGTATCGAGGCCGCACCGCCCGGCATACGGCCAGCAGGAGAGGCTTCTCATCTGTCTCCAGCGCTTGCGTGGGCGGATCGCCAGAAAAGTGTTGTCCGAACCCAGCGGGAGCGATCAGCATTCCCCGATCATGATCTTGCCCGTCGTCACGCGTCGTTCGTTTCTCAAAGCCGCCACCGCATTCTCCGTCGGCGCGCCACTGCTGGCCGCGTCCGGGGCGGCGTCCAGATCCGGGGCCAGGAGACCGCTCATCGCATATGTGGGGACGTTCAGTTCGCCGCTGCGCGATGTGCCGGCCACGCAGGTGGATTTGCCGCCCGGCAACGGCAAGGGGATTCACGTGTTTCAAGTGGACCGCGTCACGGGGGTCCTGAGGCCGATCGGCGTGCACGAGATGGGGACGAGCCCGAGTTGTCTGGTCCTGAATCGGGCTGGAACCCGCCTCTATTCGGCAAACGAGACGGACCGGCAGGGTGAGCGGAAGGAAGGCACGGTGAGCGCATTCGCTGTCGACCAGTCCGATGGGCGACTGAGCTTGATCGGCACGGTCGGCTCCGGCGGGGCCGGCCCCACCTATGTGAGCGTGCATCCTTCGGAGAGGTTCGTGCTGGTGGCCAACTATTTCGGCGGTTCGGTGGCGGTGTTGCCGATTCGACCCGATGGAAGCCTGGGGCCGGCAACGGACATCAAGCAGGATGGGGGAGAGGTGGGTCCCACGCGGGCCACCAACTCCCCGCCGGGGAGCTTTGCATTCAGCGGACACGACCATCCGCATGCGCACATGATCCAGGCAGACGCGGCGGGGCGTTTCGTGTTGCACGCCGACCTGGGGCTGGATCTCATCTTTGTGTGGAAGTTCGACGACCGCACAGGCGTACTGACGCCGAACGACCCGCCCGCGGTCGCGCTGCCGCCGGGGGACGGACCGCGCCATTTTCATTTTCATGCCAACGGGCGCTGGCTCTACTCGCTGCAAGAGGAAGGCTCGACCATCGTCCTCTTCGACTATGACGCCGATCGAGGACGCCTCAGCGCGCGGCAGACGATTTCGAGCCTGCCGCCCGGATTCGCCGGCAGCAGTTTCGGCTCCGAGATTCTGGGCTCGCGCGACGGGCGGTTTGTGTACGCAGGCAACCGCCTCCACGACAGCATCGCGATCTTCGCCGTCGGCAAAACGGGAGAACTGACGTTCATCGAAGAGGAATGGACGCGCGGGGACTACCCGCGCAGCTTCAATTTCGATCCGACCGGAAGGTACCTCTATTCGTGCAATCAGCGGGCTGACAACCTGACTGCCTTCCACGTGCACCGGAGTTCGGGCCGGCTGACTTTTACCGGCCAATATACGCCGGTTGGCAATCCTTCGATGGCCGTTTTTCTCGATCTCGACCGACCGCATCGCGGCGCCTAAACTTGCTCCAGCTTCTCGAGAAGGCCCGACCACAGGCCCCGGAGCTGCGGCATGGCATTGTTCATCTCCTCGGCCACCCGGGTGGAGCCGGGGGGATCGTCCCGGCCACGGAAAAAGAGCCACGTCCGCGCTTCGGCCACGCACTCGAGAAACCATGCCGACTTGACGGGGTGATCAGGAGTGAATTGTCAACTGTTTAGATGCGACCCCATTGTTTCCTCTGGCTGCTCGCCCCCCAACGGTTGGTCTCGGGCATGGCGTACGTGGGACAGTGGGAGAAGCGGCTCCTGGCCATCGTCGAGGAAGCGGCGAAGCGGGGCCATGTGTTGTATTTCGACGGCCTGCTCCAGCGGGAGTCTCCATCCGTTGTAGGCCCGGTGTCCTCGACGGGCGACAGAATCCCGACAACGATCAGATGCGCCGCGGCCAACCGA
>JAXGQW010000139.1:0-6655 GCA_040766265.1 Verrucomicrobiota bacterium
CAATAACGCGGCGCCATGAACGTGCATTTCTTGTAGGCGACATCCCCCCAAATGACAAAGCCGTCGAGCAGGCCAGCACCCGCTTCGATTTCCGCTCTGGCCATTTCGAGGTAGTACGCGCCGATCCGTTGAATGACGGCTCCCATGCGTCCGGGGTGCTCCGCCATCCAAAGCATCGCGTTGCCTTGGCCAATCAGGCGCGTCAGACATTCGCTCGCCTCGATCATGCTCCCGTACACCGGGAAATCCGGGTGCAACGATCGGACGGTTTGGGTCCAGGCCGGCGAATCCCGCTGAAAACCGTCCCCGACGCCCGCGATTTGGTTGTCGCCAGCACAATAGAACCGCCGCCGATCGCGCGGATCGTCGAACTCGGCGCGTTCGAGCTTCTCGAACGTGTCGATCTCCCACGCGCGCATCTCCGGCATGGGGAATGCAAGATGCTTGTGCATGACCGCGCCGAACCCGGTCTTCACCACGACTTCCTCCGGCGTCTCGCGGAGCGTCTCGAACGGGCGAATCCACGGATCCATGTTCGGCGTCGTGACGATCCAATCGAGATCGTAATGGAAATAGGGGTTGGCGTCGGGCGGAAGGCTCAGTTCGCGCCGCCACCGTTCGACGAAGCTGCCCCAGAAGAAATCGCTGACCGGCACCCGGTCGGGCTCCTGATGGCTCAGGGCGAGACGCATCCGTTCGAGCTTGCGCTGCGTGTTGTCCGTCCGCGCCGTGGTGTCGGCGCCCGCCCCCACCGTATCGAACATGCTCATGGCGTGTGGACCTGAGTTGCGTTGCTGTCGCGTCTGCAAGTCTCGATCAATCCGACGCGGATGGCGATGCTGAAATCGGGGAGGTCTCTGACATCCGGATCCAGCGACCGCACGCGAAGACACAGCAACACAGGGCTATTGGTCCGGCGCTTCGCAGAGGCCCACGAGGATGACTGGCCTGTCTGTCCTTGGTGCAAGAAGGAACTCCGCGAGCTTAAACACACGAGTCGAGGGTTGCTCGCGACTTGGACGGCGTTCTGGTGTCCCTATCGACTCAGCCTTCGAACCAGAACGCCCCAAAGAAAGCGCCCTGTGTCTCCGCCTGATCCCCAGTCTCTCTGTCTACGGGTTGGACACGCATGGCTCGCTCCGGTCGAGTGGGACAGACAGACTCGCAAGCCCCACAGCCGTTGCACCGATCCAAATCCACGCGCGGTCGCGGCGAGAACGGGTCCAGGCTGTTATCGACGGCAATCGCCTTGTAAGGACAGACCCGGACACATGCATTGCACTCGCGCCCGAGCGCCATCAAACACGTGTCAGGATCAAGCCGCGCCAGGCCGATCACCCGCCTGCTCTTCTCGGCCAGTGACAGCCGGGCGATGGCCCCGCTCGGGCAGACCGCATTGCAGCGATGGCAATCCTCACGGCAGTAGTCGTGCGTGAAATCCAGGCGCGGCGCCATCCAGGCGGACCACCTGCCGGCGACGTCGGGGTGGATAATGCGGCTCGGACAAACCCGAGCGCAGTACCCACATCGCACGCACAGGCCACCGAACTGTTCCTCAGATGCGGCGCCTGGAGGACGCAGCGGCGTGCTGGACCCATACGCGCCTCTGCAAACCGCGGCGCCGACCACACCCGCGCCCGCCGCGAGGAAATGACGTCGGCTTCGGCGCGCGAGAAGGACTGTGCCGCTCGAGTCCGCCCCGCAAGACGTCTCGGGACCCGTGTAGTGCGCCCGGCCTCTGATCAAGCGCGCCACGAGGCGGTGACCCTGCCAAAGCATCCGTTGACCGGCGCCGAGCGGACAAATCCGGGCGCACCAGAGCCCGGGCCAAAAGAGTTCGACGATCAACAAGGCCGGCAAACCCAGTCCCGCCGCCACGGCTATCCAGGCGATCGGTGTGCGCCACGCATTGAGCCAAGCCGCAAAGAGGGCCAACGGATCCAGCCAGAGAAAAAGGGGATGCCCCAGGACGGCGCCGGTCCCCGTCGCAATGAGCAGGCACGGGCCGATCGCGGGCGTTCCGATCCAATGGCGACGCCTCGCCGACCTGAGGCTGGTCAAGGTGTCTTGCAGCAGCCCAACAGGGCACACGAAGCGGCAAAAACCGCAACGCACCGACCACGCCAGCAGGAACAACGGCAACGCCAGCAGGGCGAGAATGCCGACGGAGCGTGTGGACAGCGCGCCACCCAGAGCCACGAACGGGCTCAAGGCCGGCAATACCACCACCGCCCATTCGGGCGGCCCCTCCGAACTGCCCGGCCACCCGAGAGCAACGGCCGCCGCAAACGCGCTCCAGCGGACCAACCGCCGCCGGGGTCGCGATCGCAGGTTCCTGAGCTTGGTTGCGGCCATTCGACTCAGGCGATGTCACCAGTCGGCGTTCAGCCCAAAAAAGCGCCTTGATGGAGGAGAATCTGTCGCAGCCGCAGGATGTCCACATCGCGAGGGCGACAGCCCTCTTGCACAGCCAAAGCCGCCGCCACGCCCGCCGCATGCCCCGTGAGCAGGCAGGTGGCGATGAGACGCATATCCTCGACCATGGGCGTGTCGACGCCGATGCAGCGTCCGGCAGCGATCAGATTGTCAAGCTTCTTGGGGACCAATGCGCCATAAGGAATCGCAAAACCGGGGTTGTCGGCCCCGGGGCCATACGTCCCACCCACGGCAATCGTGTCCGCAGGCCTCACCCCGGAGCGCGCCTCCGCCTCGGTCAACTGTCGGGTCGCAGCCAGCAAACGCGTGATGCGCACGCCGATTTGTGGCGCTGTTTGGAGCAGGAACACTTTGTCCCCGCCGGACGATTGGCGGATTCGTTCCATCCGCTGCCAGATGCTGCGCCGGTGCTCGATTTCAAGCCGACTGAGTTCGGCGATGTCCAGGCCGTCGGTGCTTGGACCGCGGAGGTTGATCCACCGCACGCTTGGCTGGGGCTCGATTTCGCCAAGGTTCTTGAAGCCGGCAGCCCGCAATGCGTCCAGATCGGCGCGATCCGCATTGCCAAGACGATGCACGAGGCCGACTGCGTGAAGACGCTGCTCGTGTTCCGCGCCGCCCGCGGCGAAGACGTCCCCGTCGCCCGAGGCATCCACAACCACCTTGGCAAGGATGGCTTGGCGCCCGGCCTTGCTCTCGATCACAACACCGCGCACGGCGTTGCCGTCCGTCACCACGTCCGCCACCCAACAGTGGAAGATCATTGTGACGTCCGCCTCCCGCACCATCTGGTCCATGACCAGCTTGGTGATCTCCGGATCAGTTGTTGGGTCGGGCTTGCCTGCGGCATGATTCGTGGCCGCGTCGGGATACCGGGCGATGCGCTCCAACAATTCATCGCCCACGCCGCGCACCACCTTGGTCCGCACACCCTTCTCCGTCGCGTGCGTCGGATAGACCAGCAGCACCAATCCACCCGTCCAAAGACCGCCCAGGTAGCCGTATCGCTCGATCAGCGCGGTCTTCGATCCGGCTCGCGCGGCCGCCACTGCTGCCGCAAAGCCCGCGGGACCGCCGCCAACGACCAGCACGTCCGTCTCGTGCATCACCGCCAGCGGGCGCCTCGGCTGGATCACACGACCGCGGGACAGCACGGCCGGATAGCGATCGCGGGGGCTGACTGGCACCACGATGTTCTCGGGACTTGGGGCGCTTTGGATGCTCGCGTCAGCCTCGTCGGCCACAAGGCGGGTGGCGAACGGGGCGCCGAGCCCCGCGGCCGTCAGGAGCTTGAGCAGGTGTCGCCGGGTGAGCGTGGCTTTCATACAATCAACGCCTCCGTGACCTGCGCCGCGATGTGAAAGGGCCGAAGCATGTCAACAACGCACCCGATGCGCGGATGAACCGACCTGTCCGATGAATCATAGGCCCATTTCAGAGAATAGGAGCCTTGAAGTCAACCCCACCGGCGACGCCCTCGATGCGCGAGTTGGTCAACCCAACCGCACGGCCACAATTCCCTCCAGCTTGAAATCACTTTGCAGATTTCCTACGGTTTACGAGTGAACGCGACGCAGCCCGGCAGAGGACACGCAAAACGAACCCGGTTCGCCTTGCGCTGAGTCGACACATGAGCGTTTTTTACGACACACACGCGCACTTGAGTTCCCGCGAGTTTGCCGGGGATCTCGATGCCCTTCTGGATCGAGCCGCCGCCGCCGGCATCACGCGCATCATCACTGTCGGCATTGATCTGCGGTCCAGCCAGCGGGCAGTGCAACTCGCCAATGATCATCCGATCGTGTACGCAGCCGTCGGCTGGCACCCAACCCACGCCGATGACGCGCCGGAGGACGTGCGAGGCGACTTGAGGGATTTGGCGCGGCACCCGAAAGTCGTGGCCATAGGCGAGACGGGGCTCGACTACTTCCATCTCCCATCCAAGCGAGGAGGGACCGCGGCGGATGATTTGCGGCATACGGCGAAACAGAAAGAGCTGTTTCGTCAGCACCTCGAACTGGCTGCCGAGATGGGGCTCAATTGCGTGGTCCATGAGCGCAAGTCGTTCGAGGATGCGCTCGAGGCTGTGCGGCCGTTCGCGGGGCGCGTGCGAGGGCAGTTTCATTGCTTTTCCGGGGATGTCGCCGCGCTGCAGCGGGTCCTGGCGCTTGGGTCGATCGTCAGCTACACGGGCATTCTGACGTTCAAGAACTCAGGAACAGTCCGGGAGGCATTTGCCGCGACGCCCCTCCAACACTTCATGCTCGAAACAGATGCGCCCTATCTGGCCCCCGAACCGTATCGTGGCAAGCGTTGCGAGCCGGCGTACGTCCGCGAGATTGCCGCGGCCGCAGCCGCGGTCAAGGGCATCAGCCTCGAAGAACTGAGCGAGGCGACCTGCGCCGCCGCGCAGGGGTTCTTTCCTCGAATGGGGCGCTGACATCGAGCCGTCGGGGAATCGCTATGGAAGACACCAACACATTGATCGAGCAGCGTCGGACGAAACTGGCCGCGTTGCGGGCCCAGGGCCTCGATCCGTTCCGGAACAAATTCGCCCCCTCCGCCGGATGCGGCGAGACGCGCGCGCGGTTCGAGTCCGGCCAACTGGCCGAAGGCGCGCGCGTCGCCGTTGCCGGTCGCATCACGTCCCATCGCGACATGGGGAAGAGCCAGTTCCTCGATCTCAAAGACCAGAGCGGACGCATCCAGGTCTACGCCCAGAAACAGGTGCTGGGCGAGGCGCAATACGCCATCTTCAAACATCTCGACCTGGCTGATTTTCTCGGGGTGACCGGGACGATGTTCCGCACAAAGACCGGCGAACCGAGCGTGCGGGTCGAGTCGTTCACCATCTTGGCCAAGGCGCTCCGCCCGCCTCCGGCCAAATGGCACGGCCTCGAAGACACGGAGATTCGCTACCGCCAGCGTTACCTCGATCTAATGTCGAACGACGAGGTCAAGCGCGTGTTCCTGCTCCGCAGCCGAATCCTGAGAGAGATCCGCGAGTTCCTGCACGGACGCGGCTTTGTGGAGGTGGAGACGCCCATGATGCAGGCGATCCCCGGCGGCGCGGCCGCAAGGCCTTTCAAGACCCATCACAACGCGCTGGGTTGCGATTTCTACCTGCGCATCGCCATCGAACTCTATCTCAAACGCCTGCTTGTGGGCGGAATCGACCGCGTTTTCGAGATCGGGCGCAACTTCCGCAACGAAGGACTCTCCCGCAAACACAACCCCGAGTTCACCATGCTCGAGGCCTATCAGGCCTTCGGCGACTACGAGTCGATGATGGACTTGGTTCAAGGACTCGTTTGCCACGTCGCCCAGACTGTCCTCGGAACCCTGCGCGTTGAACACAGGAACTCCGCGGGCGACATCACCAGGGCCATCGATCTCACCCCGCCCTGGCGCCGGGTCCGGTACAAGGACATCGTCCGTGAGCGCGCCGGAACCGATTGGTTCGACCTCGCCGCCGATCAGCGCCGTGTACGGGCCATCGAGTTGGGCGCCGAAATTGCGCCGGAATACGAGGACTTCGAAGTGACCCAGGCGGTCTTCGAAAAACTCATCGAGCCGACGCTCATCAACCCCACCTTCGTCACCCACGCGCCGAAGGAGTTGATTCCGCTCGCCAAGCTTTCGCCCGAGGACCCGACGACAGTCGAGGTGTTCGAGTGCTGCATCAACGGCCAGGAGATCGCGCCGGCCTACACCGAGCAGAACGACCCGATCGAACAGCGCGAGCGGCTCGAACACCAGGCCGGCGGCGAGCAACAGAAACTCGATGAGGATTTCCTGGTGGCACTCGAACACGGCATGCCGCCGGCCGGGGGCATGGGCCTGGGCATCGATCGACTCTGCATGATGCTCCTGGGCCAGGAGAGCATCCGCGACGTGATCCTCTTCCCCCAGCTCAAGCCCAAAGAGAGTTGAGGCGTGATGGATGATGGCCGGAGAACTGAACACACAGCCCGTGCCCTTGTGGCAACCCATTCGTCCGATTTGGCTCACGCCGCGGCCCTCCGTGGACAACACGCCGCATCATTGGGTCACCGCATCACTTGATCCGAAGCTCCGCCCTGCATCGAAACTCAGCGGGCCGGATGCTCGTCACCGCAACCTGGGACTCGGTTTCCGCGGGGTCACGCACTGACCCCTGATGCTCGACGCCTTCGCACAAACAGCAGCGCCCCCGTGCCCAAAACGAGCAGGGCCCAGG
>JAXGQW010000014.1:0-79499 GCA_040766265.1 Verrucomicrobiota bacterium
GGGCCTGCCCGGAGCGCCCAAACTCTCGACGCGCCCGTTGCGTCAAGTGGATCATGCCGGCACGAGTCTGGTGTTGAACATTGCCGAAGCCAACGGAGGTTATGTGTCTGGGGAGAGGCGGAATCTGTTCGAGATCGCCGAAAGTGCGGTGGTCCGGGTCCGAACGTATCTGGAGCTTTGCACTCGCACGGACAAGCTTGATCCCGAACAGAAAGCGTGCGCCATGGCCGTGCTGGACCGAATCGCATCGATGCTGCGTGGCTTGGCTCAGAAGGGAAACACCGTCTTCACTCGCGACGGCGGGGGACGAGACGTCCCCCCTCCAGGCTGTTCGTCTTCATGAATTGGCGCTGCTGCGCGTCCGATTCGGTTTGTCTTGTCCGCAGATTCACTCCATCGTGCCGCCGTGACGTGGGGTGGCAAAAGGTCTCTGGCCGCCTTTCTGATCGCGGCCGGCGCACTGAGCGCGTATCGCGGGTCGTGCGGTGACGATGCCTGGTCTCTGTTGACCGAGCCGGGTCCATGCGCGCCCCTCGAGATTCAGCACCCCCTGCCGCGCGCTGTCATGCCGACCAACATGCCTGCCCCCGCGGTGCTGTGGAAGACGAACATCGGCGGCATCGACCGCTGGGCGGTCGGGATCCGAGCGGGCGGGCAAAGGTGGGTCTACGACCGAGTCGAGCCGATGTGGCGTCCGCCGGAATCGGACTGGCTAGGCATCAAAGAGGCGGCGCGAGGCGATCCCATCGAGATGATTGTGGCCGGCGCGGGGCCCGGCAAGGGCGAGCCGCCATTGGCCCGAGGCTCGGTTCAGTTCGGTGTTACTTCCTGGGCCGTCGAAACGCCCTTGTTCTACCGCGAGGTGAATCTGCCGTTCGTCGACGCGGTCAAGGACCCATCGAAGATTCGCTGGCGTTTCGGCGCGCTCGACCGCCCCACCGCGCCTCCGGTGGTGCTCGAAAACCTGCCGGTCTGCGGCAACTGTCACTCGTTCAGCCGGAACGGCGAGTTCCTGGCGATGGACGTCGATTACGCCAACAGCAAGGCCTCCTATGTCATTACCCGCACGGCTCCGGAGATGCGATTGGCGACGAGCGATTTGATCACCTGGAACGACTATCGGCCAGAGGACGGTCGCCAGACCTACGGCCTCTTGTCGCAAATCTCCCCCGATGGCCGCTACGTCCTGAGCACGGTCAAGGACCGTTCCGTGTTTGTCCCCCGGCCAGGGCTGGCCTTTTCGCAACTCTTCTTCCCGCTCAAGGGCATCGTGGCGGTCTATGACCGGCAGACCAGGCGGTTCTTCTCGCTGCCGGGCGCCGACGACCCCGTTTTCGTGCAAAGCAACCCCACGTGGAGCCCCGATGGCCAGTGGGTGGTGTTCGCCCGGAACCGGGCCTACGAACTCGAAAAGGCCCGCGACACGGGCAGGATTCTCCTCACGCCCGAAGAATGCGAAGAGTTCCTCGAACGCGGTCGGGAGTTTCGATACGACCTCTATCGCGTCCCGTTCAATGGCGGGGCTGGCGGCGTCGCCGAACCGTTGCGCGGGGCCTCGGCCAACGGGCGCAGCAACTTCTTTCCCAAGTATTCGCCGGATGGCCGGTGGATTGTCTTCTGCCAGGCCGCAAACTACATGTTGCTCCAGCCCGACAGCGAGTTGTTCATCATCCCGGCGGACGGCGGCGAGCCCAGGCGGCTCGGGTGCAACCTGGGCCGCATGAACTCGTGGCACACATGGTCACCGGACGGGCGTTGGCTGGCTTTCTCGTCCAAAGAGCACTCGGATTACACCCAGCTCTATCTCGCGCGCATGGGGGAGAATGGCGAGGCCAGCCCGCCGGTCTGGCTCGAACACCTAGTCGCCCCCGGCCGCGCGGCGAACATTCCCGAGTTCGTCGCCTTGCGTCCGGACGCGATCGAGCGGATCCGCGAGCAGTTTCTCGACGACTACTCTTTCACCCGCGCGGGCAACGAGTTTTACCGGGCCGGCGACGCCGATCGCGCGCTCGAGAAGTTCGAGGTTGCGCTCGCGATGAATCCGGACAACGCCATGGCCCATCAGCGCTTGGGTTTCCTGCTGTTCCGGGTCAAGAACCGGCTATCGGACGCGATCGGCCACTCGCGGACTGCCGTCCGGCTCGAACCCCAGAACGGGTTCGCCCATTTCGACTTGGGGGCGGCGTTGGCGGCCCAGGGCGATCTGACCAACGCCGCCGTTCACCTCGAGGAATCGATGCGCCTGCTGCCCCGCGGCTTCGACCGCCAATACAACGTCGCCGATATGCGCCTTGCCTGGGCCGAGGTCTGCTACCGACTCGAACGCTATGCGCAGACCGTCGAGGTGCTCGAACCAGCCCTCGAACGCGCCCCCGCGGACGCCCGCGCGAATTACCTCACGGCCATGGCCCGAGCCTGGCTCGACGAAACCTCGACCACCACCCCCTTCTTCGAGCGCGCGGTCCGGTCCGAGCCGCGCCTGGCACGATTGCCCGACTACCACGACCTCCTCAGCCGGAATTATGTCAACCAAGGGCTCTACGCCGATGCCCTCGCCGCCGCCCAGACCGCACATCGGCTCGCCCTGGCCGCCGGACGCGCGCAACAGGCCGCCAAACTCGAACGGCGAATCGAGTTGTGCCGAAGTCGGTTGGCCGGGAACTCGAAGGACAAGTGAGGGGGCATGAGGGTTGAAACCTCTTCGTGCTCTTCGTGTCCTTCGTGGTGGATGCCTCTTTTCCGTGCCCCCAGTTTTTGTTGCCCGTTTTTTACTTGCCCGCCCTTGCGATTTCTTCAGAGTGTGCGCATGGCCATCCGCAAGGTTTTCAACACCCGTACGGTGTCGTGTGCCCAGTGCGCGAGGAGGGAGCTCGACGCATTCCGGCACAGCCTGCGGAGGGCTCATTCACAGACCACAAGTGCGCCGTCCGGGCATCGACTCGGGACGGGCACGACAACGGAGTAACCCACAAGAACCAACACCATAGATACACGACCATGAAAAGAACCACACTCATAGGCCTGGCCGCCTCGGTGTTCCTGTTCGCCGGCGCGATCCAGGCGCAAACCTTCACCGGGGTGGACCTCGGCACGCCGAACTATCCCGGTTCGGTGACCGATGACGGCGGCGGTGTCAAAACCATCGTCGGCGGCGGCGCCGACATTTGGGGCACGGCCGACGCGGGGTATTACTACTACACGACCGTGACGGACCCTGTTTTCGACGCCATCGTGCATGTGCGCGACCTCGTCAACCCGGACGGCAATGACGACGGGTGGACCAAGTGCGAGTTGATGGTCCGCGTGCCGGACTCGACCGGTCTTCCGCAAGCCAATGACCCGTTCATCGCCATGATGACGACGCGGTTGGCTGTGGCGAATGAGCAAAGCGACACGGGGGTCAACATCGTCCGCCCCCAGTACCGCACCGCGCGCGCCGGCAACGCTGACCAGGACCCCTTCGGTCTCACCGTGCGGCCGGCTTACCCCGGCACCTGGCTCCGCGTCCAACGCGTGGGCAGCGTCTTCTCGCTGTATTACGGCAGCGACGGAACCACTTGGACCAAGTACGGCGACCTCGACACTGCCAAGACCGACGTGGTGGGGGCGGACAACGGGACTGTCTTTGGGGACCCCTGGCCGGAAACGGTCGTGGTGGGCATCGCCGTTACCGCCCATGACAACAACGACACGACGGGCGGCATCGCCACCATCTCGAACTTGTCGGTGACCGCGACCCCAACGACCCCCAACCTGGCGATTCTCGAACAGCCTCAAGACGCTACGGCGGTCGAGGGGTCCGCAGCCTATTTTCACGTCGTCGCCACCAACCAGGCCATCGCCAACGGACTCGTGGGCGGCCTTCAGTGGTTCATGGACGGCAAGGAAATGCCTGGTGCCGTCGGCTCGCGGTTTGGCGTGATCATGGGGCAGAGTGACAACGGCAAGAAGGTCTATTGCAGGGCCTCGGTCAAGGGCGCTTCGCTCAACAGCAGCGAGGCGACCGTCACCGTCACGCCCGGGACCACCTACGCGGGTTATGCGAAGTGGGAGTGGTGGGATAATCAGACCCGGGCCAACATCGGAGCGGGCAACAACAACCCGGCGGAGGCGATTATGACCGCGACCGGATTCGAGACCGTGACGGGCTTCTCGGACACCTATACCTCGCGCGTGAGCGCCTGGTTCTACCCGCCGGCCGATGGCAAGTATGTGTTCTTCATCGCCTCCGACGACGATGCGGATCTGTATCTGAGCACCGACGCCAGCCCGGCCAATAAACGACTGATCGCGCAGGAAGCCGGCTGGAGTGGGGCGCGAAGTTGGGTCGCCATCGGGGGAGCGCCCAGCACGGTCACCCAGAAACGATCCGATCAATGGTCCCCCGATGAGGGCATGACCACTCCGGGCGCCGAGGGCTACGACTTGGTCAAAGACACGCCGTATTACATCGAGGCCATTCACCATGAAGGCGGCGGCGGCGACAACCTCGCCGTCACCTACAAACTCATCGACGATCCCGATCCGGCGAACGGCGACGCGCCCCTACTGGTGGGGTCTGTGATCCGTTACATGACCTGGGCGGTGACCAAGCTCGATGTGGCCACCCAACCGGCGGATGCCACCGTGTTCGAGGAGCAACTCGCCCGGTTCGATGCCGCGTTCGACACGGACAGCGAGACACTGCCCGAGTTGCAGTGGCAGCGCCAAGCCCCCGGCGGCACCACGTGGGAAAACATCGGTGGCGTCATTCGGGCGACAGAGACGACCTACTCGTTCACGGCCCGACTCACCGACAACGGCGCCAAGTTCAAATGCGTCGCCACCCTGCCCGGCCCGGCGATGACTGTGGAGACCGCCGAGGTGACCCTGACTGTCAACGAGGCCATGTTCATCACGGGCCTCGTGAAACAGGAACTGTGGGGACCGGACACGGCGGACAACTACACGCGCGCGGCAGTCGAGGCGGGGACCGCGGGCGTACCCTGGAGCACCAGCTACATCAACTCCTTCGCGACAACCGACTTCGCGGACTACTACGTCCAGCGCATGAGCTGTTTGTTCGTGCCGGAAGTCACGGGCCTCTACGTGTTCTTCATCTGCTCGGACGACGACAGCGATCTGTTCATCAGCACCGATGCCGACCCGGCGAACAAGTATCTGATCGCCCAGGAAACGGCGTGGAGCAATAATCGCCAGTGGGTGACGAGCGGCGGCGGCTCGAACCTGGCCCAGAAGAGGTCCGATTCCTTCGTGGACCCCACCACCAGCGAGTCGCCAGGTGCCGCGGGCATCTCGCTCGAGGCCGGCAAGAGATACTATCTCGAAGCCGTCCAGCATGAAGGCAGCGGTGGCGATAACCTCGCCGTGACCTACACAACCATGTATCCGACCTATGAAGATGATCCCGTGGACGACACGTACACAAGGCTCACCGGCGAGCGCGTCGGTGTCTTGGTCCCCGCGCCGAAGAACCTCCAGATCACGGCCGAGCCGCAGGACTTTACGGCCCACGGTTGGGATCGGGCGATCTTCAGCGTCGATGCCACCGCGGAGGCCTTCTACCCGCCCACCTACCAGTGGCGGCGGAACGGCACTCCGATCCCGGGCGCTACCGCCAAGGTCTTCTCGCTGCTCACCAGTGCGAGCGATAACGGCGCCAAGTTCGATTGCGTCGTCTCGCTGGCCGGCTATCCGACGACCGTTACGAGCCGCGAAGCCACCCTCACAGTGCTCGGCGATGCCGTTTTTGTCCCTGGCTCGCTCATGGAAGAGCGCTTCAACAATGCGAATCGCGACGCTGTCAATATCGGCAACGTCGGCGCGCCCGACCAGGTGAACTACTGGACAAGCTTCGACGGACCGGTCGGGGTGGCGGACAACTTCTCACGGTCCGTGAGCGGCATCTTCATCCCGGCGGTGACCGGCGAGTACGTGTTCTGGACCTGCTCGGATGACGACAGTGACCTCTTCATCAGCACCAACGATCAGCCCAGCACCAGGCGGCTGTGCGCGCAGGAACAGAACTGGAGCGATCCGCGGCAGTGGCTCGCCGGATCGGCCACCATGAAGAGATCGGACACGTGGTCACCCGACGGCGGGACAACAATGCCCTACAGCGAAGGCATCCATCTCGAACAGGGCGTCCGGTACTTCATCCAGGGCGTGATGCATGAAGGCGGGGGCGGCGACAACCACAGCGCCACCTTCAAGGTGGGGCTCGCGTCTCCCGACCCGGCCAACGGCGACGCGACCGCCTTCGTCTCGGGCGTCATCGGCCACATGGAAGCCCCGGTGGTCGAGCTCCCCGAGATCACGGACGTCAAAGCCAACTCTGACGGCACGCTCACCGTGACGTGGACCGGTGGCGGGACGCTCCAGTACACGACCTCTCTCACCCCGCCGGTGACCTGGACCGACGCGACCGGGGCGACCAGCCCGTTCACGTTTACGCCACCGACGAGCACGTTGTTCGGACGCATCACCAAGCCATAGAAGCGTCCCCTCCGTTCACGAGAGGCCGGGATCACCCGGCCTCTTTTTTTGTGCGAGCGTCCTCTCTCGGAGGGACGAGCTCCGCGAGTCCCTGGCTTGAGACAATCGCTGTCATCGATCAGGGCCTCTCCCGCAGCCGCGCATTCGCGTCGACCTAAGCAACGCTCCTGAGTGGTTCCTGGGAGCAGCACCGTCGAGGTTTTCGAAGTCCTTGGGCCGGTGTTTGTTGTGGCAGTCGCCTCTGCTCAGTTCGGCTCCGAGGTCGCGAAGTCCCGCATTGCGGGAGAGTGCGGCGGTTGACCGCCGCTTTCCGAGAGCGGTCTCCCGTGTGTTCCCATTCCAAAGCGGTGCTGAAGCACACGCACTCTCCCGCGGCCGCGGGACTTTGCGCGACCGAACACGCTCGTGCCCAGGCAGCTTCCGTGCAAGCTCCGCATCTCAGCCGGCCTTGGGTTTACGCGTGCGTGCGACCGCGGGATCGGCCCTCCGAATCCGGTCCTTCGAGAACGGTTCACGTTCACCGCGCAGTTCGCGAATGAACAGGCCGCCGTGCCACCCCCCTTCGGAGCATTGACGGACGCGGCGCGTCTCGTATGGTCATCCCAATCTTATGAATTCCATGCTTCTTGCGATTCGCCGTTCCGCTGTGTTTGGCCTGATCATCGTCCCCTGGCTGGCTGTTGTCGCCGCGGCCAACGCCGCCCAAGACGGCGTGACGGCGCCCGACGCCAAAGTCGAGCGTTTGGCCGGCGACTTCAAGTTCACCGAGGGGCCAACGGCCGACGCCGCAGGCAACGTGTTCTTCACGGACCAACCCAACGACCGCATCCTCAAGTGGAGCGTCGACGGCAAATTGTCGGTGTCCATGCAGCCCGCCGGTCGGGCCAACGGCATGTGCTTCGATGCGCAAGGGCAGTTGATCGCCTGTGCGGACGAGAACAACGAACTCTGGTCCATCAGCCCGGACGGCAAGAAGACCGTGTTGCTGAAGGAATTCGAAGGGAAGCGGCTGAACGGCCCGAACGACGTCTGGGTGCGTCCTGGCGGCGGCCTCTACTTCACGGATCCGTTCTACAAGCGCCCGTGGTGGCAGCACACCCAAATGCCCCAGGACGGCCAGCACGTCTATTACCTGGCCCCCGACGGCAAGACACTGAGCCGCGTGGCCGACGACCTGAAGACGCCCAACGGCATTGTCGGCACGCCCGACGGCAAATCGCTGTTCGTCGCCGATCTCGGCGCGGGAAAGACCTATCAATTCGACATCCAGGCTGACGGGCGGCTCGCGAACAAACGGTTGTTCTGTGAGTTGGGATCTGACGGCATGACCCTCGACAGCGAAGGGAATCTCTATCTCACCGGCAAAGGCGTTTCCGTGTTTGACCGCACGGGCAGGAAGATCGAGCAGATCGATGTGCCTGAGCCCTGGACTGCCAACGTCTGCTTCGGCGGGGCGGATCGCCGGACGCTGTTCATCACCGCGAGCAAGGGCCTCTACGCGATCCGCACCCGCGTCGCGGGCACCAGGCAGGGGAAATAGCGGGGGAAAGGGCGCTGACGAGACTGCCCCCAGGCCAAACGGATACTTCTTAGCGCGGCAAAGCCGCAACCAAACGTCGGAGGGCCGATCGCGCAGTCGCGCATACGCGTCAACCCAATGAGATCTCCCGCGCTGTTCCTGGGAGTAGTGCCCTCGTGGTTGTCTAAGTCATTGGGCTGGAGTTTGCTGTGGCAGTCGCCCATACTCTGGTCGGCGTCGAGGTCGCGAAGCGTGTGGAGTGCGGCGATTTACCGCCGCTTTTCGAGGACGGTTCTCTGTGCATTCCCATACCAAAGCGGTGCTGAAGCACACGCACTCCAAGCGCTCCGCGCTACCGAACACGATCGTGCCCGGGCAGCTTCCGTGCAAGGTCCGCATCTTAGCCCGCCTCAGGTTGACGCGTATGCGCAGTCGCGGGAGAGGCCCCGTCTCCAGACAATGACCGTCACCGACCAGGGCCTCTCCCGCGACTGCGGGTTCGGCCCTCCGAGATTCGTCGCCGGCTGCGCAGACTTCGGGCGATTGCACGACCGCGAGGCGAAGCAGCCAGATTGAGCCACAACGGACGGCCTTTGCGGCATGAGACTTCTTTCAAAAAGAAAAGAAACTGCCAGAGAGTGGTACAAGGCTCGCGGTGTTAGACGTCCGGTCCGCGGACGCGGACAGCCTGCGACGCATCCGTTCATCACAGGCGCACCTCGCGTTTTTCGCCCTTTGCGCACCGTTGGCGGGTTGCCTATGCTCGGCCCGGTGTTGTTCGAGAAAGTCACGTTGGTTGGCGTCGGTCTGCTGGGCGGATCGCTCGGTCTCGCCCTGCGCCGTCGTCGGCTGGCCGCGGTCGTCACGGGCTGCGTGCGCAGGGCGGTCGGCATCAACGAATGCATCGAGGTCGGGGCGGTGGACGAGGCGACTCTCGATCTCGAAGCCGCGGTGCGCGGTGCCGATCTGGTCGTTCTCTGCACTCCCATCGGTCAGATGGCCCAACTCGCGGCGCGCTTCGGACCCGCTTTGAAACCCGGCGCATTGGTCACCGATGTCGGAAGCGTCAAAGGCAGCGTTGTGCGGGAGGTCGAACCGCTGGTTGCGTCCGCTGGGGGTCTGTTCCTTGGCAGCCACCCGATGGCCGGCGCGGAAAAGACGGGGGTTCGCGCCGCTCGAGCCGATCTCTACGAAGGCGCGGTGTGTGTCATCACGCCCACGGCGCATTCCGACAACGGGGCGCGCGAGAGAATCGAGGCGTTTTGGAAGGCGCTGGGTTCCCGCATCCTGGTGTTGTCGCCGGAGCAGCACGACGATCTCGTCAGCCGATCGAGTCACCTCGTGCAGGTGGTCGCCGCGCAGTTGGTCAACTATGTCCTCGGACCTGACCGTCCTCCCGAGCAGCGGCTGCTCTGCGCGGGTGGTTTTCGCGACGCCACCCGGATCGCCTCCGGCTCGCCCGAGATGTGGCGGGACATCGCCCTCGCCAATCGCAGGAGCCTCGCCCGTGCCCTGGATGAGTTGGCGGTCGAGTTGCACGCCGCGCGCCGGCTCATCGAGGACGGCAACCAGGAGGCCTTGGCCAGTTTCTTCGCCCGAGCCAAGCAGCGTCGCGACGCCTGGATCGGCTCGAACACCTCGCCTGAATAATGCCATTGCCCGACCTCATCGCCATTGAGCCTCTGACCGGACGCGTGCGCGCGGAGGTGACGGTCCCGGGCTCGAAGAGCGTCACCAATCGCGCCCTGGTGCTCGCCGCGTTGGCGTCCGGGACGACGACGCTGCGCGGGGCTCTCTGGAGTGAAGACACCCAGCTCATGGCCGAGGCCCTGCGGCGGCTCGGCTTCGCCGTCGAAGTCGCGCCGGATCCGGACGAATCGAGCAATCGCACAATCGTCATCGAAGGCCGCGGCGGCGTGGTGCCGTCGGGCGGTTCGGTGGCGCAACCGCTCGATCTGGATGTGGGCAACGCAGGCACCGCCGCCCGGTTCCTGGCCGCGCTCGTCTGTCTCGGAGCGGGAGTCTACCGGCTCGAAGGCTCGCCGCGAATGCACGAGCGACCGCAGGCCGACCTCTTCGCCGCTCTGCGGGAACTCGGCTATCGCATCGACGCCCCCAATGACCGTCTGCCGGCCCGGATCCATGGCGGCGGGACGCGCCCGGGATCCTGCCGGGTGCGGATTGATCAGAGTTCGCAGTTCGCCTCGGCCCTGCTCCTGAGCGCGCGCGCCGGCGGATGGACCGTGCTGGTCGAGGATGAAAGCGCCGAGGAAGCGCCCTATGTCCGCATGACCAGGGAACTCGTCAGCCTGTTCCCCCCGTGCGGCGGCGAATGCGCCATCGAGGCCGACGCTTCGAGCGGGAGCTATTTCTGGGCGGTCAATGCGTTGGGCGCTGATCAACACACCCAGACCCATCGCGTCCGCGTCGCCCGGTGGCCGGCCTCCGGATGGCAGATCGATGAACGCTTTCCGCGCTGCATTCCCTTGCCTCTCCGACTGTCCCGCCAGAGCGACCTGGGCGACAGCATCATGACCGCGATCGTCCTCGGACCGCTCGCACCGCATCCGACGGCTTTCACCCATTTGGGCCGGCTCCGGGTCCAGGAATGTGAGCGGGTGCGCGCCCTGCGCGCGGAGTTGGAGCGCTGCGGCGCGGCCATCGAGGAAGAGGGCGACACCCTGCGCATCCTGCCGTCCGCCCTCCACGGCGCCGACATCGAAACCTACGGCGACCACCGCATGGCGATGTGCTTCGGGATTCTGGGATTGAAAGTCCCCGGGATCAGAATCAAGAATCCGGCCTGCGTGAAGAAGACATTCCCGGATTTTTTTCTGAAGCTGGCGGCCCTCCCGCCGAAGGGCCTCGGGGCAACAGTCCGGGATGCGCGCACGGGGTGTGTTCTGTCGCCCGGAGAGTCGATGGCTGAGTGAGGATTGAAACTGTTCCCGTGAAGGCCCCTGCATCGCCGATTGTTATTGCGATTGATGGCACCAGCGCCAGCGGCAAGAGCACCAACGCCAGACTGGTCGCCAAGGCCCTGAACTTCGTGTACGTCGATACCGGGGCCATGTATCGCACGCTCGCCTGGTACTGCCTCAAGAAGCGGGTGGACATCCACGACGCCAAAGCCGTCGCCGACCTCTGCCGACGCTGGAAGACCAAGCTGATCTGCAGCGATGGCCAGGCGCGCCTCCTGGTCGACGGGTATTACCCCGAGAGCGAGATCCGAACCACCGAGACCAGCGCCGCCGTCCCTCACGTCGCCGCCGTTCCCAAAGTGCGCGCCTGGATGAAGCGCACCCAGCGCGCCTGTCTCCAGTTCGGCAGCCTCGTCATGGAAGGCCGCGACATCGGCACGAACGTCTTTCCCGAAACCGACTACAAGTTCTACCTCGATGCCTCGTTGGAGGAGCGGACGCGCCGCCGGGTGGCCGACGGGGTGCGTGAGAACCTGGCTGCCCGGGATGAGCGTGACAGCCAGCGCGCCGCCGCGCCGCTCATGATTCCGCTGGGCGCGGTGATCGTGAACAACTCGGGCCAGACGCCCGAGGAAACCAGCGCTTTTATCCTGGCCGAAATCCGCCGGCGCCAACAGGCGCGGCGCGACCGGCTTGGCCCTCGCTTGAATGCCGAGGCGACGTAAACCAGGCCCCGTTCAGCGCCGAGCCGACTCGAGCCCGCATTCGAGTATGCGATGAACCTGACCTACTACCTGGGGTGGCGCCTGGCCCAATTGGGTTCAAAGACCTACTTCCGCGGACGCGCCTATCATGCCGAAAGGGTGCCAGCCCAGGGACCGGTCATTCTCGCCGCCAACCACGCCTCGTATGTCGACCCCCTCCTCATCGGGGCGCCCCTCGCGCGCGACATCCATTACCTGGCCCGAGCCTCTTTGTTCCGACATCCCTTCGCCAATTGGCTGCTCCGTTCCGTCAATACGGTCCCCGTCGAACGCGACAGCGGCGGCGGCGCCGGCCTCAAGGCCATCTTCGAGCGATTGCGGGCCGGGGCGGGGATTTTGCTCTTTCCGGAAGGGACCCGCACCCGCAACGGACGCCTTCAGCCGGCCCGCTCCGGGATCGGCCTGGTGGTGATCAAATCCGATTGTCCCGTCGTGCCGGTCCGTGTCTTTGGCAGCTTCGAGGCCTACGGGCGCCACATGCGGTTCCCCCTGCCCAAGCCGGTCGTTGTGAAGTTTGGATTAGCGCTCGATTTCGTTGCGCTGCGGACGGAGGCCCGGACCTGTTCCAAGGAACGACTCAAGGCCATCTACCAGAAGGTGGCGGACGAAATCATGGAAGCGATCGCCCGGCTCGAACCCTGCGCCGACCGCACGCAGTTCCCTTGAAGCGCCCCTCCGACACCGATTCATGGGCGCAATTCGGTCTCGAATGAAAACCAACAAGCGAACAGGCGCTGCTTTTACTCTCAACGGGCTAGCCTGCATTTCTCACCACTTTTTGCCACCGCGAAGCCGGAGTTCACAAGAGAAGTCAGCATGCAGGCTAGGAAAGCAAAACCGCGCCCGAGTGGAGGGATGGAACCGGGCAACAGAGTTTCGCCGCACCCGCGAGGTTTCGGAAGCGCTCCAAACCTCGTTCTTCCCTGTGCGGGCGCGGTTTTGCCACAGCCCGGATTTCAGATGACTCCTTCAAATGGTGAGAAATCCGGGCCAGAGTCCGCATTGGCGCCATGCCTTCAGGCCGTGGACTATTCCGTGCTTGGACGCGCAACGGTGGCGTGGTCCTGGAGCCACTTCAGGTCGCGGTTGCCTGGGTCCCAGAGGGTCCAGTGGTTCGGATTCCATGACAGCCCCGCTTCGGTGAGGGTGCGGCTCTCGATCCAACGGCGGGTTTCGACGTGCCCGTCTCCGAACGCGACCGTCCCTCGGCCCCCGTGCTGGATCGAGGGGAGGTGATAGAACTGCCCACCCGCGCCCATGCGCACCACAAAGGCCGGCAGGCAGACATTGCCCGGAGCAACGTCAATGAAGGAAAAGAGGGTGGTCGGGGAAGCCTCTGCCAGGGCTGACCACTTCTCGAACGTCCAGTGACGCGTGCTGTTGTAGCCCGGAGGAACCCACTCGGCCCAGCCCAGGTAGCTGTTGAGGGCATACGTGCGCACCTTGGGATGGGCGCGGCCATTCAACTCGACCGTCGTGCGGTCCTCGGGACACCGGTAGGTCGCAATCGACGGAATGTAGGGGGCGAATGCGGCGTGCTGGGGATCGATCAGGTAATTCAGATTCGTGAAGGCGGGATTGGGGGAAGGCGGCGACGTGAATTCGTAGTGCTCCTCGCCCAGCACCCACAGTTTTTGCCCATTCAGGACCTCCGGGGATCCAGAACCGTTGGGAGGGACATGGTCGTTCGAGTCTCCCGCGTACAATGTCCCGGCGATCGCCAGTTGCTTGAGGTTGTTGATGCAGGCGATCTGCCGGGCCTTGCCCTTCGCGCGCCCGAGAGCCGGCAGGAGCAGCGCCGCCAGAATCGCAATGATCGCGATGACCACCAGCAGTTCGACAAGCGTAAAGCCGGACCCCCAAGCCCTCGACCGCACCGTTTGTGCAGCCGGGTCGCATCGCTCGAGATCACGCAGGTCGAACATGGCCAACTCAATCCGCCGCGCACGGTACCACGAAAACGGGGGAGGCGAAAGGCGATCGCATTCGGACGGCCTCCGGGTGAGATGTCCGGGTCTGAGAGCCCGCATTTCAGGTGACATGTGACGGTGATCGGTCCGATGACATCAACAGTTGGTGAGAAATGCGGGCTAAGGGTCTGCGCAAAAGTGAATTCCGGTTTTGCTGGAGGGGATTTGGCTCGCTGGCGAGGCGCGACGAAGGAGCATAGCCTTGACCTCTGTGACTGAGGAGCAATCCCGCGGCTGCGCATACGCGTCAGCCTAATGAGGCTTCACAATCCGGGCCAAGAACACTGGGGCTCCTTGATCCCGGCTGCTGGAGCGGCAGGCATTGCCGAGGGTGCCGCCTTGGTCGAATCGGCAGCGAAGTCGCGAAGCGTTTGGAGTGCGCGCGGTTTACCGCCGCTTTTCGAACACGGTGGTCGGTATCGTCCCAGGCAAAGCGGTGCTGAAGCACTCGCACTCCAAGCGCTCCGCGCTACCGAACACGCTCGTGCCCGGACAGCTTCCGTGCAAGGTCCGCATCTTAGCCGGCCTAACCCGCATATTTCACACCCCGTCGGATCGCCAAATGCTCCTGTCCGATCGGTGAGGGTGATTGTCTCGAGCCAGGGACTTGCGCCCTGCCGCGCTGGGAAATGTCCGGGCTAACCCGCTTTGAGCAACTCCTCGGCGATCTGCACCGCGTTGAGTGCGGCCCCCTTGAGCAACTGATCGCCCGAGACCCAGAAGCAAAGGCCGTTGTCGAGGGCGCAATCCAGTCGAAGGCGCCCCACCTCGCAGTTGTCCTTCTCCGCCGTGAACAGCGGCATCGGGTAGGCCTTGTTCGCCGGATCGTCAACCACATCGAGTCCAGGCGCTTTGGCCAGCGCGGCCCGCGCGGCATCGAGTGTCGCCGGCTTCTCGAATTCGGCGCTGACGGCGATCGAGTGGGCCCGGTAGACCGGCACACGGACGCAGGTCACACTGGCCCGGAAGGTGGGGTGATGCATGATCTTGCGCCCCTCGTTCTCCATCTTCATTTCCTCCTTCGTGTAGCCGGAAGGCAGAAAAGAGTCGATGTGCGGCAGGACATTGAAGGCGATCTGATGCGGATAGACCTCCTTGGTCACCGGCTGGCCGTGAACGATCTGGTCCACCTGCCGCCGCAGTTCCTCGATCGCCTTCGCCCCGGTCCCCGACACCGCCTGATAACTCGACGCGAGAATGCGCTTGCAGAAGAACGCCTTGTGCAGCGGGTGAATGGCCATCAGCGCAATCGCCGTCGTGCAGTTCGGGTTGGCAATGATGCCTTTGTGACTTCGCACATCCGATGCGTTGATCTCAGGGACCACCAGCGGAACCGAGTCGTCCATCCGAAAAGCGCTCGAATTGTCGATCACCACGCACCCCGCCCGGGCGGCGACAGGAGCGAACTCCCTCGAAATGCTCCCGCCGGCGCTGAACAGCGCGATGTCGATCCCCGCAAACGAATCGGGTTTCAGCTCCTTCACCGCGATCGTTTTGCCCTTGAACTCGAAGGTCTTTCCGACCGATCGGGCGGAGGCCAGCAAGGTGAGTTCGCGCAGCGGGAAACGTCGGCGTTCGAGCGTTTTCATCATCTCGACACCGACCGCGCCCGTCGCGCCGACAACGGCAACATGCGGTTGAGCGTGCATAAAGCGTCGCGGACTATACCGGCGTCGGACGGGCTGTCAAACGCTGCACACGGCCATGCCGCAGTTCTCGTATTGGCCTAGCCCGCATATTTCACACCCCGACGGTGCACAGGGCGGTCAGACTTCGCACGAGGACTGCAATGCGGGCTAGAAAAGCAAAACCGCGCCCGGTCCCAGAGTCAGAGAGATGCAACACACTGTTCATATGGAAGAACACCTTCAGGACCGACGGGATCCTCTTGGGTCCCTTTCCGGGCGCGGTTTTGCCAACTAGCCCGGTTAGGAGTCCTCGCGAAGCGTGTGAAATAACCGGGCTAGCCCGCATATTTCACACCCCGATGGTGCACAGGGCACTCAGACTTCGCAAGAGGACTGCTATGCGGGCTAGGCCCCGGCGAGAACCGGCTGAAGCCGACACCCAACCGCGTCTGGGGCTGGCGCGGTGTTCGGTGTGCCGCCTTCAGGCGGCTCGTCGCCAACATGAGATTCCCGGGCCGGAGTTGCTCCCCGAGGAAATCTGTGGCAAAAGAGTCAGGTTCTGGCGCCGCCCCGAGCTGGCGCGTGCCGCATCGCCGCTTCGCGCATCTTCCGAATCGCCGCTTTGAGGTTCCTCTGTCCAGCGCCGTCCCGCTCACAAAACGTGTCCGCTCCAGCCCGCGCGCATTCCGCCGCGGTCGACAGGTTGATCCCGCCGTCGACCTCGATGCGGAAGGGCAGACCCCGCTCGCGGCGCCATGCGTCCGCCTGTTGGATCTTCGGGATCGTCTCCTCGATGAACGACTGCCCGCCGAAGCCCGGATTCACCGTCATGATGAGGAGCAGATCAATTTGCTTGAGCAGCGGCAGGGCATTGGCGATGGGCGTGGGCAGGTTGACGGCCAGGCCGACCTTTCGTCCGAGGCCGGATCTTCCACAGCAGATCGCCGACCCCGTTCCCCAACTCGACGTGCACGGTGATCAGCGACGCGCCCGCCCGGGCGAACGGTTCGAGCAGAGTGGCCGGACGCGAACACATCAGGTGCACGTCCAACGGCAGCCGCGTGAAACGACGCGCCGTTTCCACCACGCCGGGCCCGAATGAAATGTTCGGCACGAAATGCCCGTCCATGATGTCCACATGGATCCAATCCGCCCCGGCCCGGTCGGCGCGTTGAATCTCCGATCCCAGCCGGCCAAAATCAGCCGCGAGCAGAGACGGTGCAATAATCATCGGCCACAGGCTAGCGAGGCGCGCCTCAGACCAAATCCAGTCATCCCCTTCCATAAGGAGTCCCCGTGTCTCCCGGCCCTTCTCTCCCGCGCCTCGCTCAGTAGAATCCTTGACCCCTTGAACGCAGCACAGGAACCTGACTTGTCTGCAACATGTTTCACCGGTCAAGGATTCTAGCGGACCACGGTGCCTCCCCGCAAGCGCAGGCCGCAAGTCCATGACTCTCAACTCTCAACTCGCCGGTTCAGGTCCTGCCCAGGAGACGGCGCTGCATCGCTCTGGCCTCACGAATCCAGACCGCATCCCGCTTCCGCTGGAATGCGGGGGCATGCGGATCGTCCGCGAGCACTTCATCGAGTTCCACGCGCGCCCGCTCGACCTGGCCCGTGGCCATGAGGAGCTTTGCGAGTTGCACTCGGGCCCGGGCATAGGTGTGGCTGGCCAGCACCCGGCGCCAGGATTGGATCGCTTCCTCGGCGCGACCGAGGGCGCCGTAAGTCTCCGCCAACGCCATCAGCGATTGGCCATAGTCGTGGTCGGCATCCTGCCCGCAAGCCCTCTCGAGAAGGGGAAGAGCCTCCGTCGCGCGGTTCTGCCGGAGCAAACACTGCCCGTAGTGCGCCAGCGTGTCCAAATCCTCCGGATCCCTCTGGATCGCGGCGCGATAGCACGCCTCCGCCTGGTCGAGCTTGCCCTGCCGGGAATAGATGTCTCCAAGTTGCGCGTGGTGATGGGCCTTGTCGAGATGATGGATCTGCTCCTGCAGTTCCTTGATCCGATGGCGATCCTGCGCTCCCGGCAGCTCGAATCCCCTCATCGCCGGGGCGGCCTGCCGATACACCAGAAAGAAGTAAAGCACCGCGTTGATTGGAGGAAAGAGAAAGATGAAAACCGCCCAGAGCCATTCCTGGCGGCGAATCGCGTCCGCCAGCATCCACAAAGCGAACAGCCCAAAGAGCAGGAACAGCGGGTTGCGCCAGTCCAGGAAGCTGGTGATGAAGCCGAGCATCATGTTAGCCCGGCTCTGCCTTGGACCGACGAGGCGTGTGACCCATTCGTGCGCGCTGGACTTCGTCGACGGTCTGCAAACCTCGACGCCTGGCTCAGTGGCGCCGCTGCGCTGCGCAAGAACTTGATGGGGCGATAACGAGTTTCACCAGTCGAGGATTCCAGACTGCTTCGGGCGAACACAGGCCAACCGACAGACTTGCCGAGTTCGTCTTGCCCGTCCGCTTCGAGTATTCGCGCCGATTGGCTCACATCGGCCTCACCATAGGCCAGTGAGCGCCGCCTGCCAACTTCCTTTAGCCCGGATATTTCATGAGGCTTCGCGGGGTCTCATATCCGGGCTCTGGCAAAACCGCGCCCGCACATGGAAAAACGAAGTTCGGAGCGTTTCGAAATCTCGCGGGTCCAGCGACACTCTGTTGCCCGGTTGCCTCCCTCCACTCGGGCGCGGTTTTGCTTTTCTAACCCGCATAGCAATCATCCTGCGAGGTCTGACCGCCCTGGGCGCCGATGGGGTGTGAAAGATGCGGGTTAGCCGGATGTTCCACGGAGCTTCAACGGCGCCTCGATGTCTGGTGGGCGCTGGATCCCGCCTACTTCTCGATGACCAACTGGTCGCGCAGGTCGCCGTCCACGTCGTAGGCCCGATAGACCAGGCGGTCGCCCTGCCTCTGGATGTCGATCACCTGGAACGTGGACACGTTGGTCAGTCCAACCTCCGTGTACGGACGCTCGTCCTGGCGGTACATCTTGGTCCCCGAGACCGAGACGAGATAGTGCGTCCCATCCCCGGCATCCGAACTGCGCTGGCCCGCCTTCAGCGGATACGTCCGCAAATAGGCATGGTCATGACCTTGAAGAGCCAGGTCGACCTGGTACCGGTCGAACAACGGAGTCCACGCCTCCCGCAATGCAACGTTGTCGCGATTGGGCGCGGACGAATAGGCGGGATGATGATAGGCGACAAACTTCCACTTGGCCTTGCTCCCCTCGAGTTGCGCCTCGAGCCACGCGGTCTGCGCGCCGGGCTCCGAGTTCGAGTCCAGCACGACCAGCAAAGCATTGGCGTAATGAAACGCATAGGCCCGCTCCGCTTCGAGCCCGGGCGGCCCGTTGCGCGGCAGCGCGAACTGCTTCAGGTAAAGCGTCGGATGGCCCCCCTGACAATCGTGGTTCCCAAGCGCCGGCACCACGGAGCGCCTGTTCAAGATGCCCGCGGCATTGGCGAACAGGCCGTCCCAGTCGTCCCGTTCCGCCCCGCGGTTCACCAGGTCGCCCGCCAATAGATAGAACGCCGCATCCGGCCGCTGCCGGAATGCCGTGCGCGCGAGCGTTCCCCAACGTTCGAAACCGTTTTGCGGATCCCCCATGTAAACGAAACAGAATCCCGTCGACCCGTCCGGCGCCGTGCTGAACTCGGCCAGCTCGGACCACCCGTCCGCCGAGCCGTCACCCACGCAATAGACGTAAGCCGTGCCCGGTTCCAGATCCCTCAGCTCCGCGGTGTGCCGATGCACAATCGGGTCGTTCGCCAATCGCCCGTCCACCAGCGTGTCCGTGACCGCCCGCACCTTGTGCAGCCGGCGCGGCCTGACGGTGTTCAACTCGGCGCGCTTGCCATACGCCACCCAGCCGGACCCGACCGACGGAGCGGTCCGCCACTGAATCGCCTGGGTCGTTCGCGGATCCCCGCTCCATGTCAGCACGATCTGGTCCGGCCGCCTCGAACTGGGATGTGACGTTTCCCGAAAGCCCCCGATGAGCCGGGCCTCGTCCCGACTCTGCCGCAGTGTCTGGATGAGCCGCCAACCCCGCCATGCCTCGGGAATCTCGTCGAGGGTTTCGTCGCGATCGGCGTACGGCCTCGCCCCCGGCGCCATCTCCGTGACCCGCAAACGCTCCGGATCGAGGTGGTCGATCCGCAGCGGCGCCCCGTCTTGCTGCGCCCGCACCAGCACCAGGTAATGCTCGCCGCCGCCGGCCAGCGAGTTGACTCCCAAACCAATCGCTCCGGACGGGAAGATCCGCTCCCAGGCTTCGAACCGCCGCTTCGCCGCGCTGAGGACCGCACCCGTCGGCGTGAATCTGCGAGAGCGCAGCCAAAACGGCTCGTCTCCGGCGGTATCGCGCAGCACGGTTACGACCACCGGCACATTGACCTCGAACCGAATATGTTCCCCGCCCAAAATGCGCTGTTCCGCCGGCGTCAACTCCTCGAGCAGGCGCGCCGTGCTGAACGCGTTGAGATCCCCCGCCGAATGCCGCTGGCTCAGGCGCAAGGCGATCCCTCTCACCGTGTCCTGAATCGACGAATTCGTCCCAGACGCCGCCCCGCTCGACTGGGCGGCAAGACTCAGCCCCAGGATGAACCCCGCCAGCCCCGAGCCCGGACTGACCAAGGCGGCAAGCGGCGCACGCAGAACCCGACGCGCTGCTCTCATGGAGAGCGATGACATTCCTTGGCCAGATGCGCACGGGGGCCATAAACCCCTGTCGGAGGGCCGATCCCGCATGCGCAGGCGCGGGAGAGCCCCTGGCTCGAGGCGGTGATGGTCGTCAGTTGGGGCCTCGCGGAGCTCGACCCTTCGAGCGAGGTCAGCCGTGCGAAGGCGAGGATTCATCGGCAACGAATCGGTTGGCATGTGCGTGCCATTGAAATCGAAGGCGACGCGGCGTGTCGAATGCGAATTCCGCCGGCTGCCCCGCAGTGGTCCGCATTGTGGAGTCTTCCGCTTCGCGGCGGTCACAACTCCATTGAACATGCCTTCTAGCCCGCAGGTGGTCCGCATTGTGGAGTCTTCCGCTTCGCGGCAGTCACAACTCCATTGAACATGCGGGCTAGTGGCGCACCGCGCAATGAATGCTCATCGCCCCGCCAATCAGGTTGATCACCCGCACGTCCATTGCGCCCAACTCCCGCAGCATCGCGCTCACCCCCTCCTGCGCGGCATACCGTTCGAGCGATTCCAGGATGTATGCGTACGCCGCAGCGTCCCCGCAAGCCAGACGCCCGAAGACCGGCACCAGGCGGCGCAGGTATGCGTAGTAGACACCGCGCCACCACCGGTTCGCCGGCTTCCCGAAATCCAGGATGACCAGCCGCCCCCCCGGCTTGGCCACCCGCCACATCTCGGCCAGCCCGCGCCGCGCATCCGCCAGGTTGCGCAGGCCATAACTGATCGTCACGGCGTCAAATTCAGACTCGGAAAAGGGGAGTTGCAGCGCATCGGCCTCGATGAACTGCACGCGGCCGCCCCACTCCCGCCGCGCCGGCTCCCCCAGCCTCGCCACCCGTCTCTTGGCGACGGCCAGCATCGCGCCGCTGAAATCGATCCCGATCGCCTCCGCACCCGTCCGCGCCAGCGCGAAGGTGACATCCCCCGTGCCGCAACAGAGATCCAGCGCCCGCTGCGCGCGCCCGACTCGAGCCAGACGCACAAGGCGCCGCTTCCAGAACCGGTGCAGGCCCAGGCTCTGGATGTCATTGATGAGATCGTATCGAGCCGCCACACCGGCGAAGAGATCGCCCACGCGCTCGGCCCGACGATCGCGCGGGGCAAAGTAGGAGTTGGAATCGACGTCTCTCAAGGGCGATGGGCGGCCGCGACAACAGCCTTTCGACGACGCGAGCACCGCGCAATCTACTTCTTCTGCGCAGCCGTGCGGGCGGTGGCGATAGCGAGGTATTTCACGGCGAACTCATTGTCGTAAGGCTTGATTTGCCAGGACCGCTCGAACCAGGCCTTGGACGCCTCAAAATCGCCTTTCTGCATCTCATGCCAGCCTCGAAGCATGACCAGATAGTGGTTGTTCGGATCCAAAGCCAGGGCCTGATCGAAATAGCGCTCGGCGTCGTCATGGTGCTTCTGCCAGTCGAGGCACATCCCGTACCGGGCCACGGGAAAGGGATCAAAACGATTCAACGCGATGGCCCTCTCGAACCAGCGTTTCGCCTCCTCGATCTGCTGCTCCCAGTCCTCTTCCCCCTCCCAACTGATGAGGCGATGACATTCGCCCACCTTCGCGACCGTCTCCGCATTGTTCGGTTCCACCACGCTCGCCGCGCGCAACAGCGCGACCCGGTGGATTCCGACGTTCGGCTCCTCGGACTTGGTCAACAGGCGCCCTTCGCGATACAGACACGCCAGCCGCGGCACCAGGTAGACGAACGTGCCACAGGCCAACAGCGTGACCAGGATGCGCCCCGTCCAGCGCGGTGTGACCCAGTAACGGTCCGTGGCGAAGCGCAGGTGGCTGGTCAGGCTTGCCATCAGGGTGACGGCGACGATGGCGTTGGCCGGGATCTGCATGTTGAAATCGAGGAACGAATGCACCAGCAGGGCCAGCAGACCCAGGCCAATGCCCAGCACCGTCGCCGCCCGGTCGCTCTTCTTCACGGTCAAATCGCTCTGGGCGCGCCGGACGTACTTCGCGGTCCTGGCAAATCCAATCGCCAGAAATGTCAAAAAGGCGCCGATGATCCCCACGCCGATCAGACCCCAGTCCGCCAGCGTGTTCATGTAATCGTTGTGCGCCCAGTACGGACGCGCCTGCACCAGGATCGGGCGATAAGCCGGGAATCGCACGTCGAAATGGCCGGGACCCACGCCCAGCACCGGGTGGTCGCGCCACATCTTGAAGGCCGGGATCCAGAGCAACGGGCGGACCCGGATGTCCTGGTCCTGCCCCGGCAACACGTTGCGAAACCGTTTCTGAACCTCGTGGGCGCGCGTGAGTGAGAAAGCCGCTCCGATCCCAACCACCAGCACGGTCACCACCACCACCAGCCGGTAACTGCGTTGCCGAAACAACACGACGAAAAACACCAGCAACGCAAAGCCGATCGAAATCCAGCCGCCGCGGGAAATGGTCGCCCCAATCCCGATGAGCATCACCAGCGCCGCATACCCGTAAAACACCTTCGCCACCGGATTGGCCCGGCTCAGGAAGACCTGCGCGGCGGCAATGGGCAGGAGCATTTCGAGGAAACCGGCCAGGTGATTGGGGCAAATGTACGTTCCCGAGCCCCGTCCGAAGTAACCCTCCGGCTTGAGGAAATGCCAGACGGACTGCGACTGGCTCAACGCCTGGTACACCGCGTACATGGCGTTCAAAGTCGCCAGCCCCAGCAGTGCAATCAACAGCGTCTGCGTCGTCTCCTGGTGATGCAGGTTGTTCAAGACGATGTAGAACAGCCACCCATACACCAGAATCCGCATCAGCTCCTGCCGGGCCACATACTCGACATCCGCCTGCGTGTACTGAAAAACCGCATAGGCGACGAACCCAAGCACAGCCCAACAGGCCGGCGGCCATTGGATCCGGTGGCTCGGATTCGCCCAGAATCGCACCACCCACGCCGCCGTGCCGAGCATCGCCAACCCACCCAACACCGCAAAATCCTGGCCCCGCACCGCCCCCGTCGCCAGCGGCCCGATTGCCAGAATGGCCAAGACCATCCCGACAATCGTCCGCTCACACCACATATCGAGCCTTTGCCGGTCCATGCGCGAATGAAACTATGCGACCCGCGGACCAGGGTCACGTGCTTTTCTCGCGGTTTGACCGTGACCCTTTCCCCTCTCGAATGGCCGAACTCCGCAAGGCCCTGATTGGCGACGGCAATTGTCTCAAGACCCGGACTCTCCCGCGGCGGCGGGAATCGCCTCTCCGACAACGGATTCACGCGCAGAGCTGGCTCTCGCTGCCTTGCCGTGCACCTTGAATCCCCTTGCCTCAACCGCGCTCGCATGGAACAGAATCCCCCGCACTCGGGTGCCGAGCCGCCGGTCGCATGCCCCCGATCCGAGGCTCGCGTTGGGCCGGACGGCGCGCCATGCGTCCTGCCCCGTGATCCAGTGCATCTGCAAGTTGTCGGTGGGAATGGAGTTTGCGCCGCGTGGGGGCACGCGGCCTACAGCGGGAGTCTCCATCCGTTGTAGGCCCGGTGCCCTCACCGGGCGACAGAATACCGACAACTGTCAGATGCACCGCCTGTGATCCTGAGGGCAAAACGCCACTGGACATGAACGACCTGTCAACCGCGAATCCGGCCATGCCGCAAGCAAACGATCCTGCCGGCCCCGTCCGCGCGCGTGTGGCGATCCGCGGCCTGGTGCAGGGCGTGGGCTTTCGTCCGTTCGTATTCCAGTTGGCCACAGAACTGGATCTGACCGGCTGGGTCGCCAATTCCCCTGAGGGCGTGTTCGTCGAAATCGAAGGGCACCCCTCGCACATTCGCCAATTCCTCCTGCGTCTCGATCCCGAGCGCCCGGCGCACAGTTGCATCCAGAGCCTCGAAACAACCTACCTCGATCCCGTCGGCTTCCACCGGTTCGAAATCCGCCCCAGCAACACCCAGGGAGAACGAGCGGCGCTGGTCCTCCCGGATATCGCAACCTGCCCATCCTGCCTCAGCGAGGTGTTTGACCCCCAAAACCGCCGCCATAACTACCCCTTCACCAATTGCACGCACTGCGGACCGCGCTACAGCATCCTTCGCGCCCTGCCTTACGACCGCCCGAATACCTCCATGGCAGACTTTGCGTTGTGCCCAGCCTGCCGGGCCGAGTACGAAGACCCGCGCGACCGCCGCTTCCACGCCCAACCCAACGCCTGCCCACTCTGCGGCCCCCACATCGAACTGTGGCGTCCGGACGGATCCGTCATCCGCACGCACCACGACGCATTGATCGAGGCGGCGCGCGCCGTGCGGGCAGGCGCCGTCGTCGCCGTCAAAAGCCTCGGCGGATTCCACCTGGTTGTCCTGGCCGCGGACGATCTGGCCGTCAGCCGCCTGCGCGAGCGCAAGGGGCGCGAGGCCAAACCGTTCGCCCTCCTCTTTCAGTCGACCGATCAGGTGCGCCAAGTCTGCGCCCTCACGCCCCTCGAAGACCGCCTGCTGCGGTCGGCCGAGGCGCCCATCGTCCTCCTGCGCCGACACCGCGGACGCAGCGGAGGCGAGGCCGAGGTGGCGCCGGCGGTGGCGCCCGACAACCCTTGCCTGGGCGTGATGCTGCCCAATACCCCTCTGCACCACCTGCTCATGGCGGAAGTGGGCGGACCCGCCGTCGCCACGAGCGGCAATCGGTCCGACGAACCGCTCTGCACCGACGAACGGGAAGCGCTCGATCGGCTGGGCGGCATCGCTGACCTCTTCCTGGTCCACAATCGTCCAATCGTCCGCCACGTCGATGACTCGATCGTCCGCGTCGTCCTCGATCGCGAGTTGGTGCTGCGCCGGGCCCGCGGTTACGCCCCATTGCCCATCGCCGTCCGCGATCCGCTGCCGCCCGTCCTCGCCGTCGGAGCCCATCTGAAAAACACCGCCGCCCTGGCCCGTGGACGCCACGTCTTCCTGAGCCAGCACATCGGCGATCTCGAGACCCCCGCAGCCCACGCCGCCTTCCAGCGCGTCGTCCACGACCTCCCCGAACTCTTCAACGTCCGCCCCGCTCTCTACGCGGCCGATGCCCATCCCGACTACCTCTCCACCCAGTGGGCGCGGGCCTCCGGACGCCCCGTGCTCGCCGTGCAACACCATTACGCCCATGCCCTCGCCTGCATGGCCGAGAATGACGTCGACCCGCCGCTGCTGGGCGTTTCCTGGGATGGCACGGGACTGGGAATCGACCAGACAATCTGGGGCGGCGAATTCCTGCGCATCACCGCGCACGGATTCGAACGGGCGGGGCACCTGCGCTGCTTTCGTCTTCCGGGCGGCGACAAGGCGGCCCAAGAGCCGCGGCGCGCTGCAATCGGTCTCCTCGAGGCGCTGCTGGGCGATGCGGCGTTCGCCAACACCAACCTCGCATCGATCGCCGCCTTCACGGCAACCGAGTTGAAGGGGATTCGCCAGATGCTCGAGCGGCGAGTCAACACGCCCGCAACCTCGAGTGCCGGCCGGCTCTTCGACGCCGTCGCCTCCCTCCTCGGCCTCCGTCAAAAGGCCGGCTTCGAAGGCCAGGCCGCCCTCGATCTCGAATTCGCTCTCGAAAACGCACAGACCGACGCCGCCTACCCGATCCACATCCGCCAGTCCACAGCGCTCGTCTCCCATGCCGCCCCCGCCCCCGGCGCAATCCATGGCGCCACCGACACATCGAAGGACCCGCCCCCGCAGTTCGTGTTGGATTGGGCCCCGATGATCCAAGGCATCCTCGACGATCTCCGTCTGCGGGCGCCCGCATGCGAAATCTCCGCCAGGTTTCACAACACGCTCGCCGAGGGCATCCTCGCCGCCGCGCGCTTCGCCGGAGAACGCCGCGTGGTCCTCTCCGGCGGCTGCTTCCAGAACCGCTACCTGCTCGAACAAACGGTCCGGCGCTTGCGCGTCGAGGGTTTTAGCCCATACTGGCATCAGCGCGTTCCGACAAACGACGGCGGAATCGCCCTCGGCCAGGTGATGGCCGTCGCGCGCGTGCGAACGAAACGAAGTTGAAGCTTTAACTATGTGCCTCGCAGTTCCAGGACGGGTGATCAGCATGGCAACCGACGGCGACGACCTGTCCCGCAGCGGCAAGGTCAGCTTTGGAGGCGTCATCAAGGAGGTCAACCTCGCCTTCGTTCCCGAAGTCAAGGTCGGTGATTACGTCGTCGTGCACGTCGGCTTCGCCTTGAGCATCGTGGACGAAGCCGAGGCGAACAAGGTTTTCGATTACCTGCGCCAGATGGACGAGTTGACGGACCTCCAGCCCGGTGAGGAGCCCGCGCTGCCGCCAGCCGAGGCTGGCCCGACGCCAAATCCCATCCAGCAAAATCGGAATTGATTTCGCCACAGACCCTTAGCCCGGATGTTTCATAAGGCTTCGCGGGGTCTCATATCCGGGCTGTACCGATTCAGCGGCCACGGATGGAACACGGATGGAACACGGATGGAACATGGATCAGGCAAACCGTTTGGCACCGTTGATCGAGGGCCGTTTTCGGCCACTGGTCAGTGACTGCAAACCGGTCCGGCAACCGAATCGCAAGCGACTCAATCCGTGGGCTATCCGTGTTTGATCCGTGGCTTTGACTGAATGGACGCGGCTTAGCCCGGCAGCGCCGATGCCCTCTCCTCTTCCCAAACCCTGATCGGCTCGTAAAAGGTGTTGCGACGCACGGGAATTCGCCCCGCGTCGCGAATGGCCCCGACCATGTCCGCCTCCGTCTGCACCTGCGGCGACCGCGCGCCTGCCATGTGGAAAATGTGCTCCTCGACGATTGTGCCGTGCAGGTCGTCAGCCCCATGGTTGAGTGCAACTTGCGCCAGCTTCAGCCCCATCCCCACCCAGTACGCCGTGATGTGATCGATGTTGTCCAGGTACAACCGGCTCACGGCAATCGTCCGCAACACATCGAATCCGGTCGGCGCGTGCCGCACAGGAATGGCGTTGTTCTCGGGCTGATACGGCAGGGGAATGAAGCCGGTGAAGCCGTGGGTTTCATCCTGCAATGCCCGCAGGCGCCGCAGATGATCCACCCGGTCGGACGCGGACTCGACATGCCCGAACAACATCGTGCAGGTGCTGCGCCCGCCAAGCCGATGCCACGTCCGATGCACATCCGCCCATTCCTCAGCCGTCTCCTTGCCGCGCGCAATGGCTTGCCGCACGGTCGGATTGAAGATCTCGGCGCCGCCGCCTGTGAGCGAATCCAGGCCGGCCTCCTTGAGGGCCACAAGCGTGTCCCGCACCGATTGCCCTGAGAGCCAGCTCAGGTGCAGAACCTCGATCGCCGTGAAGCATTTGAGCTGCAACCGGGAATCGAGCGCCTTCAACGCCCGCAGCAGGCCCGTATAGTAGTCGAACGGCAACGAGGGATGCAGCCCCCCCACGATGTGCAGCTCAGTAATGCCGAGCGCCAGGGCTTTCCGAGCCTTCTCGACCATCTGCTCGATCGACAACTCGAAACCGTCCGCATCCCGCTTCTTCCGGGCAAACGCGCAGAACTGGCAACTCAGGATGCAGTAGTTCGAGTAGTTGATGTACCGGTTGAGAATGTAACTGGCGCGGCGGCCGACTTTCCGCTCGGCTGCACGGTCCGCCAACACGCCCAGGCTGTTCAAATCGCTGCTGGCAAACAGACGTCCCGCGTCCTCGTCGCACAGCCTCGCGCCGGCCTCGACCTTGTCTTCGAGGTCGCGCCACTCGCTCCGCTCGATCAAGCCATGCATCATGCCTCATCCTGTCCAAGCAGATGGCTGAAAAGGCCGTCGCGCAGCTTCGGCTCGAACCATGTGCTCTTGGGCGGCATCGTTTCACCCCGATCCGCAATGACCATCAGGTCCTCGATCACCGTCGGAAACAAGGCGAAGGCACACGCGCTCGAACCGCAGTCGACCAATCGCTCCAGCTCCGCCGTCCCGCGCACCCCCCCCACGAATCCAATCCGATCGCTTGTCCGCGGGTCGCCAATGGCCAACACCGGCTCGAGTACATGCCGCTGCAACAACGTCACGTCCAGACGATCCATCGGGTCCGCACCCCCGATGAGGCGCTGACGGAACCGCAACTTGCGCCAATGCCCGGCCATGTAGAGGCTCACCTCGTGTTTCGCGCCGGGGTGGTCCGGCAAGCCGGGCGCGGGCTCGAAGATCGACTCGAACCGGGTCGAGAGCGTCGCGGGCGTATGGCCGTTGAGATCTTTCACAACCCGATGATAGGCCAGAATCCGGAGCTGGTTGTGCGGGAAGATCACCGCCAGAAAATGACCGCTCCCTCCCCGTCCACCCCGGGCGCGACAGACTCGGGCGGCGGCGGCGGTCCGATGATGGCCGTCGGCGATGTACAAACACGGCATGCGCGCGAAGGTCCGTTCGATGAACTCGAGATCACGCCCGTCCTCGATGACCCACGCGGCGTGGCCCACACCGTCCCGTGCGGTCCACTCGACCTGTGGAGGCGCTTCAGCGCGGCGCGCGACCAGGCGATCCAGTGCATCGTCGGCCCGGGAGACAAGAAACGCCGGACCGGTCTGGGCGCCCAGCGCGTCAATGTGGCGCATGCGGTCGTCCTCCTTCTCGATCCGGGTCAATTCGTGCCTCTTGATCAGGCCGGCCTCGTAATCGGCGCAACTGGCCACCCCCACGATCCCAGTCTGCTGGTGCGGCCCCATGGTCTGGCGATACAAATAGAACCGAGGCGCCACATCCCGCACCAGAACGCCATCCGCGACCAAACGCGCCAGATTCTCATGGCCCCGATCATACACCGCTGCCGAATAAGGATCCGTGCCGACGGCGAGGTCGATCTCCGGCTTGCTCACATGCAGGAAGCTCAGCGGATTCCCGGACGCCTGCGTTCGGGCCTCTTCAGTCGAAATGACGTCATAGGGCAATTCGCAGACGCGATCCGCGGCGTCCGCCCGCGGTCTCAGTGCCGCGAAGGGTTTCACCTCAGGCATACCGGAGAATCAGACTAGGGACCACCCGGCCCAAACGCACGCCGAAAGTGAGCGCCCAAAGCGGGCAAGCGGGCCAAGCGCGGGACAAACCGGTGGGGGTTGAGTATGGAATAAGGCAGTCAATAGAGATAAAGTGACAGGTTTTTAATTATTGACATGTCTTTGGCGTTAGAGCACGTTTACCGCAGGCGATGGCAAGGTAATGGAGTGAGTTGAAAGAGAGGCATTGTATGCGGATGGCACGGATCAAGATCAGCGGGCGCGGGGCGGTGTATCACTGCATGTCGCGTGTGGTGGGCGGGCAGAGGCTTTTGGGGGCGCTGGAGAAGGAGAAGCTGCGGGAGATGCTCTGGCAGCAGGCGGCTTTCAGCGGGGTGGAGATCATCACCTACTGCCTGATGGCCAACCATATCCACCTGCTGGTGCGCATTGGGGTCGAGACCGGGGCCAGCGACGCGCAACTGGTGGATCGGGCGCTCAAGTTCTACGGCAAGAAGAGCCTCTACGTGCAGACGCTGCGCCAGGCGTTGGAGAAGCAGGGGGCGCTGCCCGAGGATCTGCGGGAGGGGTTGCGGGAGCGGATGGGGGATGTGTCGGCGTTCATGAAGGAACTCAAGCAGCGGTTCAGCAAGTGGTACAACCGGCAACAGAACCGGTACGGGACGCTGTGGGCGGAGCGGTTCAAGAGCGTGTTGGTGGAGGATCAGCCCAGCGCGGTGCAGGCGGTGGCGGCGTACGTGGACTTGAATGGGGTGCGAGGGGGGCTGGTGAAGGATCCCAAGGAGTACCGGTGGTGCGGGTACGCGGAGGCTGTAGGGGGGAATGGATTGGCGCGCAAGGGATTGGGGAGCATCTATGGGTGGGGGGATTGGGGGAGAGTGGGGAGGGAATATCGGCAGGTGTTGTTGGTGAGCAGCGGGAGTGCGGGGAGTGCGGGCAAGGTGGTGCTGGATGCGGAGGAGATTCGGCGTGAGTTGAAGAGGAAGGGGGAGTTGAAGCTGGGACAGGTGTTGCGGTTGCGGGTGAGGTATTTCAGCGACGGAGTGGTGCTGGGGTCGCGGAACTACGTGAACGAGGTATTCCGGGAGTTCCGGGATCGGTTTGGGGCGAGGCGGCGGGATGGGGCGCGACCGATGCGGGGATTGGGAGCGTTGGGGGAGTTGGCGACGATGCGGGATTTGCAGGTGAATGTCGTGGGATAGGGGCCCAGGTCCTCGGGTGAGCCGCGCTGAGGCGCGTCGGGAGGCGTGATGTCCACGACCGCCAGGATTCGGGGGCCGTTGCGCACAGGGAGAGCGCAACGGCCGGTTTTTTGTTATCCGTTGGCCACGGAGAGCACGACGTAGTTGCGTTTGCCTTTGCGGAGCAGGAGGTGCCTGCCAAAAAGGAGGTCGCCGGCGGTCAGAGCCCGGGTGGCGCCGGCTTCGCGGACATTGTTGATGTAGATGCCGCCTCCGTCGAGGTCCTTTCGGGCCTGCCCTTTGCTGGAGCAGAGGCCGGCGTGAACCAAGGCCTCGACCAGTGGCAGGCCGGGCCCGGCGAGGCGTGACGCCTCGATGGTCTGTGTAGGCACTTCGCCGACGATCTCGTTGAAAGTCGACTCGGACACACCCTCGAGACCGCCGCCGAACAGGATTTCGCTGGCGCGCTGGGCTTCCTGCGTTGCGGTCGGGCCGTGAATCATGTCGGTGACGGCCTTGGCGAGGGCCCGATGGGCCATGCGCGCTTCCGGCCTTTCGAGGTGTTGTCGATCGAGGTCATTGATTTCCTCGTGGCTGAGGAACGTGAAGTACTTGAGGTAGCGGATGACATCCCGATCGTCGGTGCGGATCCAGAACTGGTAGAATCGGTAGGCGCTGGTGCGCTTGGGATCGAGCCAGACGGCGCCGGCGACCGTCTTGCCGAACTTGGACCCGTCGGCGTTTGTGATGAGCGGGAGGGTGAGGCCGAAGGCCGATCGCGCGAGCTTCTTGCGGATGAGGTCGGTGCCGGCGGTGATATTGCCCCATTGATCGCTGCCGCCGATTTGAAGTTCGCAGGTGCGCTCTTTGCAGAGGTGATAGAAGTCGAATGCCTGGAGGAGCATGTAGCTGAACTCGGTGTAGCTGATGCCGCACTCGCGGTCTTCCATGCGTGCGCGGACGCTCTCCTTGCTGACCATCATATTGATCGAAAAGTGCTTCCCGACCTCGCGCAGGAAATCGAGGTAGCTGACCGGCGCGGTCCAGTCATTGTTGTCGAGGAGTCGCGCGGGATTGATCGGGGAGTCGAAATCGAGCAGGCGGCGGAGTTGTTGTTTGACGCAGGCGATATTGCGGGCGAGGACGTCGGCGTTAAGCAATTGGCGTTCTTGTGTGCGGCCGCTGGGATCGCCGATGGACCCTGTGGCGCCGCCGGCCAGAGCGATCGGGTGGTGGCCGAAGATCTGGAACCGGCGCAAGGCAATCAGAGGCACGAGGTTGCCCGCGTGGAGGCTGTCGGCGGTCGGGTCGAAACCGCAATACAGCACAATCGGGCCGGACGCGAGCCGCTTTGACAGTTCGGCTTCGTCGGTGCAGTCCGCCCACAGACCCCGCCACTTGAGATCATCCAGGATGTTCATCGGGTTGAGTTAACCCAGCCCGACGGGAACCGGACAAGGGGAAAAAGCGGTCCGCTGCGCCTTTCCGTGTCGGCCGCCGGTTCTGGGGAGGCTGGGACACGGCGGGGCGTCCGCTGCGGAACCCAGGGGCCAGGGGTCCAGAGGTGTGGGGGTCAGCGGTTCTCATTTTGGCCACGAGCCGCCTGAAGGCGGCACACCGAACACCGCGCCGAAGCGTCGGACGTGGTTGGGTGTTCCGGCTTCAGCCGGTTCTCGCCGGAGGCCCAGGCCAAAATGAGAACTGCTGGTGGGGCGTTCTTGGCGCTCGACATTGTTGGCGGGGCGGTGCGAAGGTGGCGCCGTTTGTTGCTGAACATCGGGGACTGCCCGGTCAGCGAAATCGGAATTCTCATTCAGAGCGAGCCGCGATCGTCTCGAACAACGTCTCTTTTTCATGCAAACCTCGACTTCCCCCCTGAACTTGTTTTGGACACCTCAGACGGCAGGCACACTGCCCAACTTCGCTCTGAGTCTGGTTGTGGCGGCCCTGCTCGCCTATGTGCTTGGACTGGTGTATCGGCGCTTTGGCGAGTCGCTGTCGAATCGGCGTTTGTTTGCACGCAACTTCCTTTTGTTGACGGTGACGACGACGCTGATCATCAGCATCGTGAAATCGTCCTTGGCGCTCTCGCTCGGCCTGGTGGGGGCGTTGTCGATCGTGCGATTCCGGGCGGCGATCAAGGAGCCGGAGGAGCTGACGTACCTGTTTCTGGCCATCAGCATTGGATTGGGCCTGGGCGCCGGTCAGATGACCGTGACGCTTCTGGCGTTTGGGGTGATTGTGGTTTTGATTCTCCTGCGGGCTTTGGTCACGCCGCGGCGCGAGCAGCCCAATCTTTTCCTGACCGTGCATTCGTGCGCCGGTCAGAAACTGAGCGCGAGTCAGATTCTGTCGGAACTGGCGCACGTGGGAGCGACGGCGAGTTTGAAGAGAATGGACGACACCTCGGAGTCGATCGAGGCCATGTTTCGTGTGAGTTTTCCGGATGTCGGGAAGGTCGAGGAGTTAAGCCGGCGTTTGCGGGCGCAGTGCGAGGGTGTGAGGATCAGCTACATCGAGGACCGTGGCCTGGCCCTTTAGAGCGCGGACGGAGGCTGGCATGGAGACCGGGCTTGCCAATGCGCGTTTCGAGCGCAAGTTCCTGCCATTGGGCCTGTCCGTGGCGGAGACCCTCGCCCTGGTGCGGCGGCATCCGGCGCTTTTCCGCGAGCCGTACCCGGAGCGGATCGTCAACAATGTGTATTTCGACACCCCGGACCTGCGGCACTTTCACGACCACGTGGGCGGGACGGCGCGAAGATTCAAAGTGCGGATCCGGTGGTACGGCGACTTTGCCGGGGCCATTGCCCGACCGCGTCTGGAATTCAAGCTGCGGCGGGGAACGGTGAGCGGGAAGGAGGGGCATCCGTTTCCGCCATTCGAACTGAACGATCACTTTCCACGCGGCATTTTCGAGGCGGCATGGCATGGCGACGCGCTGCCCGAGCAGGCCAGACTCCGCCTGCATGCAGTGCAGCCGGTGCTCGGCAATAGGTACCGGCGGCGGTATTTCTGCACCGCGGACGGCACGATCCGTCTGACGGTTGACTGGGGACTCGAGTTTGTCGATCTGCGGGGAGTTCGAGCTTCTCTGCGTCCGCTCTCGGGTCAGGACCATGGCGTGATTGTCGAGGTGAAGTATGCTGACACCTGTGCAATCGACGCCGCGGCTGTCACGGCCGGCTTTCCTTTCCGGTTGGTCCGTTGTTCGAAGTACGTGCTGGGCGTTCAGCGCCTTGACGGGATGTCAGATTGCGGGGCTTGCTTCTGAGCCCCCGGACAGCGTAGGGTGCCTATTGTGTAATGAGCGACAGATGGAAGACAGTTCTTGGCAAAGGCCGTCCTTGCGGCTGCCCGCTCCGTTCGGGTGAGAACGAATGACACGCGGCGGCGCGCCTGTTGCATTTCATGATGGATATGACCCTATTAAGCACTCGATGGTTCCTGGAGCGATGGTTGAGACTGCCGCTGGCCGCCTTGGTGGTCGGTTGTCATGCACAGATGCTCGAGGGGCATGCAGCGGCCAGATCCGCCCCGATACCGGCGGAGCAGGTCGGCATGGTGGCTGAGAGACAGTATCGGGGGGAGGGCGCGTCGGTTGAGGCCACCCTCGAGGGGGCGCGGCTGATCTGCACGTTTCAGCGCATCGAGGGGGAGGCGACGGGCGAGGGCCTCTGGCTGAGTTCGCTGCCTCGAGAGTTCGGGGAGGAGGGGCTGCGTGTTATCGCGCTCGAAGTGGGACGCGGGGGCGACATGGGTTCGGGCAGCGCTGGTTCGGACATTGAACTGCAAGGAGGCGGTGGCGTGCTCCCGGCGGTCGGACGTGTCGAGGTGGCGGGTTCAACGGCGCGTTTCATCCGTCCGGGTTTGACCGAGGAATACTCGGTGAGCATCGAGGGAGTGCGGCAGGATTTTGTCATCGAGCAGAGGCCGGGGGGTGCGGGCCGATTGCGCGTGGAACTGGGTGTCGACGGGGCTCGAGTCAAGGCGTCGGCGGATGGGGCTCGGCTGGTGGCGGATCGCTCGGGGCGTGAATTGACCTACAACCGCTTGCGTGTGGTCGACGCCCGGGGGCAGGAACTTGATGCAAGAATGGAAGTGCGGGGCGAGAGCCGTCTGGCGGTCGTTGTGGAAGATGCGGCGGCTGCATATCCGGTGCGGATTGATCCGGTGTTCAGCGATGCGAATTGGGTGAGTTTGGGGGGTGTATGCGGAGCCAATGGCGAGGTGTACGCGGTTGCGGCCGACGATTCGGGCAACGTGTACATAGGCGGCGAGTTCGCCGTTGTGGGAGATGCCGTGGCCAACGGCATTGCCAAATGGGACGGAACTGGCTGGTCGGCCTTGGACACCGGGCTTGGGGGGACCGAATTCCTTGCCGTCTATGCATTGGCGGTATCGGGCACAGACCTCTATGTCGGTGGCTCGTTCAAGACGGCTGGCGGGGTTGAGGCGCAGCATATTGCCAAGTGGGACGGCAGCGCGTGGACGGCCTTGGGCTCCGGGGTCAATGGGTGGGTTTACGCCCTGTGTCTGATCGGCACGGATCTCTATGCGGGGGGCGATTTCACCTTGGCCGGCGGTGTCGAGGCCAATTCGATTGCCAAATGGGACGGAAGCGCCTGGTCAGCTTTGGGATCGGGAATGGGCGGCACCGAATCACCGAGCGTGTACGCCCTGGCGGCATCCGGCGGCGATCTTTATGCCGGAGGCTGGTTCGTCACGGCGGGCGGGATCGAGGCGAACTACGTCGCCAAGTGGGATGGAAGCGTCTGGTCGGCGCTGGGACCGGGCATTGGCGGGGGTTTCTCGGCCTCCGTCCACGCGCTGGCGGTGTCGGGCACCGATCTCTATGTCGGAGGTCAGTTTTACATGGTGGGTGACGTCTATGCGGGTCACATCGCGAAATGGGACGGCAACGCGTGGTCGGGTCTGGGGTGGGGTCTGATGAGCATGGATCTTTACACGATGGTTTATGCCCTTGCAGTGTCCGGCAGCGACCTTTACGTGGGGGGGCGGTTCACGATGGCGGACGATGTTCCGGCGGATCACATTGCGAGGTGGGATGGGGCCGCGTGGTCGGCCGTGGATTCCGGGGTCGGGGGGGTGGAGTATCCGGCTGTTCGGGCGCTTGCGTTGTCGCCGAGCGCCGACCTGTATGCGGGAGGCGTGTTTACGCAGGCCGGAGGCGTTGGTGTCAGTCACATCGCCCGTTGGAACCGGAGCGGATGGTCAGCCCTGGGTCAGGGGATGAACGATACGGTGAGTGCGCTGGCACTGTCCGGCAACGATCTCTACGTCGGAGGCAGTTTCACGACGGCGGGCGGGGTTGCGGCCAAAGCCGTCGCCCGATGGGACGGGACGGCTTGGGCGGCCTTGGGATCTGGGATGAACGATGCGGTGTGGGCGCTCGCGGTGCATGGCACAGACTTGTATGCGGGGGGCGGATTCACCATGGCTGGGGGTGTTCCGGCCGATTCCATTGCGAAGTGGGATGGCAACACCTGGTCGGCCTTGGGAACCGGCATGAACGGCCCGGTTCGTGCCCTGGCAGTATCGGGCAACGCGCTGTATGCGGGCGGCGTGTTCACGACGGCCGGAGGCGTGCCGACCAGCTCGATCGCGCACTGGGATGGGGCCAAGTGGTCGGCTTTGGGGGCGGGTTTGGACGGGGAGGTGCGCGCGTTGGCGGTCTCCGGCAAGAGCCTGTACGCGGGGGGCAATTTTGCCAGGGCAGGCGCGCTCGTCGTCAACTCGATCGCGCACTGGGACGGGGCCAAGTGGTCGGCTTTGGGGGCGGGTTTGGACGGTGGAGTGCGGGCACTGGCGCTGTCGGGCGATGATCTGTATGTGGGAGGCTGGTTCGCGAAAGCCGGCGGCATTGAGGTGAACTGCATTGCCAAATGGGATGGACGGGTATGGTCGGCTCTGGGGGGGGGGATGAACGGAGAGGTTCGCGCACTGGCCCTGTCCGGGAGCGCTCTCTACGCGGGAGGATCGTTTGCGAAGGCGGGCGGCATCGAGGCCAATCGCATTGCCACGTGGGATGGACGGGCGTGGTGGGCTCTTGGGCTGGGCATGGATCGAGGTGTCGAGGCCTTTGTGTTGTCCGGCAAGAGCCTGATTCTCGGCGGCGACTTCACCATGGCCGGCACGCACGCCTCCGGTTACGCCGTCGAAGCGCGAATCGACGAGGGTGAGAAAGTGATTGGGGGAGAATTCAGCGCGTTGACCTACACGCCGGACGCGGGTTTCAGTTGCACCTTTCAGAACGCCACCATCGGTCAGTGGTACCGCATCCAGACCTCCGCGTCGCTGATTGGGGACACATGGACGGACCTGATGATTCTGCGATACAAGGAGCCGATTGTCATCAAGCAGGAATCCCCCAAGGCCCAGGCCAACGGCCTTTTCCGTGCAGTGACTGATGACGGCCCGTCTTCGGCGACTGGCGTCGGACTCGGATCCGCAGGATCGGAAGCGCGTTAGCCCGGCATTCTACCACCTGGGGCGTGATCCCGGCGTGGAGGCTGTGGCAACACCGCGCCCAGAATGGGGACCGGGGACATTCTGGCGCCAAGCTGTCCAGGGGCATCAATTGGCTTTAACAACCCAGCCTGTTTTGACGTCTGCGGGGCCGGTGAAGGCGGCTTTGCTGCGGTCTTCCTGAACGGCATCGAGGGTGATTTCGCCGACCAGTTTCTCCTCGGTGAACACGACAGCGCCCTTGTCGTCTTTGAGGTCGACGGTTTCGTAGAGTTTGAGTTTGTCGCCGGCCTTGAACCCATGCTGGGAGCCGAGGGATACAATGAGGACGCCTTTGGCGGGGACTGCGAGCACCTTGCCTGGCGTTTGGCGCAAGGCTTGGGCGGCTGCCGTCACAGACTCCTGAGCCGCTGCCGCGGCATTGCTCTTCTGGGCTTGGCGCGCTCCAGGGCGAACCGTCAACCGACTCATCTCGCTGACGATCTGGTTGAGAGCTTTCACGGTCGCTTTGCCCAGTGCGCTTTCCATGAACTCCTTGTTGTCGAAACCGATGTTCCCGCCGTGTCCGGTCACAGCGACGTCGATCTTGAAGCCGAGTCCGGTCTCCGAGCCCACCGCCTGACCGGTCTTGAAGATCTTTCGGTTCGCGACGTCGACGATCCGCCAGTCAATGCGGACGTCCGATTTGTTCTTCTTGAGGCCGAGGCCGCCGAGGCTTCCCGGAACGAATCCGCCCAGGTCGACACCGGTTGATTTGGCGCCGAACCGGGTGACTTTGCCGCGGAACATGTAGTCCGCGCCGGCCCATCCCCCCTTTTCCACACGCTCATCCTTGGCCACCCAGCCATCCTCGCCCATCCTGATTTCATCTTTGAGAGACTCGATTGCGGTCGATTCCAGCATTTGGAACTTTCCTGTCTTGCTGATTTCGGTGATCAACATCTCGGCGAGGCCTTCGCCCAAGGCGGGCTGCCAATAGGAAATCTCAGACCTGTCACCGTCGAACGGGGCGACAAAAAGGGTTGGAAGGTTGTCGTCCTGGGCTCGGAGGAGGCAGAGCGAGGCGCACAGTGTGAGGAAGAGGCGAACTGATTTCATGGCGTGAGCTTAGCACAAAGGGCGCGGGCGATTCAAGCCATCGAGACAGCTTTCAAGACGCCACGACCGGAGGGGGTGGCGTCGCGTTCGAGGATCAACGCCTCTGGCTTTGACAGGCATGGCCTCAATCGCTAGCGTCTCAACATGGAACACCTCCACGCCCCATGGCGTATCGAGTACATACTTGCGCCCAAGCCGCCGCCCAGCGATGAATCGCTGTTCACGCACATCGCGCAGGCGGCGGACGACGTGGCCAACCATGTGCTCGTGCGGGAGAAGAGCTGTTTTGCCGTGCTCAACACCTACCCCTACACCGGGGGGCATCTGATGGTCGTCCCGTACCGGCGGACGGCGGATCTGAACGATCTGACCGAGCAGGAGCTCACCGATCTGATGGTTCTGACCCGTCGGTGTCTGAATGCGCTCACCCGGGCGATGAAGCCGGAGGGATTCAACGTGGGAATCAACCTGGGGCGGGTCGCGGGGGCGGGCGTGGTTGACCACCTTCACATCCACATCGTACCGCGGTGGAACGGGGACACCAATTTCATGCCCGTGGTGGCCCAGACGACCGTCATGCCGGAGGCGCTTGGTGATGTGGCCGCCAGGCTTCGCGCTGCCCTGGCCAGGGACAACGAGGAGGGCGTCCGAACGTCCCATGCCCCGGACGCGCCTGTCATCGGGGCGGGCGGGGGAGAGACCGGGAATCGGTCTTGAGCGCGCACTTTTCGAATGCCTACTGAGACACTTCATTTCGACAACGCCCGTCTTGCGCAGCAGTTGTTCAACAATGACGCGCGGAACCTGTCGGCGTTGGAACGGCAACTGGGGGTGAAGGCCACCGCTCGGGACGCCTGGATCAAACTCGAGGGGGAAACCGACGCCGTGACGCGGGCCCGGCATTTATTTCAGTTGCTCGAAGGGACGCTCAAGACGGGCGGGCATGTGCGGACCCAGGACTTCGCGATGGCGCTGAGCGTGGTGCGGAACGAGGGCGTTGCGGCTCTCGAGAGCCTCCAGGCCGAGCGCATCCAAACCTCGCCGAAGAAGGCCACTGTCACCCCGAAGACCACGGGGCAACGGCGTTACATCGAGGCGATTCGGCAGCACGATATCACTCTGGGTGTGGGCCCGGCCGGCACGGGCAAGACATACCTCGCGATGGCCATGGCCACGGCGGCGCTGCGCGGTGCGAAGGTGAACCGGCTGATTCTGACCCGGCCGGCGGTCGAGGCGGGGGAGGCGCTGGGTTTTCTGCCGGGGGATTTGCAGGAGAAACTGGCGCCGTACCTTCGCCCTTTGTATGACGCGCTCCACGACATGCTGCCTGCGGAGGAGATCCAGCGCTTGATGGAGCGGGGCACGATCGAGATCGCGCCGCTGGCCTACATGCGCGGGCGCACGCTGAACAATTCCTTCATCATCTTCGACGAGGCGCAGAACTCGACGACCGAGCAGATGTTCATGTTTCTGACTCGTCTGGGCCACAATTCGAAGGCGGTCATTACCGGCGACATCACCCAAATCGACCTCCCCAGGCACAAGCCGTCCGGCTTGATCGAAGCCCGTCAGGCCCTCGCCCAGGTCGAGGGGATCGCCGTCATCGAGTTGGGCAAGAAGGACGTCATCCGCCATCCTCTGGTCGCCCGCATCGTGCATGCCTACGAACAGCATCGCGCTTCGCAGCCGGCGTGAACTGACGCTCGTTCAGCGGCATCCCCGAATCCGGGTCGACCGCAGGTTGCTTCGCCGCATCTTGCGCGCGGCTCTCGCCGACCCTGTGTTCTCGCGGCCAGCCCCCGAGGCCGTGCCTCGGCGCGGGCGCCGCGCGTTTCGAGTTCGGACGCCGCGGTCTGGCGCATCCGACAGCCCCCGCGCCCGGATTTGCTACGAACTGGGCTGTTTCCTGGTGGGCGCCGACGAGATGACGGCGCTCAATGGGCGCTATCTGGCCCACGCGGGTGTGACGGATGTGATTGCATTCGACTATGGCCCGCCGCCGGGCGCCCGGCCCGGCGATCCCTGGCTGTGCGGCGAGGTTTTTGTGTGTCTGGATGAGGCTGGCCTTCAGGCGCGCCGGTATCGGACCACCTGGACATCCGAGCTGGTGCGCTACCTGCTCCACGGATTGCTCCACCTCCGCGGCTACGACGACGTCAAGCCGGGCTGGCGCCGGAGGATGAAGCGGATCGAGGGCCGTTTGGTGCGCGAGATGAGATCGAAGTTCGATCTCACCCGCCTCGGGCTGCCGGCGGTTCGAGCGACCAGGCGGGGCGCACATCGCCGTCGGGATCCTCAGGCGGCACGCCCGACGCCAGCTTCCACTCGGCCAGGAGCCCGACCATAGCCGCGTTGTCCGTGCAGAAGGCCGTCGGCGCCAGGCGCAAGTCGAGGCCGTCGCGGGCGCACGCGAACGCCAGATCGCGGCGCAAAGCGCGATTGCAGGTGACGCCGCCCGAGGCGGTGACGACACGAACGCCGAGGTCGCGGGCGGCGCGGGTGGTCTTGGCCAGGAGCACCTCGACGATCGCCGCCTGCACGCTCGCGCAGAGGTCGCGCAGGGCTTGTGGGTCGTCCGCCAAACCCGGGTGGTCTCGCAGGAAATAGCGCACGGAGGTCTTGAGGCCGCTGAAACTGAAATCGTATGCCGCATCGTTCAGCAGCGGACGCGGGAAAGGAAACGCAGCCGGGTTGCCTTCAGCGGCGAGCCGGTCCATGACCGGTCCGCCCGGGTAGGGCAGGCCGAGCAGTTTCGCGGTCTTGTCGAAGCATTCCCCCGCGGCGTCGTCGAGGGTCGAGCCCAGGACGCGATGGCGCAAGCCTTCGGGGACATGGATGAGGAGCGTGTGGCCGCCGCTTACGATCAACGCCACATGCGGTTGGATGGCGGGGAAGTCGGCGTGCGGCGGGTCCCCTTTGACCCATGCGGAATAGAGATGGGCTTCGTGGTGGTGAATGCCCAGGAAAGGCCGCCGCAGCGCGCACGCGATCCCCTGGGCGGCTTTCAATCCTACCATGAGCGCGTTGGGCAAACCGGGACCCTGCGTCGCCGCGAGGGCTTCGAGCGCAGGCGGGTCGGTCCCCGCCTCGCGCAGGGCGGCCTGGATCAGCACGGGGAGGTTGCGCAAGTGCTCACGAGTCGCCAACTCGGGGACGACACCGCCGTACTCCGCGTGCAGGCTGGTCTGGGAGGAAACCAGGTTCGCCAGAACGTGGCCGTTGCGCACCACGGCGACCCCGGTTTCATCGCAGGAGGTCTCGATGGCAAGCAGGGTCACCGGTCAGTCCGCCTTGGCGGCCATGGGCTTGGTGTGGGTCTTCCGGTCGGTGTCGATGGCTCGATGGGTGTAGAGGGTGATTCCCTTGAGGAGATCCAGGGCCCGTTCGAGCTGGAGATCGCGCACGGCGCCGAACCGTTCCTGACGTTCCGCGTCGAGCGATTCGATCAGGCCGGGAGTGCGCTGGAGGAAGAGCGCCTCGGCATCCTCGATCGGCACCGGCACCACGATGTCGGGATCGATCCCCTTTTCGTGAATCACCTTGTGGCTGGGCGTGTAGTACTTGGCCGTCGTCAGCCGCAACGCGGCTCCGTCCTGGAGCGGAATGATGCTCTGGACGGAGCCTTTGCCGAATGTCTTTTCGCCCACGACAACCGCGCGCTTGAGGTCCTGGAGGCATCCGGCGACAATCTCCGATGCGCTCGCGCTGCCGCCATTGACCAACACGACCATCGGGACGGTGGTCCGCTCTCCCCTGCGGCCGGCGCGGTATTCGCGCCGTTCGGAGGGATCGCGCCCCTCGGTGGTAACGACCAACTGGCGCGGTTGAACGAACCGTTCGCACACGCGCGCGGCCTGGTCGAGAAGGCCGCCGGGGTTGTCCCTCAGATCCAGGACCAGACCGCGCATTTCCTGGTCATGCAGTCTTTTGAGAGCGCGGTCCAGTTCCTCCTCCGTCCCTTCTCCGAATTGCGTCAATCGCACGTAGCCGAGCTTGTCGTCGTCGAGAGAAAACTCCCGCCTCCCGTGAATGTCCTTGACCGTCTCGACCGCGATGTCCGCGCGGACGAGCTTGTGGTCCTTCGTGGCGCCCGTGGACGGGCGGAGCACGGTCAGGACCACCTCGGTGCCGGGCGCGCCGCGCATCCTGTTGACGGCCTCGGTGAGGCTGATCTTCTCCGTGCTTCGGCCGTCGATTTTGAGGATTCGGTCGCCGGACATAATCCCGGCCCGCGAGGCCGGGGTGTCGTCCATCGGGGCGATGACGGTCAGGTACTCGCCCCGCAGCCCGACCTGGATTCCGACGCCGCCGAATTTGCCTTCGGTGTCCTTCTTGAGGTCGTCGTACTTCTGGGGCTCCATGAACTCGCTGTGGGGGTCAAGTGTGCTGAGCATCCCTTTGAGCGCGCCATAGATCAGGTCCTGATACGTCAGGTTTTCGCCGTCCACGTAATCGTTGCGAACTCTCTCGAGGACGAGCGAGAACAGGCGCAGGTTCCCGTAGACGTCGTTCTTCTCGGCAACCTCGGCCGAACGCAGATAGACCTGGGCGCCGAAGAACAGGTTGACCGCCAGAGCCGTCAACAACACCGAATACATCAGTCTCTTTCTCATAGTCCTTTCAAAGAGAAGCCATGCGCCGGAAAGTAACGGTCTTGTGGGCCGTTAGCAAGCGTGGGGGATCAGCGAGGGAGATCGCGTCGAGTCGCGGCCCCAGGTTGGATCGCCGCGATTTCCCGCGAAAGGCGTGAGCCGCCCCGATCAGCCGGCTGTCCGGGGTGCGCCGTTCATCCGGCTCAGGCGCCATTCCAACAGCGCGAGGTCGTCGGGCACCGTGATCTTGGGGTTCGGGGACTGGCTCTCGACCAATTGAACCGGCTGCCCGATCAGATCGCAGGCCGCTGTGTCGTCGGTCACACGCGCCCCCCGCTCACGCACAGCCGCCAGGGCGCGTCGGATCACATCGGTTCGGAATGCCTGCGGCGTCTGCACAGCCCAGAACCTCGACCGTTCCGGATGGCGGGCAATCACCACGCCGTCGTCGGATTCCTTGATCGTGTCGGTCACCCGGTGCGCCGCGACGGCCGCGCCCGTGGCCTGCGCCGCGTCGATGGTCGCGCGGATGAGCGCGGCGGTCGTGCAGGGCCGGGCCCCGTCCTGGATGGCCACCACTCGAACTCGATCGGACACGGCCTGAAGGCCGCTCCAGACGGAATCCTGACGCTCCGCGCCGCCTGTCACGACGCGCCACGGTTTCTGGAAACCGAAGCGAGCCGCCATCTCGCGAAAGGCCGTCTCCAGGCCCGCGCGCACCACAAGCACGATCTCGTGAATGCAGTCGGCATCCTGGAATCGCTGCCAGGTGTGCGCGATGATCGGGCGCCCCGCCGCCTCGAGAAAGAGTTTGTCCACCTCCGGCCCCATCCGGGTTCCGCGTCCCGCGGCGACGATGACGGCGGCATTCATTAGGGCATGAAGGAGGAATCGGCCATCACTCGAAGGTCATGACGGGGAGCCCGGTGCGGGCGCGGATCACCGCGGCGATGGAGTCGAGATCCGCGCGATCGAGGCGTTCGACCCACGGTTCCGGTGTGGGGCGGGCGATGGTGTAGGCCTGCACCTCGCGGATGGATCCGCCCGCCGCGAGGATGTCGCGGAGCCGCCCGCAATAGGCTTCGAGTTCAGGGGCGGGCATCGGTTCGCCGCGCACCTTCATGAAGAGGCTCTGGATCACGATTGGGCGCGCCTGCGCTGTGACGGTCAGGTTGCGCAGGATGCGGTCGAAGGCAACGTGACTTCGGTTGACCGACCGGTAGTAGGCATCGGTGCCGGCATCGAGTTTGCCCCAGATCTCCCCCTGGTGGGCGTCCAGCAGCGCCAAGCCGCGCTTGACGTCGCTCTTGTCCAGGCCGGTCGCGTTCGTAATCAGCACGATCTTGGTGTCGGCCAACGCCTGGGCCCGCTTCACCTCGATCACCGCCTGCACGCAGTCGGCAAAATTCGGGACCATGGTTGGTTCGCCGTCCCCGCTGAAGGCAATGTCCCGGATGCGGCGGGTGAGGGCCGCGACCTCGGCGAACTTGGGTGTCAGGCCCAACTGTCCGGTGAGGGCTGACTGAACCAACGCGCTCAGCTCGGCGCGCAGTCGGATGAGATCGACGTCTTTGGCTCGCCCGGGTGTTTGGCGATCGACCTCACAGTAGGCGCAGTCGAAGTTGCAGCGTTTGTCCGGGTTGAGATTGACCCCCAGCGAGAGGCCGCCCGAGCGCCGTGAGATGACGGGGTAAACGAAGACGAAACGGTCGAACACCCGCGCGTGGTCTCGCACAACAGGCATTGCACTGGTTATGGCATCGGTCTGATCTGACACGCCCCAACTCTAGGCGCGCGCCCGCCGCAGGGCAAGGCGCAGTGCCCGTCGCGGCAGGCAAGGCCGGGCCCGGCGCTGTGAACGCGGCCATTCGGCGGAATCAGGGATTGGCCGTTCAGGGTGTGCCGGACGCCCCGTCTCGAGCGGTGCGCTTGCGCTTCGAGCGCCACTGGAGCGCTTCGAACACGGTGAAAACCGCGCTGGCCTGCTCCGCCAACTCGCCGAACTCCCGCATGTCATCGTCAAAACCGTGCGGAAGATGGTCGGGGATGGCGTCGCCCTCGCGCACGAAATAGGCAAGGGCGCGGAGCAGACGCGGTTCAACGAGAGTCCAGTCCGGGCCCGGGTCAAAGCGCCCCTGATCGACGGCTTCGAGCAGGTCGACGCTGAGCCGCACCAGACGGGCCAGTTCGCGGTGATCGGGGCAGTTCGGGTGCAACCGATCGAGTTTCGCTTCGATCTCGGGCCGGAGCCATCCGTTCTCGTGGGTGGGGCGCAACAGCTCGATCTCGCGTGTCGACACCGACCGCACCTCGAAATAGGCGATCACCTCCATCAGGAATCGTCCGAGTGAACTCTCGCCTCGCGTCGAGGGTCCCCCCGGCGCGGGTGCCTGGATCTCGTCGGGCCGAGGAATGGATGGCGGCTTGCTGGCCGGAGGCCGGCGTTTCGACGGGCGCAACGCGTGTTTGCGAATCATGGCTATGGCGCACTGAGCGCGGTGTATCATGCACAGGAAGTCAAACACCGCAAGTGATCGCGAGTGATTGCCCGACCGTTCAGGGAACGCCATCCTCTGCCCGACTGGCGATGCGGGGGCTCACTTCGCCGGCAGAAGAACAATCGAGCGCAGGTTCACAACGGCGCCGCGAGGCATTTCCCTTGCCTTGAGGGTGATGTCCACGGGGCCGGTGGCGCGGATCTGAACTCGTCCCACTTGGGCCGTCACAAAGTCGTCCCATCCCAGGGTGGCCGGAACGGTGGCGGAATGCTCGTCGTCGCCAATTTGCATGCTCACGACACTGCCCTCGGCGCCGGGGGCACAGGCATAAGTGGCCTCGACGATGTAGTCGCCGGCTCGAGTGATGGTGACCGGCCAGGTGGCGTAGTCTTTGGCATCGATCCAGTAGCCGAGGTTCGGCTCACCGCTCCCTTTGGTCTCGGTCTTGAGCAAGTGGCCGATGATGTCGGCGTCCGCCGCTCGCAGCGTGAGGGCGCCGTTGGTCTCCTGGCGAATCCGGGACACCACCACCATGGGCGGGCCGTCGATCTCGCAGACGACCACGCCGGCATAGGGGGATGGCGGTGCGCTGGGGACCGAGATGCGTTTGCCCTCCTCCCGGTCGGTCACTGCCAAGGTCTCACCCGGTTTGGCCAGGAGGTAGGCCTTCCTGACGCGACTGACCAGCGGGACATCAAGTTGGCCGTTCCGGGGCCAATCAAACACGTGAAGGAAGAGCTTGCCGGGCTTTTGAGTGCATCGACCCCAGGCGAGTTTCTTGAAGGGGCTGGCGGTGGTGGAATAGATCGCCTCGCCGTTGACCTTCATCCAGGCGCCGACTTCCCCAAGCCGCTGCAGCGAAGGCTCGGGGATCAGCCCCTCGCTCGTAGGACCGACATTGAGCAGGTAGTTGCCGCCTTTGCTGGCGCAGTCGATCAGGTTGCGGACGAGCACCTGGGTCGGCTTCCAGTTGTGGTCGTAGCTTTTGAAGCCCCACGTGTCATTCATCGTCATGCACGCCCCAGTGAATGAACAGCCCGAAGCGCGCCTCGCGCCACCACTGCATGCGGGCGTCGCGTTGCCGCGGGGTCTCGTCGGCGTAGGGATCCGGAGAATCGCCCGCCTCAACCGGGACCAAAGGACCAAACACGAGAGCAGCGGCCGCGATCACCGGAGTCAGGAAGGATGAAAGCCATGCAGGCATGGCGAGGAGTCTCCTCAGCCATTGGAAGACAACAAGGAAAAACAGATCCATGCACCTAAACCGCATATTTCACACCCCGTCGGTGCACATGGCGGTCAGACTTCTGAGACCGCTATGCAGGTGAAAAGCAAAACCGCGCCCGGTCCCAGAGTCGAAGTACAACACACTGTTCATATGGAAGAACACCTTCAGGACCGACGGGATCCTCTTGGGTCCTTTCCGGGCGCGGTTTGCCAACTGGCCCAATTGAACGAAGCCGCTCCGCGAAAGCGGCGAGGAACGCCGCCTCGAACGGCATGTTCATCTGGCGTGCGGCCCTCGGTAAGTCGTTCGGCATTGTGTCCTGCCTTCCCGCGGCGTAGTTCCGGACGCCCGGCCGCCTCCAAGGCGAACCGAAGCGTAAACCAGGCATCAACTCACGTTCGTATGCATAAAAAACTCGAGCCGTTCACGCCAGCCTAATCCGCTTCACCGACGACCTGCGTTTGCTCCCGCTGCTGCCCCGCACCCAACAGGCCTACCTGGCCTGCGTCCGGCAATTGGGCGAGCACTTCCACAAAGCCCCCGAGGAGGTCCGCCCGAGGAACTCCGTCAGTACTTCGTCCACCTCAAAACCGAACGTCACTTCTCCCGCTCCAGCTCCGCAGGCCCTCTGCGCCATCAAGATGTTCTGGGAGAAATCCCTCCGCCGCCCCTGGCCCGCCGAGTCCAGCTGGTCCGCGCCACCCCAGGTTCAAGCTCCCTGTCATCCTCTCCGCCACCGAGGTGCCGCCAGATCCTCGCTTCCATCCCCGCCCTCGATCATCGCGTCGCGCTGACCACCATTTCACCTCCCTGCAGCCTGCGCCTGGGCGGCGCTCAGCCTGGAAGTCGGCGACATCGATGCCGGGCGCATGTTCCTCCATCCGCGCCGGCAAGGGCAACCGCGACCGCTACTCCCCCTTGCCCCAACGCACCTTGCTCCTGCGCCGTGAGGGCTGGAAGGCTCATCATCCGCGCCTCCTCTTCCCTGCCAAGGGCCACAACGGCCAAGGCGCTGCCACCGCCGCCGAACCCATGTGTCGCACCACCCTGCAAGCGCGCCTTCGTCTCGCGCTCAAGGCCAGCGGCGTCAGCCGCTCATATCCATTCGTTGCGTCACAGCTACGCAACTCACCTGCTTGAGCAAGGCGAGAACCTCCGCCAACTCCAAGTCAACCTCGGTCACAAGAGTCCCACCGCCACCCGTCATCTACACCCATCTGACCACCCTCTGTCGCACCCAGCATCAGAAACGCCTCGACGCCCTCATGGCCGATCTCTGGGCCGGCTCATGTCGGGATCGGCCCTGCCGGGGCCGGCGGTGACTCGATCCGTTTCCACCAGCTGCTCCAACGCTGGGGGCCGGCTTATCTGAAACAGTTCGGCACCGCCGTGCCTGGCGAAGCCGCCAGGTGCTCAAAGCTCCTGGCCTGCCGCACCCCGCACTGGGCAACGAACTCTTCGCCTGCACCCAGCGTGCGGCCACGTTCTCCGATACACTATCCTCCTGCAACGATCGGCACTGCCCTCAGTGCGGCCAGACCGACGCCGGCCAGTGGCTGGCCAACCACGCAACCCTGCTGCTCGGTCCCTTACTTCCTGGTCACTTTCACCGTCCCGCAGCCACTGCATCGCCTCTGGATGCGCTCGCACCCCGGCCAGGATTTGGATCTGCTCTTCGCCACCTCGGCTCCATGCTCCAGGATCTGGTCCGCAACCCCCAGCCGCTCCAGGGCTTCCCTGGGCATGCTCGGCCTCCTCCACACCTGGAGCCGCACCCTCATCTACCACCCTCACGTTCACTACCTGGTTCCCGCCGGTGGCCAGGCCTCGATCAACGCCGGTGGGTTCCCAGTCGTCCCAAGTTCCTCGTCCATGTCCATCCGCTGGCCGATCACTACGCACCCTCTTTCGTCAGGCCCCTCAACGCGATGCGCCCGACCTGCTCAAGACCTTGCCCGCTCGCGTCTGGAAGCAGCGTTGGGTGGTCCCATTGCCAGCCCGCCGGTTCCGGTGAGGCCGCCTTGCGTTATCTCAGCCGCTACGTCTTCAAAGACCGCCACGGGCGACCGCGACTTGCCCCTGCTCCCCCGATGGCCGGGTGCGCTGGCGCTATCGCGACAGCACCTCGGGGCGTGAAGAGCACCTGGACCTGGAACCCTTCGAGTTGATCCGCCGTTTCCTCCAGCACGTCTTGCCTTCCGGCTTCCCGCCGCGTCCGTCGCTTCGGCTGGCTTCACCCCGCCGCCCGCGCCAAGCTCAATCGGGTGCGCGCCTTGCTCCGCCAGGCCCCGGCGCTCACCCACGCCGAGCGTGCCGCCGCAGCGGCCTGCCCCAGCCCGACTTCCGAACCGTCGAACCGCTCCCGACCTCCCAATCCAAGCCGCTGCCCGCAGTGCCGCCAACCCATGACCCACCGGCTCCTGGCGAGCGGGGCAACCCCAGTTACGTCCCCCAGTCCGCGGCCCACCATGAGCGCGCCCCTCCCGCCAGCATTCCTGGCAGCGGCTTCGAGGCTCACCCTCCACCGGTGGCGTGTCGGCAGTCCCCGCCCAAAACCTCTACCTCACCTTCCGCCCAGCGCGCGGGCAAGCGACCAGACCAAACCAGAGACCCTTGATGGGGACTTCCAAGGACAGCAACGCGGGCCACGCCCCCACGCCACGGCTGATCCGGGCGCACCGGCTGCACTGGGCGCAGACACTTTCCTCAAACAGATCCTCGCCGACTCCGGTTCCAGGTTGGCCGCGGCTTCGTTCAACCGGGGAATGTAAAGAACGGAGGAGGCGCTTTGACCCAGACCAAATCACGCCCTTGCCCCGCCTCCTCCGTTCTCTACATTCCTTTGGTCAGTTAGCTCCTGGCTTGAGGACGAGTGGCATCATCTCAGTGCGAAGGGAGCGAAAACGCAGAGGATCAACCCGGTCACGATGATGAAGAAGCAGAGCTGACGGAACCTTGGGTAGCTCATCCCGCTCAGCTTCTCCGGCCGCGCTCGGATGTACAGCATCGCGGTCGCCCCCCAACCGACGCAGAACACCCCAATGATGACGCCGAGCAGTGCGTTCGCAGTCATATCGTGAGCTAACGACCAGGTGAGGCACGGCGACCGCAGACACCACGGCAGTCACCAGGCCCGGTTCTCCAAGCGAGTGCTCGGGTCGCGGTTGCCTCGACCGTCTGGTTCGGTGCCCCCAGCCCCAAAGGGGCGCAAGACGATAGCCCAGGGCAAGCCCCGAGTCGGCGAGGGGTGCCGCCCTGGGTAGAACGCCCGTTGAAATCAGCCAAAGCCCCAACGGGGCGGAACAATCGGGGGGAGCGTCGGCGCGCTGTGCGTCCCCGAGAGCTGGTCTCGCCCCTACAGGGCTCCGGGGTCTCTTGGGGTGGCTGACCCAGGGCGACGCTCGCCTGGGGGCTCGCTTGCCCTGGGCTGGCGTGTCGTGGCCCTTCAGGCCACCCCGGGGTCCGCACCGGTGGATGGCGAGGGATGTAACGCACCGAACGCCCCGGCTCAGGCAGGCCGGGCAAATGACGTCTGATTGCCAACCGAGAGGCGATCCCGGCCTTGCCTGCAGCCGGATGGGTAGGTGGCGAATATCTAATCTGTCTTTGCATCTAGTGAACGCCTCAAGCAGACGGAAGCAACGGCAATGATACCGCCAACAGCCAAAGGCAAAAAGTGAGGAAACTCCTTCGGATGATATTCGGGCCGGATGTAATTCATGCGAACCCAAAAATACGAATAGTAGGCGAGTCCCAGCAGCAACAGAAGGACCGAGCCGACGCGTCGGCTGCCGCGCCGCAAACAAAATGTGCCAGAAAGAACCCCACTGAAGCCAACGAGCGCAAACACCACGTACAATCCCACCTCTCCAAGACCCAAGGCAATGGCCATACTGAGGAAGAGCGCCGCGAGCGAAGTAACGAACGACACTATGATGGCGGCTACGTATCTGCCGAAAAGAGAGGCGATCTGGATTGTGCGTGGTGTCATAGCCATCTACCGACCCGGATCACCGACCCCGCGCCTGTGACGTCCGATTTGAAACTGAGGCGCTATCGCGGGGTTCGGTGCATCCGGTTTGTTCGACTTGCGTTCCGTATCTTCTTCTATTCACTGCAAGCAACAGTGCTGCCCCGACTCCTGCAAGCGGTAAAACGTGCGGCTCCGGGACTGCCAACAATGAAACCGTCCCGTCGATAGGATTGGAAGTGCTCGGCCACATCGGCGGCATGCGAAGCACGGAGAATCCGACCCAGTCGTAGTCCGAAATGCTCCCGTAGCTTGTCGGGAGGCTGTCGTCCAGGACCGAGGATCGATCGTCGTCTCGAAAAAGGAAAAAGAGCGCATTCCCATCTGGCAGCGTGGAAGCAATGCCGAAGGCGGGAAACTCTCCGGGGTCAAGGCTCACGTTGACGGAACCGCCGACCGAGTGGAACACCACTCCCTCACCAAGAACCTCCAGAGTCACGCTCAAATCCTCGGCCAGATAAACGCCGAGATTGGCTGCGGGATCAGTGTCGGCCCACTCATCGGAATACGAAACGTGAAGCCGGAATGAATCACCCGCATCCGCGAATGGATACGTGCCGCTCCAAGCGTGATCAATCGTCCCGTCGGCAAGGAACGAAACCGTTCCCGCTTTCAGTGCGAAGCCGAAGGCAACCGTCCAGACCAGAATCAAGGCGCGCGTTTTCATGGTGTTGTCGAACGCAAAGGTCAGCGACGGGAGCCAGCCGCCGATGACGTTACATTTGTGTTTGAGCTGAACGGCTGGCTCCCGTTAGCTGCACCGCACCGTCTGGTTCGCTGCTGAATCTTGCTCCCGGAATTCGCGAGCACGTAACAACAGCCTCCTGAATATTTGTGGCAATGTCGCCCCCTGGATAAGTGTAAAAGCCTGAACTAAGAATCTCACCATCGCTGCACACGAATCCTATATCTGTCACATTAAGTTTTGCGGTGGAAATCGCCACCCACGTTTCATCCTCCTTCTTCTCAACGATTACGGCGGCCTTTTGTCGTTGCTGCACTACCGAAGTTTCACTCCAAGTCATCGGTCGCGCTTGATTGATCGTAGACGACTCCCGGCAACCAACCAGCATGATCAAAGCGAACACAGGGGATAGCAATCGCATAGCATTGTGAAGCGAACGACCAGGTGAGGCACGGCGACCACAGACCCCGCGGAGGTCACCGGTTCCAGCCCTCAAACCGAGTGCACGGGTCGCCGTTGCCTCGACCGCCTGGTTGAACGAAGCCGCTCCGCGGCGGCGAGGAACGCCGCCTCGGAGCGGCATGTTCATCTGGCGTGCGGCCCTCTGATGATCGTTCGGCATTGTGTCCGCCACCCTTCCCGCGGCATGGTTCGGACGCCCGGCCGCCTCAAGGCGAACCGGGCGCCAAACCAAAAACTCAACTCACGTTCGTATGCATAAAAAAACTCGACCGTTCACGCCAGCCTAATCCGCTTCACCGACGACCTGCGTTTGCTCCCGCTGCTGCCCCGCACCCAACAGGCCTACCTGGCCTGCGTCCGGCAATTGAGCGAGCACTTCCACAAAGCCCCCGAGGAGGTCACGCCCGAGGAACTCCGTCAGTACTTCGTCCACCTCAAAACCGAACGTCACTTCTCCCGCTCCAGCTCCACCCAGGCCCTCTGCGCCATCAAGATGTTCTGGGAGAAATCCCTCCGCCGCCCCTGGCCCGCCGAAGTCCAACTGGTCCGCGCCACCCCAGAGTTCAAGCTCCTGTCATCCTCTCCACCACCGAGTGCAGCCTGATCCTCGCTTCCATCCCCGCCCTCGATCATCGCGTCGCGCTGACCACCATTTACTCCTGCGGCCTGCGCCTGGGCGAAGCGCTCAACCTGGAAGTCGGCGACATCGATGCCGGGCGCATGTTCCTCCACATCCGCGCCGGCAAGGGCAACCGCGACCGCTACGTCCCCTTGCCCCAACGCACCTTGCTCCTGCTCCGTGAGGGCTGGAAGGCTCATCGCCATCCGCGCCTCCTCTTCCCTGCCAAGAGGCCACAACGGCCAAGGCGCTGCCACCGCCGCCGAACCCATGTGTCGCACCACCCTGCAACGCGCCTTCCGTCTCGCGCTCAAGGCCAGCGGCGTCAAGAAAGCCGCTCATATCCATTCGTTGCGTCACAGCTACGCAACTCACCTGCTTGAGCAAGGCGAGAACCTCCGCCAACTCCAAGTCAACCTCGGTCACAAGAGTCCCACCGCCACCGTCATCTACACCCATCTGACCACCCTCTGTCGCACCCAGCATCAGAAACGCCTCGACGCCCTCATGGCCGATCTCACTGGAGCCCGGCTCATGTCCGGGATCGGCCCTGCCGGGGCCGGCGGTGACTCGATCCGTTTCCACCTGCTGCTCCAACGCTGGGGACCGGCCTATCTGAAACGGTTCGGCACCGCCGTGCCCTGGCGGCAACGCCAGGTGCTCCAAAAGCTCCTGGCCTGCCGCACCCCCGCACTGGGCGGCGAACTCTTCGCCTGCCCAGCGTGCGGCACGTTCCATTACGCCTATCACTCCTGCAACGATCGGCACTGCCCTCAGTGCGGCCAGACCGACGCCGACCAGTGGCTGGCCAACCACAGCAGCTTGCTGCTCCCGGTCCCTTACTTCCTGGTCACTTTCACCGTCCCGCAGCCACTGCGCCTCTGGATGCGCTCGCATCCACGCCAGGATTTGGATCTGCTCTTCGCCACCTCGGCTCAAGCGCTCCAGGATCTGGTCCGCAACCCCCAGCGGCTCGGGGCTTCCCTGGGCATGCTCGGCCTCCTCCACACCTGGGCCGCACCCTCATCTACCACCCTCACGTTCACTACCTGGTTCCCGCCGGTGGCTTGGGCCTCGATCAACGCCAGTGGGTTCCCAGTCGTCCCAAGTTCCTCGTCCATGTCCATCCGCTGGCCGATCACTACCGCACCCTCTTTCGTCAGGCCCTCCAACGCGATGCGCCCGACCTGCTCAAGACCTTGCCCGCTCGCGTCTGGAAGCAGCGTTGGGTGGTCCATTGCCAGCCCGCCGGTTCCGGTGAGGCCGCCTTGCGTTATCTCAGCCGCTACGTCTTCAAGACCGCCACGGGCGACCGCGACTTGCCCCTGCTCCCCGATGGCCGGGTGCGCTGGCGCTATCGCGACAGCACCGGGGCGTGAAGAGCACCTGGACCTGGAACCCTTCGAGTTGATCCGCCGTTTCCTCCAGCACGTCTTGCCTTCCGGCTACTCGCGTCCGTCGCTTCGGCTGGCTTCACCCCGCCGCCCGCGCCAAGCTCAATCGGGTGCGCGCCTTGCTCCGCCAGGCCCCGGCGCTCACCACGCCGAGCGTGCCGCCGGCGGCCACCCCAGCTCCGACTTCGAACCGTCCGAACCGCTCCCGACCTCCCAATCCAAGCCGCTTTGCCCGCAGTGCCGCCAACCCATGACCCACTGCGGCTCCTGGCGAGCGGGCAACCCCCAGTTACGTCCCCCAGTCCGCGGCCCACCATGAGCGCGCCCCTCCCGCCAACGTTCCTGGCAGCGGCTTCGAGGCTCACCCTCCACCGGTGGCGTGTCGGCAGTCCCCGCCCAAAACCTCTACCTCACCTTCCGCCCAGCGCGCGGGCAAGCGACCAGACCAAACCAGAGACCCTTGATGGGGACTTCCAAGGACAGCAACGCGGGCCACGCCCCCACGCCACGGCTGATCCGGGCGCACCGGCTGCACTGGGCGCAGACACTTTCCTCAAACAGATCCTCGCCGACTCCGGTTCCAGGTTGGCCGCGGCTTCGTTCAACCGGGGAATGTAAAGAACGGAGGAGGCGCTTTGACCCTCAGACCAAATCACGCCCTTGCCCCGCCTCCTCCGTTCTCTACATTCCTTTGGTCAGTTAGGAGTCCTCGCGAAGCGCGTGAAATAACCGGGCTAAATCGTGTCGCGATCGCGACAAGGAATTTGCACAGTGCGCAGGTGACGGTGTGGGGAAGGAGGAACCAGGAAGGCAGAGCGGGCAGCTTCGACCAGCGTCGGAAGGAAGTCCAACTCCTCCAAGCCTTCCTGGCCCGATCTGCACCGGCGCTGCCAGCCCGCCCCCACCACACACATCCCCCTGCAACCACTGCTCAAGCATATGAGAAGACCATGGGCAGGCGGGCGTCGCTGCACTGGTTCCTGAATTCGCCCTTGCTTGCCAGGCATGGGCCGCGCGCGCATGATCGGCACCCGTGCAGTCCGCCTCGCCCGCCACGCCTCCGGAAAGCCTCGCCGGCTTGATCGAGCGGGTGACGTTTTTCAACGAAGACACCGGGTTCGCCGTGCTGAAGGTCAAGGCGCGCGGGCACCGCGATCTGGTCTGTGTGGTCGGCGCGCTCGCATCGGTTGCTCCGGGCGAATACATCCACGGGGAAGGGCGTTGGGTGCAAGACCGCGAGTATGGACTTCAATTCCGGGCCGATGTGCTGACCAGCACGGCTCCGACGACGCGCGAGGGGATCGAGAAGTACCTGGGCAGCGGCATGGTCAAAGGGATCGGTCCCGTGTACGCACGGAAGCTGGTCGCGAAGTTCGGGGAGCAGATCTTCGACATCATCGATCGTTTCTCGGCGCGACTCGAGGAGGTCGAGGGCATCGGTCCCAAGAGACGCCATCGGATCAAGGAGGCCTGGGCCGAACAGAAGGCGGTGCGCGAGATCATGGTGTTCCTCCACTCGCACGGGGTCAGCACCAGCCGCGCTGTCCGCATTTATAGGATCTATGGCGCTCAGGCGGTCGAAACCGTTCGGCGCGATCCGTACTGCCTGGCCCGCGACATTCATGGGATCGGATTCAAGACGGCGGATGAGATCGCCCGGAGACTTGGCGTGCCGCACGACTCGATCGAGCGGGCCTGCGCCGGTTTGGATCACGTGCTGCTCACAGCGACGAACGACGGCCACTGTGCCCTGCCGGTCGAGGCGCTGAGTGAAGAGGCGGAGAAGCTGCTCTCGGTTGGTCCGGCGGTTGTCGATGCCGCCTTGGAACGTACGTTGGCGCAAGGCAACCTCGCGCAAGAGACGATCGAAGACCAAGCCCTGCTCTTCCTCCCGCGGCTGCAAAGGGCGGAAGAGGCGATTGCCAACTCACTCTGCCGCCTTGCGGCCATGCCACCGGCATTCCCGAGCATCGATCTGGACAAGGCCGTCGCGTGGTGCCAGGCGAAGACCGGAACGGAACTGGCTCCCACCCAGCGGGAGGCGCTGCGCCAGGCCTGGTCCGCCCGCGTGTTGGTTGTCACCGGCGGACCGGGTGTTGGCAAGACGACGCTGGTCAAATCGATACTGCTCATTCTGCGGGCCAAACGGGTGCGTTGCCTGCTGTGCGCGCCGACTGGGCGGGCTGCGAAACGGATGGCGGAGGCCACAGGATTCGAGGCCAAGACCATTCACCGCCTGCTCGAGGCGCAGCCGGGCTCGGGGGGGTTTCTGCGCAACGAGGCCAATCCGCTCGATTGCGACTATCTGGTCGTTGACGAGATGTCGATGGTGGACGTGCCGCTGATGCACCAGTTGCTGCGCGCCCTGCCGCGTCAGGCCGGCCTGCTGCTGGTGGGGGACGCGGATCAACTGCCATCGGTCGGCCCGGGTCTGGTGTTGCGCCATGTGATCGAGAGCGGGGCGATGCCGGTGGCCCGGTTGACCGAGATCTTCCGCCAGGCCGCCCACAGCCAGATCGTCATCACGGCCCATCGCGTCAACGAAGGCCAACTCCCGCCGCCGCTGCCGCCCAATGCCGCCTCGGATTTCTATTTTGTGGAGCGCAGCGACCCGGAGGCCATTCTGCGCACCGTGATCGAGATGGTGAAACGGCGCATCCCGACGCGATTTCATCTCGATCCGGTCGCGGATGTGCAGGTGCTTTGTCCCATGAACCGCGGGTTGTTGGGGATGCGCCAGATCAACGTCCGACTCCAGGCCGAGCTCAATCCGCAGCGGCCGGACCAGGCGGTGATCGAGAGATTCGGCTGGCAATTCCGGATTGGGGACAAGGTGATGCAGACCGAGAACAATTACGACAAGGAGGTGTTCAACGGGGATCTGGGGCGGGTCGAGCGGATCGACACAATCGAGCGCGAGATGACGGTGCGATTCGACCAGCGGGATGTGATCTACGATTTTGGCGAGTTGGACGAAATCGTGCTGGCGTATGCCATCACGGTACACAAGTCGCAGGGATCGGAGTTTCCGGCCGTGGTGATGCCGCTGGCCATGCAGCATTACCTGCTGCTGCAACGGAACCTGCTCTACACTGGGATCACGCGCGGGAAGCGGCTTGTGGTGCTGGTGGGGCAGGCCAACGCCCTGGCGTTGGCCGTGCGGAACAACCGCACCCGGCATCGATTCTCGGGGTTGCTGGCGCGTCTGCGGCGGGAGGGCGGGCTCTGCAAAGGGCAACGTTCGTCAGTTTGAGAGGAGGCCCCGCAGGAAACGGCCGGTATGAGAGCGCGGAAGGCGGGCCAACTGCTCGGGCGTGCCTTCGGCCACCACGCGTCCGCCGCCGTCGCCGCCCTCGGGCCCCAGGTCAATGACCCAGTCGGCTTCGGCGATGAGGTCGAGGTTGTGCTCGATCACGAGTACGGTATGGCCGGCGTCCACGAGGCGTTGGAGCACCTCGACCAGCCGACGCACATCCGCCATGTGCAATCCGATGGTGGGTTCTTCGAGGATGAAGAGATTCCGCTTCCCGGTGTGTTGGGGGTGCGGTTCGCGCTCCCTCAATCCGGCGAGCAGGTGGGTCACAAGTTTGACCCGCTGGGCCTCTCCGCCGCTGAGGGTCGGACTGGTCTGCCCGAGCTTCAGGTAATCGAGTCCGGTGTCGCGGAGGGCGTCGAGGGAGCGGTGGATGCGCGGGTGTGCGGCGAAGAACTCGAGGGCCTCGGAGACGCTCAGGTCGAGCACCTGGGCGACGTTCTTGCCGTGGAGGGTGATGTCGAGCGTCTCGCGGTTGAACCGCAGCCCGCCGCAACTCTCGCAACGCACAAATGCCGGCGGCAGGAAGTTCATCTCGATCCTCACCACGCCCGCCCCTTCGCACTCGGGGCAGCGACCCTGGGGGCTGTTGAACGAAAACCGCCCCGGGCCGTACCCGCGCAACCGCGCCTCGGGCAACTGGGCATAGAGCCGGCGGATGTCGTCGAAGAAACCGACGTACGTCGCCGGGATCGAGCGGGGGGTGCGTCCGATCGGCGATTGATCCACTTCGTGCACGGCGCGGATGAACTGCTGTCCCCCTGCCAATCGGGCTCCCGATTCGGGATTCGAGGCGCGGGATTTGAGGTTGGCTTCGATCGCGGGCAACAGGCATTCGCGCACCAGCGTGCTCTTGCCCGATCCGCTCACCCCGGTGATCAGGACGAGGCGTCCGAGCGGAATCCGCACGGTGAGGTTGCGCAAGTTGTGCGCCGCCGCCCCTTCAAGCACCAGGAACGCGGGCAGGGAGGCCGCGTCGCCGTCCGGCGCACCCGCGCCGGCAGGCGCGCGTTTCCGCCCGGGACGGGCCCCGCGGGGCGGTGGCGCGACCAACCGCCGCACACCGCGGGCGGGGAACGTCTTTCGGGCGCGCAGGCATTGACCGGTAATCGAGTCGCGCTGCCGCATCAACTCATCGAGCGAGCCGCTGGCGATGAGCCGTCCGCCGTTGATCCCGGCGCCGGGCCCCAGGTCGATGACGAAGTCAGCGGACCGCATCGTGGCCTCGTCATGCTCGACCACGACCAGGGAGTTGCCGCGGGCCTTGAGTTTGGCCAGGGCGGCGAGCAGGCGCTGGTTATCGCGGGCGTGCAGGCCGATCGTGGGCTCATCGAGGACGTAGAGGACGCCGCTGAGGTTCGAGCCTAACTGGGCTGCGAGGCGAATGCGCTGGGCTTCCCCGCCGGAGAGAGTCGTGACGGCGCGGCCCAATTGCAGGTAGCCCAAACCAACCTCGTGGAGAAACCAGAGGCGCGCCCGGATCTCCGACACGATGTCGCGGGCGATGAGAACGGCGCGGCCGGACACCCGCAAGGCGTCGAAATACGCCCGCACGCTGTCGACCGTTGCCGCGCCGAAGTCGTCGATGGTGGGGTTCTGGCGGAGGGAGGCAGTCGGACAATTGGGGGCGTCAAAAGGGAGGCGCACGGCGCGGGCGATGGGGTTGAGGCGATGTCCGCCGCACTCGGGGCACATCTGGCGCTGGCCTTCCTGCCACCCGAACCACGATTCTTCGATGGCGTCGGCCCGCGCGCCGCGATCCACATCCTCGGGGAGGTAGAACAGCTCCCCGAAGCCGCGGCAGCGCGGGCACCAGCCGGCGGCGGAGTTGTAGCTGAACAGCTTGGGATCGAGCGGCTGAAACGACCGACCGCAGCCTGTGCAGGTCCGCTCGATCGAGTGCGGTGTCACACGGCCCGCGCGGTCCAGGGCCAGCAACGTGCCCTGTCCCAGCCGCAGGGTCTCGTCAACCAGCTTCTGCAAAGTCGCCGCCGCCCCGGCCAGCGTGGCCTGACGCCCGTCACGGCGGACGGTGCCGACGAGGATCTCGACGTGATGCTCGCGGAACCGATCGAGCCGCAGCCCTTGCGCGCTGGGTCGAAGCTGGCCATCGGCCCGGATCCGCTCGTATCCGTGCCGCGCGGCCCAGTCGGCGACCTCGGAATGAAATCCCTTGCGTCCGCGCACCATGGGCGCCAGGAGCGAGAGCGCGCCGCGCCGCCGCGCCTCGGCCCGCAGCGCCTCGCCCACCCGGTCGCGCGTCTGCGGCTCGACCGGCTGACGGCAGTCCGGACAGTGCTGGACACCGAGGCGGGCGAAAAGGAGGCGGATGAAGTGGTGGATTTCGGTGATGGTGGCGACGGTGCTCTTGCCGCCGCCGCGGGAATTGCGCTGTTCGATGCTGACCGTGGGGGGAATCCCGGTGATGAGGTCGACATCGGGGCGGGCCAGTTGCTCGACGAACTGCCGGGCGTAGGCGTTCATGGAATCGAGGAACCGGCGCTGGCCCTCGGCGAAGAGAAGGTCGAAGGCGAGCGTGCTCTTGCCCGAGCCGCTCACGCCGGTGATTACCACGAACTGGCCGCGGGGGATGGTGACCGAGAGATTCCTGAGATTGTGCTCGCGCGCGCCGTGGATGGTGATGCCGTCCCGGCCTGCCGCGATCGTTTCAGACACTTGCCGCACGCCCAACAATTAGCCTGCCGCGCCCGCGAAATCCAGGATGCGGATTGTTTTGACATTCGGAATCGAGGCCCTACAGAAAAGCGCGTCAGCCGCGTGCGGACTGACGATTGGCATTTGCTTCGAGCCGCTCCCATGCATCAAATCGCGTTGACCATCGGTAAGCTGACCATCACCTGGTACGGACTCCTGGTCGTCGCCGGGTTCGTCGCCGGCCTGTGGACGGCGAGCCGACGCAGCCTGCGCAACGGCATTTCGGGCGAGGTGGTTGCCGACCTGGGCGTCTGGCTCATGATCGGCGCCATTGTCGGCTCCCGCCTGTGGCATGTCGTCGTCTACTGGGAGGAGGATTTCGCCGGCAAACCGTGGTGGGAAATGTTCGCCATACGGCATGGCGGATTGGTGTTTTATGGCGGGCTCGCAGGAGCGTCGCTGGCAACGATCTTCTATGCCCGGCGCCATCAGGTGCCGCTCTGGAAGCTGGCCGACGCCCTCGCGCCCAGCATCGCGCTCGGCCATGTGTTCGGACGCATCGGCTGCCTGATGAACGGATGCTGCTTCGGTCTGCCGACCTCTCTGCCCTGGGCCATCCATTTTCCGCCCGAGCACTTCACCCAGGGCGCCGGGGTCCACCCGACCCAGATCTACGAAGCGGGGGCGAACCTCGCGCTCTATGCGGCGCTGGCCTGGCAGTACCGCCAAAAGGGATTCGACGGACGGGTCTTCGCGTCGTACCTGATCGCCTACGGCGCGATGCGATTCCTGATCGAGTTTTTTCGCGGCGACTACGAGGTCTGGTATCTGGGCGGGTGGGCGACTGCTGGCCATCTGGTGAGCCTGGCGGTGATCGGGTGCGGTGTGGGCCTCTACCAGTGGCTGCGAAGCTCCGGTGCCATCGCCGAGCACCCATGAGCGGCTCGAACGCGAATCCGGGAAGGCTGCCGCGCGTCGAGACGCTGGTCGTCGAGCCCGCGCTGGCGTTGCCGTCGATGCGGCTGGATGTGTATCTCCACGACCAGTTCCCCTGCGTGTCGCGCAACGCCCTCCAGCGGCTGATTCGCGAAGGGGCCATTCGAGTCAACGAGCGCGTGGTCAAGCCCACGCATGCGCCGCGGGCGGGCGACACGATTGTGGTCGAATGGCCGGCGCCCAGGCCGGCGACCGTCGAGGCCCGCGAGTTGCCTCTGGACATCCTCTATGAGGACCAGGCCCTGCTGGTGCTCAACAAGGCGGCGGGCATGGTGGTGCATCCCGCCGCGGGCACGGAGAACGACACCCTGGTCAACGCCCTTCTGCACCATTGCCAGGGCCAGCTCAGCGGCATCGGCGGCGTGGCGCGCCCGGGGATTGTCCACCGGCTGGATCAGGACACCAGCGGCGTCATGGTGGTTGCCAAACACGATGCCATCCATTTGGCGCTCTCGCGCCAGTTCGCGCATCGGCAGGTCGAGAAGATCTACCACGCCATTGTCTGCGGCGAACTCGCGTCCGCCGCCGGGGAGATTGACGCCGCGATTGCCCGGCACCCGACGCACCGGAAGGTGATGGCTGTCCTTGCCGGCGGACGCTCCGCCCGGACGACGTATCGCACGCTCGAACGCCTGGGGTGGGCGACGTGGGTCGAGGTGCGGCTGCACACGGGGCGGACGCATCAGATCCGGGTGCATTTCAAGCATCTTGGTTTTCCGATTGTGGGCGACGCGGTCTATGGCAAGCGCCAGAATCTCCGGCTTCAAGAGTTGACCGGCTTCGCCGCGCCCCGCCAGCTTCTGCACGCCCGGCGCCTCGCCTTCACCCATCCGGAGAGCGGCAAACGCGTCGCATTCGAGGCGCCCTGGCCGGCGGACTTCCGGGGCGCGCTCGAGGCTCTGCGGGGGGCGCGTCAGCCGATGCCCGGTTGACTTGGCCGAGAGCCTCCGATACGGTCCTGTGACACATGAAGCGCCGGGTCGTTCTCATCTCACTGATCGTGCTTGGTCTGTTGTCCGTGCCGTCGCGTTGCCCGGCGCCACTGGTTTACCGGCCGGGTGAAGGGTGGACGTACGAGTCGGTGGGCGGCGGCAAGTGGGTTCGGGCGCGGGCCAAAGACCAGCTTGATGTTGCCCAGGAGGCATTCGACAACAAGCAGTACGGCGTCGCCAAGAAGGCGGCCCGCCGCACCGTCAAGCGCTGGCCTTTGTCGGATTACGCCCCCCAGGCCCAGTATCTGCTGGGCCGCGTGTACGAGGCGCGCAGGCACGACCAGCGGGCGTTCAAGGAGTACCAGAAGCTCATCGAGAAGTACCCGAAAGCGGCCGACTACGACGCGGTGCTCCAGCGCCAGTACGAGATCGCCAATCGCTTTCTGGGCGGGCAGTGGTTCAAGCTGTGGGGCTTTATCCCGTTCTTCCGGTCGATGGAGAAGACCGCGGACATGTTCACGAAAGTGGTGCAGAGCGGGCCGCACAGCGCGATCGCCCCCGACGCGCAGCTCAAGATCGGCGCTGCGCGCGAGAAGCAGAAGGAGTACATCCTGGCCGTGAAGGCGTACGAAAAGGCGGCCGACATCTACCACAACCGTCCCAAGATCGCCGCCGAGGCCATCTACCGCGCCGGCATGGCCTACAGGAAGGCGGCCCAGACCGCCGAATACGATCAGAGCGCCGCCGCCTCGGCCATTGCGACCTTCACCGATCTCATCACGCTCTATCCCGACGACTCGCGTGTGGCCGAGGTCCGGGGTTACATCCGCACGCTCAAAACCGAGCAGGCCCGCGGCGCTTTCCAGACCGCCCGCTTTTACGAGAAGAAGCGCCAATGGGATGGCGCCAAGGTCTATTACAACGAGGCCGTGAGCTTCGATCCGGAATCGACCTACGCGATCGAGGCGAAGCGCCGGCTCGAAACTGTCGCGCGGCACTCCCGGGCCAAGACCGCGTCGGCACCCACGCCATGAACACGCGGCGCTTCCTTGGCCTTGGCTGGTGCGGCGCGGCGATCCTCCTCGCGGGGTGCGCCGGTTACCGACTGGGCCCCACCAGCGGCAACGATGCCCGATCGAGAAGCGTCCAGGTCAACTTCTTCCGCAACGAAGCGCCCGAACCGCGCCTGAGCGAGGCGGTCGCGCATGCCTTGCGGAAGCAGCTCCAGCAGGAAGGCACCTACACGCTCGCCACACACAACGACGGCGATATTGTCGTCAACGGCGTCCTGCTTGCCTACGAACGCACACCGGTCGCTTACCAGCCCGGCGACGTGACCACCGTGCGCGACTACGAGATCACGCTCCGCGCCCACGTGGTCGCCGAGGAGCGGTCCACCGGACGCGTCGTTTTGGATGAAAAGGTCCGGGGCCGGGCCACGGTGCGCATCGGCGCCCGGAACCCGCTGCCTGACGGTCAGATGCCCCCGGTTCTGGCCGGCGATCAGGCCAGCGTCGAGCGTCAGACGCTGCCCATTCTCGCCGCCGATCTCGCCCGGAATATCACCGCCCGCCTCGTCGACGGCGCCTGGTAGCGCTAGTACTTCGGCAGCACGTTGACTATCCCCTCGTACACCGGCATCGCGTCCGGACCGGCTTGTCGCGACTGGCGATCGAGTTCGCGACGCATCTGCCTGAGCACCTTCGCCGCAGCGGGATCGTTGATGCGATTCGTCATTTCGTATGGATCGCGGCGCAGGTCGTACAGCTCCGCCGTGAACCGGTCCGGCCCGCCGTCCCCGTGCGGGTAGCGGATGTATTTCCAGTCGGCCGTGCGCACGGCGCGCACGTTCGGCGTGTACGGGAACTGCTGCTCGTAGTTGTACTCGTAAAGGAACGCCTCACGCCACGCGGCGGATCGGCCCTGGGCCAGCGCTTTCCATGACCTGCCCCGAATCCCCCGGAGCGGCTTGGCGCCGCAAAAGTCCAACAGGCTGGGCGCCAGATCGAGACTGAGCACCATCTCGCTCACCACTGTGCCCGGTTTCACCGCGGGCGGATACCGCACCAGCAGCGGGATGCGCAGGCTCTCCTCGTAGGCCGTCCGCTTGTCCACACGCCCGTGCTCGCCCAGAACAAAGCCATTGTCGCTGGTGAACACGATCAGCGTGCGATCGAGCTGGCCGGCGGCGCGCAACGCTTCGTAGACGCGCCCGACACTCTCGTCGACCGAAAGCAGCGTGGCCAGGTAAGCGCGCACAAACCGGTCGTACTGCTTCTGGCCGTAAAGCGGGCCGCCCGCGCCGTGCCAGGTGGGATAGCTCTCTTCGATCCAGGGGGGCTTGCCCTCGGCGGCGTGGTAGTTGCCCGCGTTGACCGGGGGGTTCACTGGGAAAGCGTCGAGCGCGTGCTCGAATCGCGGCTCGGGCTGGATCGGCCCGCCGTGGGGCGCTTTCTGTCCGAGGATCAACAGCCAGGGACTGTCGTGCGGCTGGCGGAGCCACTCGATGGCATGGTCGGTGACGACCGTCGTGTAATAGCCGGGCACGGTGCGTCGAGTGCCGTTGAAGTTGAACTCGTTGTCGAAGTAGTTCCCCTGGCCCCGATGGCTCATCCAGTGGTCGAAGCCCGGGCGCTGTTCGTCGTTGTCCTCGCCCATGTGCCACTTGCCGATGTAGGCCGTTTCGTATCCGGCCTCCTTGAGCCGACGCGGGTAGCTGGGCAGAGCATTGGGATACTCGGTGAAGTTGTTCATCACCTGGTGCGTGCGCGCGTATTGACCGCTCAGAAACGAGGCCCGGCTTGGCGAGCACAGGGATGTCGTGACGAATACATTGGCAAACCGCGCGCCTTCGGCCGCCAGGCGATCCAGATGCGGCGTCTGAAACCAGGGGAACAAAGCGCGCTCGCCCTGCTCGCGCTGCACCACCCCCAGCGCATCCCAACGTTGGTCATCGGTGAGGATCACCAGGACGTTGGGGCGGGGCGCGCCGGACGGCGCGGCCGAGGCGATGGTCAGCGCCAGGGTCAAGGGCAGCAGCGCAATTGTGAGGCGTCCGATCTGCATGACATTCCGGTTCATGACGATTCCAGGTTGACCGACAGCGATAGGGTTAGTGGCCCCTTTTAGTCAGAGTGGCCGGACGGTGCCAAGCCAATTCGAAACCAATTCGATGCCGCATCGTGCGGGGGGCTAACGAGGTGCCAGGATCGAGCGGGTTTGACGGGAACCTGGTTTGCCGGAGACCTGAAATACGCGCTTCGCCCTTCACGGCACGACCTCGAGGACGGCTTCGGTCCATCCGCGCAGTTCGGCCTCGTCCCACGCAACATCCGCGACGATCACCCGCAGGCCGGGAGCGGCGTGGGGAGTCACCCGGACCGTGATCGGGAGATGGCCTTCCGAGTGTCGCGGGATGAGAACCGAGCCCGCGTTGGATACGGTGAAGTCGGCCGGGGCGCGCGCGACGGCGCGAAAGGTGCGTTCGCAAGGCGAATGGTTTGTGATGCGCAATGCCAGTTCGACGGATTGGCCCGGACGCACGACGACCCAATACGGATGCAGCACGGCCCATCTCTCGTCCAGGCCGTAATTCGGGTCGTCAAAGGGAAGCAATTCGGCCAGCAACGGCATGCGTTGCCTGAGCGTCTCGCGCATTCGTGTCACCTGGGCCGCCGAGAACCGGAACGCGGGCTCGACGTGCTGATTGAGGATCAGGCAGCCGCCGGGCAGCGTGTCGAGTTGGTCGAGGCAGCGGAGCAGTCCCTGGCCTTCATGAATGAAGTTGCGATTCTGGAGGCAGTAATCGTCGATCCCGGAGGGCGTGAAGGAATCGCCCACGAAACAGGCCGACCAGTCTGCGTCGCGTCGGACCAGCAAGGCGTTGTGGTGCAGCGTTTGTCCGGGATGATCGAGAATCGTCAGCTCATACTCCTTCCAACGCCAGGCGTCGCCGTCGCGGTGTTTGCCGGTGACCGGTGTTGGATTCCTGGTCAAACAGGGCAACCGATAGTCGCCTGGGCGTTCGATCAGATCGATCAGGCTGCCGCATGCGTGCACGCGCGCGCCGAACTCGGCCACCAGCGCCGGCAGCGCATCCGTATGGTCGTCGTGATAATGAGTCACGAACACGTGCTCGACGGACTCGAGCGTCCCGGCGGCGCGCATCTTGCGCAACTGCTCGATGATTCCCATGCTCCCGCAATCGACCAGGAACCCCGAGCGATCCGCTGACAGGATCAGCCGCGCGTTGGAGATCGGGATGATCGTCCCGGGCAGCGGCACGGTCTCCGCCATCGGCATCCAGTCAACCTGCGCCTCGGGGCCCAGCACGCGGCGCGCCTTGACGCGGATATGTTCGTCTTTGAAATACCAGCGCAGCGCGTCAATGGACAGATAGTTGGCGTATACGGCACGAATGCGGTTCTGCAGACGGGCGATCGCCGCAGCCGGATCGCGAATGACCGAGCCACGCAGGGGCACCAGCAAATCCGGCTTCTCGGCGGCCAGCCGGTCCAGGCTCGCCATGAGATCGCCCAAGCGCCCTGCCCAGCCGTGGTAACCGCCAATCTTGGCCTCCGGGATCGCGTCCTGAAGGCTGAAGAGGTCCTGCAACTTCCCGTCGTCGCGGATCAGGTCTCCCGTGAAGGCTACGGTTCTGCCGTCGAGTTCGACCAGGAAACTCACCGCGCCGCGCGTGTAGCCGGGAGTATCGATCACCCGGATGGGAAGGCCCGCCCACGTCAGCGTCTCGCCGCCCTTCACGGTGCGGCTCACCCGAATCGGGTCGATCGGGACCTTCGTGGTCTGTTGGGTGTAATCGTGGAAGCGTTTCTCCCGCAATTCTGCCCAGAACTTCTCGGGAGTGGACAGCAGTTCGACTTCCTTCTCCGGAGCGACGATGCTGGCGCCGCGTTCCGCCAGGCTGCGCGCCACCCAAGTCACGTCCCGCCGCGCCTCGCTGAGCAGCACGGTGTCCGACAGCGGTCGCCGGCCCGACGGATCGCCGTAGACGGCGATGGACATCCCGCCCCGCTCGATGAAAGCGCCGTTCACCGGACCCGGGACGACGCTGAGTCCTGACGGAAGGGCATCATCGGCACGAGCAGCCTCGGGCTGTCCGGATTCGTCCGTGTCGATGCCAGCCGTGTTGCGGGCAGGCGTCAGCCGCGCTGTGCTTTCAGGCGTGTCCGACGGTCGGACGGGCGGCGTCAGGAGCAATCCACAGATCGAGAGCGCGAGCAGCGCAAGCGAGGCAGACCGGGGCGGAGATTCTTGAGCGGGCATGGGACAATGCTGGCAGGAACAGCCACGGCCTGCAAGTTCGGCAACTGTTCAAGGAGCTTCCCTGTTCCCGGAATACACGGACTCCCAAGCTCAGTGTGATCACATCCGATGACCTCATCCCTCCCGCGTTGGATGGATTCGACCGGAAACTCGTAATAAAACGGATGCGATCCGGCTTTCTCTAACTGGAAGAGCGCGATGAAACCCGACCTCACATCCGATGCGGACCGCTTCCTGGCGCTGCTCAAGCCGATCGAGCGCGACCTCGAACTCTATTGCCGCCGACTGGTCTGGGAGCCGCAGGACGCCTCCGACGCCATCCAGAACGCCGTGCTCCGCGCCTTCGCCGCCTTCGAACGCTATCGCCCCGATGCCTCCTTTCGCGCGTGGATGTTTCAGATTCTCACGCGCGAGACCTTTGCCCTGAACCGCAAACACGCGCGCATCGCCCGGCATGAGTTCCAGCTCGAACCGGAGGAACTCGAAGCGCTCGAAAGCGCAGCCCAACCGTGCGCTCGCCCGGACGGTCCCGGCACAACCGCATCCCTCGCCGAGTTCTTGGACCAGGAGTTGATCGCAGACCTGAGGGTCCTGACCGACAACGAACGCGCCGTGCTGCTCCTTCGCGCCATCGGCGAGATGCGGTACCGGGAGATCGCCGAATCTCTCGATATTCCCCTGGGCAGTGTCATGGGACACCTGGCCCGAGCCCGTCAGAAAATGCGAACCCTCATCGGGCGTCGCGACCGGCGCCCCGCCATCGCAAAGGCAGACAACCTATGAAATGCGACCAGATCCAATCTCTCGCCGGTCCCTACCTGGACTCGGAACTCGATGTCCGAACCACCGGCGAAATCCAACACCACCTCGACACATGCCCGGACTGCGCGCGTGCCTTCGCCATCGAGCAACAGGCCCAGGCGCGCCTGGCGGCTGCTCTGCGGCGGGGTCATCCGACCCCTGACCTCTGGGAACGGATCGAGCAGTCGGTCCGAGAGGCCGCGCCCGCCCGGGCCGCCGCGGTCACCGCTCCCTCACGAACCGACCTTGTGGTGCAAGCCAGCACAGCCAGCCGCGATCGCGCCCGGCAGCCCGGACAATCCTGGTGGCGTGTCTGGTTGTGGCCCAGCCCGCGGTTCTACGCGGGCGTCGCCGCCGTCTGGGTCTGCATCTTCGCACTCAACCTCCTGACGGGCGACCTCGTCGAGGCGATGCGCCGACCACCCTCACGGCAGTCGCTCGAATCGCCGGAAGGGGCGCGGGCCTTCGCCGAGCAACGTCAGGAGTTGGCCGAACTGCTCGGGCTCACCGACACGTCCGATCAGACATCCAAACCGGCCTGGCCGCCACCGCAGACACGAATCCGCACGACCGACGAACGGGTTCTCGATTCAGCCCTGAGCCAATCCGTGTCGATCGCAAATCACGCGTAGAAGACCCCTCACATGTCCTTGTTATGAACACTGCCTTGACTCCTCAACCGGATGCCGCTCCCGGCAAGCCCACGACCTCGATGCGCAGGCCGGTCTTGCGCCGCCTCCTTCAGGCCCTGCTCTGTCTCGTGGTCTGCCTCATCACACTGATAGCCCTCTTCTACACCGTGGTGAACTGGCGCGGCAAACGCGCTTGGGCCGCCTACCAGAAAACAATGGACGCCAAGGGTGAGGTTCTCGATTACCGCAAACTCGCCCCGCCCCCCGTTCCGGACGATCAGAATTTCGCCATGACGCCCTCGCTGGCGGGTCTGCTTGATTTCCATCCTGGCACCCAAACCTATCGTGACACCAACGCGCTCGCAGCCATCGAGCAGGCCTTCAGCAAGCTCCCGGCCGACCCGCGGCGCAAAGGGGATTGGCGCAAGGGCGAGAGGACCGATCTGGCGGTTTGGGTTGCGGCCTTCGACGAGGCCGCCGACCGTGCGGCGGGCAAACAGACCGGCAGAGACCAGGCGCCGCCGGCGCTCGAACGTTCGCAGGCTGCCACCAGCCTGCTCGCACGGGTCGAAGGATACAACCCGATTCTGGACGAACTGCGCGCCGCAAGCCGCCGCCCACATGCGCGCTTCAATCTCTGCTACGATTGCGAGAATCCCGCAGCCATTTTGCTTCCGCACCTGGCCAAGCTCAGAAGCACCGCCCGGATCCTCTGTCTGCGGGCCTCCGCCCACCTCGCCTTGGGCCGCGCAGAGACGGCGATTGAGGACATACTCCTCGCACTCGACTTGGCCGACAGCATCCGGAATGAGCCGATACTCATCTCACACCTGGTTCGCTGCGCGATCCTCCGAAGTGCCATGCAGCCCATTTGGGATGGAGTTGCCGACCGTCAATGGTCCGAGGCTCAACTCCAGGCGTTCGAGCGGCGGCTCGCAAAGTTGGACTTCCTGGCGGATGATCGCGCGGCGATGCGCGGGGAGCGCGCCTTCGGCAATGCCATCATCGCCTACATCCGAGAAAAACCGAAGATGGCATGGCAATTGGGATCCCCCGAGCCGGTCTGCGAGAACGGATTCGAAAGCCTCCTGGTCACGCTGATCCCGCGCGGCTGGTTCTACCTCGAACAAGTGAATTACAACCGGATCTTCGAGGAACGGGTGCTGCCCGGCATCGACCTCGGCGCGCGCCGTGCGGACGTGGAGGCCATGCGGCGCAACGAAGCGCTGGTCGCCGAATCCGCACGGCGCGGTTTTGTGGCGAACATGACCAGCTTCCGACTGCTGTCGGGCATGCTTGTTCCAGCCCTGGGCAGGGCGCATCAACGGTTCGTCTACACCCAGAGCATCATCGACCAGGCCCGGATCGCCTGCGCCTTGGAACAACATCGACTCGCCACCGGCGAGTTGCCGCCTTCACTCGCCGATCTGGCCCCGCGTTTCCTGGACATACTCCCACACGACATCATTTCCGGCCAGCCGCTCAAGTACAGCCGGACCGACCCCCAGGGCTTCCGAGTCTACTCGGTCGGTTGGAACCGCACGGACGACGGCGGTAAAATCGCGCTCGAGCGCGAGGGCAAGGCCAACGAAACCGTCGACATGGATGAAGGCGATTGGGTCTGGCTGTGTCCCTGATTTGGACTACTTGCGCGCCCGAAAGAACATCCACGGGCTTGTCGACGTCACGTGCGTATAAAGGCTGGCCAGGTCGAACCTGTCGACATAAGGCCCCATGACGTCGATGGACGACTGGAGGACGCCGGTGAAGGTGATGACCAGATTGTCGCCCGCCTTTTCGACGGCCAGGCTCGGCGCGTCGTTGAAATCCCACCAGGCCAGGAGGCTCGAACCGGCGCCGATGCGATCGGGCGCCGCGCCATTGAAGAGACCGGCAATGTCAGATCCGTTCAACGCCGCCGAGTAGACCGCGAAGTCATCCAGCCAGCCGTCGATCGAGAGGGACGGGTTGCCGCCCGAGATGCCGCAACCCAGGTACAGCTTGGTGATGTCGGAGAACAGCGGGGATTGGTCTCCCCCCGACACCAGCAGCTCGCCGTCGATCCAAATCTCTTTGGCGAAGCCGTTCTTGACCGCCGCGACGTGGTGCCACGCGGTCCACCACGTGTCCAGGCCGTCATACGACGGGAACGTGGTCATGGGGGCGGACATCCGATTGTCCGAGGCCGTTCCCCCCGTGTCGAAGAAGACCGTCGAGTCCTGGTTGCTGTAATAGGGGCAGTGCATCTGAAGCCCCCGATTGTCCGGCGCGGTGGATGAGAACGCCCAGAAGACCGAACTCGAACTGGTGACGCGGTGCTTCACCCAGAACGAAACCGTCAGCGCGTCACTGGCCGCCGCCGTGTTCAAGCCGCTGAGGAAATCGGCGTCCGTAACCAACAGGTTGTTGTTCTGGCGGGCCGGGCTTCCGATGTCCACGGCGAAGTCCCCTGAAGCCCCCGTATGACCGCTGCCGTTGGCCCCGTAAGACGCCTTGTTCTGAAAACGAGCGGCGTACCCGCCCACCCGGTCGAGAGTGTCCTCGAGAAACGGAACCGAGAAACTGAACGACGCCGTCACGGGCGAGAAGCCGGCGCCCTCGAAAGAGACCACGTTGGTGTGCGTCGAACCGGATGGAAATATCGGCGCGGGGCTTTCGTAGGAGACCGTGGTGACGCCTGTCCCGTCGCCGGTGCCGATATTGCCGCTCTGCGTGATGCTGGTTGGAAGCACGGCGACGCCATCGACCTTGACCGTGATGGTGCTCGTGTCCGGAGTGGCGCCGTCCGTCGCATCCCAAATGTTAAAACTCCAACCATGGGCCGAGCCCGTGCCGCCTCCAACGAACGGGCCGGCGGGTGTCACATCGTCGATGGAGACGTCGTCCAAGATCATCCCGGCCTGACTGCTGCCGCGGTACAACCGGATCTGCCACAGGCTCTCCGATTTGTTGTTGCTGTAGAAAGCAATCGGACTCGCATTGACCTTGGCGCCGTCCACAAAGAAGTCGTAGGTCCTGTCGTAGTAGTTCACGACCATCGTGATCTGGTACCAGGTGTTGCTCGACCACGAAATGCCCGAGTCCTGCCAAATCCCCGTGCCGCCGCTGGCATAGTCGATGTGCGGCGCCGCGCTCCCGCTGCCGTTGTCGTAATAGCCGAACCGGAAGGCCGCAGCGCGAACACTCGCCGGATCCTCCATTGTCAGGAAGATGTTGCCCAGATTCACCGCCCCGTCCGTCCTCGGCGTCAGAGGCCTCGCCCAGGCCGTCAGGCTGACCAACCGGGCCATGCTGAAACCGTCCACATAGCGGACGGACGCACCTCCGCTGCCCTCGTGCGACAGCAACAGGGCTTGCTGGCCGCCATGCACCGTGACGCCGGCAGTCAAGCCGGCGCCGGTCAGATTGTCGGCCAATTGGCTTGCTGTGAGCACAACTTCGTTGGTCTTGGCGACGGTCCAGTAATCCTGGTCCTGCAGGAGTCCAGGCACGTAATACGGATCCTCGAAGTCAATCACGACCTGTGCCAACGAGGTCATCAGGCCGAGCGCAGCGGCTAGCGACACACAGAGGAGAAATCGGGAGGCGCTTGGGGTCATTGCTGGGATTCCTTTCATGAAGTTCCGTCTGGTTCGATGTCAACAGAAACAAAGGCTCGGAAACTCGAAGCCCCTGAGATCGTCCGACCGCCCGAGTGTCCGTGCGGAAAAGCCGCAAGAAGCCGCCCGGTGGAACGGCCCATTCAACCTGAATCCCTCTTCAGGCCGCTGAGACCTTCCGTCGCCACATCAGCGCACAGCCGCCCAGGAGCAGAAGGGACATCGCGCCCGGCTCGGGAATGACCACCAGATCGTCGACGAGCATCCCGGCCTGGTTGCTGCCGCGATAAATGCTGACTGCGCCGAAATGATCCACGACGTTGCCCGAGTATAATGGGATTTCGGTGGCCACTGGAGCGCCATCCAGGCTGACGTGGTACGTTTGCGCCGCGAAATCCACATTCATCCGGATGTTGTACCAGGCGCCGACCTCCCAGGAGAAGCCGGTGTCCTGCCAGATCCCCGTTCCGCTGGCAGCCACATCAACGTGCGGCGCCACCGTGCCGCTGCCGTTGTCGTAATAGCCGAACCGTAAAGCGGCAGCGCGTCCGGCTGTCGCATTGCTGTCGTCTTCCACCACCAGAAAGATGTTGCCCAGGCTCGTGGCGCCCACATCCTCCCGCGGCCCCAGCGGGCATACCCAGACGTCCAACAACACGCTGGTGAGACTTTCGAGTCCGCTGATCGCCCTGCGCGATGTCACGCCGCCGCCGCTGCCCGAAACAAGGAGCGCCTGGTCGCCGCTGCGCACCGGCGAATCGATCGAGAGGCCCGACGTCGAAAGCGCCGTTTCAATCTCCGATGCGGTGAGAACGCTCACACTCCCACCCGACGTCCAGGAATCCTGCCCATTCAAGGCCCCCGACGTGAAAGGCGGATTCTCGAACCCCGTCGAGTATTGGGCTTGGGCGAAGCTGAGGCTGACCATGCCGGCCGCGATCCAGCAGGCCGTTCGCATCGGCGACATGATCCTCCCTCTCTTGAACTCGATTCCCCGGCTCACTTGCGGTTCAATTGTCATAGCGCATTCCTTTCAGCCCTGGATTCTTTAAAGATCAGCGACCCACCCGAAGCCCGGCGCAACGCACAGAGCATCGCGTATTCTGGCTGAATTCCACACAATTCACACCCGATCGTCAAGCGTTTGCATCGACACTGTTCGCATCGCCACTCAGCCTCGTCCACTTCCGTCTTGGGACGTCTCGAACCCCGGCACGTTAAGCCCGCATTTCAGGTGAAATGTGACAGTGACCGGTCGAATGACATCAACAGTTGGTGAGAAATGGGCTAAGGTTCGCGCACAAAACGGCGCGACCGCATCGTCCACACCGCCGGCGAGCGCACGCCCGGTCGCACCTCCCCGCTGAGCAGCACATGCCGGTCCCGCCACCAGACCGCCGGCAGGGTTGCTCGCGAAACCGCAACCTCGCCGGCCTCAGTCCATTCGTTCTCGAGCGTGTCGTACCCCAGCAGGTTCCTTGGGAACCCCGGGTGTCTTTCCATCGGCTCGAATCCGACCAGTGAACCGTCATCGCCGCCCACGACGAAGAACCGCGAGCCGAAGACAGGTGCCGGCGACGGAGCCGCCGCGGCCGGCTTGGGCAAGTCCGCGATTCGCTCCCAGCCCCGACGCGGATGATAGCGCCAACCGTCGCGCAGATAAACGCGCTTGGGATGGCCATTGGCCGGTTCGAGCGCGACGCCGCCCACCCAATAGAAGGCCCCATCCAGAGCGGCTGCCACCGGCAAGATCCGCGCCCGCCCCGGGCATGGTTCGAGTTCCCTCCACCCTCGCGCCGCCTTCGAGAGATCGAGGACAAACAGCCGGTTCAATGCCGTGCGCTCGCCCGGTTGGTCAGATCCGCCGCAGACAAAAACCGTTTTTTCCAACAACGCCCCCGCGGCGTTGGCCAGGGGCACCGGAAGACTTGGGAGCGGCTCGGTTCGAGCGACGCTTTTCGCGACGGTCAGAATGAAGCTGTCGGCGCAAGGACCATCTGCGTTGTTGCCGCCGACGCAGATGACACCGCGCTTCGAGGAGACCGACACCCCGTAGCCCAAGACGCGCGGAAGGCGCCCGACGATCTTCCAACGGGCATCCGGCCGCTCCAAGGCAAAGACCCTGTCATGCCAGACCTTTGTGCCCTTCTCCCATGGCTTCTTGTCCGGGAAGTTGGCGCCGCCAGCCACAACAAGGACGCCCCGAGTCACACCGGCATAAGCGCCAGCGAAACCATGCGGATCCGGCAGCGGCGGGAGGGTCTCCCAAACGAAACCGGAGGCGCTGGCGGCGCCGCAGATCGAGAGATGCCACAGGGCCCCACACAGCGAGAACACGGCGCGCCGATCGCATTCGGCGCGTTTCCGGTTGAATGAGGGTGTCATCCGGATTCGAGACGATTTACCTCGGCCCGGTCAGCCATTCCAACGGGAACCGGGCGAAAACCAGGTCTTCGTAAGGACTCCGCTCCCCGGCTTCGTAAAGGATGCTCACGACGCCATCGGGCAGGACGGCCAGACAGGAGTAGGCGGCGCAGCGGGAATCGAGTTGTCGCGCCACCGGCCATGTCTGTCCTTCGTCGAGACTCGCGCGCACGGTGAGGTTCTCCCGCTTGGCGCTGGCCGGGTTGCTGAAGAGGATGACGCTCCGGCGATCGGACCCGGGCCACGAGAAGCGGCGGATGCTGGCCTGGCAAATCGGTTCGATCAGTTCGGGGACATGGCGCTGCTGCGACCAGGTCAACCCGCCATCGGCGCTCGAGGCCTGCTGGCGAGTCCGCTGGCTGCGGTCGTAATTGCGCATGTTGAGCAACAGCCGCCCGCCTGTCAGTTCGACCACCTCGCACTCGTTGACCTGGTGCTCCGGTGTCGATCCCCCCAGAGCCCACGTCTGCCCGTGATCGTCGGAGTATATCACATGGGAGTAATACCGCCCCGTGCCCGCCTCGATATGATCGCACGGGATCACAAGACGGCCTCGAAACACGCCGCGCTCGACCTGGATCCCCGCTCCCGGTCCCGTGGCGTACCAGGTCCAGTTGGTGCGCTTCACCAAGGACGTGATCTCGCGCGGCTCAGACCATGTCAATCCGTCGTCGGTTGAACCCGTGACAAACACGCGGCGCGTGTCCTTGCTCTGCCGCGCGATGATCTGAGGCTCGGCATCGTCCCCGCGGTTCCATGTCAACAACAACCACACAGTCCCCGTGTTGCGATCGAGCACCGGGCAGGGATTGCCACATGTGTTCGGGCCGTCATCCCAGACGGTCTGCATCGTTTCCCACGTCCGTCCCCGGTCCACGCTGCGCTTGAGCACCATGTCAATGTCGCCCGTGTCGCTGCGTCCTCCCTTGCGCCCTTCGGCAAAGGCGAGGAGCGTGCCGCGTGACGTCACGAGCAGTGAGGGGATTCGGTAGGTGTGGTAGCCCTCGATGCCTGAAACGTAAACGTTGGATCGTGTCGGGACCTCAGGCGGATCCTCCCCCGCGACCGGACGGAGGACGCCCAGACTCGATGTGACCAACAGCGCCAGGATCGGGATGTTCATGGCGCCAAGGCTGCCCGCACAGGGCAGCTTTGAAAAGCCCAATACCGGCCGGAGGTCGGTGGGGAGCGCAATTCACGAGTTCTCGACGGGAGCGCGACTGGGCCCACAGCGCCAGCCGCAGCAGCCGCGCTGCTCGACCGACGAACCGCGCCCGCGCCACCGGGCGATCAGCCAAGCCAGGGCAAGTCCGAGTGCCGCACCCACGGTATCGATCAGCACATCCAGCGGAGATCCGTAGCGGGACGGAACAAACGACTGCCGGATCTCGTCCCCGGTCGCGTACAGGGCGCAGAAGCCCAGAGTCAGCCACGCCGCACGCCACGACCACGCCGGAGAAAACAAGCCGCCGCTGCGGCTCAGCGCCCGAAAGCTCAACAACGCCAGGACCGCGTACTCGGTCAGATGCCCGCCTTTGCGGACGACGACCTGGATCCGCCGCACGGTCGCATCGCTCAAATCCGGCTTGAACCAGCGCAGAACCGGGCCAATGAAGCGCGAGGTCCGGCCTTCCGACAACAGATCGCCTGAGCCGGTGAAAATCAGGGCGGCCCAGATCAGCACCGGCAGCCAAACTCGAGCCGTCGAACGCAGCCAAGACATCGGTCGATGAAAGGGGAGAACCCACCTGAAAGCAAGAACACCCGTTGGGGGGGAGATTATGGTTGCCTCCCGCCAGAACGCTGCTACATTACGCGCTCGAATCGAAACGGAGCAGTCCGTGTATTATTTCGTTTGATGCACGCAGCAGTGATGACAGCCATCGACGAATCGCTCAGGAACAAATCGACGCTCTACCAGGATTTCCTGGCGGAACGTGACGAGATCCTCAGGCACAAGTGGATCGAGTCCGAAAAAGCGGGGTACGACATTGGCTTCGAGCGCGCGTTGACGGATTGGAGCGTTCATCACCGCGGCCCATGGCGGCGCTGGCATCAGAGCCAGCGAGCCGACCTGTCATGATCGGGAGTCCTGACAGGTGCCGCCCGCGCTGAAGGGTTGCAGTGCGGCGCCGATTCGTCTTTGTTCACCTGGTGTCGAGGAGATTCTCTCAATCATTTTTCATTTGCCCGTTGCCGCGTCCTTTCATCGCTTTTCGTTTCCACTATGCCTACTCGCTCTCCTAAGAACCGCGTCATCATGAATTCTCGAGCCATCGACCTGGCTGTGCGCCGTGTTGCCCGCGCCATCGCGTCGCGCACCGAAGACGACGCCCGAGTCGTGTTGGTCGGCATCCAAACGGGGGGTGTCTGGCTCGCGCGGCACTTGGCGCAACACCTCGAGCGGTTGTGGGCCGCGCCGGTGCCGGTGGGTCAACTCGACATCAGCATGCACCGGGACGACCTCGATCAGCGGTTGGCTCCGCAGGTGTATCCCACCGCGATCGGATTCGACGTCACGGGCAAGACGGTCATTCTCGTCGACGACGTGCTCTTCAGCGGCCGCACCACACGGGCGGCGATGGACGCCCTCACCGATCTCGGGCGCCCCCGACGCATCCAGTTGGCGGTCCTGATTGACCGCGGACACCGCGAACTGCCCATCGAAGCCGACTTCGTCGGCAAACGGATCGCCACAGGCCCGACGGATCGGGTCGACGTCCGCCTGGCCGACACCCTCGCGGCGTCACAAGTCGTCCTTGAAAAAGCCGCCCGAAGATAGCTCAATGCCGGCATGCTCTGGACCCGCAAAGACCTGCTCGATCTCCAGTCCCTCTCGGTCGAGGAAATCACCGCCGTCCTCGACACGGCCCGCGCCTTCAAAGCCGTCGGCGAACGCACCATCAAGAAGGTCCCGGCCCTGCGCGGCAAGACCGTGGTCAATCTCTTCATCGAACCCTCGACTCGCACCCGCATCAGCTTCGAACTCGCGGCCCAGCGCCTCAGCGCCGACGTCATCAATTTTACCGCCGAGGCCTCCTCGCTCAAGAAGGGGGAGACCCTCAAGGACACCGCCCGCAACCTCGAAGCCCTCAACGCGGATTTCATCATCATCCGTCATGGTGCGGCCGGCGCCCCCCACTTTCTCGCCCGCGTCCTGGGGGCGCATGTCGTGAATGCCGGAGACGGCGCCCACGAGCACCCCACCCAGGGCCTGCTCGATATCTTCACCATGCGCGAGAAAAAAGGGAGCATCGAGGGCCTGCGCGTCACCATCCTCGGCGACATCCTCTATAGCCGGGTCGCCCGCTCGAACATCTGGGCTCTGAGAAAAATGGGCGCCCACATCACCTTGTGCGGCCCCCCCACCCTCGTCCCGCGCACGTTCGAACAGATGAAGTGCCGGGTCACGTCCGATCTCGAAGAGGCGATCGCCGATGCGGACGTCATCAACCTGCTCCGCATCCAGCACGAGCGCCAGCGCAAGACCATGTTCCCCAGCCTCGGCGAATACAGCAGCCTCTTCGGCATCAACCGGGCCCGACTCGCCGCCACCAAGCCCGACGTGCTCATCATGCATCCAGGCCCCATCAACCGCGGCGTCGAGGTCGACAGCGAGGTGGCCGACGGCGAGCGCTCGGTGATCCTCGAACAGGTGACCAACGGCCTGGCCATCCGCATGGCCGCCCTCTACCTCGTCAACGGAGGACAGGCGGCGTCGACCGAGACGCCGGAACAGGCGGCGGCCTAGCCCGGATGTTTCACAAAGCTTCCCGGAGTCTGACATTCGGCCTGCATCGCGATCGCATCGTGGCTCGAAAGAGCGCGGGAACCCCGCACTGCAGAGCGCCCCGCGCGCTCGTGTGCCCGCTTGGATTGTCCATCGCCTCACCGCGGTGTTCACACCGCCAAGGTCGGGCTCGGATGGTCCTGCGCCGCGCAGTCCACCCGAACATGCGTGGCCCCAAGGGCCCGAAGCCGCCCGGCCACAACCTCGATCGCCAGGTCCGGACGGTTGCAGTCCCGGCTCAAATGCCCCAGACAGAGGTGGCGCAGACCGTCCGAAACAGTCTGCTCGACCACACCCGCAGCAGCCTCATTGGAGAGATGGCCGTGACGGCTCAGGATCCGTTGCTTGACGCTCCAGGGGCGGCGCGTGTCGTCCTGCAGCAGCTTCAGATCGTGGTTTGTCTCGAGGACCAGCACGTTGGCCGGACGCACCCGCTCGACGACCAGCCGGGTGGCGTGTCCCAGATCGGTGAGGAAACCGATGTTCCCGCCATCGAGACGCAGCAGGAAACCCACCGGATCCTGCGCGTCATGAGGGACCGAGAAGGTCTCGACGCCTACGTCGCCGATCTCGAAAGTGTCGCCTGTGCCAAACAGACGGCAATTCACAGGCCGCTCCAAGGCGTGCTCGATCGCCTCCTTCGTCAGCCGGTTGCAGTAGACCGGCAGGTGCAGTTTCGAGCACAACACCGCCAGCCCCTGAATGTGATCCATGTGCTCGTGCGTGATCAGTATCCCTTGCAGCGTCTCCGGCGAACGTTCAATCCCGGCCAGTCGCTGGCGGATTTGCCGGGCGCTCAAGCCCGCATCGATCAGCAGGCGCGTCTCCTCGGTTTCGAGGTAGGCGCAGTTGCCGGCCGACCCGCTGCCCAAAATCGTGAAATGCGCCGCCACGCCCCGGACGATACGGCGGCCGGGCCGGCGAGGCAAAGCATTTGCCCGTGGCCATTGCGGCTTTGAGATCGCGCTTGTGGATTTGGGGCTGCCCCCTAAGATGAGCGGCATGGCGCAGGGCCTGCATCTGACCCAGAAGATGGCGCTCCAACAGGTGTTGGCGCCACAGCTCCAGCAATCGCTGGCGCTCCTCCAGGCCCCGATGCTCGAACTCAAGGCGCTCGTCGAGCACGAATTGCAGCAGAACCCGGTCCTCGAAGAACTCTCCACCAGCGAAATCACCCAGCAGGAAAAACGCGAGATCGACGGCGCCCCCCTCTCCGATCCCGCCGATCCCGCCGAACCCCCGTCCGACATCACCTACGATCCGGCGACCGACCGGGTTCCGGGTGTCGTGGACGACTTTCAGGCCGAGTTCGAGCGCCTTGCACAGGTCGATCAGGAGTGGCGCGATTCCATCGTCCAGGCCAACTCGCCCTTGCGCGCCCGCGAAGAGGAGGAGGAACGGCGCCAGTACATGTTCGACTCGCTGGTCGCCGGCACCTCGCTCCAGGAGCAGTTGCTCGAACAAGTGCGCCTCTCGGATTTGACCGACGACGAACGCGCGGTGGCCGAGATGATCATCGGCAACATCGACGACGCCGGCTACCTGCGGGCCAGCCTCGATGAACTCGCCTTCTCCACCAATACGCCCATCGATCGAATCGCCCAGGTCCTCAAGGTGGTCCAGTCGTTCCATCCGCCAGGCGTCGGCGCCCGGGACTTGCGGGAGTGCCTGCTGCTCCAACTCGAGCGCGCCGGCCGCATCGCCTCGCTCGAATACGCCATCGTCGACAAGCACATGGAAGCTCTAGGCCGCCGCCGCTTCCCCGAAATCGCACGCGCCCTGGGCAAGACGACCGACGAAGTCCAGCAGGCCAGCGAACGCATCAGCCACCTCGAACCGCGCCCGGGCCGCGATTTCATGCCCGACGACCATCTCTA
>JAXGQW010000140.1:0-6573 GCA_040766265.1 Verrucomicrobiota bacterium
CTCGACCCAAGGCCATGCCCAGAAAGGCTCCGACAAACCCGATCCAGATCGCGCCCTTGATGAAGAGGCCAAGGAAGCCCCAGCGAAGCGCCGCCCAGTTCCCGATCAGTGGGGCGTCCTGGGTCAATCCAACGGTCTGGCCGTAGGTCATCGAACCGCCAAACGAAACAGCAATCGTGGCGAATGCCACGGCGCGCGCCGCGGCCAGCGAGGTTCCTCGAGGACAGAAGAAGCGCGCCAGGGCGAGACTGACCAGAAGGCCTGCAATCATGGCCCCCGTCTCGTGGCCGTACTGGCCGCGAATTCCCCAACCCATTCCCCCCGCCATCGCGGTCAGGAGCAGCACCAGCCAGAGCGGCGAACCGGGCGTGCCTGGCGAGGATTGCGACTTCACGGTTGCCAGAGTCGGTAGAAACGCCTGGGTCCGGAGATCGAGTTGGTCTGCCGGACAACGGCGCCGTCATTGGTGGGGATGGCTTCGACGACGGTCCAGAGCGTGTTGGTCGAACGGAGGAGGGTGGTCGTCTGGACAACCCAGCCGGCCCATGGGGCAGGCCACTGTGCCACCATTCGATTGGGCGGCACGCGGGTCAACTCGATCCGGGGCGGGGGGAGTGGCGGCGGGCCGCCGGCGAGGGTTTCATAGACCACTGCAGCCATCACGGCCATCCCTCGCGAATTCGGGTGCACGGTGTCGGGAAACCAATCCGCATGTCCAGCCAGGCGCACATGCAAATCGATCAGCCCCAGTCCGAGCCGGGCGGCCAGGTCGCGTACCGCGGGGGCTATCTCTCCCGCGACGGTGTCCGGTTTGATGTTGTAGGCGCCGGCCCCATACACCGGGCAGGGCGTGCAGACGATGATCCGAGGCGCATTCGGGAGAATCCGGTAACTCGACACGAAGTCTTCGTAATCCGCAACGAAGTTCGTTCCGTGCCGCCAGTTGTAGGGTTTCGAGTCGTTCGTCCCGAGCTGGATGATGACGATGTCGGGAGACCATTCGCGGCTTTGGCTGAAGAGAGCCTCGTTCCAGTATGGGTAATCGCCCTTCCTCAACAAGGTGCGCCCGCTGATGCCGTAATTGCGAACCACGCAGATCGTCCCGAGCAGGCGCTGAAGTCTGGCCGGGTAGCTCTCCGTTGCGGGATTGGATAAACCCGAACCGAACGTGATGCTGTCGCCGATGCAGGCGATCTTCAGAGGCGCGCCCCAGACCAGCGAGCCAGCCGCGAATGCAAACCCCAATACGACGAGATGAGGACGGGACATCAGTGGGAGAGTACCCCGCCCGGCACCCGCCGGTCAAACGCGCGGGCTAGAATTCTGGGTCTTGCAGAATCGGGCCAGCGCTCTAATCTGGCGCCCGCGTGGGCCAGACCCTCATCACGGAGATTCTCGTTTGCATCATCGCCGCCTGGGTGTTGGCGGTCGTCTTCAACGCGCTCAAGCAGCCGGTCCTGCTCGCTTATTTGGCTGCGGGCTTCGCTCTTGGGCCGCACGGATTCTCGGTGGTGACGGACCATGAGGCCATGGATGTGGTGTCGAGTCTCGGGTTGATGCTTCTGCTCTTCATGATCGGTCTCGAGATTGATCTGAAGAAGATCGTGAGCGCGGGGCGAGACATCACGCGGACGGGGGTGGTGCAGATTCTCGGGTCCTGTGGGCTGGCGATGGTCTTCTGCGTGGTCATTGGACCCGCGACGGGCTGGCTCGAGGGGCTTTACCTGGGGGTTGCGATTGCCCTGAGCAGCACCGTGATCATCGTCAAGATCCTGCACGACAAGCGGGAATTGGAGACGTGGGCGGGGCGGCTGACGCTGGGCGTCCTGGTGCTGCAAGACGTCTTCGCCATTCTGTTCCTGGCGATCCAGCCGGACCTGAGACATCCCACCCTCGCGGTGGTGGCGCTTTCGTTCGTCCGGGTTGGGTTGTTGATGGCGGTTGCGTTTCTGGTGAGCCGGTACGTTCTGCCCGCGGTGTTCCGGTCTGTGGCGTTGTTGCCGGAGTTGGTTCTGGTGGGGGCGTTGGCCTGGTGTTTCGCCCTGGCCAGCCTGGCCCACGGGCTGGGATTGTCCCGCGAGATGGGCGCCTTGGCGGCAGGCGTGGCCCTTTCAACATTTCCGTACACCATCGACGTCGCGGCGAAACTGACCGGCATCCGCGACTTCTTTGTAACGCTTTTCTTTGTGACGCTGGGGATGGGCTTTCCGGGGGCGACCGGGCTTGATCTGGCTTGGGCGGTGGTGCTCAGCAGTCTGCTTGTGATCACCCGACTGGTGACCGTGTTTGTGCCGCTCTATGCCGCAAAGGCGGGACATCGGGGCGCGCTCCTGCCTGCCATCAACCTCGCCCAGATGAGCGAACTGTCCCTGGTGCTGTTGTCGCTGGGACATGCCGCGGGCGATGTCTCGGAGTCGGTGCTGGCGCGTGCCGGTTTTGCCTTCGTGCTCACGGGCGCGCTTTCGACGTACGGGATTTTCCAGACCGATGCGATTGTGCGCGTGATCAGCCCGTGGCTGAGCCGCCTCGGCTTAAGCGATCTCAAGAGAGCGGCGGACATGTCCTCCCGCGAAGGCCGCGCGCCCGGGATCTTCCTGCTGGGGTTTTCGTGGACGGCAAGTTCGTTGCTCGATCGCATCCGGCGCGAGCGGCCCACGCTGCTGGAGAATCTGCGGGTGGTCGACTTCAACCCGCTCGTGTATCAGCGGCTCGCGCGGTTGGGCGTCTCGGTCGTCTACGGCGATATCACCCAGCCGGAAGTGCTCCAGCATGCCGGCGCGCAGCACGCCCGGGTGCTCATCTGCTCCGTCCCCAACACGTTGCTCAGAGGATCGGACAACCTGGCTTTGACGCGACGCCTCCGGAAGCTCAACCCCACGGCTCAGATCATCATGAACGCCGAAAGACTGGCTGACATTCCGGCGCTCTACGAGGCGGGCGCCCAGTATGTGACGGCGCCCCGGCTGCTTGAAGCCGGGGAGATTCTCGATGCGATGGAGGCGGCCGAGAAGGGATTGCTGGCCGAGAAACGAAAGCAGCAGGCGGAGATTCTGCGCGACCGTGGCGAGATCCTGGCATGATCCGCCCCGAGTTCACGCGGCGCGCAGGCAAGCGCGTGCAGAGGCGGGCGGGTGGCAGTCACTCTTCAAACGACCGATCGCCTTGGCCCCCGGCTTCGAGGTTGCCGAAGCGCTTCGGGGCTCGGTCTCGCGGCTGGCTCAGCGCGCGCGCTGCACACGGTTCATGTCTGGCGATTGACGAATGGACCGGTGGCTTTTTGGGATTCAGGCTGCGGCGAGCCTAAATCTGCTCGAAATAGCGTTGGCGTTCCCAGTCGGTGACGGCATCGTGAAACGCCTGATGCTCGATGCGGGCGTGGCGGACATAGAAATCCACCACGGCATCGCCAAATGCGGAGCGGGCGAGGCGGGAAGCGTCCAGAAGATCGGCGGCGTCGCGGAGGCTGGCGGGGACGCGAGGCAGAGTCGTGTCCAAGTAAGCGTTGCCTTGATAGGGTTGGCCGCAATCGAGGTGTTCTCGCACACCCGCCAAACCGGCGGCGCAGGTCGCAGCAAACGCGAGATACGGGTTCACGTCGGCGCCAGGCATGCGGTTTTCGATCCGGAAACCGTTGTGGTGTCCCACGACCCGATAGCCCGTGGTTCTGTTGTCCATCGCCCAGGCCATGCGGGTTGGGGCCCAACTGCCCGGCTGGAAGCGCTTGTAGCTGTTGACGGTGGGCGCGAAGAACAGGCTCAGTTCGGGCGTATACTTGAGGAGGCCGCCCAGGAATCGGCGGAAGAGCTGGGATCCGCGATATGCAGGGGACTCCTTGGATGCCGACTCGTTGGGGCAGAACGCCGATGTTCGGTTCGGCCTTGGCCGCGCGGCTCTCGGTGTGGAACGGTGATCAGGCTCCTCCCAGAACGCGTTCCGACTCCCTTTCCACAGGCTGAAATGGAGGTGGCCTGAACTGCCGGCCTCGCCCGGCGCGTATTTGGCCATGAACGAGATCGACTTTCCATGCTCCTGGGCGAGTTCGCGGACGCCTTGTTTGAAGATGACGTGACGGTCTGCCGTCTCGATCGGTTCGGCCCAGGTGAAGTTCACCTCGTGCTGGCCTCGGCCCCATTCACCCTTGCTGCTCTCGATGGGGATGCCCGCCCCGTTCATGCCGGCGCGGATGGCCCGCATGAGGGGTTCGTCGCGGGTGGGTTGCATGAGGTGATAGTCGATACGGTAATCGCTCGAGGGGGTCAGGTCCCGGTAGCCGTTGGCAAATGCGTCGTGGTACGTGTGATTGAAGAGATAGAACTCGAGTTCGCTCGCGGCGACCGCCGTCAAGCCCAGTCGACGCACCGAATCGAGTTGCCGACGCAGCACCGAGCGGGGCGCCTCCGCCACGACGGAGCCGTCGTGCCGCAGACAATCGCAGATCACGAGCGCGCTGGCCGGCTGCCAGGGGATCACCCGCAACGTGGCCAGGTCCGGTCGCAGCGTGAAGTCCCCAAAACCCGCATCCCAATTGGCGACAGCAAATCCGTCCAGCGGGTCCATATCGAGATTCACCGTCAGCAGGTAGCTGCAACCGTGGGATCCGTGTCGGAGGACCGATTCGAGAAAATGATCCGCCGTGCAGCGCTTGCCGACCAGGCGTCCGAACGGATCGGGGAACCCGACCATGACGGTGTCAACGGCGCCCGTTTTGATGAGGGACTTGAGGTGAGGGAGTTTCATCGGTGGCGATGAAGAGTGGTGAGTGGAGAGTGGAGAATGATGGCGGCACAAGGCGAGCCTCGCGGAGCACGGATGCTGTGTGCGAGGTCCGTGTCATGCGTCGATATAGACGTTCTTGATCTCGGTGTACCCTTCCATTGCCGCCATGCCGAGGTCGCGGCCCATCCCGCTCTGCTTGAATCCGCCGAAGGGGGCTTCGACATGGACGCTGCTGTGCGAGTTGACGCTCAGGACGCCGCTGTGGACCGCACGGCTGACACGCAGGGCGCGGCGCAAATCGTTGGTCCAAATCGAGCCGCTGAGCCCATAAGGCGACGCGTTCACGTCGCGGATCATCTGGATCTCGTCGTCGAACGGCATGATGGCCACCACGGGTCCGAAAACCTCCTCGCGCCAGCAGCGATCCTCCAGCCCCACATCGAGAAGGACCGTCGGCTCGATGTAATAACCGCGGGGGTGAGGCCGTCCGCCGCCGCAGGCGAACCGGCTCCCGCACGTGCGGGCGTCGGTCAAGTACTCCTCGACGACGGTCCGTTGGCTGGCCGAGACCAGCGGGCCGAGCTGGGTCTCGGGCTTGGCCGGGTCGCCGACCACCAGCGCACGCGTGGCCGCGACGAATCTGGCCACAAACGCGTCGTAAACGGGACGTTCGACAAACACGCGGCTCCGGGCGCAGCAGTCCTGGCCTGTGTTGGCGAAGACGCTCATGGGCGAGGTGTCCGCCGCGCGCTGCCAGTCGGAGTCGGCAAAGACGATATTGGGCGATTTGCCGCCGAGTTCGAGGGACACGCGCTTCAGATCACGGGAGGCGAGTCCCATGATCCGGCGACCGATTTCGGTCGAGCCGGTGAAGGAGAGTTTGCGGACGAGCGGATGCGTGACCAGAGCGTCCCCGATGGAAGCGCCGGGGCCGGGGAGCACCTGGAGGACGCCGGGTGGCAAACCGGCGTCATGGGCGAGAGTCCCCAATCTCAAGGCCGTGAGCGGCGAGACCGACGCCGGTTTGAGGATGACGCAGTTGCCTGCTGCGAGTGCGGGAGCCGCCTTCCAGCAGGCGATGGCGAAGGGGAAGTTCCACGGGACAATCGCCGCGACGACCCCCATCGGCTGACGTAGCGTGAAGTCGAATCCCCCGCGGGCGACGGGGATGGTCTGGCCGCAAAACCCGGTGATGGCCCCGGCATAGTAGTCGAACACTCGGGCGCCCAGAGCGGCCTCGTCGCGGGCGTCACTGATCGGTTTACCCACGTGCAGGGTCTCGAGCTGCGCAATCTCGTCGAGGTGATTGCGGATGGCCCTGGCCACAGCGAACAGGATTTCGGTCCGCTTGCCAGGAGCCAGGTCGCGCCAGCCCGATTCCCAGGCCCGGTGGGCGGACTCGATGGCGCAAGTCACATCCGCGGGATCGGCCACGGCCACTTCGGCGAACGGTTGTTCGGTGGCGGGATTGATCAGCGGAGAGCGCAGACCGGACGCGCCGTCGTGCCAGGCGCCGTCGAGGAAGAGCTGATTGGGCAATGTCGGATTCACGGGCGGGACGTTAGCGAAGGGTCGTGAGCCTTGCACGGGAAAATGTCTGGCAGCCTGGAAACGAATTGTTCGGGCCGCGGTTCCCCCGACTTGACCGCGAGACCGCCAAGAGTTCAGAATTGCCGATCAATCATGCGCTCGCGAATTCCTATCTCAGCCGTTGTGGTTGCCTTCTGGATCATCTCTCCGGCCCTGGGTGCCGAGTTCACCAGCCCCGGCGGCGGGTTGAGCGCCCGGATCGAGCCGGACCCCGAGGGGCGCCTGGTCTGGTCGTTGCGCCGCGGGGAAGCGATTCTGATCGAGCCC
>JAXGQW010000141.1:0-6082 GCA_040766265.1 Verrucomicrobiota bacterium
GTAATTTTTGCACAGACCCTAAGCGACCGGCGGTCGCTCAAACGTGTCGGTTCGGCAGGCGGGCGGGGCCGGCAAGGCGGAGGTTTCCGGCGGGCAAATCCGGAGGGTAGCGTCCGGAACAGCAACGGAGTCAAAGACATCACCGGGAATACCACCCTTGTGCGCAAAGGACAACGGGAGACGATTTAGATTCATGGGGGGCTGGTTGGAGAAAGCGCGGCTTGCGGCGGAACAGCCAACCGCTGCCAGTGGGGGGTGATCGCCTGCAAGGGCGCGGGCACGTCCCCCGGCAGTCCTTGAAGCACCCCCGCACAGGTGCCGTCGGCGTTGCGGAGAAAGGCAAGGTCGGCACGCTCGGGCAACTCGAGGTCGAGTCCATCGGTTTTGACTCGTTTGAGCCCGCCTGCCGCGAAGCCGGTGACGCGGCCATCGGGCGCAAAGCGGATCGCCACCAGGCCGAGGGCATCGACGTCGACAGCATGGCCCTGCCACGTGAACGTCTCGAGGATCGGATCGCCTGCCGCATTGCGGGACCCCTTCGCGCGGATACAGGTGCCGTCCGTCAGAGCGGCCAATCCGTCGACGGGCGGCAGAGGATGCGTGAGGTTCTGGCGATCCCAACCGGTAACGCGCTGGACGGACGCGTCGCCGAGCCAGGTTTTCACTGCCGTCGCGCAACTTTCGTCATCCGGACAACGACGCACCTTTTCGCCCAGTCCTTGGGCCGTCTTGAGCGGACGGGCCTCGCTGTCGCAAGTCCACTCGCCGACCTGGAAGATGGCCGTCTTCCCCAGAACTGCGCGACCGAAGAACTCCAGCTCGGGCTGAGCGCAGAACTCGGGGCGGTAGAGCACAAGCGCGCGGTAGCGTTGTGGGCCCAGGCAGACGTAGCCTTCGTCGTCGAGCCGCAGTGCGGAGCGGTCCACCAGGCTGGATGGGAACAAATCCGTCGGATAACCCGCGGCGCAGAGGGAGGAGGCAATTCCGAGTCCCACCCGGTCGTACGACGCAGCCGCCCAGTTCATCGCGTTAGCATGCCCGAAGATCACGGCCACCGGGCAATCCAGCGGCGCACGGGTGACGAAGTCGAGCATGCGCAGCCGGGTCATTGCCGCCATCAGCCCGCTTTCCAACAGCAGTGTCTCCCGCTCGCCGAGCTTGAGATCCGGACGCGGATAGAGCGGATGAACGTTGAGGCGGCCGCCGCTCAGCACACCTTGCCAGAGTTCGCGCAGATACGGCTGGGCCTCCCGAGAGTAGTATTGGTTGTACCACACGCGGATACCCCCAGCGCTTGGCGAGGGACGTGCGGCACGGATACGGAGTCTGCTCGTCGGTCTGCCCGATGTCGCGCGTGGCGTCCCACCAAGAGAGGCCGTTCTTGCGAAACTCCTGAGTGCCCGGGTAAGGCCACCAGGTCGCGTGGGTGACGATGAAGGCGGCTCTGCCGAAGACCGCTTTGCCGGTTCGATAGTAATCGTCCTCGATTGCCGCGTTGCGCTGGCGGCTCATCGCGCCATAACGGTTAATGGCCGCCTGCCGCTCACGCTCGCGCCCCTTCTCGCCAGCGCACATGAGCAGCGTGTCACGCACGAGGTCGCAACCCGAGTCCTCTGCATACGCCCGGGCCATTGCGGCGGAGTACCAGTAGCGGTCGTGCTTTGGATTGCCCGTGGCGTCCGGGGGAAAGCCCCACTCGTCCTTCATGATCCCGGCCAGGGGCAGATCGGCGTACTGTTGAATGATGGCGCGCTGGAACTCGATCAGGTGGGGCGCGAAAACGTCGGGCGTCAGATACGTGTGCGAGGCGATCACACACGCGCCGCGTCCGGGGCGTTCCGGCACGCGCACCGTCAACTTGCGCGGGCCTTCTGCCGTCGCCAACCCCTCCGCAGTGATGTCCCGCACCGTCGCCGGATCGATCCCGTCGCGATCGCGGACGAACGAGTAAATGCGCACCAGGCGCGTCCCCAGGCACTCGTAGCGCGGCAGGCTGCCGTTCATGTGATCGGCGGTGTCAACGCCTTCAAAGACCGCCTCTGCGGGCTTTTTGTCCGCGAAATCGAGGAAGCGAAGCGTCAGCTCCTCCTGTTGCTCATCGGGGTATTTGGCGCGGAAGGCTTTTCGAGCCAACCGGATGTCCAACTCGAGCGCCACCTTCAGCCCGCGTGTCGCTGCATACCGCACGGCTTTATCGGCCTGCTGATACGCCTGGGGGTCGACCACCTCGATCCGGCGGCACGCGGTGGATAGCAGTGTATACGGCGAACGCTCGGCGGCCGCATCCAGGAACGCCTTGTACCCTTCGGGCTTCAGGTCCCTTTCTGTCCAGAACCATGCGCCGATGACCGGAGGCCATTCGCCGCGGTCCGGACGACTCGGCATCTCCGCAGCACTCGCAGGCAGGGTGAGAATCGCAATGCAAAGTGCAAATGTGCATTTCATAGTGACAGGCAGTTCGGGCCGACTGACGCGAACGCGCGTGGGGTTCGAACCTGCAACTCTGCTTCACGCCGTGCACCCAAATCAGCGCGCTTTGCTTTCTTCTTCCCCCCGGCGCAGAACTTTTTCCATCTCGTCAGGGTCGTCCAACAGGAAAGACGGCCGCTTGCGTGCCTTACCGTAATCGGGATCATTCGGATCTTTTGCTTTTTCGGGGTCGAAGATGCGGGGGTCAACGGAAAGGCACTGGTAGGGACGGAAATCCGGGTGGGTTGTGAAGCAGTCGGACAAGTCGTTCGCGAGGGCGTCGAACATGTTGAGCGGCGGCAGGCCGAAAATCTGGTACAGCGTTCGGTGCATGCTGACGATGGTTGTATGCCGGTGCGACACGTTGCCCCGCTTCGCCCACGGGCTGATCACCAGCAGAACGCTGCGTTGGCCGTCGACGTGATCGGGTTCCCCACCCGCATCGTCCTCAGTCACAAAAATCGCCATGTTTCTCCAGAACGGCGTGTGTGTCAGGTACTCGACGATTCGGCCCAAAGCCAGATCGTTGTCCGCCATCCATGAGGCCAGGTAAGGGTAGCCCTTGTCGGGTTGGGGATCAGTACCGTGATCGTTGCAGATGGCGATGTTAATGAACTGCGGAAACGGTTCTTTCCCGCTGAGGAACCGCTCGTCGACGTCTTTCATGAACCAATGCGCGCGGTACTGATCGGGGATATTCATGTTGAAAATCGGAAACTCCCGGCAGGTGTTGTCATAGAGAGCCTTCGGCATGGGGATGTTAACGACCTCGCGGGCGCCGGTGGGGTGCTGGTCGTCTCCTTCCATGACGCCGGGGAATTCAAAGCCTTCCCCGTAGTTGCGAAACCGAATGCCGTTGCGTGACAGGTGTTCCCACATCGAGCCCGCCTCCGGATAATCCTCCGGAATGAGTGAACCGTTGGACCCCATTGCATATCGGCGGCCCGGAGCGGTGCTGTTCTTCTTGAATGACCAACCGACCGAATAGGTCATCTGCATGAGGTTGTTTGGTTGCACGCCCACCAGCCAGCGGTGGCCGACACCGGAAGCCTCTGGTTCCATGTAGAAGTTGTCGCTCACGGTGAACTGCCGCGCGAGGGCGTTGTGATTCACCATTACGCCGACATCTTCCAGCGTGGGCTGACCCGGCGCCTGAATGGTTTGATGCAAACCCCAGCGCAACAAACCAGGATCGTGCTTTGCGCCAGGAATGCGGTCGAAGATGGTATCATAGGTGTGGTTCTCCTTGGTGATGAAGACCACATACTTGATTTCCTTCGAGAGTTTCCCAGGCACGGTAGGGATGACGGGCGACGACATTTTCACTCGATCGACGCGGCGATCCACCATACCGTTGAAAGCCAGCACATCCGCGGTCATGGACTTAAGTTCGTTATCGGAGGGCACATCGAGAATGCTGACCACACCGCGCATGCCGAGGAACTCGCTTTCGGGAATCTCCCCGCCCGCGTTGGGCCCGTTTCCAAATCCGCGGAAACAAATGCAGACGAGCCGCTTACCATCCGGTGAAACCGCGACACGGTAAGGGTACCAGGCAGTCGGAATGTGACCCAGCACGGCAAGGTTCCTGGCATCGAGCACGGCGATCGCGTTGATTCCCAATTCAGCGACATAAAGGCGTTCTCCATCCGGTGAGACTGCCATCCCCGAGGGACCGACGCCGCGCAGGCGCGCGACAAGCGGGGAAGGCACAAGGCGTTGCTTCGCCACAATCCGGTTTTTCGCCAGGTCGATGCGTTCGATGATGTCGTTGTTGCCGTTCGATACGAAGAGTGCGCCGCCGTGCGCAGCCAGGAAGTTCGGCGCACTGCCGCCGACCGTCTTCCCATTGTCCGACGCCGCACCGACCAGCAGGCCGGTCTTCAAACGGCTGACGACATTTGGTGATTGCGGATTGGACACGTCCACCCCCCAGACCGAGAACGACTCGGGCAGGTTCGGTTCGCCCAGGCCGGGGATCTGTCGTCCCTCAAATTCCACTCCGTCGCGGGCTTCCGCGCTGGGATAACCGTAGGGCGGAAACGTCAGGCCGCGTTTATCAAAGCGATCATCCTTCGGCGCCCCGATGGGACTATATTCGAACAAGCCGATATTGGCCGCGAAAACCGTATCTCCCACAACGGCCAATGCGTAGGGGTATCGCCCCACGGCCACTGAGCCAATCACCTGCCGCCGCTCCACATCCAGCACGACAACTCGAAAGTTAGCGACGTCCGCGCAATAGAGATATTTTCCGTCGCGGCTCGCCTTCACATCCACGGCATAGCTGTCCTCGTAACGGCGGCCGCCGACCTCCGTGTTCAACGATACCTCCGCGGTTTGTTCGCGCGATGCTACGTCAAAAAAATAAATGGCGCCCGTTTCGCCACTGCTCCAGTAAAGCATGCGCCCGTCCGGCGAGAAGTCCGCGCCCCCGGCGTTGGTCGGTTTTTCGTTCCGACCCGGGCTTCTTTGAAAGGTGGGCGGGGGCATCGGGACGACCACCGGTTTCGCAGCGCTCCAGTCGGTAATGATTTGTCCGAACCCATCACTCGCCACAAAGAGGGTGCTGCCGTCCCGGCTCATTGCCAGGCCATAAGGGAAACGGCCCACCGGCAGGGGCTTGCCCGCGGGTTTCAAGTAGCGGCCGTTCGAGAGAATCGTCAACCCCTGCGGATCGTGTCTCGCGTAGGTCTCTATGGATGGTGCGTGAAGATAGGGCTGAGCGGTGCCGGAAGCGGTTAGCGCAAGAAACAACAACACTCGGCTGACTCGTCCTAGTCCATTCCCTCGAGGTGCGCTCTGAGAAGTCAGCGTGGGCGTGCGCCTGTCGTGATCCAGGTAGCAGCAGTGATGCATCATGACTGCCCGTTTGTACTTCCAGAGCAGAAGGTGTGGCAAGTCGAGACTGTGCGGTCATACCCTCGGCAGCGTGAACGGCGCCCGGTATTCTTTCGTGAGGAGGGCGGTTGCCTCTTTGTCGTCTCCCAAGCTCTCCGTTTTGGGATCGAAGCGCACGGCGCGTTGGAGGCGGGTGCAGATGTTGCCCAAATGACAAATGGTGGTGCTGAGCCGGCCGAGTTGTACGTCGGCGTTGGGCCGCTGTCGGCTTTTCATGCACTCCAGGAAGTTCTTCGTGTGCGAGCCTCCTGAGGCTTTGGCACTCGGGCCGGGCTCCCCTTTCTTGGAATGGACCTTCCAGCCCGAGCCGTCGACGATCAACGCGGCTTCCGTGCCGTAGAAGGCCGTCCCGGCGGCGGTTCCCTCAAGCGGCAACGTATCTCCGAAGCTGCGGAGTTCCCAGACCAACGCCAAGTCACCGTAATCGTAGGTCATCACCTGCGTATCGGGAACTTCCTTGGCGTCCTTCAGCCAGTACATGCCGGAACTGCCAGAAACCTGTTTCGGCAGGCAGCTCTCCATTCCCCGCAACGCCTGAATTCCCCACAGGGCCACGTCGAGCATGTGCACGCCCTGATTGCCCAATTCGGTATTGCCGTAATCCCAGAAGAACCGCCAGTTGTAGTGGAACCGGTTCCGGTTGAAGGGTCGCTTCGGCGCCGGACCGAGCCACGTGTCGTAATCGACACCCGGTGGAACGGGACTGTCCGGG
>JAXGQW010000142.1:0-6043 GCA_040766265.1 Verrucomicrobiota bacterium
CCGTGATCCCGCGGTGCCGGCGCGCCACGCTCGCGTTCTGCGTCGAAAGCCCTTCCCCGACTCCGGGCGAATGGCTGTCCCCATGGTCGTTGGTGGGCAGAACTCAAGCGGCCTTGCGCGACCGATTGGCGCGCAACCGCAGCCTCGATTTGTCGAACGTCTGTCTCTCGGACCCGACGTCGCCGACCCGGTTTTCCACCTCCCCCACCCTGCGTCATCTCGAACGATACTGGATGAACCCGAGGCCGTTCCTGCCGTCAGAACCGGGTTCCGAGGAATCGTCTCTGCGCCTGGTGCGTTGCGCGAATCCGGAGGCCGAAGCCATCACCGCCGCGCGGGCGGTGCTGCGATTTGTGCGCGAGGAGCGCGGGCGCTATCGCGAGGCCGCCCTCCTCGTGCGTTCGCTCGATCCGTATCAGGCGGTGATTCGGCGCGTGTTCGCCCGCTACGGCATCCCGATCTTTCTGGATCGTCGCGAGGGCGTCGCCCATCACCCGCTGGCTGAGTTGGTCCGCTCCGCCCTCCGCCTCGCGGCATTTGGCTGGCGGACCGAGGACTGGATGAGCGTCCTCAAGACAGGGCTGGCCGGCGGCGATGAGCAGATTGTCGATGCCATCGAGAACGCGGCTTTGGCGGCGGGGTGGGAGGGCGAGACCTGGCTGAATCCTCTGCCGTCCTCGAGCGAGGTGCGGGATCTTGCCCGCCTCGAGTCGTTTCGCTGCAAGCTGACGCCCCCCTTCGCGGCCCTGGTTGAGCAACTCCAGAACAGCGGCGGCGCCGTCAACGGCACGCAGTTTGCCGAGGCATTCCGGCGGCTCTGGAAGGCATTGAGAATCGAGGCCACGCTCAATGCGTGGAATGAAGACGCGCCCGACTCCACCGGCGGATCAACAGTGCCTGCCGGCGGACGGATCCATAGCACCGTCTGGCAGGATCTGAATGCGCTTATCGACGACCTTGCCCTGGCGTTTCGAGACGACCCACTGCCCCTCCGCGAGTGGCTCCCGATTGTCGAGGCGGGGCTTTCGGACCTCAGCGTTGGCGTGGTGCCTCCGACCCTCGACCAGGTCCTGGTCGGCGCGATCGATCGTTCGCGCAATCCGGATCTGAAGCTGGTCGTGCTGCTCGGGTGGAACGACGGAGTCTTTCCGGCTCCCCTGCCCGCCCCGGGCCTGCTGAACCAGTCTGAACGGCGGGAGCTCGAATCGAATGGTGTGCCGCTGGGACCCGACCGGCGTCGGCGCATCGGGCGCGAGCGTTACTACGCCTACATCGCCTGCACACGCGCGCGCCAACGCATCGTGGTGACCTACGCCGAGCGGGACCTCGAAGACCGCCTCCTGAATCCGTCCCCATTCCTCGGTCCTTTGCGGCGGCTCTTCCCGGGGTTGATCGAGGAAGCGGCCGTGACCCGTCCCGGCTGGGACCAGATCGAACACGCCACCGAGGCTGTGGTTCCCCTGATGCGGCATGCGCGCGGAGAGGCGCAGACGGGATCTGTCCAGGCCAACGAGCCGCAGCCGGGACGTCTGCACGAACTCGGGGTCCTGGACGCGTCAGAGGCGACCGATCTGAGCGGGGGGTTGCCATCGAGGCTGGCGGACCGCCTCTACGGGCCGGGCGCATTGCGCACTTCGGTGACTCGCCTCGAACAATTTGCAGCGTGTCCATTCCGGTTCTTCGTTCACTCGGGGCTGCGCGCCGAGGAGCGCCAGCTTCTCGAGGCCGACGTGCGACAAACCGGCAGTTTCCAGCACGAGGTCCTGGCCCGCTTTCACGCCCAGATCGCCGAGGAAGGCAGACGCTGGCGGGATCTCACCCCGGCCGATGCCCGCGAGCGCGTCGGGCAGATCGCCGAAGCCGTGGCACGCGAGTTTGCACACGGGCTCTTTCAGACGAATGCCCGGGACCGCTTTGCCGCCCGCGCACTGAGCCGCTCGCTGCAGGACTTTGTCGAGGTCACGATCGAGTGGATGCGCACCTCCTATGGGCTCGACCCGGTCTGCGCGGAACTGGTTTTTGGCGGCGTCGATTCCGAGTTGCCCGCTTGGGAGGTTGATCTGGCCGACGGCCAGCGCCTGATGCTCCAGGGGAAGATCGACCGCATCGACCTGGCGCGCATCGAGGAACGCGCCGACGCGTGGTGCGTGGTGGTCGACTACAAGTCGAGCGCCCGCAAGGTTGACGCGGCTCTTATGGAAAACGGGATTCAGATCCAACTGCCTGCCTACATGGCCGCGTTGCGCGCCCTGAATCGACAGCGCCCGCTCTTCGGCTTCACTCGGCTGGCGCCGGCCGGGGTGTTCTATGTCAACCTGCGCGGAGGCTGGAAGGGGATATCCAACCGGACCGAAGCCGCGGTCGGGACCGAGGCTGCGCGCCGCGCCCCGTATGTTCATCGGGGGCGGTTCGATGGGACGGCCCTGCGCGTCCTGGACCGGTTGTGGGACCAGCCGGAGATCAGCGGCCAGTTCCTTTATTCCCCCGGCGGGAAGCCCAGCGGACGCCACCACGACCCCCTCCCCGCCGCCGAGTTCGCCGCCCTGCTGGATCGCGTCGAACAGACGATCCGGGGAATCGGGCGCCAGATCTTCGCCGGAGTCGCCCGGGTCGATCCGTACGCGAAAGGGACGACGGAGACGGCCTGCAGGACCTGCCTTTACCAATCGATCTGCCGCTTCGATCCCTGGCTGGACCAGTATCGGCGGCTCGATGCGCGCAAGCAGCCTTGAGGCTGGGAATCCGCGGCAGACCGGCGATCGGAAAACTACCGGATAAAGACGAGCGGTTGGCCATCCAGGGTCAGGAGCAACCGATCCTCGTCCGCCGTTCCCTCGCCGCTGGCCTGCTGGCCTTTCTCATTCTTGATGGTGAGTTTGTACTTCGTGCCAGCCCGCTCCCAAGTGCCTTCACCGCTGAGCCGAATCTCGGGAATGCCCGGCAGCGGCTGTTCCGGAGCCTTGGGCTTCTCGGTCTCGTCCGGGGGCGGCAACCCGGGGCGCTGCCCTGGCCTCAGTCCATACCTTTGCATCATGCGCGCGTCCATCTGCGGGGCGACTGTGCCAGCCTCTTCAGCCGCCCGCTGGGCGGCGGCAATGGCGGCTCGAGCGGCTTCGATCATCTGCTTGGCTTGATCGGTGAGTTCGACTCGCATGAAGGCCCTGTTGTCCGGCGTGGCCATGAAGCTCAATCTCGGCAGAAAGACCGTGATCAGAAGCCTCATTTGGGTCATCTCACCAACCGTCATGTCCGGGTTCTTCTTGCGGGTGAGGGTAAATGTGGACGCCACATCCAGTTGCCATCGGCCCAGTATTTTCTCCTCGTCGTACTTGTCGGACTTGCCGCTGCCCAGGTACCGATACAGATCCTTGAGGTCCGCCTGTCTCACCTCGTTGCCAAACTCCGAGTTCTTGATCAGCCCCATCACTTTCGAGTGATTGACGATGTCGAGGATTGGCCTCTTGGTCTGCCACCCGTTGAGAAAATCGGTGTCCGTGGTCAGGTCCCTCACGTCATCGCGCTCGCTCAGAGCCAGAAACGCGGGGTAGTTGAGCAAGCGGTCCAGGACCACCGGGTTCTGATAGAGCAGGCCGACCAGGTCGGTCGACAGGTAGTACTTTTCGTTCATCAAATCGAGTGCCGCCATCGTCCTGTCCATGCCCGACGTCTGGAGATCCTTGCGTGCCGTGGCCAGAAGTCTTTGCCAGAGAGGGCTTTCCTCACTAGTAAGTTGGACAGCCGGATACCCGAAGATGTAGATCATCAGCCCCACCAGAATCGTGCACACGCCCCCGGCGGTCAGGCCGATGCACAGACCCAAAACACGGTTGAGCCGTTCCCAGCGGATCCGTGTGTAATCGTCTGTGGCGTACTTGAAATGATGGGCGACCTTGAAATGCACCAAAAAGCCGAGACCAACGAAGATGAGGGCGACTACCAGGAAAACCACCGCGGGCGGCAGAATATGATCCCAGACGGGGTTGATCAGACCGAGCTTTGGGACCAGCGGACGCAAGAGGGGCGAGAGGGGCAAAGCGAGGAAGACGGCGAAGCCGAGCCCGATCAAAGAGACCGCCGACCGAATGGCTCCTTTATAGTAACCGGTCACGCCCAGGATCGCAAAAATCGCAAAGACAATAAGCCAAATGAGCATAGTTAGAATCTAATTCAATCTCACTGGGGAAATCACGCAAAAAATGTGCCGACATTTTTGCTTTCCTCAGGGGGGGTGCTTCCCCATCCTGAAGGCATGGGCACACGCCGCGAGGCGCGCGAACGCGCCGTGCAGTTTCTCTTTCAGCACGATCTGAATCCGCCAACCGATCTCGATGCGGCGCTGGATCGTTTCTGGGAGTCGCAGCGCGCCGCCGCCCTCGAAGCCGAGACCACAGGGGCCACCTGGGGGCAACTGCCCGCCCTCCCGCCCCCCAGCCCCAGGGAAAGCGTCGTCCGCCTGTTTGCCGACCCGCTCATCCGGGGAACGCTGGAACATCGCGACGAGATCGACGCGCAGATCCGCCGCATCGCCAAGAATTGGGAACTGCACCGAATCGCCGTGGTTGACCGCAACATCCTGCGTCTGGCAATCTTCGAGATGTTGCACCGAGAGGATATTCCACCCGTGGTCAGCATCAACGAGGCAATCGATATCGCGAAGAGATTCTCGACCGAGGAGAGCGGCAAGTTCGTCAACGGCATCCTCGACAAGATTCGGGGCGAACTCATGCGCCCGTCCCGCATCATCTCATAATCGAACCCGGCACCCCAGAATCACACCACCAGCCCACGCAATGTTCGCCGACCTCCACCTCCACACCCGCTTTTCCGACGGAACTTACAGCCCGGAGGAGTTGGCCGGCCACGCCCAAAGACACGGTCTCTCGGTCATCGCTCTCACCGACCACGATTCGGTCGAGGGATGCGGCGCCATGACGACAGCCTGCGCCCGGCTGGGACTCGAATTCATCGCGGGCGCCGAACTGACCGCCGAGCACGACGGCGCCGAACTGCATCTCCTCGGCTACTTCCTCGATACGCAGCACCCACGGCTCCTGCGCGAACTGGCCCGCTTCCAGGGCGTTCGCCAGGATCGGATTCGCGAGATGGTTGCCCGGCTCAACCACCTCCGGGTCCCGCTCGAGACCGAGGCCGTATTCGCCCTGGCCAATTGCCGGTCACCGGGCCGCCCGCATGTGGCCCGCGCCCTGGTGCAGGCCGGTTTGTGCCGGACGCTCGATGAGGCGTTCGATCGTTTTCTCAAAAAACATCGCCCAGCCTGGGTTCCGAAGTTCAAGATGTCCGCCACCCAGGCCATTGCATTGATTCACGAGGCGGGAGGATTGGCGGTCATGGCGCACCCGGGCCTCAACCACAACGACCGGTTGATCCCCCAGATGGCGGAGGCCGGGCTTGACGGTCTCGAGTGCTTCCATTCCCGACACTCCCTCGCTGCGAGCGACCATTATCTTGGCCTGGCGCAAAGGCATGCCTTGCTCGTCACCGGCGGCTCCGATTGCCACGGCATGAATCGAGGGCGTCCGCTCATTGGAAGCATCCACCTCCCCTACAAATACGTGGTCATGCTCAAGGAGCGGGTGGCCCAGCGCAAGGCCCGCTCCGCGGCCAGCACGCCGAACGTCTCCCGGCCTGTCACGCCGACCCAACCCCTGCTCCCGGGCGCGACCGAACCGCCGCCGCCTTCCTGCGCGGTTGCCTGAGCCGCCCTCACTCTCCTGGCATCATGGGCCTGTTTCAAAAGATCAAGGCGGGACTGCAGAAAACCCACGCCCAACTGGCGCACCAGATCAAGCGGATTGTCACGGGATCCCCCCGCCTCACGGGCTCGACCCTCGAAGAACTGGAATCCGCACTGCTCGGCGCCGATTTGGGCTCTGCGATGACCACCCGGATCGTCGCAGCGGTCAAGAAGGCATACGAGACCCAGGGCAACAGCGGCGTCGATGTCTTCGCCATTGCTCAGGCCGAGGTGGCGGCAAGCCTTGCCTCGAACAACGCCGTCCTGCGCCGCGCACCCGGCGGCCCA
>JAXGQW010000143.1:0-5989 GCA_040766265.1 Verrucomicrobiota bacterium
CCGCTGGCAGAATCCGGCTTGCCAGTCCCCGTGGGGGGCTGGCATGCTCGGTCATGGCAACCTCACTGCATCTTTCTGAAGTGGACCGGCGGCTCTATCAGCCGGCGGATCAGTTCTTTCCTGCGCAGGGCCGCGTCGCTCTCACCTACGACGATGTTTCGTTGGCAACGCTGTATTCCGAGATCTTGCCTCGCGACACGCAGCTTCACACGACATTGGCCGAAGGACTGGCCCTTCGCATCCCGGTGATTTCGGCCGACATGGATACCGTGACCGAAGCGCGGATGGCGATCGCCATGGCATTGAGCGGCGGATTGGGTCTCATTCACTGCAACATGTCCGAGCGCCAGCAATTGTCAGAGGTCAGCCGCGTCAAGAATCATGTTCATGGCCTGATCCAGGAACCGATCAAGGTGGCGCCCGACCAGGCGATCGGTGACGTGCTGGCGATGATCGAGGAGCGCAAGTTCAATTTCAGCACATTCCCGGTCGAGGGGCCGGACGGCCGGCTTGTGGGCCTGTTGTCGGGGCACGTTGTCAAACATCGGCACGCCAAGCGGAAGGTGGCCGAGGTGATGACACCGCGGGGGCAGGTGCAGACCATCCACGTGAAGGATCTCGGCGCCGATCCCATCAGCCGGGCGGATCGTTTCTTCACCGAGCATCCCGGCATTCACAAGCTGCTGGTGGTCGACGACGAAGACCGCTTGCGCGGTCTGTTCACCATGAGCGATGTCGAGCGAATCACCCAGGAACGGAGCGCCCAATTCAAACCGGCGCGCGATGCCCGGTTCCGGCTCCTGTGCGGGGCGGCCGTGTCCGCCGTGCGCAACGCGGCGGGGGCGTTGGATCGGGACCGGATCCTGTCTCATGTGGGGGGCCTGGTGGAACGGGGTTTGGACGTCGTGGCGGTGTCGACCGCGCACGGCCACACCAAGGGCGTCGGCGAGACCGTGCGCCTCATTCGTGACGCATTCCCCCAGCTTCCGATCATTGCGGGCAACGTGACGACCGCGGGCGGTGTCGAGTTTCTGGCCGATGCTGGCGCCAATGCCGTCAAGGTGGGCCAAGGCCCCGGGTCGATCTGCACGACCCGACTGGTGGCCGGCGTTGGCATTCCGCAACTGACGGCCCTCTACGCCGCATCCCGCGCGGCGGAGAAGCGCGGCGTGGCGATCATCGCCGACGGCGGCATCGCGAAGTCGGGTGATTTGGTCAAGGCGCTGACGCTCGCCCACGCGGTGATCTGCGGCAGCCTGTTGGCCGGGTGTCCGGAATCGCCCGGCCAGGTCATAGAGATCGAGGGCAAGCTTTACAAACAGTACCGGGGGATGGGGAGTCTGGCCGCCATGAAAGCCGGATCGGCCGCTCGGTACGGTCATGCGCCGGACACCACCCGGAAGATCGCCGCCGAAGGCGTCGAAGCCTTGAAGGAGGCGTCCGAGTCAGTCGACAACGTCCTCATGCAACTGGTTGGTGGAATCCAATCCGGCATGGGCTATCTTGGAGCGGCGGATCTGGGCCAGTTGCGCGCGCGGGCTCATTACGTGCGGGTCAGCCCCGCCGGACAGAAGGAAGCCGGGACGCACGATGTGGTCGCGATCAAGACAAACGCTTAGCCCGGATGGTTCTTAGCGCCGCAAAGCCGCAACCAAAGTCTTTTCTTTCAAAGAGGGAATAAGTGCACAGAGAGTGGTAGATCGCTTCGCGGAGTCTGACATCCGGGCTCTGGCAAAACCGCGCGTCAGAAGCGACCCATGTCCGACGGGCACGGAGACACTCTCCCACCGGTTGGCTGAGCCGATGGGAGAGGGGCGATCTGAACGCGCGCGGGGACTACCGGACTGTCACGGCGCGGTAAAAGCGCTGTGTGCGGCCGACCGTGGAGGTGGGATCAACCACCCGGATGCTCGTGCCTCCCAGCGCCGGGATATCGTGGAGCAGTTGCCACGTGTCCGCGGTCGAGAGCGAATCGCGATACTCGATGCGGTAATGGCTGCCGGGCACGCCTTCGAGCGTGATGCCGGCCTGGTCATCCTGGAGGTCGATCGACAGCGACGGACCATCTCCGCCGCCCGCAAACGCGGTGGCGTGCTTCTGGATTGTGTCTTCGGGCAGCAGCCCGTTGTACACGGCCAACCGGTAGATCCGCCCGGTCATTGCTTCGCCCCCGCCCGCCGTGGCACCCAGGTAACCCGGCCCCGAGGGCATGACAAAGGCGTCGCTGACACCGGTGGTGGTGCCGGCCAGCGCGCCATTGATGTAGACCTTCATGACGAACTCAGCGGCATTCCATGCGTACGCGACGTGCGTGGCGGCCGTGGGCGAAGGCACGGCTGGAGTGAACATGTAATCTCTCACGCCGCTCTGGGTGAACCCCATTTGCCGGGTGTTTTGCCATTGCGCATAGCGCAGGCTGCTGCCGCTCACTTCGCCGACAGCCAAATAGGCGTCCGCGCCGGCTGCGGGGTCCCCTTCGAGAATGAACTCCATTGTCACGTCCCCGAAGGTGCCGCCGAAATCAAACGGCACACCGCCCGACCCGGTGAGCGTGACCACGCTGGCCAAACTGGACACGGGAGTCAAACCACTGGCGGCATCAGCCGCGATGACGGCGTCGTAGGCATCGAGCAGGGGCGTCACATAGATGGTGAGCTTGGCGCTGACTGTGGACACGGCGTTGGACGCCAGCAGGGTGTAGGTGGTGGTGGCGGCGGGTGACACAGTCAAGCTCGTGCCGGTGACCGGGGCGTTGTTCACGTACACCCCGGTGGCGTATTGGACGTCCCAGCTCAACGCCGAGGAGCCTTGACCCACGATTTCGGCGGGGTCGGCCGCGAAGGAGGTGATGATGGGGGCGCGCAGCACGCTGGTGAAGGCCTCGGCGTGGCGCTTGACGGTCGCCTCGGGCAGCGCTTCCCCGTAAACCACCAGGCGGAAGATCCGGCCAACCATGAGCTGCGAGCCGTCGGCGGCGGCGCCAAGCCAGCCGTATCCGGTCGGCATCGCAAACGCGTCGGTTACGCCCGTGACCTCGCCCTTGGCCACACCGTTGACATAGGCCGTCATCGAGAATCCGTCCGCGTCCCAGACATAGGCCACGTGGGTGGCGATGGTCGGCGAAGACACGGAGGGGGAGAACCGGTAGTCGGCGATGCCGCCTTGGGTGAAGCCCATTTCCCGCGTGTCCTGCCACTGTTCGTAGCGCAGGCTGCTGCCCGAGTTCTCTCCCACCGCCAGAAAAGCCGAGCCGCCGCTGGCCAGCGGATCACCCTCGAGAATGAACTCCATCGAGGTGCTGCCCCAGGTGTACCCGAAATCGAAAACCACTCCCGTTGTGCCGTCCAGGTCGACCGTGTCAGCCAACATGCTGATGGGAGTCAGGCCGGCGGCGGTGTCGGCCGCAATGGCCGCGTCATAAGGAGCCAGCGGCGGTTCCACCTGGACGGTGACCTGCGCGTTGGCCACGGAGACATCATTGGACGCGACCAGCGTGTACGTGGTGGTGACGGCGGGCGACAGGGTGACGCTCGTTCCGGTCACGCTCACGCCGTTGATGAAATGCGCGGTCGCGTTCTGGGTTTCCCAGCTCAGCACGGTCGAGCCCTGGGCCGGGACCTGAGTGGGCGTGGCCGTGAAGGAAGAAATGCTGACCAGCGGGCCGCGCGCATTCACGAACGCATCGGCGTGGCTCTTGATTTTGTCGTCGGGGAGCACGCCCGGGTACACGGTGACGCGATAGATGGTGCCGACCATCTGCTCGCCGCCGGTGGCATTCGCCCCGAGGAAGCCGGCCTCGGCGGGCATGGCGAAGGCGTCGCTGACGCCCCAAACGGCGCCCGCCATGACGCCATCGACATACAAGGTCATGGAGAGGTCCAACGTGTTCCAGACATAGGTGATGTGCGTGGGAGCGGTGGGTGAAGGGACACCGGGATCGAACAGGTAGTCCGCCACGCCGAGCTGGGTAAACGCCATCTGGCGTCGGTCCGCGTATTGATCATAACGGAGGTTGCTGGTCGTGTTCTCACCCACGGCCAGATAACCCGAGTCGCCGGTGGCGACCGGATCGCCTTCGAGGATGAACTCCATCGTGGTGTCGCCCGAGGTCGCTCCGAAGTTGAACGGCGCGCCGGCTGTCCCGTCGAGGGTGACGGCCGAGGTGAGCTTCGCCAGGGCTGCGGTGCTGTCGCCCGTGATGGCGGTGTCATAGGCGCTGAGGGCCTCGTTCAGTTTGGCCGAGGCTGCGCGTGCCGGATTGGCGTCGAGAACGAGTCCGGTCGCGATGAGAGCGAGCCAGGCGCTTGCGCCAAGGGCGGCGCTGCGCTGTTGAATTGCTCTGAGAGGTGTTTTCATTGGAAGGACTGGAGTCGGTGCAATGTCAGTTGTTGAACGCTCATCGGTTCCGACCGCCCCCCCCCGGGCTTGGGAACCTATCACAGCGTTGGTTAGAATCTTGCCCCCCTCGGCAACCTTCTTTTGGGGCAAATGCGCGCCTGCACGCGGTGATCCACGCCATGAACGCGTTGGAGGCAGGGTCAGCGAGCCGCAGAAGCTCCCGGATGTTGCGCTCGCCACGGATGTTCGTACGGGCCCATACGTGAGAGCGGAATGGGCTCGAACAGGACAGCGCGCAAGGCCGGCGACCGGGCGGCTCCGCTGGCGCTCGAAACCGCCTCGAGATCGAGCGGTTGGTCGCTGCTGGCATTGAGCGCCGTCTGTTGCGTGTTGCCGTCGCGCAGGAACACCTGGCCGCAGCGCACGAACAGATTTCGGGTGACGGCGTTGACGTCGGGGGCGGACTCGAGCCGCGCGAGTTCGGGATATCGGGCCACATGGGCGGGGTCGGCGGCCTGGGGAAGGAACTTTGCGATCGCCTCGAGCCAGCGCTTCTCGCCCCAGCGCGAGAAACTGATCCCGGCGAAACAGTCGATGAACACGTTGCCGTCCACCCAGTTGTCTTTGCCGCCGTGGATCTGGACGCCGCCGAAGGCGACCGCGCCGCATCGTTCAAACACGTTGCCCTGCACGACCGTCCCCGAGATCATGTCGTCCAGGCGGACGCCGGCGGCTCCGTTGTGTGTCCCGCCGCGGATATCGCTCCACCGATTCCAGCGAATCACGGTGCCGCGGTACAACGGGTTGCCGAACATGTCGATGCCCCCCTGGTCGTCCGACTCCTGCACCACGTGGCGGATCACGTTCAACTCGACCAGATGATCGTTGCCTTCGATCCGCATGGCCGAGGATGGCATGCGCTCGAACAGATTATGGGCCACCCGCTGTCCGCAGCCGTCCAGATGGACCGCAGGGGTGTAGGTCCGCTTGAGACGCGAGATGTTCGACACCGTGCAGTTCTCGACGAAGTGCCGCCCAGCCGCGAGCGTCTGCCGGTTGCCGCCGGCGACGCGCGCTCCGCCACATCCGAGCGTCTCGAGGCGGCATCCGAACAGGCCGTGGCGCTGGCCTCCCTCGATGACGACCCCGTCGCCGCCCAGCCGCCGAATCGTGCAACCTGCCACCAGACAGTTGGTCCCACCCCGAACCTCAATGCCGTTGGCGCGTCCGTCTTGCACGGTCAGCCCCAGGAGGAGCACGTGGTTTGCGTTGTCCAGGGCGATGAAAGGCCGATCCAGAACGCTCAACACGGTGTCCGCCTTGGGGGCATCGACGCCCTCAGGCGGCAGCCAGAACGCCTTGGCGCGCTGGCGATCGAGGTACCATTCGCCGGGCTGGTCGAGTTCGCTCAACACGTTCAACGCATAGTACCGCTGTCCCGACCGATACCCGTACTGGGAATAGGGCTGCGCCAGCGTGTAGCTGTGCTCGGACGGATCGATACGTTCGACTTTCTGGTACTCCTCGTACCAGTCCCAGAACCAGTACCCATAGAGGCGCACGTCCGGTTCGTTCGCCCAGGTGCTCGGACGCTCCTCGATGTATCGGAACCGGCCGTCGCGGCAGCCTGCGATCGTGTCCCAGACCTTGA
>JAXGQW010000144.1:0-5556 GCA_040766265.1 Verrucomicrobiota bacterium
TCGTGAGACGGCGCTGATGTCTGTGTTCGCCAGAGCGAGTCAGCGCGGACTTATCCCGCGGCTGCGGGACGACTACGCCTCCGTAGCCGCCGTCGTGAGACGGCGCTGATCACTATTCTTCGAGGAGCGAGTCAGCGCCGGCTTGAAGCCGGCTTAAGGCGTGCGGAGATCGGAGATGGTGCGTCGGTGCGTCGGTGCGTCGGTGATCGGCGCTCGGGGACTCACAGAAGATCGCAGGCGAACGTAAAGTGCAGGGCAACGTCAATCTGGGTCCTTTGCGTCCCTTTGCGTCCTTCTGTGGATTAAGGGCTTCTCTGTGTGCTCTGCGTCTCTGTGGTGAATCCTGGTCGATGACTGTCACCGCCCCGAATTGAACCACAGAGCCGCAGAGAACACAGAGCAAGGCATGCTTGGGTGGAGGTTCAACAGATGATTGCAAAGGAACGTAAAGGGCACGACACCAAGTGATTTCATCGTCCCCCCGAACTCCGATCTCCGAACTCCAATCTCCGATGTGCCGAACCACAGAGACACAGCGCCCGCAGAGAGCACGGCCTGCAGAGAGCTGCGAACCCCAGGTATGACACGAATCTTGGGAAACCTTGGATTCGCGTAATTCGTTGTATTCGTGATGATTCTCTTTTGAACAATTGCACCGTTCAGGCCGCACGAATGCAGGACCTGCTGCTCGCGCCGGAGCAATTTGCGCTGGCTCGATCGGATCGGCTGCCGCATAATGCGCCCAGCAAAATCTTATGAACAACGTCTCTCGCCGAAACTTCCTTCGTCAATCCTCGGTCTTTGCCGCCGGTCTGCCGCTGGCCGGCGGCCTGGTGCTCTCCCCTTTGCCTCGCGCCGCCGCGGCCAGCGAAAAGGTCCGGGTCGCTCTGATCGGCTCGGGCGGCATGGGGCGGGGCGATCTGGCGACCTTCTTTCTGAACCCGGAGGTCGATTGTCCGGTGGTGTGCGACGTGGACGACAAGCAACTGGCCGAGGCCGTCAAGCTGGTCAAAGAGAAGCGCAATGCCACACCCGAAACCGTCAAGGATTTCCGCCGCGTTTTGGAACGTAAGGATGTCGATGCCGTCGTGGTGGCGACACCCGACCATTGGCACGCCCTTCCCACCGTGATGGCCTGTCAGGCCGGCAAGGACGTCTATGTCGAGAAGCCGCTGGCCCTCACCATCGCTGAAGGACGCGCGATGATCGAGGCCGCGCGGCGCCACAACCGGGTCTGCCAGATGGGCGCCCAGCGCCTGAGCAGCCCGACCTACGCGCAGGCGGTCGACTTCGTCAAAACCGGCAAGCTCGGCAAGGTCGGCTTGGTTCGTGCCTGGGCCTATTTGGACTGGATTCGTCCGATTGGCAGCCCGGCCGACGGCCCGGTGCCGCCCGGTGTCGATTACGACATGTGGCTCGGCCCGGCGCCGGACCGGCTGTTCAACTCGAACCGCTTTCACTTCAATTTCCGATGGTTCTGGGATTATGCGGGCGGCCTGATGACCGACTGGGGCGTGCACCTGATCCAGGTCCTCCTTTGGGCCATGGGCGCCGAGCCGCCCAAGTCCGTCATGTCCAGCGGCGGCAAGTACGTCCTCGAAGACAATTCGGAAACGCCCGATACCCAGATCACTGTCTACGAGTTCCCCAGCTACACGCTGGTCTGGGAACACAAGGTCGGCGTCGGCCTCGGCCTCTACAACCGCCCCTGGGGCATGTCGTTCACCGGCACCGAAGGCACGCTGGTCATCAACGACAGCGGATGGGAAATCCTGCGCGAACCGACCAAGGACGCCCTCGAACCGAAGAAGTACCCGGGCGGCGCCGACCCCCGCCCGGCGCACGTGCGTAATTTCCTCGATTGCATCAAGTCGCGCCAACAGCCGATCGAGAACCTCGGCGTCGGACACCACGTCTCGACCGTGGCCCATCTCGGGAACATCGCCCTGCGCACCGGCCACAAAGTGAACTGGGACACCCAGGCCGAACGGGTGATCGATGATCCCAAGGCCGACGCGCTCGTCAGCGTCCCTTACCGCAAACCGTGGCAGCTCCCGTATCTTCCGCCCGGACGGTAGCCCGGATCGGAGATCGGAGATCGGAGATGGGAGTTCGGGGGCGGTGCGTCGGTGCGCCGGTAGCCGGTGCGCCGGTTGTAGTCGGCTCTGCCTCCGTAGCCGCCGTCGTGAGACGGCGCTGATGATCATTCTTCGCGGAGCGAGTCAGCGCGGACTTATCCCGCAGCTGCGGGACGACTACACCTCCGTAGCCGCCGTCGTCAGACGGCGCTGATCACTGTGCTTCGAGGGGCGAGTCAGCGCCGGCTTGCAGCCGGCTTGAGGTGTTCGGAGTTCGGAGATCGAAGATCGGAGATGGGGGGTCGGTGCGTCAGTGCGTCGGTGCGTCGGTAGCCGGTGCGCCAGTGCGTCAGCTCAAAGCCTCTGTGGTAACCTTCGTCGCTACCTTCATCAGGCGCCAGGGCGCTCGACAGAGGTGCCGACAAAAGTCAGGGCGACGGCGCGTCCCATTTCCACCAGCGCGACAACTCGGCCTCGCCGAAGTCGGCAAGGACCTGTCCGTCGACCTCGATCACGGGCGCGAGCGTCTGGCCCGAGAGCGCAACCATTTCGTCCCACGCCTTCGGGTCGCCTGTCACATCGTGCGTCTCGTACGCAATCCCATTCCGATCCAGCCACGCCATTGCCTGCCGGCACCAGCCGCAGTGCGGTTTGATGAACAGACGAACCCGGGTCGGATGGCTTTGATTCGGTTCTTTCATATCGTGCTCAAGCCCGCATATTTCACACCCCTATGATGCACAGGGCACTGAGACTTCGCAAGAGGACTGCTATGCGGGCTAGAGAAGCAAAACCGCGCCAGGTTCGAGAGATAGAGAACTGCAACACACTGTTTTCATCGCAGACCACCCGCAGGACCGACAGAATGCTCCCGGTTCTCTTTCTGGGCGCGGTTTTGCCACAGCCCGGATTTCGTTGTCATCCTCCCGGTGGTGAGAAATCCGGGTAGGACTGACTCCGGTCCGCGATTCGACGAAACTCTGTGCCACGGCCCGGACCAGCGCAACCAGAATCGTTTGCCCGCTGCTTTCATCCGATCATGCCTTGACGTTTGGCCTTTGATTGGACATAAATTGTGCGAGGCATGGCAAGTGCTGGTGACTTCGCTGTGACGCGTGGTGCTTCTGGACTCGGTGGCGGTCTTTGGCTGTCGAACCTCTGTTGCGGTCGATGGATTCGCATTGGGGCGAACAGGCGCTGTTCGCGGTGGAACCATGAATACCAACGGCAAGAATCTGATCGAGGCGCTGGCGAATTCGAGGATTTACCTCGATTACGCCCGCGCCTTCAACGATATCACCGGCTTGCCGTTGACGCTGCGGACGGTCGAGTCGTGGCAACTGCCCTATCACGGGCGGCGCAACGAGAATGCCTACTGCGCCCTGATGGCGCGCAAGAGCAGCGCGTGCGCCGCCTGTTTGCTGACCCAACAACGGCTTTCCGAACTCTCGGCGTTCGAGCCTCAGACCGTTCTGTGCGGATCGGCCATGAGCGAAACGGCCGTCCCGGTCCGCCTGGGCGAGCAACTGGTCGGATTCCTGCAGACCGGCCAGGTGTTTCGGAAGAGGCCTGTCGAGAGCCAGTTCGAGCGGGTTGCCCGACAGGTCGCCAAGTGGGGGCTCGATGTGGGCAAATCGGAACTGAAGGACGCCTACTTTCGGACGCCCGTGCTCTCGCCGCGCGAGCATGATGCGGTGGTGAAGATGCTCTCGATCTTCGCGCAACACCTGTCGATGGTCAGCAACCAGGTGCTGGTCCGCCAGGAACACCCGGAGCCGGCGATGATCGCCAAGGCCAAGGAGTACATTCTCGAGCATCAGGCCGAGGATCTGACGCTCACCCAGGTGGCGCGGGCGGTCAACAGCAGCACCTTCTACTTCTGCAAGGTGTTCAAGAAGGCCACCGGCATCAACTTCACCGACTTCGTCTCGCGCATCCGGATCGAGAAGGCCAAGAACCTCGCCCTCAATCCCAACCTGCGCATCAGCGAGATCGCGTTCGAGGTCGGGTTCCAGTCCCTGACCCATTTCAATCGGGTCTTCAAGAAGATCACCGGATTATCCCCCACCGAGTACCGATCCCAATTGCCGGCCGCCTAACCCGCATACTTCGCACCCCGTCAGTGCACAGGGCGGTCAGACCTCGCAAGAGGACTGCTATGCGGGTTAGAAAAGCAAAACCGCGCCCGGTCCCAGGGTCAGAGAGATGCAACACACTGTTCATATGGAAGAACACCTTCAGGACCGACGGGATCCTCGTGGGTCCTTTCCGGGCGCGGTTTGCCAACTAGCCCGGACATCAGATCACGCGCAGCGGTGTACCACTCTCTGTGCACTTCGGCTTTGCCGTGCTGCGAAATGTCCGGGCTAGAATCCTTGACCGGTGAAACACGTTGTAGACAAGTCGAGTTTTTGTGCTGCGTTGAATGGGTCGAGGATTCTAAGGAACGAGGCGCGGGAGAGAAGGGCGGCGAGACACCGGGATTCCTCATGGAAAGGAGGACTGAATTTGGTCTGAGGCGCGCCTCGTTAGAGTCACTCCGCAGATATAATCTGCTGCAAATAAGTCAAGTTTTGGCGCCGCGCAGCGGCGCCACTTAGCGAGGCGTCGGGCGCCGGTGATGGTGGTTGCCACCCAGCGGCCACGAGGTGTTCACACGCCTCCTTGGTCTGAGGCGAAGCCTCGCTAAAGCCACGTTCCCCACAGGGCGCGGTGGCCGACGGCCATGATCGCGAGATCGACGATCACGTGCGAGATCCAGGCGCCTGTCAGAGTTCGTTGCCGCTCGTACATGATGCTCCAGAGCACGCCCCCGAGGCCCACCGCGGCCCCGAACACGACGCCCCAGCCCCATCCGAAGTAGACGCCGGTAATCACCACATGATGCGCCGCGAACGCCGCGCCTGACACGGCATGCGCGCATGCCGGGGGCAACAACCGCCGCAATTGGCCGTAGACGAACCAACGCCAGTAATACTCCTCGACGAACGCATGGACACTCGAGAGCAGGAGAGCGAACAGCCAGTAATGATCGATCAGATCGAATCGCTCAGCCTGCGCGCGAATGACGGGAACGCCAGACGAGACGACGCCGCTCAACGCGGTCTGGGCGAGCCCGACCAAAGCGACTCCGATCAGCAGACCGCTCGCCGCTCCGAGCGGCACGGCTTCGAGGTCGCGACGGTGCGGTTGCGGAAGCTGGAACCGCTGACGCAGGATCAGTGTCAAGGCCAGTACGGGCCAGACCAGCGTGAACACTTTCGTGGCTCCGTAGAGGGTCTTGACCAGTGCGGATTCCTTAAACAGGACGAAGTAGGCGAGGGCCCCCAGGCACGGCACGATCAGCGCCGGGCTCAGTGCCAGCCAAGGCCGCAGAGTGCTGGCTAAGTTTGATTTCCTCGAAGTCACTTTCTGGCGGCGCAGCGTAGCCGCTGCGCCGCCAGTCGGCGAATTGAAAATTCGTTATACCCCGATTGAG
>JAXGQW010000145.1:0-5273 GCA_040766265.1 Verrucomicrobiota bacterium
GCGGGCTAAGGTTGACGCGTATGCGCGTCCGCGGGACTTCGTGCCATCCAGCGCGCTGGGGCCCAGGCTGCTCTGCGCCACGTCCCCAGCTCGGTGACCCTAGGTTGACGCGTATGCGCATTTCAGCACGCATAGCGGTCATCTTGTGGAGTCTGACCGCTCTGTACGCTGATGGGGTCTGAAATGCGCGGGTTCGGTCGAACGCGCCGGCGCGAGCCGACCCGTTGGCGCGTCAGAGCGGGCGGCGGGCGACGCCGGAGCGGGGTGGCTCGAGGATGAGGGCCTCGATGACCTTGCCGACCTGCTCGGAAGGCATGGCTTCGATCAGGTAGCGATGCTGCTTTTGGGGCGTTGGGATCCATTCGTTGTAGCCGTGGGAGACGCGGGCGTGCATCAGGCAGAAACCGGGCTCCGAGAGAGTCCAGTAATTGCTGGCGCCGCGCACAGCGTACAGGACGGCCGTCAAATCCCACGCCTCGCGGTCCTTGAGTCCGTTGTAGAGCTGATAGCACATGCGAACGGGGTTGGCCTCGGGGGTCTCGACCAGGCGCGCGCCCACCTTGATGGCGGCGCCGATGGCGAACCCGCTGAACACGATCGGGGTTGGCCAGTCGTTGACGGCGCGCACCGAGGCAACGGTGTCGTACATCAAGTTGTATTCGCCCTGGCCGTCGGGGAACCGGCCGCTCGGGAAGATGCCCCCCATGCAGACCCATTGCTTGACCTTCTGTTTGATCAGCGCCTCGCCGTCCAGCGGACTGAATTCGTCGGGCCGTGAATCGAGCAAGTCCCGGAGGTTGGTGAGGAATCCGACAGTGACGATGGTGACGCTCCGGTCGGGCTGGGCCGCGAGCAGCCTGCGGCTGAGCAGGGCGGCGTCGGGGGCGTCGCTGCTGCGTTCGAGGTCGCGCGGGAACTTCTTGGCGACGGTCTCGGCGTATTGGGAGGGCGTTTCGCGGTCGGAGTCCTTGGCGTTGCGATAGCCGTATTGATGTCCGCGCTGGTAGCCGATCGGCACGTCCGGACGCCCGTACCAGGTGTTGATGGCGTCCGCACAGGGGCCGACCCACTCGTTGTTCGAGGAGATGAGGATGCCGAGAATCTCCGCTTCGCCGCGGTTGGCGAGGGCGTGGAGTGTTGCCAGCGCACCGGCATCATCGACATCCTCGGCCAGGTCGACGTCGAGGATGATTTTGACCGGGGGACCGGCGGAGGCCGGTAGCGGGTGGGCGAGCAGGAGGCAGGCTCCGCACAGGGCAAGGATGAGTGGCAAGGCTTTCACGTTTGAGATGTGTCGGGGGCCGGCGGCGACAGGTCACCAACGTCCAAAGACTGATCCCTGCGGCCAACGGCGCCGCGAACGCGTTGGGATGATGGCAGACGGTGTTCTATCTGGGAAGCGCTGAAATCCGGCAACCTAACCCGCATATTTCTGAGCGCGGCAAAGCCGCAACCAGAGTCTCTTCTTTCAAGAAAGGAAGAAGTTGACAGAGAGCGGTACACCCCGTCGGTGCACATGGCAGTCAGACTTCGCAAGAGGACTGCTATGCGGGCTAGAGAAGCAAAACCGCGCCAGGTTCGAGAGATAGAGAACTGCATCACACTGTTCCCATGAGAGACCATTCTCAGGACCGACAGAATGCTCCCCGTTCCCCTTTCTGGGCGCGGTCTTGCCACAGCCCGAATGTCAGACTCCGCGAAGCTTTGTGAAACATCCGGAGCAGGATTGCGATTACGACCGGAGGCGGCGGTTCGATTGCCCACCGACGCACTGACGCACTGACGCATCGACCACCGACGCACTCACCGGGCGACAGAATACCGACAACTGTCAGATGCGCCGGCTACGCAAGGTGCCCAATAAACGCAATTGCGGTTTGACGTCATAATCTTAAGAATCGGCGCGGTTTTTGAGTCCTTGCGAGCCAGGGCGCCAGCCTACAAATGAACGGACACCGATGTTGTAGGCCGCGTGCCCTCATGCGGCGCGAAGACACACACCGGTGCAGCCGCCGGGCCGGGGGACCCGGCCGAAATGAACGGACACCGATGCTGCGCACCCCTCAGTGGTCAGACTATGCAAAGAGAACAGACATGGAAATGGTTCGGAGAGGCCCCGCTCGATCTGCTGGTGATCGGCGGCGGCATTGTCGGCGCGGGCGTGGCCCGCGACGCCGCGATGCGGGGGCTGCGGGTTGGATTGGTCGAACAACACGATTTCGCGTTTGGGACGAGCAGTCGTTCGAGTCGCCTGTTGCATGGGGGATTGCGCTACCTGGCCCAGGGACGCATCGGTCTGGTGCGCGAGGCGAGCATCGAGAAGACGATCGTGCATCGCATCGCGCCGCACCTGGCCGAGCCGTTGCCTTTTCTGTTTCCGACCTACCGCGGCAACCGGCATTGGGTGCTGTGGCAACTCAAGATCGGCGTCAAGATCTACGACTTCCTTTGCCGGGGTCGCAACCTCGGGCAGTCGACCTGGCTCGAGCCCGGCGGAGTTTTGGAGCGCGTGCCGGGTCTGGCCGAGGCGGGCCTGAACGGGGCGGTGCGTTACTACGACGGATTGACCAACGACGCCCGATTGGTGCTCGACACGTTGCGATCGGCCGCGCGCAGCGGGGCGGGCATTGTCAACTACGGACGGTTCACCGAGGCGACGCGCACGGCGGATTGGGAATGCCGCCTCGATGATTGTCTGACGGGCAACGTGACGCGGGTCCGCAGCCGCGCGCTGGTCAACGCCACGGGGCCGTGGGCCGAGAAAGTTCCGCACAGCCGGGTCAAACTGCGGCTGACCAAGGGCATTCACCTGGTGGTGAGCCGGGATCGGCTCCCTGTGCCCGACAGCGTGGTCATGACCGAGGACAAGCGCATCCTCTTCGCCATACCCTGGGGCGAACGTGTGATTCTGGGCACGACCGACACCGACTACAACGGGTCGCTCGATCGGATCACGGCAGACGCCTCGGATGTCGCCTATGTGCTCGAGATCGCGAACCAGTTCTTCCCGCGCGCGCGCCTCACATCGAGCGACGTTATCGGCGCTTGGGCGGGGGTGCGCCCGCTCATCGCCGCGCCGGGCGGCAAGCCGTCCGACATCTCGAGGTCGCACGAAATCCGCAATCCGGAACCGGGCTGGTGGGATGTGGCGGGGGGCAAACTGACGACCTACCGGCTGATGGCCGAGCAGACAGTCGATCAGATCGCCCATTGGCTGCAGCGCACCCGGACGCCGCGTCCGGCATTCCGTCCGTGCCGCACGGCGGATGAGCCTTTGCTGACACCTGCAGAGAGTGCGGAAGTCAGCGGGATTCTGCCGCCGCCGTTCGAGCGCCGTGTGGTCGAGCATTACTGCGCCAACGAATGGGCGGTGCACCTGGACGATGTCATGGTCCGGCGGACAAGCTGGCAGTATTACTGTCGGGATGCACGCCAGCGGGCCGAGCAGGCCGCAGACTGGATGGGCGAGTGTCTGGGGTGGTCTGAGGCAGCGCGCGCCGCCGAGCTGAATCGCTACGAGGCCGCTGTGGACCTGGCAGCGCTCTCGGGTGGCTCCGCCGCGGGGGACGGGACCGGTGGCAGGCAATGAATGCGAACTCCGACACCTGCTGCCGCACGCTGGCCGATGCCCTGCGCGCGGCCCGAGACACACGCTGTCTCGAGTTGGGCGAGGGTGTCCTGGCCCGGACGCCGCGCGTCTTTCGCTCGCAGTTCGGGGACCGGCCCGCCGTCATCGTTGCCGACACCAACACGTTCGCCGCGGCGGGCGCGAAGGTGCAAGAGACGCTGGCGTCCGCGCGGCATCCGACGCTCGAACCGTTCCTCTTCACGAGCGCGGGATTGTATGCCGAGCACGGTTTTGTCGTGGCATTGGAATCCGCGTTGCGTCAGCACGAGGCGATTCCGATCGCGGTGGGTTCGGGCACCATCAACGATCTGACCAAGCTCGCGACGCATCGGGTGGGGCGCGGTTACCTGTGCGTGGGCACCGCGGCCTCGATGGACGGCTACACCGCGTTCGGGGCGTCCATTACGCACCAGGGCGCGAAGCAGACGTTCACCTGCCCCGCGCCCGCGGCGGTTGTCGCCGATCTCGATGTCATCCGCGCCGCACCGCCCTCGATGAGCGCGTGGGGCTATGCGGATCTGCTCGCAAAGGTGACTGCGGGTGCAGATTGGATTCTGGCTGACGCCCTCGGACTCGAACCGATCCATGCGCAGGCTTGGGGCATCGTGCAGGGCCGGCTCCGGGAACTTGTATCCGATCCGGGCGGCGTTCGTGCGGGACGTCCCGAGGCCCTTGGCCGGCTTGTCGAGGGATTGATGCTTGGCGGTTTTGCCATGCAGGCGATGCAGTCGAGCCGGGCCGCTTCGGGCGCGGAGCATCAGTTCAGTCATCTCTGGGACATGCAACACCACACGCACCAGGGGGCGGCGCCATCGCATGGACTGAAGGTTGGGATTGGCACACTCGCTATGTCCGCGCTGTACGAATCCATGCTCGAGAAACCGCTGGATCGACTCGATGTCGAAGCGTGTTGCGCGGCCTGGCCGGACCAAACGTTTTGGCTCGATCGGATTCGGGATCGTTTCGCCGAAGGCGACTTGTGCGCCGTTGCCTTGCGTGAGTCGGCTGCGAAGCACATCTCGAGAGATGAGCTCCGACAGCAGCTCGAGCTGGTCCGGCGCGCTTGGCGGCAGATCGTCGAGCGGTTGCGTCGCCAACTGATCCCGTTCAGGACACTCCGCGAGATGCTGCGTGCGGCCGGCGCGGCAACGGAGCCCGGACAGATCGGCATCTCGAGAGACCGGTTGCGCGCGAACTTCCTGGACGCCTTTTGCATTCGCCGTCGATTCACCGGACTGGATTTTGCGGTGCGCACCGGGCTGCTGAACACCTGTCTCGATGAGATCTTCGGCCCGAGTGGGGTTTGGAGCGCCGATGGCTGAGGAACGGAGCGCCGGCTTGCAGCCGGCTTAAAGCGTGCGGAGTTCGGGGGCAGTGCGTCGGTAGGCGGTGCGTCGGTGCGTCGGAGCGCCGGCTTGTAGCCGGCTTAAAGCGTGCGGAGTTCGGAGATGGGGGATGGGAGATGGGAGATCGGGGGGCGGTACGTCGGAGCGCCGGCTTGCAGCCGGCTTAAGGCGTGTGGAGTTCGGAGATGGGAGTTCGGAGATCGGGGGCGGGACGTCGGTGCGTCGGTGCTCCGGACGCGGGCGAAGGGGGCCGGGTCTCGGATTCGTCAAGTCCGGAATGCGCGTGCGCGTTAAGCCGG
>JAXGQW010000146.1:0-5089 GCA_040766265.1 Verrucomicrobiota bacterium
ACCGATGCGCCCGCGCGCGGCGCAACCGATCGTCCGGCCCCTGCATTCGAAGAACGGCTCGATGCGTTTGAATCCGAGCGCGGCGCAGAGCCGCGCGTTGTTCCCAAGGCGCGGATGCGCATCGAGAGGCAGATGCGCGCTGTACACGGCCAGGTCGTGATCGAGCAGCAGCCGCAGCAGTTCGTAGTGCCGGCCGGTCCAGGGATGGCGCGCAGACCAGAACAACCCGTGATGCACGAGGAGCAGGTCGGCACGCGTCTCGATGGCCAGCCGCACCGTGACGCGTGTGGCATCCACTGCGGCGGCGATCCGCGTCACACCCCCGCGATTCTCGACCTGGAGCCCGTTGTGCGCTCCGTCCCAGTCCTGGAACCGGTCAGGCCGCAACAGGCGATCGCACTCGAACACAATCGCAGCGAGTGATGACTTTGGCATGCGGCGATGCTAACCCGCATTCGCCGGCTTGTGAAGCGGCCTGATCCTTTCCCATCCGATGAAGTCCACGAGAATGGAAGTTCACCCGCGCCGACCTTGCGAAACTCGTGCACCGGTTAGACCTCCCAGCAGGACACGTGAGCGCCTTGGCAGCTAAAAAATACGTGTCCGGATTTATGAAACGACCCACTAACCCGCATATTTCACACCCCGCCGGTGCCCAAGGGCGGTCAGACCTCGCAAGATGACTGCTATGCGGTTTAGGAAAGCAAAACCGCGCCAAGTCTCAGACAAGGAGGAATGCAACACACTGGTCCCATCACAGAACGCCCTCAGGACCGACAGAACGCTCCCGGTTCCCTTTCTGGGCGCGGTTTTGCCAGAGCCCGGATGTCAGACTCCGCGAAGCTTCGTGAAACATCCGGGCTAAGGCAGCGTAAGCGGGCAACGAGCAGGAGGTCCGAACACGATGCAAAGACGTTATTTGGCGGCACTCCTCGTCGCAGCAGCGGTGGGCGCCGCGACCAGCGCCGAGAAGCTTGCTGCCCCCGTGCCGGCGGCCAAGGCAACGAAGACGCAAGTCACTGCTGAGGCAACAACTCCTTTCGCTGACCACGGTTCGCGACTGAGAATAGGCGCACGCGGCTCGGAGGACACCTCACCAAGTGAAATCGCCTTCTACTCGATTCGGCTACCAAGTCCTGCCAGACAGGTCGGCGTATCGAAGGTGAGGGCCTGCACACCAGTCAACGAACAGGCCGGAGGCGCGAAGGCGTGCCCCCCCATCCAACGTGATGCTCGCGCGCGGGAGGGAGCGGGATCATGAGCGGTCGCCGCCCGCTCCGTACGTGTTGCCAGCGGCTCTGCTGCGGAGAGTGTTGATCATTCCGATAGCCATTCGGCTTCCGCACGTTCATCTGGTCGGCCTGCGAGTGAGATCAGAGACCGCGTCGGGTTGGCGGACGGGCAGTCCTACGAACCCGGAGGCCCGTTCAGGCTTTGGTCGCCAGGGGCGGGCGCACCCCGTTTGGGGCCGAGTGTGGCGGCACGGTCGCGAACCAAACCCTGCCCTCCGCCTCGGCGGCCAGGGCTCGGCAGTGCGAGAAGATCGTTGCTGCTAAATGCTGCCCCGCCTCCAGTGCGGTCTGTGGGACGTTCCTGCTGGCAGCGCTACAACCGGAGATGGTCGGAGTGGGTCACTATTAGATGCGATCCCATGGCCTCTGCGTCATGAACGCTGATCTCGACTGGGGAGCATTTCCCCCGGTCTCCCGTCTAACCGCATATGACGGAGTGTCGAGAACGTCATGCCGGCCCCACGGCTGGCGCCGAACTGCATCGCATCCTGAAAGTTGATATGAAGGCTGAACTATGCTTGGTCACGTGTATCGCGTTGAATGTCCTGCTCCGTTCATCCACCGCCGCTGAGGCAGACACCCCGCCGGGCAATCCAGCCGTTGCCGCCCAGGCCGTCAATGCGCTGGGTCTCGAACTGCTGGCCAGAGGAACCGCGGCCGACGACAACGCGTTGCTCTCGCCCTATTCGATACAGACCGCGCTGGCGATGACATTTGCCGGAGCGGCCGGCGATACGCGTGCGGAAATGGCCAAGGTGCTTCACTACCCTGGAGAGGAAGCCACATTGCACCGATCGTTTGCGGCGTTGCATCGGGCCCTGGAGGAGGTCGCACGGCAGACAGCAGCGCGGGCCGAGAAAGCCCGGGAGCGTGGCGGCCCCAGCGAGCCCGTCGTGCTCACCGTCGCCAACCGCCTGTTCGGCCAAGGCGGCTACGCGTTTCGCGCGCCCTTCCTGTCCCTGGTGAAAGACACCTATCAGGCCCCGTTTCAGCCGCTGGATTTCGCCCGGGACCCCCTGGCAGCAACCCGCGAGATCAACGGGTGGGTCGAGCAACAGACCCGCCAGCGCATCCGCGACCGGGTGCGTGACGAGATTCTGAGGTCTGATGAAAAAGGCTTGAATTCTCTGCGTGATGTACCTAGGATGATAGGTACGTCTATGAATACAACCAATGCCGCTGACCTTCTGGCTCAAATCGCCCGCATTCAACTCATGGAACGGGGCAAGCTCTGCGCCTACCACCTCAAGGACCGCCCGGCCGATGCCGGCCCCTATTACAAACTCCAAGGTTGGGAACAGGGTAAGAACCACACGCGCCACGTGCGCCCGGAGCAGGTCCCCCTCCTGGAGGAGGCGCTGGCTGGCTATGCCCAGTTCCGCGAGTTGACCGAGCAATACGCGCAGCTGGTCATCGAGCAGACCCGCCAGCAACTGGCGGGCGTGGGCGTAAAAAAAAAGCCGGGACCTCGCCCCAACTCCTCTTGGCGCAGGAGGAAGAGATCGGGCAATTGATGGCCCGGTTTGCGGCGCAGGAACCCACGGGGACGTTGGTCCAGGAACTCGAGGTCCTGGTGCGTACGGCGGTCTTCGAGCCGGCCAACGCCCTGGTTGGCCACCTGCTCCAAGGGGCCGCCGATCGTCTCGACGCCGCCTACCAACCCAAGCCAGGGCAGGTGCGCCAGGGGCGAGTCGCTTGCCAGGTGAAAGGCCTCTTTGGCTGCTTCCCACTGGTGCGTGACTATTACTATCACGCGGGGAAGAAACAGGGCCACTATCCGGCCGATGCGGCGCTGGGCTTAGAGGTCGGCTACACGCCCGCGTTGGCGCGGATTCTCTGTTTGGAAGGCGCGGATGAAAGCAGCTACCAGAAGGCGGAACTGCACTTGGCCGAGATCGGCGGGATCAGCGTCTCGGCACGGCAGATTCAGCGGGTGGTGCAGCGGATCGGCTCCGCGGCCCAGGCCTGGCAGGAACGCGAGGTGCGGCCCGAGCAGTGCGAGCGCACCGACGCGCCGGTGTTTTACGTGAGTGCCGATGGCACCGGCGCTCCGATGCGCCCGGAGGAGCTGGAGGGACGCCAGGGTAAACAAGCCGATGGCAAGGCCAAGACGCGGCAGGTGTATCTGGGGTGCGTCTTCACGCAACACGAACTTGATGACGAAGGCCAGCCGGTGCGCGACTGGGAATCCACCACCTACGTGTCGAGCCTGGACGGGATCGATGAGTTCGGTCCAATGTTGCGTCGCGAGGCGCTGCGCCGTGGGATGGGAACGGCCCTGAAGGTCGTGCTCCTGATCGACGGGGCCGAAGGGTTGGCCCACATGGGCACGCTCTGTTTCAAGAACGCCGTGCAAATCGTGGACTTCTTTCACGCGCTGGAGCACGCCGGCGAGGTCCTCCGAGCGCTGTTGGGGAGCAAGGAACATCCTGCGTATGAGCTGCGCCTGCGCCGCTGGGCCGATCGGTTGCTGGAAGACGAGGTCCAGTTGCTCATCGCCGAGGCCCGACAAGAGGCGAGGACGCTGGGGCGTGCGCAGGCGGTGGAGGAGGAGTTGGGATACTTCGTGAGCAATGTCGCCCGCATGCAGTACGGTACCTTCCGCCAGCAGGGCTTCTTCATTGGGTCGGGGGTGATTGAGGCCGGCTGCAAAACGGTCATTGGCGCTCGCTGTAAACAGTCAGGCATGTTCTGGAGTGTTCCCGGCGCCGAGAACGTCCTGGCGTTCCGATGCATCCAGGCCAGTCGCCGCATCGGCCAGTTCTGGAAGTACCGGCTCAACCAGCACGCCCTCCGCAACGACAGTCTCCCGTTGGCAGCCTGAACTCAGAATCCTGTCGTGCGCCCTCCGCGACCTGGTTCCACCCGATGGTCTCGACAAGGACACGCGCCTCGTTCTCGTGAACGCGATCTACCTGAAGGCGCCCTGGGCGGAGGAGTTCTCGGCTTCAGCGACTCAACCGCGTCCGTTCCATGTGAAGGGCGGTGCGGCGCGGGATGTGCCGACGATGGTCCGCCAGGCCCAGTTCGGGTACAGCCGTCGGGACGGCTTCAGTGTGGTCACGATCCCATACAGCGGTGGCGAGGTCCAGTTCCTCATCCTGCTGCCCGACCGGACCGATGGCTTGGCGGGGTTGGAAGCGAAAGCCACACCGGAACTGCTGGCGGACTGCGCCAAGCTGGAGCCAACCGACGTGATCCTGTACCTGCCCAAGTTCAGGATCGAGCCGCCGCTCTTTCGACTGGGCAAGGTGCTCCAATCGCTGGGGATGCGCTCAGCCTTCGATCAACCACAGGGCACGGCGGACTTTGACCGGATGGCACCCCGGAAAGCGGACGACTACCTCTGCATGTGGGAGGTGTTTCACAAGACGTTTCTGGCGCTGGACGAGCGTGGGACGGAAGCGGCGGCCGCCACAGCCGTGGTGATGGCCAGGGTAACGGCCATGGTGGGGGAGAAGCCGAAACCGGTCGAGATGCGGGTAGATCATCCGTTTCTGTTTGCCATTCAGCATCGTCCAAGCGGGGCCTGCCTGTTCCTGGGCCGGATCACGGAACCGCGGTAGGCGCGCTGGGCGGCCACGGAGGCTCCAGGCGCACTCTCCCGGCGTTCCGCACTCTTACTGCACTCCTCTGTAAGTCTTTGCCGATGATTGGAGCGGGTGAAGGGAATCGAACCCTCGCTTCAGGCTTGGGAAGCCCGCGTTCTACCATTGAACCACACCCGCTCTTGAACGAAGCGAGATCTCATTTACCACTCCGATGGCCGGCTCGCAAGCGCGAATTCGGCCCTTGAT
>JAXGQW010000147.1:0-5083 GCA_040766265.1 Verrucomicrobiota bacterium
ACGGAGACAAATGGCGCCAGGAGCGCGACGCCAGCCGGTTCGCGCGCATCGAGTCCTCGTGGGCCGAGCACACGGCGTACATCGAGGACGCGGCCCGGCTGACCCAGCCTGCGCTCGAAGATCAGATGCGCGCCCTGGCTCGATCCGTGAATCTCGAAGGCCTCCGCTTCGTCGTGTTCAATCCGCTTCCCTGGCCACGCGACGGCGTCGTGGACCTCCCCGACGCAATGACTGCCGGTTTCAACACAATCCGGTCCGCCGACGACGGGCCTGCCCAGATGTGCACCGAGTGGGGTCAGGGCCTGCGCCGGTTCGTGGCGCGCTCGGTGCCGCCGTCCGGTTACCGGACGTATCGCTTGTCGCGCGCACCCGTCGCCAGACCGCCGCGGCCCAATCCGTCCGGGCAGCCGATCCTGTCGAGCCGGTTCTTTCGGGCAACGCTCGACCCGGAGCGCGGCGTGATCCGCTCGCTTGTCGACCGGCAGTCCGGGCGCGAGTTGGTCGATCGGACCGCGCCGCACGGTTTTGGCCAGTACTTGTACGAGCGTTTCTCCTCGAACGAGGTCCAGGCCTACGTGAATGCTTACGTGAAGATCTGTGCGGATTGGGCCACGAACGAACTGGGCAAACCGAATCTGCCGCCCGCATCCGAGGTCCCGTACCGCGCCGGTTCGCCGCAGACGTGGAAGTTGAACATCGAATGGACACGCGCGGCCCAGACCGCGACTCTGGCGGCCCCCGCGACGCCCGACGTGCCGGCCGTCACCACGCGTCTGATCCTGTATCATGAGCAACCCTGCGTCGACCTCGAGTTGACGGTGCACGACAAGGCGCCCGATCCGTGGCCGGAAGCCGGTTGGCTCTGCCTGCCCTTCAAAGTCGAGCAGCCGCGGTTCCGCCTCGGACGACTCGGGTCAATCATCGATCCCGCGCATGAGATTGTGCCCGGCGCGAACCGCAACCTGTATGGCCTCGATACGGGCCTCACAATCGCCGAGCCCGGCGGCTGGGGCGTCGGCCTGTGCGCCCTCGACAATCCGCTGGTGAGCCTCGACACCCCCGGCTGTTGGCAATATTCGCTCGATTTCGTCCCGCGCCGTCCGGCGGTCTACGTGAACCTTTTCAACAACCAATGGACCACGAACTTCCGCCTCTGGAACAGCGGCACCTGGACGGCCCGAGTGCGGATTTGGTCGGTCAAGGAAGCCGAGAATGCGGCTGACGCGCTGATCGCTCCCTCCCTCGAAGCGCGATTCCCCCTGCAAATGGCATGGGCGGACGGCCCGGCGGGACCGCTTCCCGCTCGCCAGACCGGCCTCAGCGTTGAACTCGACGGTGTGCGCGTGACGGCATTCGGTCCCAACCCGGACGGCCCCGGCACCGTTTTGCGGCTCTGGGAATACGCCGGGCGTGGCGGCCGTTGCGGTGTGCGCCTGCCCCTTGGCGTGGACCCTCGATTCGTCCAACCGGTCGACCTGCGCGGACGCCCGCTGGGCGCGCCCCTGCCTGTGCGCGCGCGCATGTTCCATCTCGAGATGAAACCGTTCGCGCCCGCGAGCGTGGTCATCACCAGTTCGACCGCAGGACTGGAATGAAAACTGGGCCTCCTCGCCAATGCTGCTTGACCGCCGACCCCGGTCAAGCCTAGCTTGTCCCTGTACAACCCACAGGCCGTCAAATCAACTCGCCAGTCGTATCATGAATATGCGCTTCACACTTTGTCGGATCCCTTTCCTTGTTTCCGGACTTGTCTGTGCCCTCTGCGCCCACGCCGCGCCGCCTGGCCCGACGCCGCAAATCCCGGACGGCGGCGGCGCTCCGGGGCCGTTTCCGAACACGTCGGTCTCGGCGGTCAACGTGATCGCCAAAGGCAGCGCCACGTTCAGCGGCGCTGTCGATGTCCCGGGCCTGGCCGGACAAGGCCCGATTCCCTGGTCGGTGAATCGGTACAATCGCGGCGACTTCGCCATGCGCCTCTCTCCTGGCGATGCCGAGGCGGCATTGAACAACCTCAATCAGGGATTCATCGAGTTCGGCGACAGCGCGGTGAGCATTCCCGCCAGCCAGGCCTGGCGCCCGAGCCCGCTCCTCGGAATCAGCATCCCAACCGCGCGCCAGAACGGCCCGATCGATTGGAACGACGGCGAAGGCCCGTTCTACCCGACGGTCGCAATCGCCGAGTCGTCGTCGGGCCCCGGCTACAGCATGGCGGACGGCAGTTGGGGCAATGGCGATCTCGATGTGAACACCGGGCGCGCGGGCACGCACGGTTCGAGTCCCGAAGCCAATTTCAGCTTCTCCGTCGCCTGGTTCCCGTACGACCAGGGATGGCTCGGCGGCGAGGCCGGCAGCCCGACCGCCGAGGGTCAGGCGCGCTGGACCAGTCCCAACGCGCACGCCGCCGGCTTGGCGGCCGGGGTAGTCAAGTGGCCGCAGTACCCACCCGAGAGCGGGGTCTACGGCGGCCAGGCGGAACTGGTCCTGCCCGGAGTCAATTCACTCGATGACGGCATGCTGTTTGTCACCTCGGCGGACGGCGCGAGCGATGTCAACATCGTGGGTGTCGCGCCGAAGGAAGGCGGCCTCGGCTGGCATGTGGCAATCCGCGAAGACTCGGTCCTCGAGGCCGAGACCCTGGCGGCGGCCGATCAATCCGAGTTTGCGTTCGTCTACGTGCCGTTCGACGCCCGGAATCTGGTCGGCGGACACATCGTCGGAACCGATGGCTCCAAGCGCAAAGCGGTCGGAGAGTTCACCGTCACCCGGACTGGCACGGGCGTCTACGAGTTGGTTGTTCCCGGCAAAACGGGCGCCGACGGCACCCTCTTGTTGCAGGTGGCGGACCTCGAGCCGGAAACCTCGGTGCCGTTGGCCTCGCGCGCCTTCCTCTCGTACGAGTTCCTCGACGGGAAGTTCGTCATTCAAGCGCGCAAGACAACAACGGACACGCAGGCCGACCTCGCCGACGCCAGTTTCTATGTGGCGTGGGTGGACTTCCAGACGCCGCTGGCGCCGCCCGACGGGCCGCGTCTGCGCAGCCTCGCCGCCGTGGTGGTCTCGGGCGAGGGTGTCGAGGCCAAGGAAACGGCCGTGGCGGTGAACACCCACGAGCCGGAAGTGCTCGTGACATCGATCGATCCCGTCAACCTGGGCGGGTATGTCGACCCCATCACGCAGCAATACGCCTATCATGCCGTGGTGGGACGGTTCTACGATCCGCGCACCCTGGCCCCGACCGGCGATCCCTTCATCGTCCTGGGCAGTCCGTCCGGCACCGTGAACCGCTGCGACGCCAAATACAACCCGGTCTCGAAACAGTATGTGGTCGTCGCCAACGCGCGCGCCTACAGCGATAGCGGCATGGACGTCCCCCTGATCGCACTCGTCAACCCCGCCTCGGTCGCCGGCGGCAATCCGCCCGTCGCCAAGGCCTTCGTCCACGATCCCGAGACGGATCAGGCTTATGATGATGTTGCCGTGGCCGTCAGTTCGAAAAACGGCAACTTCTTCCTCGCGTGCGAGCGGAAGTTCGCGGACGAAGGCGAAGGCACGGTCGGCGCCCTCTACAGCCAGACGGGGACCTTGCTGACGCCGGTCCGCACGCGCCTCGACCTGCTGCAGCAGATCGGTGATGAGGACGATCCCGACGCGATCTACCATGAGGGGCTCGACGCGTTCCTCTACATCTCGAACACGGACAACTCGAACGGTTCCACTGGCACATTGAGCAACCGGATTGTCGGCTCGGTGGTGGATGCCGTGCCTGATAGCCAGGGCAATCTGGTCGTCCGCCCCGAGCAACCGCTGGGAGACGGCCTCCCGGCCGGCAGAGCCGAGGGACATCCCTCTTCAATCGTCAACCCCTTCAACGGACAGCTCATCACCGCCTATGACGCCGGGAACGGCACCGCCATAGGCGATCTCTCCTGCTTCGATTTGGGCGCCGCGCCCAATTATGCGTTCACCTCGGCTCGGTCGGAGGTGCCGTATCTCGACGGCGCAAGCGGCAATCCGTTCAACCACCAGCATCCGCAACTCGCCGCGGACCCGGAGAGCGGCGTGATTGTTGTGGGCTTCAACGCCACGGGCAGCACCGTGGGGGTTCCGGAGGCGTATGCGTTCGTGCTGCTCGGACCGGACGGACAACCGCTGCCCAGCCAACTGGGCGCTCCGTATCTGCTGGCGGACTCGCCCGGCGGTCTGGGAACGACTGTGAACTTCCACACGATCAAGTACTCGCCGGCCAGCGGCTCGTTCCTCGCCGCCTACACGAGCAATCCCGGCGTGACCTACCTCGCAGCGTTCGAGGTCACATCGTCGCATCTCCTGGCCCCGCCCCCCAGCCTCACCGTCGCGCGCAGCGGCAACGAGGTCGTCATCACCTGGCCCGCCAGCGCCACAGGCTACCAACTCGACGCCAGCCCCACAGTCTCGCCGACCAACTGGCAGCCCTCCGGACTCACCCCCAGCGTCGAAGGCGATCTGTTCAAAGTCGCGGTCCCGCCCACCGGCGCCGCCCGATTCTTCCGGCTCAGTCGTCCGTGAACGGGTTTGGCGGACGCCGATGCTCGGGTCGGCGTCGAGGTCGCGAAGCGTGTGGAGTGCGGCGGTTTACCGCCGCTTTTCCAGGACGGTCCTCTGTGCATTCCCATACCACACCATAGCGGTGCTGAAGCACACGCACTCTCCCGCGGCCGCGGGAGAGGCGCTCTGGAGTTTGGACATTCTTGATGCTTGTGGATGTGGCTGCAGGTCCTTGATTGCAGACTTCATCGCACACTTCATCGTTCGGCAGGCTCTGTTCGATCAGCCCGAGCCCAAACCACGCAGCATCGTTGCGATTCGGTCCAGCAGCGCCATCGCGCACGCTTTCTCTTCGGGATCAAGCTCTTCCGTGCGCGTCCAAAGCTCGAGATGCGTTCCTACCCGGACCACGGCACTTTCGGCTATCTCGAACAGATTGCGCCTCTCTCCAGACACAGAACGCCCGTTGGCTTCGGCAATGTTCAACACCAGACTCGTGCCAGCATGATCCACTTGACGCAACTGGCGCGTCGAGAGTTGTGGCGCTCCGGGCAAGCCG
>JAXGQW010000148.1:0-4979 GCA_040766265.1 Verrucomicrobiota bacterium
CGATGCCATTGCGTACCTGGCCAAGGTGCTCAACCCTCAGCCGCCTGCTCCCGCGGCCGCCGGGGGACTCGAAAGCCTTTTTCGCGCGGGGGCTGGCGCGGGCGCACGCGCTCGCTGAGCGGCAAGCCCGCACGTCTCAGACGACTTCGCGGCAGCCCGGGCGGCATCGGCCATGCGGGCGCCGTCGATCAAGGGCGTTGCACGCGGACGATTGCGCGGACGATTGCCTTGCGGCAACGAACCGGCCTGATAGTTTGCGGCCATGCAATTCGATCGGCTTCTCGCGGTCTGTGTGTTGAGTCTCCTGGGCTCGTTGCCGATCAAGGGTCAGTCCACGCCTGCACCCGCCTTTCCACCCGGCAGGCAAACACGCCTGGGCTGGGAGCCGGGACGCCTGCCACGGATCCTGGTGGGCGACAGCCGGCGTTTCCTGACCGACCGCGGACAGCCTTTTGTGCCGATGGGCGTGAATTACTTTCGGCCCGGCACGGGATGGGCGCCGCAGGTCTGGAGACAATTCGATCCCGACGCCACGCGGAAGGACTTCGCGCGCCTCAAGGAACTCGGTGCGAACTGCGTGCGGGTGTTTCTCACGTTCGGTTCTTTCTACACGGAACCGGGTGTCCTGTCGGAGGATGGCCTGGCCAAGTTCGATCGGTTCCTGGCTCTTGCGGAGGAGGCTGGGCTCTATGTGCATCCGACCGGGCCGGACCATTGGGAGGGGCTTCCGCAATGGGCGCGCGGAGACCGCTATGCCGAGGAGTCGGTCTTGACCGCGCTCGAGACCTTCTGGCGCTTGCTCGCTCAAAGGTATCGCGAGCGCAACGTGATCTTCGCCTACGACCTGCTCAATGAACCCGAGATCGGCTGGGACTCACCGGCGATGCGCCGACGCTGGAACATCTGGCTCGCCAACACCTACCCGGCCGCCGACCAACTCAAGTCCGCCTGGGGCGAAACAAACAGCCCCGTCGAACTCGGCAGCGTGCCGGTCCCGCGGCGCGACACATTCCCGGGACGGAAGCTGGCCGACTACCAGCGTTTCCGGGAGGAGCTTGCCGAGGAGTGGACCCGGCGCCAGGTCGAGGCGATCAAGTCGGCTGATCCGCTGGCGCTGGTCACGGTCGGTTTGATCCAATGGTCCGTGCCGGTCCTCCTGGCGGGGCCCTCGCAGTACTCGGGGTTCCGTCCGCAACGCCTGGCCCCGCTGCTCGACTTCATGGAGGTTCATTTCTATCCGTTGGCGCGGGGATTCTACGAATACACCGGGCCGGAGGACGAAGCGCGCAACCTCGCCTATCTCGAAAGCGTGGTGCGCGAAGTCGCACGGTGCGGCAAACCGACCGTCCTGGCCGAGTTCGGGTGGTACGGAGGCGGCAAGCCGACGATCAACGAGGGCAAGCACCCCTTCGCCACGGAAGAGCAACAGGCCCAGTGGTGTCGTCGCGCAATCGAGACCACCGAGGGGCTGGCGGGCGGATGGTTGAACTGGGGTTTCTACGACCACCCGGGGGCACGCGACGTGACCGAGTTCATCGGCTTGCTCACCGCGGACGGCGAATTGAAGGCCTGGGGAAAGGCGTTCCGCGAAATCGCCACGCGATTCCACGATCACGGGCTCCCCGCACCCAAGCCGCTCGATCGTCCGAATCCGGATTGGGACAAACTCATTACCGATCGCAAGGCGGTGAGCGAGTTTCGGGAGAAGTACTACCAGGCGTTCAGAGCCCATGACCAGTGAGTCAGCATCGCCATGCGCGTCGGATTGATCGAGACTCCCTGACGCGGGAGCAACGCAACTCGGTCCACACGCCATGAGCATGTTCGACACGGCGGGGCGGGCGCCGACACCACGGCGCGGACGGAAACACGCGGCGGAAGCTCGAACGGATGCGTCTTGCCCTGAGCCATCAGGAGCCCGACCGGGTGCCGGTCAGCGATTTTTTGGGGCAGCTTCGTCGAACGGTGGCGGAGCGAACTGGGTCTTCCGCCCGACGCCAACCCCTATTTCCATTACGATCTCGATTGGATCGTCACGACGCCGAACATGGATCCGTGGATTCGCCCGTTCGAGACGCTCCGCGAGACGCCGGAGGACGTCGTGGTGAAGACCGGGTTCGGCGCGGTCATGCACAAGCATCTTGCGTTTCCCATGCCGGAGATGCGCGCGTGGGAGATCGACACGTTTGACAAGCTCGAACGCGCCGAGTTCGACGATCCGCGCGATCGGCGGCGGTTTTATTGCTCCGGCGACAACCAGATCGCAGGCGTCGGCGACGGCTTCCATCGGGATTCGCCGGCTTGGACCCGAACCATTCGTTCGTTGCACCCGGACTTCCCGGTGTACGGGAGCATGATCGAGGCGAGCGAATGTCTGACGCGCCTGGTAGGCCAGGGCAACGCGATGCTTTGGATGGCGGAACACCCCGAACGCATGGGAGCCGTCATTCGCAGGATCGGGGCGTACTACCTCGAGATGGCCAAAGCGGAAATCGAAGCGGGTGCGGGCCTGCTCGACGGCTTTGTCATTTGGGGCGATGTCGCCTACAAGAAATCGACCTTCATGGCGCCGCGTTATTGGCGGGAGCACTTCAAACCGTGCGTCGCGCGGATGACCGCGCTCGCCCACGGCCATGGGCTCCCGGTCATCTACCACGGCTGCGGCAACGTGAAGGCCATCTTCGGCGACTTCATCGAGCTGGGGATCGATGCCTACAACCCCCTCGAGGCCAAGGCGGGTTTGGACGTGGTCGAGTTGCGCCGCCAGTACGGCCATCGCATTGGGTTCTGCGGCAACAGCGACATCCAGGTCTGGGAAACCGGCGATCCCGACGCCATCCGCCGCGAGGTCCTGCGCAAGCTCAACGCCGCCAAAGGCGGCGGCTACATCTTCCAATCCGACCATTCCGTCACCAGCGGCGTCTCCGGCCTGACCTATGACCTGATCGTCAGGCTCGTGCGGGAGCACGGACGCTATCCGCTGCGACTCGGGGCGTTCGACGAGGACGACTCGATCCAAACCCGGCTTGCCCCGGACTGACTCCGGCGGGCACCCTCTCGCGGATTCGGCTCGACCGAGGGCGGACTCGGGCCGATGCTCGACGGCACTGCAATGAGAACTCTGCCTCGAATCTTCCGTTCCGGGACCAGCCCGGTGTCTTTCGCCTCCCTCTGCCTTGCCGCTGTCATCAACGCGGCGTTCCCGGTCGCCTCCGAGTTTCATGTGGCGCCGGGTGGCAACGATCTGAACGACGGCACGACAGAGAAGCCGTTTGCCACGATGGCCCGGGCGCAGCAAGCCGTCCGGAGCGCGCGGGCTGCACGCCCGTCCGAGGCAGTCACGGTCACATTCGAGCGCGGCGTCTACGAACTGGGGGCTCCCGTCGAGTTCGGGCCAGCCGACTCCGGTTCCTCGGCGGACCACCGCGTCCGCTATGTGGCTCGCCCCGGTGAGGAGGTTGTGTTCAGCGGGGGGCGACGCGTGACCGGGTGGCAGGAGGATCCCGCGCGTCCGGGCGTGTGGAAGGCGCGCGTTGCGACTCCGTCCTCGTCGAGCGACCGCTCCTGGCGCTTCGAACAGCTTTGGGTGAACGGTCGCCGTGCTGTCCGAGCTCGCACCCCAAACGAATGGGAGTTCTTCCGTCTGGCGGGGGTGGTCGAGGAGGCGCGGCCCCGGGGAGGCGAAGCGGATGTTGTTCACACGTTCAGCCTGGCCCCGGACGATCTGGCGACACTGCGCGGACTCGATGCGGTGGCGATGCGGGAGGCGCAGTTGATGGTGTTTCACAAGTGGGACACAACGCGCCAGTGGATCCGGTCCGCCGCCCCTGGCCAAGGGAAACTGACCGCACACGGCCGCAAGATGCAGCCGTGGAATGCGATGGCGGCCAAGTGTCTTTGCTACCTCGAGAATTATCTGGGCGCTCTCGATGCGCCCGGCGAGTGGTTCCTCGACGCGGACGGCTGGCTCTACTATCACCCGCGTTCCGATGAGACTATGGCGACCGTCTCGGTCGTGGCGCCGCGGCTGACGACCCTGGTGTCGTTCAAGGGCGCCACGGACGCCGCGGGTCCCGCCGTGCGGCACATCGAGTTTGTCGGGCTGAAGTTCCAGCACGGGTGCTTTCGGGTGCCGCCTGAGGGCCTCCCTCCGGCGCAGGCGGCGATGAACATGGCCGATGCGGCGATCATGTTGGACGGGGCCCGTCACATCGTGTTTCGCGATTGCGCTGTCGAGCACATCGGCACAACGGCCTTCTGGTTCCGAAAGGCCTGTCGGGACTGCCGGGTCGAGGCGTCGCGGCTGTTCGACTTGGGCATCAGCGGGGCACGCATTGGGGAAACGGCCCTGGTGCCGGAGCCGGTGCGGACTGGCGGCATCACCCTTGACAATTGCATCATCCAGGCCGGCGGGCGGACGATGCCGCACGCGGTGGGGGTATGGATTGGGCACAGCGCGGACAACGCCATCACGCATTGCGATATCGGTGATTTCTTTTACACGGCGGTCTCGGTTGGATGGCGATGGGGTTATGCCGAGAGCGGTGCGAAGCGCAATCGGATCGAGTTCAATCATCTCCACCACCTTGGATACCGAATCCTCAGCGACATGGGCGGCGTGTACACCCTCGGACCGTCCGAGGGAACAAGCGTCAGCCACAATCGTGTGCATGACGTGTATGCGGCGGGGTATGGCGGCTGGGGGCTTTATACCGACGAAGGCAGCACCGGAATTCGGCTCGAGGGGAATCTGGTCTATCGCGTGAAGGATGGCGGATTCCACCAGCACTACGGCCGGGACAACATCGTCCGAAACAACATCTTCGCATTCAGCGAGGAGGGCCAAATTGCCGTCACCCGCGCCGAACCGCACCGGTCATTCACGTTTGAAAGGAATATTGTCTACTGGGATGCGGGCCAGTTGCTCGGGTACGGGGGCTGGAAAGCGGGCGCCAAAGTGGACTTGCGAAACAACGTGT
>JAXGQW010000149.1:0-4860 GCA_040766265.1 Verrucomicrobiota bacterium
CGTCGAGGGTCTCATCGAGCACACGCCCCAATGGCGCGAGACAATCCGAATTTACCAGGCCGATCCGGAAAACAGGATCGTCCGCCACTCGATCCAGACGCCCGCCGGCGTTCTCACCTACGCCACAGGCGCCAACGCCGAGACCGTCTGGATCACCGAATACCTGATCAAGCACCCCGAGGACATCGAGACCATCCGCCTGTTCATGCCGGTGCCGCGCCTGGACCAGCGCCGCATAACGGCTGCCTACGACCAGTTGGGCGACGCCGGAATCCTGCGGGGCTTTCTCTGGGGCGACCAGTCCGGATGCTGGCAGCACGCCTGCTGCCTCATGGACACCCAGGAACTGATCCTCAAGGCAATGGACGATCCTGCCTGGGTGCATGCATTGCTTGGAATATTACTCGAAAAGAAACTGAAGTTCATCGATGAATCTCTGCGAGGGGCGAGTTTCGACCTGATCGAGACCGGCGGTGGCGCTGGCAGCGACACGGTCATTTCGCCCAAGATGCATGCCGAGTTCTGCCTGCCCTACGACCGTATCCTGCACCGCGCCCTTCACGCCGCGGGGCTCAAGTCGACGTACCATACCTGTGGCGGTATGATGCACATCCTCGATGCCATCCTGGCGAACGAGACGGATGTATCGGAGACCCTTGCGCCTCCGGGTGTGGGGGGCAACGTGACCGACCCAGCCGAGCTGCGCCGTGTGTTTGGCGGCAAGATCGCCCTGATCGGCGGCCTCGACCAATTCAACATCCTCACGCGAGGCAGTCCGGACGATATTCGGTCCGAGGTCGAGCGTTTGTTCGCAAGCTTCGGACAGGACGGCGGCTACATCCTGTCTGCCTGCGATCATTTCTTCGACGTGCCACCGGAGAACCTCCGCGTCCTGGCCGAAGCGGCCCGCCAATGCGTCTATTGAATCGGGTGCAGGCAAGGAACGGATGCTGTGGCATCGGCTTCGAGACAACCCAGAGCTTCTGTTCTATGCGGTGATTTGACCTCACTGTTCAAATCGAGACACCTGATGTGCCATTAGTCCTTCGCAGCCAACTTGCTCCAATCTTTTTGATTCTCGTATAATATTCACGGCCAACACTTTATAGAACTACTGAGAGATTCAAATACAGCTTGGCATTCCGAGTGCTTTAGCGGCTGATGCGACTTTTCAATTCGCCAAAAGCAGAGCATGAAGAAGATCGAAGCGATCATCAAACCGTTCAAGTTGGAGGAGGTGAAGGATGCCCTCAGCGAGATTGGGATCGAGGGGATGACGGTGACCGAAGTCAAGGGATTCGGTCGCCAGAGAGGCCACACCGAGATCTACCGGGGCAGTGAGTACACGGTCGATTTCCTCCCCAAGTTCAAGCTGGATTTGGTTTTGTCGGACGAACAGGCCGACGCTGCGGTGCAGGTGATTCTCAAGACCGCGCGCACCGGAAAGATCGGCGATGGGAAGGTCTTCGTTTCGAACATCGAGCAGGCCGTCCGGATCCGCACTGCCGAGACCGGGGAGAATGCAGTTTAGGGACCAATCTGTTTCACAACGTGGCGACTATGAAGAGACTTCTCTTGCTTGCAGGCTTTCTTGTTTGGCTGTTGCCGCCCGTGCGAGGTCTCCTCGCGGCGGAGTTCGCGGCATCGGTTGCCCCCACGCTCGAGCAACGAATTGCCAGTCTGGAAGCCTACGTGAACAACGGCGATCCCACGGCGGCCCTGAAAGACCGGGACGGCAAGATCCCGGACGGTTTAGCCACTCCGACGTCTGGGACGCCCGGTCCTGGGCACAACGGGTGGATGATGGTCTGCGCGGCGTTGGTGCTGTTCATGACGCTGCCGGGTTTGGCGCTGTTCTATGGCGGACTGGTCCGGCGCAAGAACGTCCTCTCGGTCCTTGCGCAATGTCTGGGGATTGCCGGGCTGGTGACGATTCTGTGGTGGCTTTGCGGTTACAGTCTGGTGTTTGCGGACGGCACGGGGCCGATTGTCGGCAACCTGAAGTTCGCGTTTCTGAAGGGCGTGGATTCGGCGCCCAACACCAACTACTCGTACTGGGTGTCGCACAATGTCTTTTCGATGTACCAGATGATGTTCGCGATCATCACGCCGGCGTTGATCATCGGCGCGATCGCCGAGCGGATGCGATTCGCGGCGGTGCTTGTCTTCGTGGGCCTGTGGATGGTGCTGGTCTATTTCCCTCTGGCGCACATGGTGTGGGGGGCGAACGGGCTGATGAACGGGGTATGGAACGCGGACGCCAAGATCAAGGCCATTGACTTCGCGGGCGGCACGGTGGTGCACATGTCGTCCGGCTGGTCGGCGTTGATTCTCTGCATCATTCTGGGCAAGCGCCTCGGCTTTCCCAAGGAGCCCATGCCGCCACACAGCATGGTCCTCTGCATGGTCGGCACGGGCATGCTGTGGGTCGGATGGTACGGATTCAACGCCGGCAGCGCGGTCGCGGCTGATGGCGTTGCGGCCAATGCCTTTGCCACCACGACCATTGCCGCCGCCGTGGCATCCTTTGTCTGGGCGATGACCGAATACGCGTTCAAGGGCAAGCCCAGCGTGCTCGGCTTCTGTTCCGGGATCGTGGCCGGCCTGGTCGTGATCACGCCGGCTGCCGGATTCGTGACGACGGGCGGCGCGGTTCTCATCGGTGTGCTGGCTGGCATCATCCCGTTCCTGGCGGTGGCCTACCTGAAATCCAAGTTGGGCTACGACGATGCGCTCGATACGTTCGGGGTGCACGCGGTGGGCGGGACATTGGGCGCTTTGCTGACCGGCCTGCTCGCCACCCCTCGAGTCAACGCCAATCTGGAGATCAACCTTGCGGACATCGTGGGCAAGACCCTTTGGTGGCATCAGGTGCAGGCGATCCTGCTCACCATTGTGCTGGCGGTGGTGATGACGACCCTCATTGCCTCGATCGTGCAGGCGGTCATGGGCTTGCGCCCCAGCGAGGAGATTGAGACGCTCGGACTCGATTTAGCCGAGCATGGGGAAGAGGGTTACCACGGCGCCTAGCCCGCATGTTTGATGGAATCCTGATCCGCGGCGAGGCCGGGAACTCAAAAGCGCGCCTGGTCCGAGGATCAAGAAATGCAGCACACCAGATTGTCGGAGATTGTCACAGCAACACCAACGGTCAGAACACCAAAACGAGCATCACATTGAGATGAGCACACCCAAACAGGTTATTGAAATGGCAACCAAGGCCGGGGCCAAGATGATCGACTTCAAGTTCGTCGACACCTTTGGCACCTGGCAGCACTTCTCCTGCCCGATCGGAGAACTCACCGAAGACATCTTCACCGAGGGTCTGGGGTTCGACGGGTCCTCGATCCGCGGCTGGAAGTCGATCGAGGCCTCCGACATGCTGGCCATGCCGGACCCTGCCACGGCATTCATGGACCCCTTCTGCGCGGTGCCCACGCTCTCCCTGACCAACACGATTGCCGAGACCGGCACGAAGGAACCGTACAGCCGCGATCCCCGCGGCATCGCCCAGAAGGGCGAGAAATACCTCGCGTCGACCGGCCTGGCGGACACGGCGGTCTTCGGTCCGGAGGCCGAGTTCTTCATCTTCGACAATGTGCAGTTCGACGCGAAGAGCAACGGCACGTTCTACACCGTGGACAGCGAGGAGGCGAGTTGGAACACCGCCCGTGACGAGGGGCCCAACCTGGGCTACAAGATCCGCCACAAGGAGGGTTACTTCCCGGCCGCCCCGGCCGACACCCAACAGGATATCCGCACGGAGATGTGTCTTCTGATGCAGGAGCTGGGCCTCAACGTCGAGCGCCAGCATCACGAGGTGGCCACTGCGGGCCAGGCGGAAATCGACTTCCGGTTCGACACGCTGGTGAAGACGGCCGACAACATGATGGTTTTCAAGTACGTGATCAAGAACGTCGCGCGCCGGCACGGCAAGACCGTGACGTTCATGCCCAAGCCTCTGTTCGGCGACAACGGCTCGGGCATGCACACGCACGTCAGTCTCTGGAAGAAGGGGAAGCCGTTGTTCGCGGGTCCGGAATACGCCGGCCTTTCGCGGATGGCGCTCTACTTCATCGGCGGCATTCTCCAGCACGCCAAAGCGCTCAGCGCCTTGTGCAGTCCCACAACCAACAGCTACAAGCGCCTGGTGCCGGGATACGAGGCGCCGGTCAACCTGGCCTACTCGGCCCGCAACCGCTCGGCGGCCATCCGGATCCCGACCTTCAGCGACAGCCCGAAGGCCAAACGCATCGAGTATCGCCCGCCCGACCCCAGCGCCAACCCCTACCTCTGCTACACGGCCATCCTGATGGCGGGTTTGGACGGCGTCCTCAACAAGGTGGATCCGGGCGAGCCGATGGACAAGAACCTCTACGAACTGCCGCCGGAGGAACTGGCCAAGGTCCCGCAGGTGCCCGGGAGCCTGCCCGAGGCGCTCGATGCCCTCGGACGCGACCACGAGTTCCTGTTGAAGGGCGACGTGTTCACGCGGGATTTTCTCGAGACATGGATCAGCGCCAAGCGCAAGGAGTATGATGCCCTGCGCCTGCGCCCGCATCCGTACGAGTTCTTCCTCTATTACGACGTCTGACGCCGCGCGCACCCAGGGTGAGGCGCACACACCGGATTTGTGCATGAGCCGCCCTTCTTCGGAGGGCCGAGCCTCTCGGAGGGCCGAGCTCCGAGAGGCCCAGATCGGGGACGGGGCATTGTGTCGAGCCGGGGACTCGCAGCCTGCCCCGCCGAAGCCCTTGCTCGGTCAGACGCTGTCCACCGAAACAAACCGGGCGTGACTCTCCCTCGCGGGGGCGGGGCTCGGTGAGAGAACCTCGAACTCAACGAAAGGCAACTGAAATG
>JAXGQW010000015.1:0-79366 GCA_040766265.1 Verrucomicrobiota bacterium
AATTCATGCACAGCCACTTCGGAACCCTGCGTGCCGAGGGGCTGAAGCTCGAACCGGGACCGGACTACGAACACGGAACCCACATGCGCAACTTCCAGCACGACACCGCGCCCGAGCCGGGATGGAACGTGACCTGGGACATCGAGGACCGCTACGGGTACTTGACGGACGGGGCGAGGGTGCACCTGCGTTATACGGATCTGACGGCGGGCGGCGCGGTGGCCACGGCGGACGCGTGGGTGATCCAAGGCGGCTTCGACAGCAGCCAGGAAACCTGGATCCCGCGCCTCATGGTGCGGCGGACAGCGGACCTCGAGCCTTTGGCCTCCTGTTTCGTCGGCATCATCGAGCCCTACTCGAATCAGTCCGCCATCCAAGGCGTCGCGCGGTTCGTCCCGACCGTCGAGGGGAAGGCGATGCCCGAGGGAAACGTGGCCCTTCGAGTCGATCTCGCCGACGGCCGCGCGGACCTCGTCGTGGCGTTGGACACCGAGAACCCTCTGAACTTGCACCCGTCCCGGACAGACGGCGCGGTCCAGGTGCCCGCGTGGGGTCTGGTGACCGACGCCGAACTGTGCCTGGTGCGTTTGAACGCGACGGGTCAGGTCGAGCATGCGGCTCGGTGCGGCGGGACGTTCATCGAGGTGCGCGGCCAGCGCTTCCACACCGATCAGCCCGCCGACAAGTGAGTGTTCGATTCGTTTTCACACGCACCATTTCTCTATCCCGCGAACCCAACGCGGTTTTTGGACTGTCCCAGCGTGACGCCAGAGTCGAAGGGATGCCCGGAACAGGCGCTGCACCTCACGGTCGTTCAAAGCGCGTCCATAAAGCCGCACCTCGCGCAGGCGCCCGCGGAAGAAGTCGTGTTCGCCGAAACCGATTCGCAGGGGCGCGCTGGCGGCGAGGTCGAAGCGCGCCGGGTCGAGACGCGCGGATTCAGCCAAGCGTTTCCCGTCCACGAAGAGGCTCAAACGATTCCCGAACCGCATCGCCACGACGTGTCGCCAGCCGGGCTCGAGTTCAGCGTCGTGTGAAACCGCCACGCCGGCTTCGAGCGCGTGCACATGGCCCGAGGGCAACGTGCCGCAGTAAAGCCGGCCCTGATACACCGCCATGGACCAGGCGCGGCGATAGACGACGTCGGAAAAGTCCAGTCGCCCGGTGAGCGTCCAGCCGGCGGCGTCCTGGCGATAGACTTGGGCGAGCGGCAGGACATGCGAGGAGCCTACTGACTCCGAGAGCAGGAAGACAAGTATGTGCTGCTGTTGCTCCTTTGAGGCGTGGTCGTTTTCCCCTCGCACCGGATGAAGCAGACGCAAAGGGAGCCCCTGCCAATCAATGCGCCGCGCCGTCTGGCGGATTTCCTGCCAGCGGCGAGGAGTACAACTGCGTGGTGTTCCTCGACGGCTTGGCCGAAGTGAAGTTCTGGGTGCGGAACATCGCGCGGCGGCCCAGCTCGTTCGCGCTGCAAATCTCGACAGGCGCATTCTACCCGGACTTTGTTTGCCAGCTCCACGACGGGCGCGGCTTGGCCGTCGAATACAAGGGCAAGCCGTGGTACGAAATTGAGCAGTCGGAGGAAAAGCGCGCCGTCGGCGCAGTCTGGGAAGGCCGCAGCCAAGGGCGCTGCCTCTTCATCATGCCGAACGGTCCGGACCTGGAAGCAATTCGGCAGAAGTTCAGCCAGGGAGGATCAGCCGCCTCCTGGCGAGGTTGACTCTGCTGGGCGGGGAAACGGGGGAGCGGCACCTCCGCTCGCCCTGGATGGTGACCAGGCTCGTTTGCCCTGGACTATCCTCCTTTGCCCCGATGGGCGCTCTTCAGGCGACCTCACCCAGCGCAACGCCGAGTTGCGCACGGACGATCTCGCGTGGCGTCGCGATGACCGGTGCGGCAATTTCAAATGCAGCCAGGTCCATGCCCACGTTTGTGTCACCGGCGAGGAGTTGCGGCGCTTTCGGGTATTTGGCCGAAGGCCATTTGCCTGGCGCGATCCCGGAGTTGCTGGCGCTCTTCCGGTGTCAGCTTGTTCATCCGCGGACGGTATTTCTCCGCGATCAGCGTGCCGCGGATCTTCTTTTCGGCAACGGTGGCTTTGCAGCTTTGACGCCCTCTTTATCCCACCGCGAGAAGCCGGGGTCAAAGCGGCGGCAACGCGGAGGAACTCACCGATGATCTCCGCGACCGCGGCATCGCCGGCCGCGACACGGGGACTGAACAGGAATGTGCGGCCCATTCCGCCGTTGCGGTTGGGAACGAATTTGGCTACACACAATCCCATGAGCGAGCAACTGGCTGTTCCCCCCGCCAGCAACACGTTCGAGCGGATCAAGCGCGTCAATTCCGACGGCGCGGAATTCTGGTCCGCCCGCGAACTGGCCCGCGTGCTGGAATACACCGACTTCCGCAACTTCATTGCGGTCATCGCCAAGGCGCGCGAGGCCTGCGCCAACAGCGGCCATGCCGTCGCGGACCATTTCGTTGATATCACCGAAATGGTTGGCATCGGGTCCGGCGCGCACCGGGCCGTTGAGGATTGGGCGCCGTCCCGCTATGCCTGTTATCTGGTGATTCAGAACGCCGATCCGGGCAAGCCGCTCGTGGCGCTGGGGCAGACGTATTTCGCGGTGCAGGCCCGCCGCCAGGAACTGGCCGATGACCGGGCGCTCAAAGAGGACCAGAAGCGGTTGTTGCTGCGGGCCGAGATGAAGAAGCACAACAAGCACCTGGCGGGCGTGCCCAAGCTGTCAGGCGTTGTCAAGCCCCTGGACTACGCCATTTTCATGGATCACGGGTATCGCGGACTCCACGGCGGCTTGGGAATGCGCGACGTCCATCAGCGGAAGCGGCTGAAGCCCAAGGAACACATCCTCGACCACATGGGCAGCACGGAACTGGCGGCCAACCTGTTTCGCGCGACGCAAACGGAGGAGAAGCTGCGGCGCGAAAGTATTCGGCGGAAGGAACACGCCAACCGCATTCACCACGAGGTGGGGCGCAAAGTCCGCCAGACCATCCACGAGTTGGGCGGCACGATGCCGGAGAACCTGCCGGTCGCTGAAAGCATTAAGCAAGTGGAGAGCCGTGAGAAGAAGCGGCTCAAGGCCGAGCAGAAGAAATCGCTGGATTCCAAGCCGGAAACCGAAGCTTGAAATCTCGGTCGCACCCGATGCTGGGTCCACTATCTCGATGCGACCCCATTGCTGCTCCCTGCCAGGGCGACCGTCATCCGCTGCGGCTCCGTCCAATCAAAGGGGTCAAACCATCACATTGGCTGGCCTGAAGGGGTGGAGGCGGCAGGTCTTGGTCATGCCGCGCAAGTTGCGAGTGGGGTTCCCCGCAGCCATCTGCCATCCGCCTTCGCTCCGGCTACGGCGAGACAAGCGTCATGAGCCGGGGTGACCGGCGGGAGGACATTTTCCGGGACGACGCTGACGACGGGATGGACTGCCAAACGGCTGCAGATGGGCACCAGAATGAGCGTCGTGACCCGATTGCGAGAGGTGACGCGCCAGTCCCGAAAATGACCAGCGGCGCGTCCAGTCCGTGGGGTCAGGTCTCTGGGTTCTGGGTTTGTGTCGAGTTCCTTGGGCTTTGGCGTGGAGAACTTGTCGCGTTGCAGCCTCTGCCCCGTCCGCCGCACCGCTCACCCGACGCTGCGGTAGTCCAGAGCCGCTCGCCACGGCCAAGCCTAAACCTCAAAAACCCTGAGGGGGTTTTTCAGCGGAATCAATGTTATGGTTTGACCCCTCGCTCTGGTCAAATGATACCCAGTTCCGCGCGTTCGATCCGTAAAGGACGGACCATGGCACCCCGCACCCAATCGCCGCCTGTCAAATCCAGAATCAAGAGACCTGACCCCAGGCCCCTCAGGGCAGCGACAAAGAGTGCCCGACCCCTTGACAAAGACCACCAGCCACTCCACATTGACTTCAGACTTCAAAATGATAATCAGTAGCGAAATGTATATACGCCGGCAAGGCGTGCCTCAGACACTTCCGATGAACCTCGACATGAAAACGGCGCTGAAGCGCGGCTTTTCCCCCGCTGTCGTTCCGCAGACAATGACTGAAGTCGAAAAGCGATATGCGGATCTGGTCGACCACCTTCCGGTGGGAGTGTATCGGAACACGCCAGGCGACGATGGTCGATTCCTTGAGGCCAATCCTGAGCTTGTGGCCATGTTCGAAGCCGACTCGAGGGAGCAACTCCTGGGGTGTCGCGTGAACGATCTCTACGTCGATCCCGGACAGCGGAAGGTTTTTTGCGAAAAGATTCTCAGGCACGGATTCGTGCGAGAGCACGAGCTGGAGCTGAAGACGTTGAAGGGGCGCCGGCTTTTGGCGGAGGTGAATGCCACGCTGAAGCGCGATCAGGGGGGCGAGTTCTATATCGACGGTGTGATTGCGGACGTCACGGAGCGCAAGCGGGCGGAGGCCGACCTGCGCCGGGCCTGCGCCGAGCTGGCGCGGAGCCAGAAGGCCTTGAAGTCGACCATGAGACAACTTCTGGCATCGCGTGACCAACTCGAACAGGCCCAGCTTGGATTGATACAAGCCGCGCGATTCGAGTCGGTCGCGACGCTTGCCGCCGGGGTGGCGCATGAGGTCAAGAATCCGCTTCAGATCATTCTGATGGGGGTCGACTATCTCGACGCCAATCTCCCGCCGGAGTCGGGCGATCTTGCTGGTGTCGTGGGCGACATTCGTGAAGCCGCCCGGCGCGCCAACGCGATCATTCGCGAGATTCTCGAGCTCTCCGTAGCTGCTCGATTGGATCGACGGGAGGCGGACATGAACGCGGTGGTCGAGCGGTCTTTGACGCTGATTCACTACGAGGCCCAGGCGGCGCGCGTGCAAGTGGTGCGAGATCTGACGCCGTCCTTGCCGCCGGTGCTGATCGATACCGTCAAGATCGAGCAGGTGTTGATCAACCTGTTTCTCAATTCCCTCCAAGCCATGTCTCAAGGGGGGCGGTTGACCGTCTTGACCCGCGTCGAAAAGGCGCGCGATTCGATCCCGGGGCGCGGGGCATCGACGGTCGGCGAGGGCGGCGAACACCAGTTCGTCGCAGTCGAGGTGCGCGACAACGGTCCGGGCATTCCCCGAGAACTGCTCCCGAAGGTTTTCGATCCGTTCTTCTCGACCAAACCGGTCGGTGTCGGCACCGGGCTGGGGCTGGCGGTTGTCCGGAAGATCATCGATTTGCATGAGGCCACGATCGACCTCGAGAACGGGGCCGAAGGCGGTGTTCGTGTGGCGATGCGGTTTCGCGCCCGATCTCCGACGACGTCCGTTATGCCGGTGCCGGACGCCCCCAAACGTCAACGCGCTGCCATTCGTCCGGCGTCTCGGAAGGCAGCGATTGCGGAGGCCCGATGAAGGGAGCCAAGAAACGAGTGCTGATCGTGGACGATGAGGTCAGCTTCACACGGTTGTTGAAACTGAACCTCGAACAGGCCGACGGGTACGAGGTTCAGACGGTGAACGCCCCGTTGACCGCTCTGGCCGAGGCGCGGCGGTTCCAGCCGGAGCTGATTCTGCTCGATGTCATGATGCCCGATCTCCCCGGCGGAGACGTGGCCGCCCAACTGCTGGCCGATCCTGACTTGCGGCATGTTCCGATCATCTTCCTCACCGCAGCCATCAAGAAGGCGGAGGTGTCTGCTTGCGGCGGTCTCGTGGGCGGGCTGCCCTTCTTGGCCAAGCCGGTCGAGATGAAGGAACTCAGGCGCGTGCTCGGCGCCTACCTGGCCTGATCGGCCGAAACCATTCGAGTCCGATTGTGGCGCAGAGGCTGGGCGATAATCTCCAGATCAGGCGCTTGCGGGGCAGGGATTCACCACGAAGGACACGAAGAACACGAAGAAGCGGCGATGAGCGGGCTCAATGCTGTTATGCCAGGTTCGTTGGGGAACCTGTCTGGACAGCGGAGCGATCCTGCGAATATCCTAGCCCGCAAGTCTCATGGAGTTGTGACCGCCGGCAAGCCGGTAACTCCAAGAGATCGACCCATGCGGGTTGGAGAGGCAAAACCGCGCCGGGTCGGAGAGATGAACAAATGCAAGAGACTGTTCCCATAACACAACTCCGTCAGAACCCGCAGGAAGCTCTTTGTTCCCTTTCTGGGCGCGGTCGTTTCATCATGGTTCTGGCTTTGGCGCTGGTCTTGGGGTTGAGCCGGTCGGCTCGATCGGCCGAGCGTGACGACCGCTTCTTCGACGCCGCTCCCTATGCCCGGGTGTGCACTTGGGATCCGCAGCGTGACGTCGGCGTCCAGGCCAATCGCCTCGAAGAAATCGCGGCTGACGATCTTTTCCTTGCGAAGGACCTGATGCCTGGTCTCGAGGGGGATTACAGCGTCGAGCCCGCGGCCAATGGCGAGGCCTGCATCGGGCTCGAGTGGATCGAGGCCAGACCGCTCACGCGGCTGCAAGTCGGATTCAAGACGGCGCCATCGCGTCCGGTCAGGATTCAGTTCTGGCAGGGCGAGACCGTCTGGCAGGGCCGATGGGTGTCCATCGATGGCGCAATGGATGCCGATGGCCGCGTCTGGACATTCACACCCGGCAAGGCCGGCGCGCTGTACTGGAAAGTCCGCTGGATCGTTCCTGCCGGCGGTCAACCGGTCGCAGTCACGGGTTTCGAGGCGATCACCAGCTCGACCATGACGGCTTCAGACCTCTTCATTCAGAGCGATCCTGCCAGGCCGGGGCAGATGGCCGAGATCGAGGTTTACAACGGCTCGATCATCGGGCTCGATGGCACGCGGCGATCCTGGGATATGGGAGCGCCGCTCCAGATCGCCGTGCGTCATGTCGCGTGCGAGGCGCTTCGTCAGGTCCGCGCCGATCGCACCATGATCCGTTTTCGCCTGCCCAAAGGCGCTTTTGCGGTGGCCATGGACGACGTCATCGAGCGCGGTCCCGTGTACGTGCCGCATGTGGGTCTGTTTGTCAGCCGGTTCCCGGCGGCGACCAGCCTTGACGAGTCCAAGCGGCAGATTGCGGACAAGCGGACTGTCCTGGAGCGGGTGCGGGCGATGCCGGACCAGACCCGCGAGCGGGCGATGAATGTGACGCACTACGACCCGCGACTCGATGCGGGGCGGATGATGCTTTCGCTGGCGTGTGACAACGCCAAGTTCGTGACCGAGGCGAACGGGACGGTTTTCTATTTCGAGAACTTCGACAGCGACGAAAAGGGGCATCGTCCCAACTCCACCCTGACGCCGATGTTTGGGAACCGGCGCGTGCTGGGTCAATCGCAGGCGTGGGGCCTGCTGGGATTGAACAAGGCGGCGCATGCCGATCCGGCAGCCGCTCTGGCCCTGCGGATCAATCAGAAGGACTTTGCCAGGGGTCTCGGGCATCACGCCTCGGGGGACCTCGTGATCGATGTCGGCGAAGGCTATGCCCGCTTCGAAACCGAGGTCGGTCTGCAATGGCAGGGAGGTAACGCGCCGGGCAGCGTGGTCTTTCAAGTGCTGGTGGACGGCGAGAAGCGGTTCGACAGCGGCGTGATGCGCGAGAGGGATGATCCCAAGCGGGTGAATGTCCTGTTGGCCGGGGCCCGCGTGCTCACGCTGCGATTGACCGATGCAAACGACGGCATCGGGTTCGATGCGGGCAACTGGTGCGATGCGCGTCTGATCCCCGCGGACGCCGCCAAGTCGGTCTATCTCACCGAGCTGTTCACCCCGGCTCCGAAGTTCGAGCGGCATCTCGAGGGCGGATGGCTCCCGGCTCCCGTGACCACTGCGAACATCGGCGGCATCGAGTATCGCCAGCGGACATACGTCGTACCGCTCGAAGCGGAGAATCTTCCGACGGCTCCGCGCTGGCTCAACGCCAAACCGCTCGGTGTTCTCGAGCTGACGATGACGAACCACAACCCCGAGCCGGCCGACGCAAGCGCGTCGTTTGTCCTCGCGATGGGTGCCGGCCGTGGCGGGCCGCCGGTCTGCGAAACGACCGGCCAGCGGACAACCATCGTCGCCGATGGCCGGCTCGTGGGGGTTTTTGACAGCGCCGGGTTTCCGGCTGGCACGGGCCGGTCGGACAGCGGCCATTTCTCGATGAGCGGTCGCCTGCCGGCCAAAGGCAGCGCCCGCTGCTGTTTCTACCTGCCGGCGTGGAAAGCGACACTTGAAGAGCAGGCCGAGCTTGGTGGCGGTGAGGAGTTATTCGGCCGCTTCAAGGCTTACTGGGAGGCGATCATGGCCCCGGCCATGCAGATTGAATTGCCCGACGCCTGGCTGGCCGACGTCATCCGCGCCAACCAGGTCCATGTGCTGCTGGCCGCCCGCAACGAACAGCAGGGCAGACAGGTCGAGCCCTGGATCGCGTCGGATCGCTATCTGGTGGCGATCGACAGCGAAGGCAACTCCCCCATCCGCGGCATGCAGTACTGGGGCCACTTCGATTATGCCCAACGGGCCTTCGAATACTCGTTCAGCCACTACAAACCCGAGGGGTTCATGACCATGGGCTATACCGTCATGGGGAGCGGCTGGCATCTCTGGGCCTTGGGCGAATACATGCGCCTTGCCAGAGACGACGCCTGGTTCCGGGCGGTGGCCGACAAGCCCGCTGGGATGTGCCGCTGGATCGCGGCTCAGCTTGCCAAGACGCGCAGGCTCGAGGCCGATGGGCGGCCGGTGCCCGAGTTTGGTTTGATGCCGCCCGGCGTCCAGGCGGATTGGAATGCGTATGCCTATTACTTCTACGCCAACAGCTACTTTCATGCGGGTCTCGGAGCGATGGGGCACGCCCTCGGGTTGATCGGGCATCCCGACGCCGATGCCGCCCTGGCCGCCGCAGCGCAATTGGGCAGGGACGTGCGGCGCGCATTCGGCCAGGCGCAGGCCCTGGCGCCTGTCGTGCCGCTCGAGAATGGGACCTGGGTGCCCTATTATCCGGCCTCGGTTTACACACCCGGGCCGATGGCCGATTTCTACCCCGGGCAGGATGGCAATCGCAGTTGGGCCTACGACGTCGATCTCGGACCGCATCACATGGTCCCGTTGGGCACCATGCCGTCCGATGCACCCGAGGTCGACTGGATCATGGACCACATGGAGGACGTGCAATTCCTCGAAAGCGGCTGGGGTGGGTATCCGGCTGATCGCAACCGTGCCGACTGGTTTGACATGGGCGGCTTTGCCAAGGTCCAGCCGTACTATGCGCGCAACGCCGAGATCTGCGCGTTGCGCGACGACGTCAAGCCGTTTGTGCGCAGCTACTTCAACACGTTGGCATCGCTCATCGACGGAACCTGCCTGTCGATCTACGAGCATTTCTCGAATTGGTGCTACAACAAGACGCACGAGACGGGTTACTTCCTCCACCAATCGCGGACAATGCTCCTGACCGAGCGGGGCGATGAACTCTGGCTGGCGCCCCTGGTGACCGACAACTGGCTCGAGGACGGGATGAAGATCCGCGTGGCGAACGCGCCGACTTTCTTCGGGCCGGTGAGTTACCAGATCGTCTCGTCGGTCAGTCGCGGGCACATCGATGCCCTCATCGATCCGCCGACGCGGTCCGCGCCGAAAGCCATCGTGCTGCGGTTGCGTCATCCGGAAGGCCGACCGATCACATCCGTGCAACTCGATACGGGGGCCCGGGCAACATTCGACAACACACTCCAGGTTGTTCGCACGGCCCCCTCCGCCGGGCCCATTCGGGTGCGGGTGGAGTACTGACACTTCATGTTCAAGCGGAGACAATCGGGGGCATGACGGGCAAGCCTGCAGTGGTTCACCAACTAGCCCGGTTACGGTTCCTCGCGAAGCGTGTGAAGCAACCGGGCTAACCGCGGCCCGAAAGAGCGCGGAAAGACGGCGAATGGAGAGAACAAAAGCCGCCCTTGCCAGCCACTCGTGATCGGGACTAAGTTTGCCGTGTTATGACCGCCGTTGGAACCAAGCCCAGTGTGACCGGGAAGGCGACCCACCGCCCGTTGCCGCTGGAAAACGGCGAGTGCCTCCACTCGCGTGAGTTCCTGTTGCGCTACGGCCACATGCCCCAGGTCAAGAAAGCCGAGTTGGTTGAAGGAATCGTGTATATGGGTTCACCCGTCAGCACCAATCACGCAATCCCTGATGGCGTCATCCACGGCTGGCTGGCACTCTATGTGGCGCGCAATTCTAGCGTTCAGTTCCTCCCCAATGCCACCGTCATACTCGATGCCGAGAACACGGTGCAGCCCGATGCTCTCCTGCGCCGCTTGCCTGAACAGGGCGGATTCACCCGAGTCAATGAGGACGGTTATCTCACCGGCCCGCCCGAACTCATCGTTGAAATCACGGTGAGTTCCGCCGCAATCGATTTGCGGGACAAGCGCCGGGCCTATTGCCGGAACAGAGTGCTCGAGTACCTTGTCTGGATCGTCACCGAAGGCCGGGTGGAGTGGTTTGTCCTCGAAGACGACGAATACGTGGTGCAACAACCCGATGCGCAAGGCTTCCTGCACAGCCGCGTGTTTTCCGGCCTCCGGCTTCCGGTTGCGGACTTGCTGGCCTGCGACTCGGCCAAGGTGCAGGCGGCATTGGCCCAACCGCAAGGCTGACCCGCCCGGTTCGAGGGCGTGTTGCGGAGCGCTACCGAGGGCGGATGGGCGCCCAGCACCGATCGTAGAAAGCGGTCGTTCGGCCCTGCATGGCGGCAATCTGCGCGGCGGCCTGTGTGTCGCCCGAGGCGTGCTGGATCATGAGACGGCCCTCCTCGAAGCAGAGTTCGTCGTGTTGGGGAAACACCTCGCGCAGCAGGAAGTGCGTGTACCGTACCAGGCGGAAGGGGCCGTAGGATCGCTGGATGTCGCCACCCGGACACTCGACGGCCACGGAACGCAGGTCGCGGATTGCGCCAATGAGATCGGGCAAATCGAGTGACGCCGCGAAGCAGACCGTGAAGAAGCGTCCGAAGGCATCACTGTGCTCGAGTCCGTGTGTGTCGCTGATGCCGCACACGGCGACCCGCCGGCCCTTGGCGCGTTCCTCGGCGTAGCGGGCGACCTGGAGCGCGTTGATGTCGTTTGCCACCATCGACTCCCGGCTGTCGCCGCTGATCAGTTCGAGCGCATCGAAGATCCCGGTGGCGAAGATATGATCCAGCAGGGCTTCGTCGACGTTGTTGCGATTGCCGGTCACCCAATAGGGATGGCAGAACATCGCCAGACCTTTGCGCTCGCGGATGCGGTCGACCACCCATTTGCAGGCGGCGTACTGGAACCGGTTCACCCCCGCCGGGGTCGCCGGCAGCGATTCCATCAGCGCCGCCACCTCCTTGCGGTAGGCGGCATCGTCGTTCCGGTACAATTCAGTGATGCCGGCATCCGCGCCGAAGCTGACGATGTGGACGGGATTGTCGGGCGAATGGACCTCTTCGCCCGGATAGATGCGCAAGTCGGCGGCCACGCCGGAAAAGGCCTCTTTGGCCTTGATGGACGCGGCGTAGTTGCGGTGGTCTGTCAATGCCATGAAATGGAAGCCGGCACGCCGGCATGCGCCCGCGACGTAGGCCGGCGACTCCACTCCGTCCGAGTAATGGCTGTGCATGTGGAAATCGCCCTTGTACGGACGCAGCCCGTACAGGTCGTCCTCGAGGGAGTAGACGCGGAAACGCCCGACGGTGCGTTTCCTGCCGCTGCAGGTCGACTCGAGCACGAGGGCGTGTTCCTGTTCGCCCTCGAAGAAGGCCGTGAAGCGGAGCCGTCCGTCTTCGGGAACGACCGTAATCTTCCTGCCGGGAGCCCAGCCGCCGTGTTGCGGAAGAGAGAGCATGGGCGCATACGTAAACTCGTAGGTGCAGCCTTGCTGGAACTGGACATGCTCGTGGAGGGGAACGATCTCGACCGTCGATTCCCGATTCGCCGGCACGATGCGCGGGCGCACGTCGAAGAATCTGTTTTCCTCCCGCACCTGCGCTCCGCTGGGCAGTCTCGGACAGAGCAGCGCGGACGCCGCCATCGCGAGCGGAGCAGCCAGGGCCGTTGCCGCAAGAAGAGTCAGGGATTTTCGCATCGTCATTTTCCTTTCTGGTTTACACGCCCGGATGAAGACACAGGGACTCGCAAGGCACTGGCGCAGGGCCACGAGCAGAGATGGCCAGACCTGCCTCAACGCGAGCGGTCGTTGCGCAGACTGCGTGCCGTCGTTCGGACTCGAGAGGCGCCATGCAGCGGCGAACGTACTGGAGCGATCCGCCAATTCACAGTCTAAACAGCCGGAAGGAGGCGGGCCTGTGGGCTGTGTTCCTTGACAAACTCCTCGCCACGGCATCCTCAGGAGTTTCGAATCCTCGAACGGGAGTTGGGGCTGCCTGTGGTGAACATGGGTCTGGCGGCCGGGCTGGGGCCGGGCTTTCTCCTGAACGAGGTGGCCTGGGCCATCGGGGCCGGCGACATTGTCATCCTGAGTTTCGAGGAGAGCATGCTGGGCGCCACCGACCACCTCCTGCACCAGCGTCAGCTTCTCGAGTATCGCCCGGCGAGTTGGTGGTTTTGCCCTCGCGACAGGCGGATCGACCTCCTGCTCGACCACGGCCTCGCGCTGGCCGGAGGCATCGTGCGCCGCTCGATCGGTTTCCCGCAGACGCCGGAGCTCCGTGAACCGCCGAAGTTTCCCTACGTGCGGGATGGTTTCAACGCCTGGGGAGACTACGTGCTCCACCATGGCAGCCCCTTTCGCCTCGAGCAGGCGCCGCCGGACAGCCCGCTTCGGACGCCGACGCATGTGCCGGCCTTCTCGCCGCGACTCCGTGAGCGGCTCGAGGGATTTGTCCAGCTCTGCCATGAGCGCGGCGCCCGGGTTTGTTACACATTTCCGCCGCGTCCGGAAAGCCATTGGCCGGCCCAGCGCGCGGCGATCGACCGCGTGGTGTCCGAGTTGCGGGCGCTGGCCGGGCTGGAACTCCTGGATCAACCGGCTGACCACGTGTACGAGATCGGCCTTTTCAGCGACACGCCCGATCACCTGACGGAAGAGGGTGGACGGCGACGGTCGCTCAAGGTCGCGGCGAGGCTGAAGAGGAGGCAGGAGCCAGGCCCATCCATTGCCCGGTCTCGGCGCTTCGCACGGCGGCGTCCATCACCGCCTGGACGCGCGCGCCGTCGAAGAAATCGGGGACGCACGGGCGTTGCTGGCGGATGGCATCGACGAATTCCCAGGCCTGGTCATAGCGGAACGTGACCAGGGGATCGCCGACTCGAGGGTCGCGCGGGCTGCCCGGCCAGCGCCAGTATTCCTCCGGGACGGGAATCGTCTCGAGGCCCGGGCCGCCCGTACGTCCGGTATCGAGTTGATTCCAGCGGCCGGTGATGAAGACGAAGCTGCGTTCGCTCCCGTTGATCTCGACCGAGTCGAGGCTGCGCCAGCTCTCGTTGCGTCCGGAGGCCAGTTTGCTGCTCTCGAGCACGCCGGTCGCGCCGCACTCGAACTCGGCCAGCAAAGCCACCCAATCGTCCAGGTCGCTGGGCGCGTCACCGCGGACGGGGTGGATGCGTTTGAGTTGGGCGACGAGCCGGCGCATTGGCCCAATCAGGAGATGGGCGAAATCGATGCGGTGACTGAGCATGTCCCCAAGTTCGCCCGTGCCCGCCAGGGCGCGGACCTGGCGCCACCCCAGATTGCGCGTGCCCCAATCCTGAAGCCGGCAGGAGCGGTAGTGATAAGGCTGGCCGAGATCGCCGCGTTTGACGAGGTCGCGCAGGTAGCGCATGGCGGGCACGAACCTGTAGGTAAAGGCCGTCATGTGGCGCACGCCGGCCCGCTCGGCGGCCTCGGCCATAGCGAAGGCGTCGGCGGCGTTCAGGGCGAGTGGCTTCTCGCAAAGGAGATGTTTGCCATGGGCGACGGCGGCCAGGGCGATTCGAGGATGGGTGTGGTTGGGCGTCGCAATGATGACGGCATCGACATCGTCGCGTCCGACCACTTCCTCGAACCGGGTGCTCAGGACGGCGACTCCTGTTTGTCCTCGAGCCCGTTCGAGCACGGCGGGGTTCGCATCGCAGAGAGCCGCCACACGCGTGTCGGGACACAGGGCGAGCCCGGGCAGGTGGTTTTGGAGCGTGATGCCGCCGCAGCCGATGATCGCAACGCGAAGAGGTGTGATCATGGAGGATGTTGATATTCAACGATTTAAAGCGCCTTGCCCCATGAAGTTGAAGCGTTCAACGTCCAACTCTCAACTCTCAACTCCTCGGTTCGTGGGAGGGCTTCGGAATCCGGAAATGACAACGGGCGTGCGTCTCGGCCAGGAGCGCGGTCACTTTTTACGCCAGCTCTTGAACTCGTTGATGACCGCCGTTGGACTGTCGCCGCCGTAGCCGACCTTCTTGCCGAGCAGGCGTCCGTCGCCGTCGATCATGACCAGTGTCGGGAACCCTCTGACTTCGTAGCGGTTCTTGAGCCTGGTGTTGGCCTGTTTGAGATCTTCGGGAAGCTGGGTCGTGCGCGGGAAATCGGCTTTCACCAACACGAGGTTGTCCTTCGCGTAGTCGGCGAATTCCTGGGTCGCGAAGACCTGCTTGTCGAGCCTTTTGCAGAATCCGCACCAGTCGGATCCGGTGAAGTTGATCAGAACGACTTTCTTGTCGGTTTTGGCCCGTTCCTGGGCCTTTTCGAGGTTGGTGAGCCAGGTGAGTTCGGCGGCGCGGCCGCCCAAGAGCGTCAGGCAAGCGCTCAGGATGAGTAAGCATCGGATCATGTTTGTTTCTTTCTCTTTGGTGTGGGGGTTGTCTGATTCTGCTGTTGGATCGATCCGGACGCGGCGCCGTCCGGGTCGCGCCAGACGATCTGTCCGGCGACGATTGTGGCGAGCGCCTTGCCCTTCATCGGCCAGCCGTAGAACGGGCTGTTGCAGGATTTGCTGGCCGTGTCTTCGCGGCGGAACTCCCACTCGACATCCGGATCGAAGACGGTGACGTCGCCGTCGCTGCCCGGTTTGAGCGACGCTTTACCGGTCAGTTTCAACAATCGGGCCGGGCCGGTTGTGAATCGCGCGATGAGGTCGCTCAGGGTGAGGCGTTTGGCGTGGTAAAGCTGCATCAGGGCCAGCGCCAGCTCGGTCTCGAGGCCAGTGATGCCGAAGGGGGCGTAGTCGAACTCGACGTCCTTTTCGTAGTTGCAGTGCGGCGCATGGTCACTCGAGATCACCTCGATGGTGCCGTCGGCCAGCGCTTCGAGCAGCGCCTCGCGGTCCGCCGCCGAGCGGACTGGCGGGTTCATTTTGACGTGTGTGTCGTAGGCCGGCCAGAAGGGGAGGGCGGTCGAGGACTTGCCCGAGACGAGCACGGCCTGGCCGTCCTTGCGCCAGAACTCCTCGCTCCCGGCGAGGGCCGCGTCCGTGAGCGTGAAGTGGTGCGGACACGCCTCGCCGGAGACGGGCAGGCCCTGTTCCCTGGCCTTGCGCAGGAGGCGGACGCTGCCGGCGCTGCTGATGTGCTGGCAATGGACGCGCGCGCCCGTGCGTTCGGCCAGCAGGATATTGCGGGCCACGATCAACTCCTCTCCGGCGGCCGGCCAGCCGCGCAGGCCGAGCATGGCGCTGTAATAGCCTTCGTGGGCGACGGCGTCGGTGACGATCGAGTAGTCCTGGCAATGGTCCATCACCAGCAGGTCGAACATGGTCGAGTATTCGAGGGCGCGGCGCATCAATTCGTTGTTCTGAATGCAGTGTCCGTCATCGGTGACGGCGACCACCCCGGCACGTTTGAGCGAGCCCATCGGGCCCAGTTCCTCGCCGGCCAGCCCTTTGCTGATGGCGCCGGCCACATACACGTTGACACGGCCTTCGCTGGCGACGCGTTCATGGACCAGGGCGACTGTGCTGGGGCTATCGATGGGCGGCACCGTGTTGGGCATGCAGACCACCGACGCGAATCCGCCCTTGGCCGCGGCGGCCGTGCCGGTGGCGATGGTCTCCTTGCTGCTCTGCCCCGGCTCGCGCAGATGCACATGCAGATCGATGAGCCCGGGGCAGACGATTCTGCCGGTGGCGTCGAAGCGCTCGGCGCCGGGCGGCGCCTGGGCGGCGGCATCCGCGCCAAGAGCTGCCACTTCGCCGTCCCGGATCAGAATGTCGGTGACTGCGTCCAGGCCCTGGCTGGGATCGATCACGCGACCTTGAAGCAGGAGCAGCGAGTTCATCGGGCGGAGCTTATACGCTCCCGAATTGACAACGCAAGCGCGGCCGGTATGCTCGGGCTGTTGCGGGTGTAGCTCAATGGTAGAGCTCCAGCCTTCCAAGCTGGCCACGTGGGTTCGATTCCCATCACCCGCTCCAATCCTCGCATGAAACCTGAGACCGTCCTCATCACCGGCGCGTCGTCGGGAATTGGCCTCGAACTCGCCCGATGTTTCGCCGCCGAGAGGAGCCGGCTCGTGCTGGTGGCGCGCCGAGGTGAGGCCCTCGAATCCCTGGCCGCCCAGTTGCGTCAGGCCACCGGCATCGAGGCCGTGGTCCTCGTCGCCGACCTGGCGCGTCCCGAGGCGGCCGCGCGGGTCTTCAGCCAGATCGAGCGCGACGGGCTCGAAGTGGACGTACTCGTCAACAACGCCGGGTTCGGCGCGCAAGGTCTCTTTGCCCAACTGCCCCTCGATCGGCAGCTCGAGATGGTCCAGCTCAACGTCACGACCCTGACCCACCTGACCCGGCTCTTCCTGCCCGGCATGATCGCGCGGCAGCGCGGCGGGATTCTCAATGTCGCCTCGACCGCGGCCTTCCAGCCCGGCCCGCACATGGCCGTGTACTACGCGTCCAAGGCCTTCGTCCTCTCGTTCAGCGAAGCGCTGTCGGAGGAATTGTCCGGAACGGGAGTGACCGTCACGGCGCTTTGTCCGGGGCCGACCGCGACCGGGTTTGGCGAGGCGGCACGAATGCGAAGAACGCCCCTGTTCGGGTTGCTTACGATGTCGGCATCGAGCGTGGCGAAGGCCGGGCACCGCGGGTTTCGGCGCAATCGGGCTTTGGTGATTCCCGGGGTGCGGAACCGGCTGTTGACTTTTTCCGTGCGGCTCGCGCCGCGCTGGTTGTCACGCAGGATTGTTGGCGCGATGAACAAGCCGAGCGAGACGTGAGGTCATGCACTTTCGTGGCGAGCCAATTGGCGGCAAGTGAATGACAATTTCGGCAAAGCGCGTTCGGGCCGGCGCGCTAAGCTCGCGGCTGTTGCGTCTGGGACCCGGATGACGGTTCTGTCCGTGTTGTCGAACCACGGACACGTCCCGCACGCGGCGTTTTCTCTTATGGAAACAACTGTGACGGCGCGGAGTGAAGCGCCCCCCCGCAAGCCGCTCGAACACCCGAGCGGGGACAAACGTTTCAAGATGCTGGAGGTGTTCATCAAGCGCCTGCAGCACCGGCAGGACACGTTGATTGAAGTGCTGCACAAGGCGCAGGAGCTGTTCGGTTTTCTCGATAACGACCTGTTGATCTATGTGGCGCAGCAACTGCGCCTGCCGCCCAGCCGCGTGTTTGGCGTGGCGACGTTTTATCACTACTTCACCCTCAAGCCGAAGGGCGCGCACACCTGTGTGGTCTGCATGGGAACGGCCTGCTATGTGAAAGGGGCCGATCGGGTCCTGGCGGCGATCGAGCAACATGCCGGGATCAAGGCTGGCGAGACGACATCCGACAACCAGTTGTCGCTGCTGACGGCGCGCTGCATCGGGGCGTGCGGGATCGCCCCGGCCGTGGTGTACGATGGCGCGGTGACGGCGCGGCAGAGCCCGGAAGACGCGCTTCAACGCGTGAAAGGATGGACCAATGGATCTCGCTGATCTGCTGGAAATCAAGGAGAAGGAACTGCGGACGCGCAAGCCGATCCGGCTGCGGTGCTGTCTGGCGGCGGGCTGCATGTCGTCCAATGGCCAGGCGGTCAAAGAGAGTCTCGACAAAGCGGTGCAGGAGGCGGGGTTGGCGGACGAGGTGGAGGTGCGGGGGGTTGGCTGCATGCGATTGTGTTGCGAGGGGCCGCTGGTGGCAGTGGATCCGGCCGGCATCCTCTATCAGAAGGTCGCCCCGGAAGATTCGGCGTCGATCGTCGCCGCCCTGAAAGGGGGCGAGACCCAAGTCAAGCGGGGCGATCTGAACCATCCGTTTTTCACCAAGCAGATGTCGATCGTGCTCGAGAACAGCGGTGAAATCGATCCCGAGAGGATCGAATCGTACATTGCCGCCGACGGCTACCAGGCGCTCAACGACGCTCTGGTGGAGATGGAGCCGAAAGAGGTGATCGACGCGATCCTGAAGAGCGGGTTGCGCGGGCGAGGCGGGGCGGGCTACCCCACGGGACTGAAGTGGGCCACCGTGGCCAAGATGCAGAGCCCCAAGAAGTATGTGATCTGCAATGCGGACGAGGGCGATCCGGGAGCGTTCATGGATCGAAGCGTCCTCGAAAGCGATCCCCACCGCCTGCTCGAAGGCATGGCCATCGCCGCCTATGCCGTCGGCGCCGACCAGGGTTTCATCTATGTCCGGGCCGAGTATCCGCTGGCCATCAGCCGGCTGCAGACGGCCATCAAACAGGCCAAACAGCATGGGTTGCTGGGCAGTGGCGTGCTCGAAGCCGCGTTCACATTCAACGTCGAAATCCGGATTGGCGCCGGGGCTTTCGTCTGCGGCGAGGAGACAGCCCTGATGGCGTCGATCGAGGGCGAGCGGGGCACACCCCGGCCCCGTCCGCCGTTCCCGGCGGAGCGCGGCTTGTATGCCAGTCCGACGCTGATCAACAACGTCGAGACATTCGCCAACGTGCCGTCGATCGTCCGGAAAGGGGCGGACTGGTTTGCGGGCATCGGGACTGAAAAGAGCAAAGGCACCAAGGTGTTTGCTCTGGCGGGCAAGATCACCAACACCGGTCTGATCGAGGTGCCCATGGGCACGTCGCTGCGCACGATTGTCGAGGAGATGGGGGCGGGCGCGCCCGACGGCAATCAGGTGAAGGCGGTCCAGACGGGCGGCCCATCCGGCGGCTGTGTGCCGGCGTCCGAGTTGGACACGCCGGTGGATTACGAGTCGCTGCAGCAACTGGGATCGATCATGGGATCGGGAGGCATGATCGTCATGGATCAGACCACGAACATGGTCGACGTGGCGCGCTTCTTCATGGACTTCTGCATGGACGAATCGTGCGGCAAGTGCATCCCGTGCCGGGCCGGCACGGTGCAGTTGCACGCTCTCCTGGACCGCATTCTGCGCCGTCAGGCCACGGCCCGCGACCTGGGACTGCTCGAAGAACTCTGCGACCTGGTGAAGCACACAAGCCTGTGCGGCCTGGGCCAGACGGCGCCCAACCCGGTGCTGAGCACGCTGCGCTTTTTCAGGAACGAGTATCTCGAATTACTGCAACCCGAGATCGGCGCGCCGGCCGGTCCCGGCAACGCTCCCAAGCCCGACGCGAATCCGGCGCGTTGAATCCCGAAGAGGCGCGCCGTGTGGAACGATTAGGTTGAGCAACGGGAAATCGCATTATGCCTGTCAGAACACTCACGATTGATGGCAAACCGGTCAGCGCGGTCGAGGGCCAGACCGTGCTGGACGCGGCGCAAGACGCGGGGATTTCCATCCCGACGCTCTGTCACCTGGATGGGGTGTCGGATGTCGGCGCCTGCCGGCTTTGTTTGGTCGAGGTCACCGGCGTGTCGCGGCTTCTGCCCGCCTGCGTCACCAAGGTGACCGATGGGATGGAGGTGCGGACGGAGAGCGAGCGGCTGAAGCGGTATCGCCGGATGATTCTCGAACTGCTCTTTGCCGAACGCAATCACGTCTGCGCCGTCTGCGTGTCCAACGGGCGCTGCGAACTGCAGAACCTGGCGGTCGCGCAGGGGATGGACCATGTGCGATTCGCCTACCGGTTTCCGCCGTACGAGGTCGACATCACGCATCGGATGTTCGGCATGGATCACAACCGGTGCGTGCTTTGCAGCCGGTGTGTCCGGGTGTGCTGGTTCATCGAGGGCGCCGCGACCAAGAACGTGGCTGGCCGCGGCGCGGGCGCGCGCATTATCACCGATCTGAGTCAACCGTGGGGGGAATCGGAGACGTGCACCTCCTGCGGCAAGTGCGTTCAGGCGTGTCCCACGGGGGCCAAATTTCACAAAGGTTCGACGGTGGCGGAGATGGAACGGGATCGCTCGCGCCTTGAGTTCATCGTCACCGCACGGGAGAAGAAGCAATGGATCGTCTGACTTTCGCGACTGTCTGGCTGGGCGGCTGTTCCGGCTGCCACATGTCGTTTCTGGACCTCGACGAATGGCTGGTCGACCTCGCCGACATGGTCGAGGTTGTCTACAGCCCGATCGTCGATCGCAAAGAGTATCCGGAGAACGTGGCGGTTTGCCTCATCGAAGGAGCCGTGGCGAACGAGGACAACCTCGAACAGGTGAAGCTGATCCGCGCCCGGACCCGCCTGCTTGTCTCGTTCGGGGATTGTGCCGTCACGGGGAACGTGACGGCCATGCGCAATCCGCTCCGCACGGCGGAGCCGGTGTTGCAGCGGGCCTATCTCGACACTGCGAACCTGCGTCCGCGCATTCCCCAGGCCCGGGGCATTGTGCCGCCGCTGCTCGACCAGGTGCTCCCGGTGCACGAGGTGGTGCCCGTGGACTTCTTCCTGCCGGGGTGTCCGCCTCCGGCGGACCGCATTCGCACCCTGCTCCGGGACGTCATCGCCGGCAAGGGATCCCTTTTGTCGGGCGAGAACATCCGCTTCGGCTGATGGGGCGCACGCTTCACCGTCACGTTTTCCTCCTATGGCCCAACAGATTAAGATTGATCCCGTCACGCGCATCGAAGGTCACGCCAAGATCACGATCCAATTGGATGAGGGCGGCAACGTCGCCAATGCGCGCTTTCATGTGACCGAATTCCGCGGTTTCGAGCGGTTTTGTGAAGGGCGGCCATTCTCCGAAATGCCGGGCATCACGCCCCGCATCTGCGGCATCTGCCCGGTCAGCCATCTGCTCGCCTCGGCCAAGGCCTGCGATCAGATCCTGGCGGTGGACATCCCGCCGGCCGCGGAGAACCTGCGCCGGATGATGAACCTGGGCCAGATCGTCCAGTCGCACGCGCTGAGCTTCTTCCACCTCAGCGCGCCGGACTTTCTTCTTGGGTGGGAAACGCCGCCCGAGCGCCGGAATGTCTTTGGATTGATCGCCGCCCACCCGGAGCTTGCGCGGGGGGGCATCCGGTTGCGTCAATTCGGCCAGGAAGTGATCGAGCATCTGGGAGGGCGCAAGATTCATCCGGCGTGGGCTGTGCCGGGAGGTGTGCGTCATGGACTGAGCGAAGCGGGGCGGGAAGCGATTCGCGCCAAGATCCCCGAAGCGAAGGCCGTCGCGCTCAAGGGAATCGAGTGTTTCAAGGAAGTGCTCAAGACCCACGAGCGCGAACTCCAGGTCTTCGGCAATTTCCCGAGCCTGTTCATGGGCCTGATCGCGCCGGATGGCACCTGGGAGCACTACGACGGCCGATTGCGGTTCGTGGATGGGGGCGGCAACATCATCGCCGACCATGTCGATCCGCTGCGCTACGACCAGTTCATCGGCGAAGCAGTCGAAGAGACGTCCTACCTCAAATCGCCGTACTACCGTCCGCTCGGCTATCCGGGTGGCATTTACCGTGTCGGACCGTTGGCACGCCTCAACATCTGCCGCCAGATGGGCACGCCGCTCGCGGACGCGGAACTGACGAATTTCAAGAGCATGGGGTGGGGCGCGGTGACCTCGTCGTTTCTGTACCATTACGCCCGGCTGATCGAGATTCTCGCCAGCATCGAGCGGATCGAGCGGATGATTGACGACCCGGATCTTGCGAGCAAGCAGTTGAGGGCCGACGCCGGGATCAACCGCCGGGAGGCCGTTGGGGCGAGTGAAGCGCCGCGGGGCACCCTCTTCCACCATTATCAGGTCGATGCCAACGGCCTGATCCAACGCGTCAACCTGATCATCGCCACCGGCCAGAACAACCTGGCCATGAATCGCACCGTCACCCAGATCGCCCGCCATTTCATCCAGGGACCCGAAATCCCGGAGGCGATGCTCAATCGAGTCGAGGCGGGGATTCGCGCCTTTGATCCGTGTCTGAGTTGTTCGACGCACGCCGCGGGGCAAATGGCACTGGACGTGACCCTGATCGGCGCCGACGGGCGCGTTCTCGATCGCGTCGCGCGGTAGGAATCTTAGCGAGGCTTCGTCTCAGACCTCCGAGGCTTGTGAACGACTCGTGGCCGCTGGGTGGCAACCACGATCACCGGCACCCGACGCCTCGCTAAACGGCGCCGCTGCGCGGCGCAAAAACTTGACTCATTCGGTACAGATTCTGGAAAGGAAGTCACTCTTGGCACCGGACCGCGGGAAGCCCTGTGCAACATTCGCGGCGGGGATGGCCCGTCGCGTTGCATGAGAAGGCGGTTTTCTGCCGTTCTTTTTCTACTCGAAATCCCGGCTGCGGCATTCCACCATGCCGCTCATGACAACACGTTCGCTTCCTCCCGGTCTTTCCCGCCGCCAGTTCCTCACGATTGCCGCCGGCGCGCTCGCCGCGCCCACGATCATTCCCGCCAGCGCCCTGGGCGCCGATGGCGCTGTCGCGCCGTCCGAGCGCATCACGCTGGGCGCCATCGGCTGGGGCATGCAGGGTCCCGGCAACACGGGCGCATTCATGAATCAGAAGGACTGCCAGGTTGTTGCCGCCTGCGATTTGGACAAGAACCACCTGGCTTCGGCGGTCAACGCGATCAACCGGAAGTATGGCAATCAGGACTGCAAGGCCTACCACGATTATCGCGAACTGATGGCCCGAAAAGACATCGACACGGTCATGCTCGCCGTGCCCGACACGTGGCACGCGCTGACCGCGGTGGCCGCCGCCGAAAGCGGCAAGGACATTTACGGCGAGAAACCGCTGGCCCGGACCATTGCCGAGCAGCAGGCCATCGTGCGCGCGGTTCAGAAGCACGGGCGCATTTGGCAGACCGGGTCATGGCAACGGTCAGTCGAGAACTTCCACAAAGCGGTCGAGATCGTGCAGAACGGCCTGATCGGCAAGGTCACGCGCGTCGAAGTCGGGCTGCCCGCCGGGCATCATGACTTCGCCGGCACGGCCCCGGAACTGCTCAAGAAACTCGAAGGGGTTGCCGGCGCGCCGAGAAACCTCGCCCGACTGACTCCCGCCGTCCCGGGTTGGGACGCCGCGGTGTCGACGCCTCCGCCTGAACTCGACTACGAGACATGGCTCGGTCCCTCGCAGATGGAACCGTACGTCAAGACGCGCGTCCACATGAACTGGCGTTGGAACTACAACGTCGGAGGGGGACAATTGCTCGATTGGATCGGACATCACTGTGATATCGCGCATTGGGGGTTGGGTTTCGACAACACCGGCCCGGTCGAGGTTGAAGGGCAGGGGGAGTTTCCGGCCAAGGACGCCGTCTGGAACACCTGCACCAGGTACCGCATCACATGCACCTATGCCGAGGGTGTGACCATGATCATTGCCGGCGGACATGGCGACATCCGCGGCGGCACGAAGTGGATCGGGACCGATGGTTGGGTCTGGGTCGATCGCGGCGGCTTCGACTGCTCGAACGAGGACCTCAAGGACATCTCCCGGCTGCCGGAGAGCCTCCGCAAGGTCAAGGCCTATCACTCGCGCGACCACCAGCGGAATTTCCTCGACTGCGTCAAGTCCCGGAAGCCGACCATCACGCCTGTCGAAGCCGCGCACCGCTCGGCCATTCCGGGTCATCTGGGCCTGATCACGATGCTTGTCGGACGCAAGGTCAAGTGGGATCCGAAGACCGAGGTCATCGTTGGAGACGCCGAGGCCACGAAGCTTCTCAGCCGCGAATATCGCCCGCCTTACAGGCTGGCGTGATCGCATAGGCCGGAAGACCGTCAGGCCATCTTCTCGAAGACACGGCGGGCGTACTCGGCACTGCGCCGATGAGCCTCGACGGGATCGAGCGTCTTGGGCGTGCCGGCCTCGACGGCAATCTCGAGGACGATGTGGGGTTTGACCTTCTTGCGGATGAGCGCCGCCGACAGCGCTTCGTAATCGATGTCGCCGGGGCCGAACGTTTCGGACCAGACGCCCTCTTGCGACTGGCGCAGGTGGACCTCGCTGATCCGATCGCCGTAGAGTTCGATCACGTCGAAGAGCGCGACCTGGGAGTTGCCGGCGCCGCGATACATCCAGTGGGCGTCGAGGCAGAGCGTGACATGGCGCGGATCGGTTCCGGCCAGCATGTGATGGAACTCGCGCGCGGCCATGCGCAGCTCGATGTCGTGGTAATGATAGGCGAGCGTGATTTTGAGTGCGTCGAGTTCCTTGCCCAATCGGTTCATGGCCGCGGCCTGGGTGCGCAGTTGGTCATCGGTCTTGTTCTCGGGCCCCCCCCAGCGGAGCGGGTTGGGGTTGGTGACGATGATCCGGGTGCCGAACGGTTTCACGGCACGGGCCGTCGCCAGGATTTGCTCGATGCTGCGGTCCGCTTCGGCGGGCTCATGCAGACTGCTGTTGACATAGACCGATCGCATCTCGAGCCCGTGCTTCTTGAGCAAGGGGAGCAGCGTCCTGAGGTCTTCGGTGCCCCCAACACCCGGTTCAAATCCATTGAGGCCGCTCGCCGCCACGTCCTTCAAACCCCCGTCCAGCGAGCCGGCAAAGTTGCGCCCCTCACGCTGGTAAAACACCTGCCAGGAATAGGCGTTGGTGGCCAGGTGAAGCTTGTCCCCACGGGCCGCGCGGGCCGGCGACGGAAGGGCCAGCGCCGCTGCGCCAGCCAACGCGGTGTGTTGCAGAAAGGTCCGACGCGACAGCGATTGGGTTTGCATGAGCCCATTCAAGCATGCCGAGGCTGACGCGGCAATCCTTGGCAAGACTTTCCGCAGACCCTTTCGCAGACCCGCGATTTCCCTCAAGTAAACAGTTTGGGGCCCACGAAATGGGGCCGGCCGCGGCTCGATCCGAATGCGAAGATTCAGCCGTGCGGGTCAGGCCGTCCTGTGTGTCCAGGCCCTCGACTGCGGGAAGATCGCCCGACTGCAGGTGCAGGCCGGAACCGTTGTGCTTGACGAGGACGGTCAGGGGTTCGGCGAGAGAGACTGGGTTTGAAAGGGCGGGTGTCTCGTGGCGGTCTGTGGGGGCCTCAATGTTGAGCAGGGGACGCCTCAGCGGGCGCTCCCGCAGACTGAGCGTACGGCGGCACGGTGATGCGCTGGCCGAGCACGATGCAGTTAAAGAGTGCGCGGCTGACCTGATAGCGCGTGAGGAACCGGTTACTTCCGGGGGCTTCCTCGTGAGTGACGACCACCTGTTGGTCCACGTCAAAGATGCGCACCATGAGGGTCTGGTGTTGCCAGACTGCCGGATTGGCCAGGTCGATGTCTGAGGCAAAATGGAACAGTTTGTGGCCTGACTCCCAGAAGACCCAAGTGTCGTTCGCCACAGGCGAGCGCGGCGCTAAATTCACGATTTGCTCCCCCGCGGGCGCGTTGGTGGAGAGCAGGCCTTCCTTGGCCGCCTGTTCGCGGAGGGCCGCCCGCAGACGCTCGACCAGAGCGGCTTCCGGATAATCGCGCTGGTTTCGTGTGCGGAACAAGTAGTCCATGAGATCCGCCATCTGCACGGCGACGACGGTGGAGTGCTGGGAAGCCCGGACCGGCAGACGGCCCCGGGTGACCTGCGTGATTTTGAAGTTCTGGCTTTTGACCTCGGTGCCCAATTCCTCGATCGTGTAGTCGGCCTTCTTGACTCTGACTTGGAGGTTCAACTGCGGCAGGAGGATTTCGCCGAACACACTGCGGTCCCCGGCATCGAGCTGGGGCGCGAGGCGGCGCACCCAGAACACGAACTGCTTGGCGCTGACGATCCGTTCCACTTCGGATTCGTCCAGGTGCCAGCGGTAAAGGTAGCGGACGACCTCGTAAAGATAGGCGGGTTCCACCAGCGCTGGCGGGGTGTCGAGCGCACTCTGGCTTGAAAGGCTGGATCCAGTCCGGCAAGCCGACAGCAGTCCCACCCCCGCGAGAAGCAGCACCACGGCGGTCACTCGCCTGCAACCTGCCCAGGCGGACCGCCGAATTCCACGCGGGTCTGGCTCGCAAGGGACGCGGGAGCGCCGCGCGACCTCGCAGGGTCGGGCACTCCGAAGCCGGCTCAGGCCGGACGAAAAGCACAACAAGGAACAGCCGGATCGCCTCGGTCTCATTTGGGTGTCTTTCTTAGAGTGAAGAAGCGGTTGCCGCCCAGAGATCCCTCCGCGGTGGGAGGAATCGAGACAAAGTTACCGCCAGGGTGATAGGATCCCACATCGGTCATCCAGGAGTAGGCGCGTCCGGTGACTTCGATCTGATTGACTCGTTTGAGCCCCGCGTAACGGTCCGCCCCCTCGATGCCCTCTTTGATATAGGCGCGCGCCAAACCCTGGGCGTAGTTGAGCAACCCCGCGAACCGTCCGGGCTTGCTTCCGCTGTTGGCGATCTTGAGCAAATAGTTCAATCGCTCCTCAACACGCGGGGCGGTGACGAAACGTCCTTGTGCATCCCGATAGAATCCTTCGCACTGGCGGCGTTCGCCGGTGCCCGTGATGACATCAATGATGTTTGTCGTGCGCATGCCGGCGACGTGCTGCTGCGCATAGCCCTTGGGAATAAGATGCGTGCGCGCGTGCAACACCCAGAGGATTTGCAGCATGGCAGCTTGGGAAGTGGCCTCGCTTTCGTAAGCGCGTTCGCCAGGAAAAGCCACCTCGTTAATGAGCAACCGGGCCAAGTAGCCGCTCGTGCTGTCGGGCGGGTCCACTCGGGCGAACGGCGCCGAAGTCTGCGCCCGCGCGGTGGCGAGGCAGAGCAATAGCAGCAGGAGGAGGCGATTCGAGCCGTGAATCCCGGTCGCAATGCAAGTGTGTTTCATGTGGGACGGAACGGGGTTGTGCGCGGTAGGTGAAGCCGGAGACGGCGGGGGCTTCGCGCCAGGGAACGATGTCATCGGGCGTGTCCAGGGCGGTGTCGATCCAGCGACGCCGGTGTGAGGCCGCGGAGGTGTGGAGGGTGGGGAGCTCGAATTCGAGCGGCTCCCAGTAGGTGTTGAGGATCAGGTGCATCGGGAGTCGCTCCGGACGGAGTTCAACCGCGAGCGCCAGGCTGTGGGAGTCGTCGCTCCAATCCGGATGGTGGAGACGGACACCGTGCCAGGCCTTCGTCGCTCCCTGGATGAGTTGGTTGAGGCTGAGTCGCTGGTGTTCGTGCTCGGTGGCGCGCAACAAGCGCCGGGCCATGAGCAACTTCACGAAGCGATGCAGGTGGGCGTGCTTCTGGAGCAACGTCCAATCGGACCAGCTCACTTGATTATCCTGGCAGTAGGCATTGTTGTTGCCACCCTGGGTGCGGCGGACTTCGTCGCCCATCACAAGCATCGGCACCCCCAGCGACAGGAGTGTGACCGTGAGAAAGTCCTTCACCTGTCGATTGCGCAGGCGCTCGACAGCCGGGTCGTCGCTGGGACCTTCGATGCCGCAGTTCCAGCTCCGGCTGTCGTTGGCGCCGTCGCGGTTCTGCTCGCTGTTGGCTTCGTTGTGTTTGTCGTTATAGGAGACGAGGTCGTTGAGGCCCGGTTCATCGGATCGGAGGCGACAAGGCTAAATGTGTGCTAACCCGCATATTTCACACCCCGTCGGTACACATGGCGGTCAGACTTCGCGAGAGGACTGCTATGCGGGTTAGAAACGGAACTTCCATTAAGATCTGATGCCGGAATCGTGGTTTCGGCCTTATTTTTCAAGGGGTTTACGCACGTGGTTGATTTTCTTGCGCGTGCCTACGGTGACTTGTGCTTCGGGCACCGTCGCGGGGAGAACCAACTTCAGTGCCTGGAGCAGTTGCTGCTGGCGGGCACTGGGTTCGGGCACCTGGCGCGCCACGACCTTGCCGCTGCCCGAGTGAACCAGTTCCATGACGCAGAGCTGTTCGAGTTGGCGCAAGCCTTCTTCCACCGTGACTTCCAGCGACCACCAGGCTTGCTCCAAATGACGGCGCACTTTTAAGGCCAGCATCGCTGTCAAGGCGTGGGCTTGGGTGTTGTCTTCAGTGCAGACAAACCACGGTCGCATTTCCAGGTGCCCGGTCTTGAGGGTGCGGAAATCCCGCTCCACCAGGGCCAGGTCTTTGTACCGGTCATGGATCGTTTGCGCGTCGGCCGCCGCCGTTTTGAGATCCGTCTCGACCACATAGCAACCATCCAACTGCGCGGCGGCTTGCAGCGCCGCAGCGTCGAGGGTCAAGACCAACCGTTGTTGGCTGACGCTCAGTTTGAGCCAGTCCTGCACCTTGAAACTCGCCAGCCGGGCGGCCAAGTGTCGGTGCTGGGTGGCGACCTTGGCGCGCGGGTGCTCATCCAGATAGGTGTTGGCTTTCTTGAGGGCGGCTTCCAGCGCCTGTTGTTTCTCTTCGCGAGCCCGTTGGACTTCGGCTTGCCGGACGGGGTTGCGACGCAACACAAAACGCCGCCCGTCTTCGCCGAGCACCTCGTGGACTTTCTCCTCGAACAACTCCAGTTGGAGCACCTTGTCTGCCAGAAGCTTCTGGATCTGCGGCTTGGTCAGGGCGGTGAGGAAATGAAACTGCGCCTTCTGCGCGGCCGCTTTCTGGTCGGTGCGAATCATGCCCCGGTCGCCCACCAGGGTGACGCCCGTGCAGCCCAGCTCCTTTTTGATCTTATGGACTTGTTGGCCGAAGGTTTTGAGATCGCTGGTGTTGCCGCGATAAACCTGGATCGAGACGGGCTCCCCTTGGCTGTCGGTCAAGAGGCCGACGACGACCTGTTTCTTGCCCTCCTTGTGGTCCCGATTATAGCCCCAAGCCGCCAAGGCGTTGGAGTCGCCCTCCAAATAGCTGCTGGTCACATCGTAGAGAAAGAGTTGGTCCTTGGGAGGCGCGGGCCGAGCGTGCCACAGGCGCCGTTCGATCACGGCGTGACGGCCTTCGAGCCAGGCGCCGTTGGCATAGAGATCGTCTTCGGTGAAAGCGCGCTTCCAGCCCAAGAGCGCGGCGGCCGCACAGTGGGTGGCCAAACGGACCATGGCCAGCAAGGAGGGGCCGGGGCGCAGCACGCGGGCCACAACCTGCCAATAGCTCAACTGGGCCTGGCGCGTGACCCCGAGGGCTTTCTTAATCCCCAGGCGCTGGGCCACTTGGTCGATGGTCCAGAGCGCACCCATGCTGGGGCCTTGACGCAGTCGCAACGAGCCCTCGGAGGTGTCGGCCAGTTTGGCCAGTGAGTCAGCGGGTTGGGCGAGGGCGCGGCGGACGGCGTCCAGGACATGGGCTGGCAGGTGGGTCAAGACGGCGAGGGTCTTGGACTTGACGGAGGAGCCGACGCGAAAAGACTCGCGCAAGAGGATCGATGTGTAGGCCTTGCCCTGCTTGCCTTTGGAGACGACTTCGGCAATGAACATGCCTACACCATATACCTTTATTGATCATTGTCAATATAATTATTCTAGAAGTATGTGAATAATAACCTGCCTACATGTGGCACAAAGTTGAAGGTGCATGAAACCCGCGTCAGATCGAGGCCCAATGAAGGTTTAGGGCCAAAAACTCACTGGAATCTCCGTAGAAAAGCAAAACCGCGCCCCGTTCGAGAGATAGAGAACTGCAGCACACTGTTCCCATCGCAAGGCGCCTTCAGGACCGGCAGGATGGCCCCGGGTCCCTTTCTGGGCGCGGTTTTGCCACAGCCCGGACCGCCGGCTCTTCCCCTATGCGTAGGAATTCGAGCCGGTGGTTGGCGTCCGGGTTGCGGGTGGACGGACCGGCGACCAGCAGGGCGACGCGGCCTGGCACTTGGTGCTCGCGCAGCCAGTTCCGGGCGAACTCGCGCCAGCTCTCCGGACTCTCCGTCAAGTGCACGGCGTGGACCCCATAGGAGAAGGCCAACCCCTGGCAAACGGCGGGATCGCCGCTCAGGGCGACGAGCCAGACGGCCGGATTGAAGCGCGAGATCATGCGGGCGGTCGTGCCAGTATGGGTCGGCACGAAAACTGCCGCGCAGGGGACCGTGTCCAACGCATTCTCGACGACCAAGGCGATGCCCTCGGCGGCGCTGGCAGGCTGACGCCGGCCGCCCATGGCCCGGAGATCGCTCCGCCGCGTGGCCGGGCAATGGGCCTCAGTGTAGGCGGCGATCTTCGCCAGCATGGCGACGGCTTCCTCGGGGTATTTGCCCATGGCGGACTCGGACGAGAGCATGATGCAGTCGGTGCCGTCGAGGATGGCGTTGGCGACGTCGGTAGCCTCGGCGCGTGTCGGGAGGCGGCTGGTTACCATGGACTCGAGCATTTGGGTGGCGGTGATGACCGGTTTGCCAGCCAGGCTCGCCTGGGCGATGAGTCGCTTCTGCAAGATGGCCATCTCCTCGATGGGCACTTCGACCCCGAGATCGCCTCGCGCCAGCATGATCCCGTCAGTGACCCGGAGGATCTCCTCGAAGTGGCGGAGCGCGTCTGCCCGCTCGATCTTTGCGATGACGAAGGGGTGTTTGCCGATGGCGTCAGCGGCAGCGCGCACAGCCTGCACATCAGCGGCGGTTTCGACAAACGACTGGCTGACCGCGTCGACCCCGTTGGTGAGGGCGAACTCGAGGCAGGCCCGGTCATGATCGGTGAAGGCGCTGATGCCCAGGTCGATCCCCGGGAGATTCAGGCCCTTCTTGGAACGTAACTCACCGCCGACCACGACTTGGCAGTGCACGTCGCGTCCCGTGACGCGCTCGACCACGAGTTGCACGAGGCCGTCGTTGAGGAAGAGTTGGTCGCCCGGCTTCACGACCTGCGGCAATCGGGCGAAGCTCATCGACGCGCGCTGCGGGTTCCCGACGACGTCTTCACTCGTCAACGTGAAGCGGTCGCCGGCCTGCAGTTGGATCGCTTCCGGTTCCAGCTTGCCGATACGCATCTTGGGGCCGGGCAGGTCGGCCATGATGGCCACACGCCGCCCCGTCGCCGTTTCCGCGGCGCGGATGCGGGCAATGCGTTCAGCGTGGCCGGCGAAGTCGCCGTGCGAGAAGTTGAGCCGTGCGACATTCAGGCCCGCGCGAATGAGCCGCTCGAGCATGTCCGGCGATTCCGAGGCCGGCCCGATGGTGGCGACGATCTTGGTTTTGTTTGGGGGCAGGGTCATAGCGGATGAAGTGACTGGACAGTCCGCAGGACGAATGGAAGTGCCGCCTCGACCCGTGCCTCTCCCCATCCGATGGGGAGAAGGTGCCCCCGCGGATGCAGGGGAAGGGAAAGGCGCAGCATATCCCACAGACTGCGGCATGGAAGAGGTTTCCATGTTCGTGGTTTCAAGAGAGAACCGAACCTTCCACGTAGGGTTTTGTCGCTCGCCAGCGCTTGGAGGTTGGCGACGGTGGTCGTGAGGGTCGTCATGATGGGCGCTGGCCCTGGCGCAGTTCCGTCTCGGCTTTCAACCAGTGTTCGACGTCGCGACCTTCGGGCCGGCCTTCCTGTTCCCAGGTGGCGTGTGCCGCAGCCGCGATGTCCTCGCGAGTGGGCTCGCTCATGGGAGCGGGAAAGGCCTTCGATGCCGGTCGTTGCTTTGTGGTTTTGGTCTTCTTCATGGGTGTCTCTTTACAGGTTTGCGTGGTTACTCGAATCGTTCGGGCTGGCCCGTGGACGCCAGCACGGCACTCCAGGCGAAGCCGCCCGGGTCCATCGCCTTCTTTCGGCTGGTGAGCAGTTCGATGGGGATGTGAATGAACCGATCGTGCATGTAACCGATCACCAGGCCGGTCTTGCCTGCCATGGCCGCATGCACTGCGAAGCGGGCAAACAGATCGCACAGGATCGCGTCCTCGGAGTTGGCCGGGCTGCTGCGGATCAGATAGCTCGGATCGAAGTAGCGCATGACCACCGGTATCTGCCTGGCCTGGAAGTGAGCCTCGATCTGTCGGCGCAAGAACGGGCCAATGTCCTCGAGCTTGACGTTCCCCGATGCGTCCCGCTCGTTGGACAAAGCTTGCAGCAAGTCCTGCCCTGCTCCTTCGGCGACGACCACGACCGCATGCCCGCGTTGGCGAATCCGCTCCTCGAGGGCGGCGAGAAACCCGCCCGGCCCCTCGAGTCTGAAAGGCACCTCCGGCACCAGGGTGAAGTTCACGTCCTGGCTGGCGACCGTGGCTCCCGCGGCGATGAAGCCGGCGTGACGGCCCATCAGTTTGACGAGGGCAATCCCGTTCTCGACACTGCGCGCTTCCGTATGCGCTCGATGGAGCACTTGGGCCGCCTCCTGAACGGCGGTGAGATAGCCGAACGTCCGCGTCACGAAGGGCACGTCGTTGTCCACCGTCTTGGGAATGCCGACCACGGCGAGAGCATGGCCCCGCCGGCGGGCTTCTTGGAACAGCTCGTTGCCGCCGCGTTGCGTGCCGTCGCCCCCGATGGTGAAGAGGATATCGACACCGCGGCGGATAAGATGTTCCACGGCGATGCCGACGTCCACCGGGCCGCGCGAGGTGCCGAGGACTGTGCCACCCTCTTTGTGGATATCATCGACGAACTCGTGCGTCAGCGCGATAGGCTCGGGGCTGCGGGCGGGGTCGAGCCCTTGGTAACCGCCCCGGAAGCCCAGCACCTCCTTCACACCGTAGGCATGTTGGAGTGCGAAGAAAAGCGATCGAATGACATTGTTCAAACCCGGGCACAGACCGCCGCAGGTCACAATGCCGGCCCGCGTCCGGGGCGGATCGAAGAAAAGCCGGGCGCGGGGGCCAGCCAGTTCGAAAAGCAGTTCGGAACCTGGCTGCGTCCGTGGGTCGCGCACGAACTGCTCCGGCACCCGGAGGGCGTCATCGACCGTGCGGCGGATGGGTGAGGGGAAACGCGGCTCCCCGAGGTCAGTAATGTTCATGGTTCTGACATCTTGATTGTCTCGCCCGTCTTGGGCAGGCAGCAGTTCAGAAATCGACGCTTAGCGCAACAACCAGCGTAGGCTCGCTTTCGTCCGGGTTGAAAACGCAGGTTGTCAGGCTGGCGGCTCGATAGGCGAATCCCAGCAACAGGCCGCGCTGGAGGTCACGGTCCGAATCGTAAAGCCGCGTCCGTTGCGTCACCAGGCCGAATCGCAACCATTCAACCGGCGCGAGGGTGAGCTCGGACCAGTTGTAGAAGAAGCTCGCCGATGTGTCGGCAGTGTCGATCACATATTCGCCTTCACTGTGCAGTTCAAGCTTCCACCAGCTCAAGGACCCTCTGTAACCGGGAGCGATGCCGGTCGTGTTGCCGAAGACGCCCCCGAGCATGGGGGTCAACTCCCAGGTCAGTGTGTTTCCCCCGCCAAGATTGTAGCCCACCCACGCCGAGCCAGTCTCGAGATCTTCGTAATTGTAGCGCGCCTCCAGGTGCAGCCAGTCGCGGTCGGCTGCGAAGGTCGGCTGCACGTATTCGCGGTCGTCAGGAACGAAATAGGCATAGAGCGAGGCGGAAAACGACCAATCCCCTCCTTCTTTCGCTTCGTTGCTCACCGCCGATGTCTGGGATGCCCCCGGGGGCGAGGCGTCTGCCGTCTGGCCCCGGGCGGCCAGGGCGGCAAGCCCCACGAGCACGGTGGCTGCCGCACGTAAGCCGTTCTCTCCGAAAAGGGCCCTATGGACCGCGGAGCACACGAAGCGCACGATAGGGGAACGAAATCCGAGGAGCGAGGCTGCCACCCGGAAGGCGGGAAACACTTGTTCCGCAGGAGGCTTTTTTGCCTGCCTTTTGCTGTGTTCCGCGGCGTTGGTTGTCGGGTGGAGTTGCATAGCCGTGGGAGGGTTCAAGGCCGCGCCCACGAACTGCCGGCGAGCCTAGCGTCATCGCCGATGCCATGGAAATCGAGGTTCACCGAGGCAAATGGATGCAGGGATCGACATGGGCCTCTCTCCTTCAACCCCCCAGCGCGATGGTGAGGGCGACGAGCAAGCCGCCCAACCCAACCATCGAAAGGCCGACCAGCCAAGGTGACCGTCCCACGCAGCGGCCATAGGCAAAACCGGCCAGGAACAGCATGGCGATGGCGATTGCGTTGGAACCGCGCATGGCCAGCGGGGCGCTCTGCAAGAAGATGAACGGCACCGCCACGGGAAAAGTGGACAAGAACACGAGGAGGAACACGCCCAGAGCTCCCCGCCAATCGCTCCAACTCAGCCGCGGGTGCGGTGGCGGCTCAGGCAGTTGGTTCATTCGTTGGCGTATCCTCTCGAGGTCCGTTGCGTCAAGCACGGCAGCAAGGGCCGAAGGGACGGCGTCCGCGATCAGCCGATGCGCCGTTTCCGGATCAGCCTGACGCACGGCGCGCAGAGTGGCGATGTCGCTCGCTTTTTCCGCCAGACATCCCATGAGATAGAACACGCCGTCGATGATCCCCCAGGCCAGATTGCAGCCGAGGGCACCGATGAGCATTGTGCGCACGTCGTCCCGGCCCGCCTCGGCGACGCTCAGCGAGCCGGTGAAGGTGAGGACCATGATCAGTCCGAACAGGACTTCGGAGATGCGTTCGTTCGGCTCGAGGACCCGTTTAGAGGTTGTGATCGGTTCGTTCATCGTCAGCGGCTTGGATGGGTGGGGCAGTGGGTGACGGGGGCGCTGCTTCACTGGGACCGCGGCGGCAGGAGGTAAAGCGTCAGGGCGAAGATCGAATAGACCATCAGCAACAACACCCCGACGAACCACGCCGAACGTCCGCTGTTCGTGACGAGGGACGCGGTGAGTGTGGCGATGAGAATCATCACCACCGCGCCCGGCCAGAACTGCAAATCCATCGGTGTGGGGCCGATGACATAGCTGAGCAGCACCAGCACCGGCGCGACGAACAGCGCGATTTGCGAGGCGCTCCCCAAAGCGATGCCCACGCTCAGGTCGAGCCGGTTCTTGCGCGCGCCGGAAAACGCCGAAGCCATTTCCGCCGCGGCCCCCACCAACGCCACAACGATGAAACCGACGAACGCGGGCGTCATCCCGAAGACCTCCGCCGCCTTCTGCACCGACTCGACGAAGACTTCGCTCACCAGCGCCACCAGCACGGTCACGCCCCCCAGCGTGACCAACGCCAGACCCAACGGCCAGGGCAACTCCTCGCTCTCTCCCCCTTCCACGCTGGCGAACAGTTCCCGGTGGGTCTTGAGGGAGAACACCATGCCCAGCCCGTACGACACGATAAGCAGGAACGCCAAACCGACACTCAACGTCTGTGTGAACCTCGCCCCGGGGGCGGAATCAGCCTGGGAGACGGCCGAGGGAATCAACAGCGCGATCGTGGCCACGAAGAGCAGCCCCGCCTGCATGCGGGCTCCAACACGGTTGTATTCTTGCAGGTGGTGCTTCAGGCCGCCCAGGAGGAACGACGCGCCCAGCATGAACAGGGTGTTGGTGACAATCGCGCCGGCGATCGAGGCTTTCACCAGCAAATACTCCCCCGCGCGCAACGCCGCCAACGCAATCACGAGTTCGGTCAGGTTGCCCAGCGTCGCGTTGAGCAGTCCGCCAACAGCATCGCCTGTCTTGGCCGCCACTGACTCGGTCGCATGACTCAGGAGCGCAGCCAGAGGCACGATGGCCAAGACGGACAAGACGAAGAGCAGGGTGTGCGCGGCCGGCCTGAGCCGATGCGCGGCGAAAACCAGCGGCACAAACGCCAACAGCCAGAGCAGGGGGTTGTGACGGATTTCTTTGAGTAAGTGGGACACGGGGCTGGATTTCCTTTTACCGGAAGTAGTAGGTGAGGATGAGGTTGACCTGGAAGTCCTTCTCGCCCGAGTCAAACGAGCGCTTGATCGAGAGCGCGAAGCCAAGCGGCGTCCGGTCCAGTTGTTTGGCAACCACCAGCTTGGCTGAATGCGTCACGTAGTCGTCGTTCTCGAAGTCCACCTTGATCTCGTACTGTGGGATCACGGCCCACTGGTGAGGCAACAGGAATGTGGCCGGAAAGTACGTCTCCAGATAATGCCGCGGCGGGGCGTCCCGCAACTCGGCCAGAGATTGGTTGTATTCGGCCGAGGGGCTCAGCGTGAGCCAGCGGGTCGCATCCCAGGCGAAGGCGGCGAACTCCTGAAGCCGCCAGTCGTCGTCGCTCAGGCCCTCCTCCCCCGTCGGGGTGCGCAGTTCCAAACCTACGGCCGCTCGGCACGGTGCACTGAGGGGAAAGGCGGTGCCGGTCGCCACTTTCAGGTCACCGAATCCGCGCTCGTCAGAATCGTTGGCGCTTCTCATGGTGCGTGTTTGCTCGGCAGGTCAATCGGGTCAACGCACTTCCCCCTGGAAGGCCTCCACGGCGTCCGCGACGGTGGTGAATCGGTTCACGCCGCCCAAACGCGCATCCACTCCTTCCGTGCGCAGTCGGTCACGCACGGAGGAGCGTGCATCGACCACTTGCAGACGGACTCCGGCCATTTCGAGTTCGGCGGCCATCCCCGCGAGGGCATGGGCACTCTGCATGTCCACGTACGGAGCGGCGGAAAGGTCCAGCACCACCAACCGGGGCGAGGTCCCCTCAATCCGGACGCGCTGCCGGACGGTGTCACACACATGCTCGATGTTGAAGTACATGAGGCTGGCTTCCGGCCGGAAGACGAGCACGCCGGGAATCAGTTCGTTGTCCGGATGCCGCTCGCGGTCCGAGAATCGCCGTGTGCCCGGGACGCGTCCGAGCAGCGCCACACCGGGGCGGGAAGCGCGCCGGATCAGCAGCACGAGGGAGATGATCGCGCCGATCAGGACGCCCTTCAGCAGGCCAAAGCACAAGACGCCCAGGAACGCCCCGCTCGCCACGATGTGCTCGGTCGGGTTGGTGCGCCGGAGATGGCGGAGCGCGGACACCTGGAACAAGCCCGTGACCGCCACCAGCACAATGGCCGCCAGCACCGGTTGGGGGAGGTAACGCAGCATGCCCGAGAGAAACAGGACGACCACCAGTATGATCAACGAGGCGACCAAGCCCGAAAGCGGCGTGCGCGCGCCGCCGCTTTCATTCACCAGCGATTGCGACATGCCGCCACTGACAGGAAAGCCCCCGCCCAACGCCGCCGCCGCGTTCGCCCCAGCGAGCGCCAGAAATTCCTGGTTGGCGTCCAGCCGGCCCCCGTGTTTGGCCACGAACATGCGGCCGATGGCGGCCGTTTCCACGGCGCCGAGAAGAAAGCACGCCAGCGCCAGCGGCAGGAGGTCGTTCAGGTCGGACCATCGGATGTTGGGCAGACCGATCGGCGGCAGACCTTGCGGCACCTCGCCCAGCAGTTTCACCCCGTGTCGACCCAGATCGGTGTAAGCAGCGACGGCGATACTCCCGACGACGACAAACAAGGCCACCGGCCGGTTCTTGAGGTACACTTTGCCCAGGACCAGTAACGCCAATGCGACAAGACCAAGAACCAAGGAGGCAGCGCTGGTTTCGTCGAGATGCGAGAGGAAGCTGCCGGTTCGCTCCCAGAAACTGCCGTGGCCGCCTTTGAAACCAAAGAGCTTCGGCAACTGTGTGCTGGCCAGAAACAGCGCCACGCCGCACTTGAACCCGACCATCACACTCTCAGAGATGAAGTTGACGATGGAACCCGCTTTAGCCGCCCATGCCACCAACGCGATCGCCGCCGTGAGCAGCGCCGTCCCTGCGGCGAGAGCGCCCAGGCGCGCCACATCGCCTCCGGCCCACTCCCCCAGCGATGCCCCCGCCAACAGCGAGATGGCCGAGGTGACCGTGATCGCCGTGTGGCGCGAGCTGCAGAACAACCAGAAAACCAGGCCGGAGCAGAGGCAGGCATACAGCCCTGCCTGCGCCGGCAGGTTGGCCAGCGAGGCGTCCGCGATGCCCGCGGGCAGCAGATACGCGGCCAGCGTGAGGCCGGCCACGACATCGCCTCGCAGCCAGTTCTTGTCATACGTGCGGAGCCACGTGATGGCTGGGAGTGGGATGGGCATGAGGCGGGTGGTCAGGTTGAGTTCCAGGAGGTCCCCTCCGAAATCTGGATTGTCCTCCCATCAGCGACTCGAGAAGATCGTTCCTCCGAGCGTCGGCCGCGGCTCCGCCGCGCTGCATGTTCCGCGGTTGGCACTGCTCGGTCTTTCACGATGGCGCCTCAGCCCAGCATCGAGCCGACCGGCAGGTTGGCCACCGGACAGCGCGCCTGACGCAAGACGCGTTCCGAGGTGGTCCCCCGCAGACCGTCCAGGAATCCGTCCGGACCGTCCGTCGTCATCACGATCAGGTCGGCGGCAAGTTCGGCGCCTGCGGCCAGAATGGTTTCCACCGGATCGCCATCCCGTGCGACCCGATTCCAGGTCCAGCCCGTTCCCTCCGGCAGCTTCACCGAGGGCATTTCGCTGGCCGGCCCAACATGAAGCAAAGTGACTGTGCCCTCGGACAGGCGCAGGTTGCGCACAATCCGCGTCGCAGCTTCCACTGCAGGCTGCGGTCGCGGTTTCGTCGTCACGGGGATGAGGATATTCCGAAGCGACACGGAGCCATCCGCCTGTGAGACGAAGCCTGCCGCACCGTGCGGGATAAAGAGCGTCATCTGGTTCGCGCCGCGCGCGATCGGTTCGCCCACTGATTTCCCGAACCAACGCATCCGACCCTGGTGTTGGCGCACCGCCAAGACGACCAGGTCGGCCGGGTGCTCGGCCAGAAAACCGAGGGAGGCCTGGACCGGGTCCTTGGCGGCGGCGATGACTTTTTGCACCTCAAGCCCGAGGTTTCCGACCGCGCTCTTGGGGCTGCCCGGCGGGATAAGGTGCCAACGTTCGAGCGTGTCGCGCACCCCAGGAAAATCGCTCCAGTCAGCGCTCGCCTCCGCCGCCACATGCAGCATGGACAGCCTGGCTTTGGTCACAAGCGCGATTTTGAGTGCGTGGGCGAAGGCGACTTCGCTTGCCGCAGAGAAGTCCGACGGATGAAAAATGGACTCGATGCGGAATCCTGTGAGCGGATCGGTGAGGTTCATTCCAAGGGTTTGGCAGGTTGTTGTTCTTTGAGACGAGTTATGAAGAGATACAAGTCGGTCGCAGCCGGGCGCTAATCGCTGACCCCAGACCGCGCACGATCAGGTCCACGGCATCCTTCGGGGTGTCTGTGATGCGGCCGAAGCCAATCTCATCCTGTGCGAAGATGCTTTGATTGAGTTTCTCGATGGAGAGAATGGCCGACAGCTCGTGGGGGAGAATGATGATCCTCATCGGTCACTGTCCTGGTTGCCGCGGCGCATCGCCCTGCCCGGGATCGCGGCGGCGTTCATCTCATCGATCATGCTGTTCACTGGGACGCCCTGAATACGGTAGCCGGCATCCTCCGTCAGCAGGTCGTAGGAGCGATTCACACCGCGACGGGAGGCAAGGCCGGTGACCCTCCGACCAGCGATGGTCTGGCCGATCTGGATGTCGCAGGCCCGAATCCCGCTCAGGCGGTGCATGCCGCAAAGGTCCACCGCCGCGCCGTCGGCAAAAGTGAGCCGAAGGAAAACCGTCCGGGGATTCTCCAGGTACGAGTGCTTTTGCAGGACCAGCACGGGCCTGCCTGAGAAGCCGATCACGGCGTCGCCCGCCTCCAACTTCTCGATGGGCCGCGGTCCGGCGGGTGTATCCACCTGCGTGGCCTCAGGAAGGCAGGCGAAGTACAGCTTGACTCCCGCGTAGGGCATCGCCGCTCCGACCAGCGGGCCGATCATTCCGCAACCGCAGAGACCGGCCGCCACCAGGCAGAGGGCGAGCAGCAGAAGTGGCGATGTCCGTTTCACGATCGGTTTGCTTTGCCAGCACGCACGAGCGCACCTCTCGATGACATCAGCTCCGCGTTCTTCAGGAGTTGGCGAGAAATGCGCGCGCGAGGGCGCGACGGCAGACCACTCGACCTGTCGCCCACGCATCCCGAGATTCGAGGATTCCAGGCACAATCGCAACGAGGAACGGCGGTCATTCGCGCGAAATCGTCCAAGTGTGGTTTCATGTTCGGTTGTTGCTCAAGGTTGCGAACTGAACTCAGCGACCGCGCCCGCCCCCGCGCCCCCCAAAGCTCCGCCCGCCTCCGCCGCCAAAGCCTCCGCTCCGGCTGGCGGAGCTCCGACTACTGAAGTCGCGGGCGCTGGCGCCACCGCTCATGCCACTGAAAGCGCTGCTGCGGGATGCCGTCGAGGGCGCCGATCGGCTGACCGACGGGCTGGCGGAGGGTCGCGAGACGTTGGCCGCCCGGGACGCACTGGAACGGTTGACCGCCGGCGAAGCGGTCGGCCGACTGGCGGACGGGGTGCCGGTGCTCGGCCTCGGGGCGATCGCACCCGTCGATGTGCACATGGCAGTCAGGCTTCACGAGAGGTCAGTTCGGTCACGGCGTGATGCTCAGGTCGCGCAAGATGTCGTCCACCGCCGCTTGGATGTTGGCCGCCCGCGCGTCGGCGGAGGGATTGCGGAGCACGGGACGCGTGGCGTACCCGCGTTTGAGCAGCTTGAAGCTCCTTGCGTCGATGACGTCGATGACGAGTGTGCCGGCCTCGAAGTAATTCGGGTTCTTGCTCCCGGTATAGGCGGCGTGCGCCTTGTCCACCAGTTTGTCCGGGTCCTCGCTGTTGGCCAGGTAGTCACTGACCGACACGATCGAGGCGTTGTTGCCGACGACAAGCAAGTAGCCCACCGTGACATCGCCGCCCGCATCCGCCTTCGCGATGCCCCGCTTGCTCAGGTTTGTCGTGATGGCCTCTTGAATCATGGTATGGACCGGCCTCCAGCGAGCCGCGGGAGGACTGGCAGGGTTGACTAAGCTGAAGGTGCGCGCGGGGATCGGCCCGCGGTCAACCTTGGCCGGGGTCGAGGAACAGCCCGCCAGCACAATCGCCAACCCGGCGCTGGCCAGGCTCGCCCGGAACCTGGTCGCCGCGGATGTGAGTCCGCGCCATTTCGCTCCGCCTGGGCCCGAGGCCTGAGCCGACGCGCCTGTCCGGCCCCGGCAAAGCGAGGCGGGCATCCGTCGGCGGCTGCAGGATTCAGAGTTGCGAATCGCCCCTGAGAAGAGCGGGCGACATTTTGGATGTGTTTTCATAGACTGGATTCCGGGTGAGGTCAGGTTTACAGGGATACGCATTGATGGAATCTGTTCAGTGTGCTCTGGTTCCAGCGTTAGCGAGGCTTCGCATGAGACCAAAGAGGCGTGTGAACAACTCGTGGCCGCTGGGAGGCAACCACGATCAGCGGCGACCGACGCCTCGCTAAGTGGCGCCGCTGCGCGGCGCAAAAACTTGACTCATTTGCCACAGATTTCATCGGGGAGTAACTCTAGGGTGACTTCCTTTTCACAATTTGTACTGAATGAGTCAGTTGGTTTTGATCACCGTGCCCAACGCGGGCATATCGGCGGCGATGTTCAAATCGATGAACAGCGCCATCTGGTGCTCAACCTGAAGGAATTGCGCTGCCCGAGCCGGGGACACCGCCTTGGCTATTCTCTTGTGGTACTTCCTCCAGAGATCAAGGCGGGCTTGGACGTTCTTCAGCCATCGCTGGGCAATCGAGTTCGCGGCGTCATCCTCAAGGGTGCCGTTGGCGCAGCGATCGTGAAACTCGCGCAGCAGGGCGATCTTCTGGTTGGCGACTTGGGCCAAGTCCTGTTCGTACCGGCGATAGATCGGCCAGAACTTCTCGGCTTCCGGGCCGGTCATCTGCAGGGCTTCGTTCAATACGCGAATCTTGAAGGCGTTCACATCCGAACGCAGGTTCTCGATCGCGGCGCGCAAGTCGTCGGGGACATCGCGAGCCGCGGTTTGGGCAAGACTCGTCGCGCCGGCGAACGCGAGTCCGACGGCGAGGAGCAGGGACTGAAAACTGGTCTTCATAGACGTGGGATCTTGGTGATGGAGATTGTGGCGGGACATGGTTGCTAGTTGAGTTTCGAGTCCTTCCAGTACTTGGTTCCTTGCACCGTGGCCTGCAGCGACAGACCACTTTCTGTGAACTGATAGATCTCCATACCGCCTGAGGTGCTCACGGCGGCGACGGTACCGTCTCGAGTGGAACGGCCGGCGCGGGCATCGGTCGTGGCTCCCGCCGTGACGGTGCCTTCCTTGAAGTCGACGTTGGCCTTGGCACCGCCCTCGAGCGACATGCCGGTGTCCTTGTACTTGGCGGATGCATCGCCCTTGCCGCCGAACTGCCAGCCTTGCTCGACGAACTGCTGCATCACCTTCGGGTCGTTGAACACGAAGACAACCCGCAGGTCTTTGATGCCCAAACCAACGCCACCGCCGAGGGACGCCACGGACATGAAGGTGTCCTTCCCGCTTTTGTTGTCTCTCAGGACCCCGTACCCGCGGCCCGAGGCGAGCAGGAACAGGTTCATATCCGTCTGTTTGAATGTGGCGTAGCCGGCGGCCTTGGCGAGGCGGTCTTTCAACTCCGGCTTGGTCTTATAGAGTTCGGCCAGCATTTCGTCACGCTGTTGCCGGACTGCTTGACGCTTCTCCTCGGGACTGCCGCCTCGAGGGCCGAACAGGGCGGCGTTGGAGGCTGGCGGCAGCAACATGGCGGCACAGCCCAGGAATGCCAGTCCCCAGCGGCAGCTTAGATGTGCAAACGTCTTCATACGAGCATCAACGTCATTGTTCTGTATTCTGTCTCCGTGCCATCAACCGACCGCGGTCATCTCGCAGGTGCGGTAGCGGCAAATCTGCCGGAATCCCGAGATTCGCGCTCAGTTCAGTTGGTTCGCCACTTTGTTGAGCAGGGACCAGTACGGTGCTCCTCAGTACTTCTCCGGCACGGACGCTCGGCCCTTGAGCGAGGCCTGGTCATCGTAGGCCCCTTTCATCGAACGGTTCGGTAGCTTCACCTTCTCACGCGGCGGCTTCTTGCAGGGGATCAAGCTCAGGATGTGACAAATACAGTTGAGTCGGGCGCGCTTCTTGTCGTCCGAACGCAGGATGTACCACGGCGCCCATTTGGTGTCCGTCGCCTTGAGCATGAGGTCCCGGGCGCGAGAGTACTCGAACCACTTGCTGCGCGAGGGAAGGTCCATCGGGCTGAGTTTCCACTGACGCAGCGGGTCATCCATCCGGGCCTCGAAGCGTCGTTTTTGTTCCTTGTTGCTGACTTCGAGCCAGATTTTGATGAGTTGGATACCTCCATTGACGATGTACTTTTCAATTTCCGGGCACAGTTCGAGAAAGCGGCGATGCTGTTCTTTAGTGCAGAACCCCATCACCCATTCGACGCCGGCGCGGTTATACCAACTGCGGTCGAAGATGACGACCTCGCCCGCCGCCGGGAAATGCTGCATGTAACGCTGGAAGTACATCTGGGTCTTCTCCCGGTCCGACGGCGCGGGGAGCGCCACCAGTCGAAAGACGCGCGGGCTGAGGCGCTCGGTGATGGCCTTGATGGTGCCCCCTTTGCCGGCGGCGTCGCGGCCCTCGAACACGATGATGACGCGCAGTCCCTTGAATTTCACCCACTCCTGCAGTCGGCACAACTTGGCTTGGAGTTGGCGCAGCTCTTTCTCGTACTTCTTGGTCTTCATCTTCCCGGCAGGGCCGGCTTTGGGTTGTCTGCTCATGATCAGGACCTGTCACTCGGGACTCGTCAGTTTTGAACCACCGTGTTCTCGGTCTGCCAACCGCCCCCCAGGGAACGGTAAAGGGAAACGACACTGAGCAGTTCGTTGAGCCGGGCCTGGGCTAAAGTCAACTCGGCACTAAACAACTCCTGCTCGTTGTAGAGCACTTCGAGGTAACTGGTGACACCGCCTTCATAACGGACGTTCGCCAGTTCGGCTGCGTTCCGGTTGGCCTGTGTGTTCTCTTCCTGGCGCGCGCGGAATTCCCGCGTGCGTTGGTAGGCGATGAGGCTATCCGACACCTCGCGGAACGAGTTCTGCACGGTCTTCTGGTAATGGGCGAGCGCTTCCTGGAACGCCGCCTTCGCCAACTTCAGATTGCCTTTCAGGGCGCCGCCGGTGAACAACGGCATTGTCACGGCCGGGCCAAACTGCCAGGTCTGGGAGCCGCTCTTGAACAGATCGGACAGCGCCACCGACTGGAAGCCGTAGAGACCGGTGAGCGTTATCTTCGGGAAGAAAGCAGCCTTGGCTTGGCCAATGTCGGCGTTGGCGGCAATGAGTTGGTGTTCTGCGGCGCAGATGTCAGGCCGTCGCCCAATCAGGTCCGAGGGCAATCCGGGCGGCACGGTGGCATCGAGCCGCTGCCGCACGAAGCCTTCGCCGCGCTCGAGTAGCCCGGGATTCCGACCCAGGAGGATACACAGCTCGTTCTCCTGCTGTTCAATGCGTCGGTGGGTATCGGCAATCGCCGCCTCGGCGGTGGCGGCCAGCACCTGCGCCTGATACACGTCCTGCATCGAGGAGACCCCGCCTTCCTGGCGTGCCTGCGTGAGGGCCATCGAGTTGGTGCGCACCGCATAAGTGCGCTCGGAGATCTCCAGTTCATAGTCCAATTCCAGCAAGCTCAAGTAAGCCGTCGCGACCTGGGCAACCAGCGTCTGTCGCACCGTCTGCTGCGCCGCCTCGGTGGCGAGGAGTTGGGCGCGAGCAGCCTCGTTTGCGCGGCGGATGCGGCCCCAAAGGTCCACCTCGTACCCCGCCATCGTCCCGTAAACACTGCCGTACTGTTTTTGCGGGTCGACGCCGGGCGGGATGGCGGAAGGACCATTCTCGGAGGCGCGAGTCGTGGCCCAGTCCGCGCCAACTCCCACAGTCGGGAAGAACTGAGAACGCGTGACACGCGCCAGCGCCTCGGCCTGCAGCACGCGGGCGGCGGCGATCTGCACATCCCAATTGTGAGTGAGAGCTTCCGCGATATAGGCCTGGAGTTGCGGATCAGCCAGGACCTGCCACCAGCCCAGGTTGCCCAGCGAGGCAGTGGCGGCCAAGTCGTTCGTATCCGTCGCCGAAGCCCGGAACGCAGCCGGCGTGTTCAGGGCCGGGCGTTGGTAGTCTGGCCCAACCGCGCAGCCAAAGAAGAGAAGCGCTGCCAGACACAAGGCGACACTGATGTCGCATTTCATTGCTGTTTTCATCAGTACGTCCCTTCAGGTTTGCTGGGTGGCGCCGGAGCGGCAGAATCGCTCGCGGGCAGCAACGATCCGGCGCCTGCGGCAGTCTCCAAGTCGCGCGAGCTGGACTTCACGGGTTGCTTCCTGCCAACGCGCTCGACCATCCGCTGCACAAACACATAGCAGACCGGGATGATGAACAGACCCAGGGCTGTTGCGATCGTCATGCCAAAGACCACGCCGGTTCCCATCGTGCTGCGGGCGGCGGCGCCCGAACCCGTCGCCAGCATCAGCGGCACGCAGCCGAGAATGAAGGCGAAGGAGGTCATCAGGATCGGACGCAAACGGAGTCTTGATCCCTGGACCGCGGCCTCGAGGATTTCGACCCCTTCCTCGCGTTTCATCTTAGCGAACTCGACGATCAGGATGGCGTTCTTGGCCGCCAACCCGATGAGCATGACCAGGCCGATTTGCGCATAGACATTGAGATCGAACTGCCGCGCCAACATGCCAACAAACGTCCCGAGCACGACCGTCGGCGTCGCCAGCAGCACCGCGAAGGGCAGGCCCCAGCTCTCATACTGCGCCGCGAGCAACAAGAACACGAACAGCACCGCCATGCCGAAGATGATCGGCGCCTGGCCCTCGGACTTCTTTTCCTGGAGGGTCAGGCCGGACCACTCATAGTCGGTGTCGCTCGGCATGGTCTTCATGACTTCCTCGATGGCCTTGATGGCTTGTCCGGAACTGTAGCCCGGCGCGGGCGCGCCCAACATTTCCGCCGCGTTGTAGAGGTTGAAGCGCGTGACGAAATTCGGACCGGACATCTTGCTGACCTTGACGAGCGTGCTGAGCGGCACCATCTGGGCGTCACTATTCCGGACATAGAACTGACCGATGTCCTCCGGGTTGTTGGTAAACTCCGGTTCAGCCTGGAGGAACACCTTATAGACCCGTCCGAAGCGGATGAAGTCGTTCACGTAGAGCCCGCTCAAGTAGGTTTGGAGCGTCGCGAAGACGTTGTCCACCGTCACGCCGAGCGTGCGCGCCTTTTCGCGGTCCAGTTCGACCTTCACCTGGGGCGTCGCCGGACTGAAGGTGGTACTGAGGCGACTGATTTCCGGACGTTGGGACACCGCTCGGGTGAGCTGCTCGACGTAGCCGGCGAGTTGCTGGATGCTGCCGCCGGAGCGGTCCTGCAACTGCAGAGTGAAGCCGGAGACGTTGCCATAGCCGGGCAACGGTGGGGGGCCGAAGGCGAAGACGCGCGCGCCTGGAATCGCGTAGAACTTCCGGTTCCATTCGCGCGCGAGGGCGCTGGCGTGCAAGGCGGGCGCCTTGCGCTCCTCCCACGGTTCGAGCCCGATGAACATGAGCGCGGCGTTGGGCACGTTGAGGGAGTTCAGAATGTTCATGCCGGCGAGGCCGACGGCGGACCGGACGCCGTGGGTCGTTCCCACGATCGTCTCCACCTGCTTGAGCACCGCATCCGAGCGTTGCAGGGAGGCCCCCTCCGGCAACTCGACGGCGACGAACAGGTAACCCTTGTCCTCGTCCGGAATGAATCCGCCCGGCACGAATTTGCTGATGATCCCTATCCCAACGACCACGGCGACCAGGAGCAGCATCGAACGGGCGGCTTTCCGGGCCAAGCCGCCGACGACGTTCCCATAGCTGGTGCTCAGCCAATCGAAGAACCGGTTGAATCCCTTGAAGAACGCCGCGATCGGCCCGCGCCCAGGCGTGGGTTTCTTGAGCAGCAGCGCGGACAGCGCGGGGCTCAGCGTCAACGCGTTAACGACCGAGAAGATTACGGCCACGGCGATCGTGAGCGCGAACTGGCTGTAGAGCTGGCCGGTCACGCCGCCCATGAACGCCACCGGCACGAATACGGCGCAGAGCACGAGCCCGATGGCAACGACCGGGCCGGACACCTCCTTCATCGCCTGCCGCGTGGCCTCGACGGGCGTCTTGCCGTGCTCGAGGTGATGCTGCACCGCTTCGACGACGACGATGGCGTCGTCCACCACAATGCCGATGGCGAGCACGAGGCCGAACATCGTGAGCACGTTCACGCTGAAGCCCAGCACCGGGAACATGATGAAGGCCCCCAACAGCGACACCGGAACCGTGCACATCGGGATAATCGTCGCGCGGAAACTCTGCAGAAACACGTAGACCACGATCAGCACCAGCACCACCGCCTCGAAGAGCGTGTGGACGATCTCCTCCATCGAAGCCTCGATGGGCAGCGTGGAATCGAGCGTGACATCGTATTCCATGTCGGGCGGGAACCGCTGTTGCGCCTCCTTGAGGATCTTCTTCACGTCCTTCGCCGTCTGGATGGCGTTGGCGCCGGGGGCCAAGTAAATGCCGATCGCGCCCGCCGGGGAGGCGCTCGCCGGCGGTTTGGTGAGCCGCGCCTTCAGATCGTAGGTCTGCGCCCCCAGTTCCACGCGCGCCACGTCCCTGATTTTTACCTGCGAGCCGTCGGTGCCGGAACGGATGATGATCTCCTCGAACTCCTTGGGGTCTTTCAGCAAACCGAGAGCGCGAACGTTGAATTGGCCTTCCTGACCGGGCGGCGCGGGTTCGGCGCCGATGCGGCCGGCAGGCGCCTGGGCGTTCTGTTCCTTGATGGCGTTCTGGATGTCCTGGGGCGTGATGCCCAGCGAGGCCAGACGGTCGGGCCGCAGCCAGACGCGCATCGAGTAGTCCTGAGCGGTGAAGTTCTTGACGTCACCCACGCCCTTCACCCGCTTGATGGCATCCACCAGATTGATGTCGCAGTAGTTCCCCAGGAAGACCGCGTCATAGGTCCCCTCGGGTGAACTGAGCGCGACGACCATCAGAATGTCCGGACTGGAGCGATTCACCACCACGCCCTCCCGTTTGACCGCGTCGGGCAACTGCGCCTCCGCCTGGCCGACGCGGTTCTGGGTGTTCACCTGCATGATGTCCACGTCCGTGCCCACGTCGAAGTACACGTTGAGCGTCAGCTTGCCGTCGTTCGCGTTAAACGACTGGAGGTAGAGCAGTTTGTCCACCCCGTTGACCTTCGACTCGATGGGCGTGGCGACAGACTCCATGACCGCCTCGGCGGCGGCGCCGCGATAGGTCGTCGTCACCTGGATCATCGTCGGGCTGACCGGCGGATATTCGGAGATCGGCAGCCGTCCGAGGGTGATCAAACCAACGATGACCGTCAGGATGGCGATCACCATCGCGACGATGGGACGTCGAATGAAGAACTCGGCCATACGGTTACTCCTTGCCGCGTTTGGCTTCGCCCTCTTTGGCAGCCTGGCCCGGCGCGTGTGGGACTTCGGCGGACGCAGCGGCTGCGGTCGCGGTCGCGGCCATTTCGGCGGCCGTGAAGGGCTTGACCTCGGCGCCTTCGCGAACCTTCTGCAAGCCTTCGACCACGATACGCTCGCCGGCCTTGAGGCCTTCCAGAATCAACAAACTGCCGCCGATCTGTCGGCTCACAGTGACCGGGCGCTGCCCGGCCTTGTTGTCCGAACCGATGACCCACACGAAGTTCTTCCCCTGCAACTCAGCCACTGCCCGCTCGGGGACGAGAATCGAATTCTCACGGACGCCAAGATCCACGCGGATACGACCGAACATGCCCGGGCGCAGGACTTTCCGCAACGTCTCGCCCAGCTTGACGTCCGGATTGGTAAACTCGGCGCGCACGCGGAACGTGCCGGTCTTGACATCCACCGCGCGATCGATGAACACGAACTTGCCTGTGTCCGGATGCGCCGAGCCGTCGGCCAGGATGAGCGTGACTGGCATGTCCTTCAACCGCTTGCCCGTGCGGCGCACCTCGGCTTCCGCTCTGAGATAGTCCACCTCGCTGACGCTGCAGTAAAACCAGATCGGGTCCAGCACCGAGATCGTGGCCATCAAGGTCGGTTGCCCTTTGCCGACCAACTCACCGATGGACACCTGCTTGGCGCCGATCAGCCCGGCGATTGGTGCGCGGATGTCGCAGTAGCTCAGGTCCAGTTCGGCTGAGCTCACGCGGGCCTGGGCGGAGACCAGTGACGCCTTGCCGACGTCGACTGCGGCGAGCGCGTTGTCCAGGTCCTGCTGCGGCACCGCCTTCTTCTCGGCCAGCGGCTTGAGGCGCGCCACGTCCGCTTCGTTCTTCTTCAAAGCCGCCTCAGCCTCGCCGAGCATGCCCTTGGCGGCCTTGAGCCGTTCCTGGTAAGGCTTGTCATCGAGCTTGAAGAGGGGATCGCCCTTCTTCACGTCCGTGCCCTCGGTGAAGAGCATCTGATCCACAAAACCCTCGACGCGCGCCCGGATTTCGACGTTCTGCGGCGAGTCCAATTGCCCGATGAACTCGGTGCTCAACGGCACGTTCGTGGGGGCGAGATCCATCACAACGACCCCGGGCGGCGGCAAGGTTGGGGGCGGCGCTTTCCGACAGCCGCAAACAACCAACGTCGCCGCCGCGATCAGCAAAGCGAGTCTCTCGGCGACCCGGGTCCGCGGCCCACTCCCTAGCCCGGATTTCTCAATACCGCGAAGATGACAAAGAAATCCGGGCTGTGGCAAAACCGGGCCGGGACAGTGGAAAATCAGGGTCTGGTCGCGCAGGAGAACGCAGTCGCAAACCGACACCCCGTTGCCTTTGTCCCTCCCTCCAGCCCGGCGCGGTTTTGCTTCGCTAGCGCGCATGAGCGCACTTTTCGACAACATCAGCTCCGCGTTCTTCAGAAGTTGGTGAGAAATGCGCGCTAGGTAGTTCCTCAGGTTCTTCATATCATTGACGTGACCTTCGGTTTGATGGCCCTCATTCTTTCCCGCGACAGGGGCAACTGGGCGCTACGGTGGGGCGGTGCGGTTTGACCAGGTTTCCTGTCGACCGCTCCGGCCCCAGGCAGCCAACCGTACAACGACCGAGTTGTACTCTGCCAAGCCAATCCTCGTCAAACATCGAGTCGGAGCCATGTTGAATGCGGCCGCTACGCAGCACGCGGCACTGTTCCGAGGTCAAGCGCACGATCGTTCGGAGGTGTCCGGATTGAGCAGCTTGGGCACCAAGCGTCGCTCCCAGGACCGTGCCAGCCAGACGCGGAATTCCCAGTTTCCGGGTCTTCGCGGGCGAGAGATCCGTGACCAGCACCGCCGCGATCAGCGCGTAAAGCGGATGGGGAAGTCGCAAGAGCTGAGCGACGGTGACCGCCAGACCCGCCGCCACCGCCGCCCGGAGCGGCAATTGCAGAGCAGCCAGGGAGCTGAGACGATTCATGCCTTGGGTCCAAGGGGTGTTGGGGCCGGCGGCTTAACTGCCTCGTCCATGGCGGCTTTTGACGCAGATTCGCTCCACAGGGAAGGCGACACCCAGTTGTACTGGATCGCGAGCATCCGCAACACGAAGGTGACAAGAATGGAGAGCAGGGCGGCAGGGGTTGCCTCCATCTCGATGCGCACGACCAGGAAAGCGAACAGCAGGCAGCCGGCAAACGCCGCCAGAACGTAGAACTGGCCCGGCTTAAAGAGCAACGGCTCATCCCTCACCAGGACGTCCCGCAACAAGCTCCCGCCTGACGCGTTGATCACGCCCACGAGCACGGCCGCCGCGGTGCTCAGGCCAGCCTGCAAGGACTTCTGGACTCCCACGACCGCGTAGGCGCCCAGCCCCAAGGCATCGAGACAGGCGATGACTTGGTTGAGACGCGAGACTCGGGACAGGAAGTATTCAATGCGCACCCCCCGCGAGTCGAACCAGGCGATCATCCTGAACCAGAGTATCAGCCGGGGGCGGAATAGCAGAGCGCAGCACCCGGCCAACACGATCATCAGCATGTAGCGTGAATCCGACGTGACCGCGGGCGGGCCCTGTTGGATGAAGAGGCCATCGCGTATCAAGCCCCCGCCGACACCTGTGACAAAGGTCAGCGCAAACAACCCGATCACATCGTATTCGCGTTTCAACGCGGCCAACGCGCCGGTCAGGCCAAAGAACAGGGTGGCGGCCAGATCGATCTGGATTGGCAAGTTGAATTGGCTGGCAGGCATGAGGCAGATTCGACTTCAAGGAAGCGCGGCTTTGTCGGTCCGTTCAGATCGCATCCATCTTGCGCAGCTTCGCTGACACGTCCACCGCCGACGTTCGAAAAGAAGGGCTGGCCAACCCGGATTTCTCGCCACTTGAAGGAGTAATCTGAAATCCGGGCTGTGGCAAAACCGCGCCCAGAGCGGGGAAAGCAACGATTCCGTGCGTCGGGATCGTGCTCGCCCAGCAGAACATTCTGTGGCTTTTCGTTCTCTCATCGGTCGGGGCGCGGTTTTGCTCTCTTAGCCTGCATTTGTACTTCTCCTGTGTGCTCCGGCTTCGCGTTGTCCAAAAGTGGTGAGAAATGCAGGCTAAGAGGTTCATCGCACCAGCTTGTACTGGAAGCTGACTTGGACGCGGTGATCGTCACCGCTGTTGCCGTTTTGGGCCTCTTTGAGTCCGTACAGATACTCCAGGCCCACATAGAAGTTCTTCGTGGGGGCCCAAATGAGGTTGGCCTGGGTGTAATGGGTCTGCTCGTAGGCCAAGTCTCCCTGTTCCGGCCGGCCGTCCAGCCTGACGTAGCCATAACTGACGGTCGACCGCCATTTCTCGCTCCATTGGTGGCGGTAACCAATCATCGCTCCCCAGGCGGTGAGCAGGTGCAGGTTGCCGAAAGCGTCGACGACGCCGGCGCTGCCACTGGGAAGGTCCTGGATGTAGCGGCCGATGCCTTCGCCGTAGGTGAAACTGCCCACCAGATTGTCCGCGCCGAACGTCTTCAGCATGCCGGAAAGGTTCAATCCCCACCCCACTCCGGAGTCGTCGGCCCCACCGCTGGCGTCGAACGAGAGGCTGCGCACGACACCCCCGAGTTGGACATGGCCGACCTTGCCCTCCCACCGCCAGTTGCCGGCGAAATCCGGCATCGTGTTGCGCCCGTCGGCGCCCTCAGGAAGGTTGCTCAAATCGCTCTTGGGCTGTTCGATGGCGAGCGCCGTGTACATCGCTTGCGCCTTGAGCGGAATGGTGTAGCGCAGTTCCGGCTGACGCAGCACTGGCAGCACGCCGGGGCCCTCGAAATCCAGTGTGTCCGGAAACACGTCCGGATCGTAGAAGGTGCTCCACGTCTGGCCGACTGTGACGTTTGCCACCTGGCCGTAGAAATGTCGCAGCCGATAATCCATGGAAGGTTCCGTGTTGTTACCGAAGAAGTCGTTCTCGTAGTAGATCTTCAGGGAGCCGATCGGGGTCGGCGAACGCAGTTCCAGATTCAGGCGGGTTTGCTTGGCGTGCATGGCAAAGTGCTCATCCTTGCCATAGTCTGTTTCGCCTTCGACCGGAATCTTGGACGTGATGAACATGTTTGGGTTCCCCACCTTGGAGGAATCGACGATGGCGTCGAGCTTGGCGTAGCCGCCCAACTTGACCCAGGTCTTGGTGCCAAACAGTTGCATGAAACCCTGATAGCTCGGATCGAGCGGGGCGTTGCCGGGACGAGGAGCGCTGAGATCGTCTTCCTTGATCGTGTCCTGGTAGGGAATCTGCGTGGTGTCATCCGCCAATTCATCGCCGGGAGGCGGAACCTTCGGCTTCAGGTCAGCGCCCGGTTGTGTCGAAGGTAAGATCCCGACGGGCACCGGCTCTTGGGGCACGGGCTGCACGGGGGGAGGAGCAGGCTTTGGTTGCTTCTCCAGGTCAGCGATTCGGCGATTCAGTTCCTGGATGGTCTGTTCCATCGCATTCACCATCGACTTGAGTTTCTCCAATTCGCTGGCGTCCTGCCCATGAACCATCCCGGTCGGACCAGCCGCCAGGACGCTCCCAGCCAAGACAAGGGTTCTCACGAATGAGTTCGTTATCATAGGCGACTTCTGGTGATGTGTTGAGTTGTTCGTTGTGTGATTGATAGGATGACTGGACTTCGATCGACTTGCGTGCGTGGTTCTTCCTGGTTCAACCCCACCGTGACATCAATAGGACGATGACCGATCCCCAAGTGGTTAATAACACGTGGCCCACCGGCACCGCGCCGGTGTAGCCCAACACCGCGATGGAACTGCCGGACTTCTCCTGCACCGCCGCAAGCCCTGGGGTGAAGGTCTGCGCGCCGGATAATGCGCCCAGGATCAGCAGCGGATTGGCCTTCAACACGTAGCGCCCGAAATAGAGCCCCGCAATCTGGGGCACCAGAGTCACGAACACGCCGCCCACCAGCAGACCGAGACCCGCCTCGCGGACGGCGGGCAGAAACTCCGGTCCCGCCCCCAGACCGACCATCGCGACAAAGCCGGACAGACCGAGAGACTGCATGAACGCCACCGCGCCGTCTGGCACGCGACCGAGAAGAGGGCGCATCGAGCGGATGTAGCCGGTCACCACGCCGGCGAGCAACGTGCCGACACTGGTGCCCAAGAAGATCTTCGTGTTGCCGACCGGCAGAAAGATCGTGGCGCCGAGCGTTGCTCCCAGGAAAATGGCCAAACCGACGGCGACGAAGTCCGTGGTGTCCATGGGGCGCACGATCGTGCCGAGGCGCTTCGCGACCCGCTCGATGGCCGACTCGGTGCCAACCACACTCAGCACGTCGCCGCGTTCGAGGACCGTCCTGGCTCCAATCGGAATCTCCTGCGTGCCACGGGTGATCTTGCGCAGGAACACGCTGTGGACCGCGTCATCGCGGGCAATCTCCTGCAGCGGAGGTCCGACGAATTCCTTGTTGCTGACGAAGACGTCGAAAGAGGCGATGGGGACGTCGAGCAACTCGCGGTCGTCTACCTCGGCGGCCCTTTCCCCCAGCACGCCAACCAGCACCTCCCGTCGGCCGCTGACCGCCAGCAGGTCGCCGGCCTGGAGCACTGTGTCCGGCTTCGGGCTGAGCAGTTCCGTGCCGCGCCGGATGCGCTGCACAAACAGCCGCGCACCGGGCACGAGTCTCTCGGCGTTGGCCACCTCCTTGCCGACCGCGGGAGCCGCCGGGTCCAACCGGTAAGCGCGCACCTCGAACGGTTGCCACGCGGAGGCGATGCCCGCTTTCGTGCGCACGACACCGTATTCCGCCTCGACCTTGTCGGCCTCGGCCCGAAGGTCGATGCCCAACAGCTTCGGTCCCAACGTGCCACAGACATAAATGACGCCGAACGCGCCGAACACATAACAGAGCGCGTCCGCCACCGCGACGTGGCTGATCAGTTTCTGCTTGGTCTCGTCCGGAATGTTCGTGAGCGCCTGGATGGCCTCACTGGCGGTGCCGATGGCAGGCGATTCGGTCAGCGCCCCTGAGACGAGGCCGCCGGCAAAGCCGAGGTCCAGCTTCAGGACGCTGGCCACCACCCACGCGGTGACCAGACCGGCGACCGGCACGAAGGCCCCGAGGACACCGAACCGCCAGCCTTGGCCTTTCATGGCCTTGAAGAACTTCGGCCCGACCGAGTAGCCGATGCCGAACATGAACAGGAGAAACACGACCGATTTGGCCATGGGAGCGACCGGCACCTTCACGAGGGCGCCGATCAGGATACCTGCAAGCAGCGAGCCGGTCGCCCCACCCAAGCTGAACCCGCGGAACTTCAGGTTCCCGATCGCATAACCGAGTCCGAGCGCGAGATAGACCGCCAACTCGGGGTTCTTGGTGAACAGTTGGGTGAGCCAGGGCATAATCAGATCATCACTTCGAGAGCACCATCGCGAAGTAGCCAAAAACCGTCAGCAGCACCCCGGACACGGCATACCCCACGGGGAAGCCCACCCACGGAACACTGCTCTGGATTTCCTTGGCCGCCTCCCGGCACGGGCCCGAGTGCGAACGCGCGCCAGCGACACCGCCCATGAGCACGGCCGGGTTGATCTTCATCAGGTGGCAGCCGATGGCCCAAGTGAGAATGGGCGGGATCGTGCTGGCGATGAAGCCCGCCAGGAAGATAAACAGCGCGATCTTTCCTGTCAGTTGGGCCAACAACGTAGCGCCCGCATTGATGCCGACAATCGCGATGAACGTCACCAAGCCCAGGTCTTCGAGGACATTCCGGGCCGCGTTGGGCGTGCTGCCGAAGAAGCGCAGCCGCGAAACAATGGACGAGACGAAGATGCCCGACAGCAGCAGACCGCCAGCATTGCCGAGGCCGACGGAGAAACTGCCAATCGGCACGTTGATCTGCCCGATGAGGAGGCCGGCGACCATGCCGACGGACAAGGTCAAAAGGTCCGTGGCCGTGCTCGGTCGCGCGACCCTGCCGAGTCTCTCGACCACCTTGTTAACCGCCGCCTTGAGGCCCACCACAAACAAGACGTCGAAGCGCTTGAGCTGCGTGTCCGCCCCGACGGGCATGGGCACGCCGCCCCGCTCCAATTTCACGACCTGCAATTGTCCGGCAAAATCCTCGCTGCGGAATTCCCTCAGCGCTCGGCCTTCCACGGCCTTCTCGGTGATCAGTATCTCGGCCTGATCGAGCGGGATGCTCAGTGCCGTTGCATCCGGCACCTCGGGTCCCAGCAGGCCCATGTTCGAGGTTAAGTCCTCGACTTTGCCCGCCAACGCCACGATATCTCCCTTTTCCAGGCGCAGCCCGGCGTCGGCGCCGAGCGACTCACGCGCACGGACCACGTTCAGCACGCGGTATTGGGGGTAGCTGCTGCGCAACTGGGCAATGGTCTTGCCCGCCGAAGCCGGATTCTCGAGCCGGTAGGCGCGGAGCCCCACCGGCCGGTAGCCGATGAGACCGGCGTCGTCTACGTTGGCAACGCCGTGGGCCTGTTCATATTCCTTGGCTGCCTTCTTCGCGTCCAGGCCCCACCAGCGCGGCAGGTATTTGCAGATCAGAATGATCCCAACCGTGCCCCAGATATAGGTCACACCGTAGCCGAGCGCGATCATGGCCGACACCGCCTCGGCAGTGCTGCCGGCGGGAACCTTGTAGGCGCCCTGCGTCACCGCCATCTCCGCCGTGCCAATGGCGGCGGACATCGTTTGCGAGCCGGCGAGAATGCCGCCTGCCGCACCAGGGGGCAGGCCGAAGAGCCTCGCCCCGAGCACCACGAGCACCAGGCCCAGCACGCTGCATATGACTGCCAGAATTGTGAACTTTAACCCGTCTTTCTTCAGGCTGTTGAAGAACGAAGGGCCGACGCGCAAACCGACCCCATACATGAACAAGTAGTAGAAGAGCGACTTGGCGAAGTTATCGAGTTGGAGCTTCACGCCATAGGTCGAGGCCCACGTCGCCAGCGCGCAGCCGACGACGACTGCTGCGGCAACCATGCCCAACCCGTAGCCTTTAATGTTGAACTTCCCCACATACACGGCCAGCCCGATCGTGAAGAACAGGAGGATGTAGGGGTTCGCTTTGAGGAATTCGAAGAATGCTTGCATGAGAGGGGACCTTTCGTGATTAGGGTGATAGGCGCCATGAACCTGCCGTAGCCGCCGACGTGAGTCGGCGCTGATCTCGGTCTTCCGCGGAGCGAATTGGCGCGGACTCATCCCGCGACGGCGGGACGGCTACGGACCCACGGTTCATGGGGAGGGAAAACGGTCTGCGGGCCGCGCATGGTGACCATGTATCCGTGTCGGAGGGACAAGCTTCGCGAGTCCCTGGCTGGAGGCTGTCCCGGTTCGCGATCGGGGCCTCGTGTAACTCGGCCCTCCGAGAAGGGATTTTCATGGGGGGGAGTGACCGACTGTTTACCTGACGGCTTTCTTTCCGCCGGGGCCGCGTAGTATCTCGGGCTTGATGAGTTTCAAACCCTGGGCCGCGTGGTAGCCGTGGATCTCCTTCACATCGAGCTTGCGCATGAAGGTGATCGTGTCTTCCGTGATGACCTGGCCTGGCACCATGATGGGAAAGCCGGGCGGATACGGAATGACGAAGTTGGCCGACACCATTTCCGGTCCCTTTTTGAGCCGATCGTCCACCTCCTTGCTGGCCAGCTTGAGGAACTCGCAATTGGCCTCATCGTAGGCCATGAAGAAGGCGGGCCGCATGTGCCCTTCGTTACTGGCCGCTTTCGGCTGGTCACGGAAGGCGTCGTGAAACCGGCTGAAGTTGGGCAGGTCGGGCACGTCCGTCATCAGCGACTTGACTCTGGCGTCAAACGCAGTGCGGCCGCCTTGGGCGAGGTTCTGGTCGATCTCGCGCGACAGATCAACCAGTGCTTTGATCAGCAGGGCGGCGTCGCTGTGCGTGTTGTTGATGTTCGTCTGCACCAGCACGCTATTGCGCGACGTCTTGTTGATCTGGATGTCGAACCGGTCCGCCAGCAGCCCTTTGAACTGGGTGCCGTCAAAGCCGGCGGCGCCGCAGACCAGGGTGAGCCGCGTGGGGTCGAGCGCGAACTCATCGTCGTCCCAGGCCTTGACGACATCGGTCCAGGTGGAATAGGGCGGGCCGTAGTCCTTCAATCCGGAGGCGCGGAACTCGGCCGGAATCATGTCCTCCGGCGTGGCCACTCGGAAGTACTTCGAGACGAGCGGATGCGAGTTCACCGCGCGGCGGATTCGCAACGCAATGTCGGTCATGCGCAAGGTCAGGCCGTAGCCTTCCAGCTCCATTTGGCGGCGCGCCACGTCCAGTGACGCGATCAACTGCAGGTTGGGCGAGGTGGACGTGTGAGCGAAGAATGCTTCTTCGAATGGACCCTCGACCTGGTGGAAGTCTTCGTCCCAAATCAGCATCATTGAACCCTGCCGGAATGCCGACATGGACTTGTGGGTCGAGTTGGTCTGGTACACCCGGATGCGGACCTTCTCGGGATCGGGCAACAGGTGCAGGTCCAGCAGCTTCGGGTTCTTGGGATCGAGTTTTCCCACTTTTGACGCCCAGGACTTGTACTCCTCGCGGTAGGCCGGATCATGGTAGCGCTCGGTCAAGGCGGCGGCAGCGCCCATCGCCGTCCGGCGTCGATGGAGCGGGTTGAAGCGCGCGAACCCAAACCAAGCCTCGTCCCAGAGAAAAACCAGATCGGGTTTGATCGCCAGGCACTCCTCCATCAGCCGCCGCGGATTGTACATGTGCCCGTCGAAGGTGCAGTTCGTCATGTCAATGACCTTGACGCGGTCCAGCTTGCCACCGGCCATACAGTCGAACAGCGCCTTCTTGATCGTCCGCAGCGGCACGCCGCCGTACATCGAGTACTGGGTGAGCGGAAACGCCTCGACGTAGAACGGCTGAGCCCCGCTCAACACCATCCCGTAGTGGTGCGACTTGTGACAGTTGCGATCCACGATCACGATGTCGCCCGGCTTGCACACCGCCTGCACGACAATCTTGTTCGATGTCGAGGTGCCGTTGGTTCCGAGGTAGGCGCGCTTCGCCCCGAACGCGCGCGCGGCCATCTCCTGGGCCTTCTTGATGTTGCCCGTCGGCTCGAGCAGGCTGTCGAGTCCGCCGGTGGTGGCTGAGGATTCGGCAAAGAAGATGTTGGTGCCGTAGAACTGACCGAAGTCCCGGATCCAGTTCGACCGGAACACGGACTTTCCACGGGCGATCGGCAGGGCATGGAAAGTGCCGATGGGGCGCTGGGCGTATTTCTTCAGGTTGTCGAAGTACGGGGTCTCAAAGCGGTCTTTGACGCCGTCGAGGATGGACAGGTGAATCTCCATCGGCTCTTCGATGTGATGAAACACCCGCCGCACGGACGCGAGGGCGTCGCTGCCAGCCAGAGCTTCCGCCGTTCGATCGGAGAGCAGATAGATGTCCAGTTCGGGCCGGCACCTCTTGATTGCCTTCGCCAACACCGTGGCCAGCGCCCCAGGTTCGATCGCCGTTTGGTCCGTCGGCAGATAGCGCGCGAGAAACGCCTGCAGGTCCGGCATCTCGAGGCGCGACCGGTACTGAAATCCGTCGATGAGAACCACAGCCTGGAGGCTCTCATTGACCAACACCGCAAGAGCGGCGTCCTCGAAGCTGCCCGCCTGAACCACCTCGTACTGGAAAGGGTCTTCGGGTCGTCGCAGGCGCTTCAGATCGGCTCTGCCCCGCTCCCAGGTGGCCGGGTCGGTCGGGGTGACAATCAGCACATCGAAGCTCGGCTTCGGCGTTTCGCCCGCTTCCACATCGGGAGGCAGTGCCGATTCGAGCGGGCGGATGGCGCTCTCTGTCGCCGCATCCCAAGCCGCTTCCCCCCGCCGGTAGTCGCCCGAAAGCAGCGCGCCGGAGACTTTTTGCACGAGACGCACGAAGGTCGCGGCATCCCGCTGCGCGATAGCCTCACCGATGGCGGTGAGCAGACGCGGACCTGGGTAGGCCCAGCATTGCTCCAAGCGGATGATGACCTCCAAGAGTCTTGCGGCCTCGGACCGCAAGTCTTCCGCCTGGGCCCCCTGAGCCGTCGCCCACCCTCGGCTCAGCGCATGCAACTCGCGCCATTGGTCCGTCCGGTTCACCGCCGCGGCCAAGATCGGGGTCAGCGTCTGGTTCTGAGGTTTGATCGAGTCTGCTCTTTCATTTGTTTTCATGGTGTCGAATTAGTTCTTTCCTGTTGGAGTGTCGGGCTGTCCCGGGACGCGCTCATGGCCGGGGCGCGGACGGAGGGTCCGCATCGGGATTCTCGGCAAGCCACGCTCATGCCTTTGCCAGTTCGGAGGGCTCATTCGTCATTGGTGTGACTGCCACTGCCTCGCGTGATCGCGTGAGGCGCGGTAGGCTTTTGACAGGCCGGCCGCTGCCCAGCCAGAAGTGCATCGACGGCGGGTAACAGGTCCGTCGCCATGGCGCGTTTGAGGACGAATGCATCCGCGCCGGCCTGGAGGGCGGCCTCCCGCACGCTCGGTTCGTCGTGGACGCTCAGCGCCATGATCTTGAGATCCGGGCACATTGCCCGGAGTTGCTCCAACCACCGGAGGGACTCGCCACGGGCCAGGGAAAGGTCCACGACCGCCAGGGTCGGTCGCAGCCGCCGCGCAGTTTCAAACAGGGAATGCTCGTCCGCCACCATCACGACGGCCTCGGAGACGGTGTCCAGCAATGACCGCAGGCCTTCGGTCAAACCGTGGTGTCGGTCCGCTAACAGCACGCACTTGATTCGCTCGACGCTCATTCCCGTCCGATCTGTCTGCCGAGTACGCTGGGTGCCGCAGGGCAACACAACGCTCGACAGACAGCAGACTGCTCTCGATGCGATTCGCTGTGACCTCGGAAAAGTACGGGGTTGCCCCCTGAAGAACTACGAGGGGCCCCGAAGAACACCCCAAGTCGAAGGCGAATACGGCATCTGCCGAACTACAGCCTCTGGTCCCTTGTCGGACAACAGCCAGCTACGTGTTGTCATTCCCGCTCGAGCCCCGCGCAGCGGGACCGCTTAGCCCGCATAGTTCACACCCCGATGGTGCACGGGCACTCAGACTTCGCAAGAGGACTGCTATGCGGGCTAGAGAAGCAAAACCGCGCCAGGATCGAGAGATCGAGAACTGAAACACACTGTTCCCATGAGAGACCATTCTCAGGACCGACAGAATGCTGCCGGTTCCATTTCTGGGCGCGGTTTTGCCAGAGCCCGGATGTCAGACTCCGCGAAGCTTTGTGAAACATCCGGGTTAGCGAGGCGTCGGGTGCCGGTCATCGTGGTGGCCCCCCAACGTGGACGAGTCGTTTACAGGCCTCGCCAGTCTGCGGCGAAGCCTCGCTAAATCTCAACGAAGCCGTGCTTGATGGCGAAGTGAAGCAACTCAGCGCTGTTGTGCAGGCCGAGCGCCTCCATCATCTGGTACTTGTGGAACTCCACTGTGCGGGTGGAGATTTGCAGTTTGTCGGCCACTTGTTTGGCGGAGCCTCCCTCAGCCAAAAGTTGCAGAATCTCCCGCTGACGCGGTGTTAACTTGGCCACCGGGTCCGTGATTCCCCGCGGCTCGTCCCGAATGGCGCGGAGCACTTCCCCAGCCAGGGACGGGGTGATGTAGGTCTGTCCGTTCAGAGCCGCGCGAATGGCAGTGATCAGCTCAGCCGGGGCCGAATGCTTCAGCACAAATCCCAGGGCGCCAGCTTCCAGCGCGCGTCGGGCGTAGGCTACCTCTCGGTGCATCGTCAGGAAGACCACCTTCACATGCGGATTGTCTGCCTTCAACTGCGCCAGAGCGTCGATGCCGTTGAGGAGCGGCATGGTGACGTCCGCGACGATGACATCCGGGTTGATCTTCTTGGCGGTGTCGACGAGGGCGCGGCCATCCTCCACCACTTCCACGAGCTCGAAATCGTGGCTCAGCAGGCTCCTCAAACCCTCGGCCACCATGCGGTGATCGTCGGCGAGCAAGACACGTGGCTTCATAAGCAAAGGCTAAAGGCGAGGGGTGAAAGACGATCGGCGAGGACTCATGGCTTGGCTAGCCTTCACCCTTCAGGCTTTCCCGCCGCCACCCACGCCATGACGGTTGTGCCCTGGCCAGGCGCGCTCTCGATCTCGAGTTCGCCGCCAATCAACTGAACTCGTTCACGCATGCTCGCCAAACCGAGGCTGGGGTGATCGCGTTGGGCGACCCGATTAAAGCCGCAGCCATCATCCTGCACTGCCAATTGCAGCCCCCCATCCAGACCGTGCAGCGCGATCTTCACGACGCTGGCGTGGGCGTGGCGCACGACATTTCGTAACGCTTCCTGGACAACCCGGAACACGCAGAGCGCCGCCTCGGGCGAAAGCGATTCGGGGACATCCCGCACCGTGACTTCGATGGGGAGGGAATGGTGGTGTTGGAAGCGCTCGGCTTCCGCTTTGATTGCCGCCGCGACGCCAAGGTCCTCGATGATCGAAGGGTGCAGCCGATACGAGAGGGCGTGCACATCCTCGCTTAACCGGATCAGTTCCTCGCGCACTGATCGAGCCGTTTCCCTGGGCGGCGGCCCTGAAGTCCCGGTCTCGGCTCGCCCGACATCGATGGCCAAGCGCGCCAGGCGCTGCGTGATGTCGTCGTGCAATTCGCGGGCCAGTCGTGAGCGCTCTTCTTCCTGCGTGCGGATCAGGCGTGCGCTGAACGCACGCAGCGCCTCCTGGTCCCGCTTCCGCTCCGTCACGTCACGCACAATGGCCCACATCGCCTCGGGTCGGCCGGACTCATCGCGGATGAGAAACGTGCGCAACTCCACCGGGAACACGGCCCCGTCCTTGCGCCGATACTCCTTCTCGTAGACGTCCGAGTATCCGCGAGTCAGGACCTGGTCGCGAATGATGCCAGCCTCCGTCGTTTGCCATCGTTCGGGCGTCAAGTCCGGGTACGTGAGCCGGCGCAGTTCTTCGTCCGAATAACCCAACATTTCCTTGAAAACGCCGTTGAAGTCGCGGATCCGCCCGGTCATATCAACGCTCACAAACGCCTCCCGCATGCTCTCATGCAGAGTTCGGTAGCGCCGTTCGCTCTCGCGCAAACTCTGATCCGCCTGCTGCCGCTCCAGAGCATTGGCGAAGATCTGGGCGACCAGTTGCAGGTGCTGCACGAGCGTGTGCGTCCACTCGCGGTTCGCCTGGGTGTCGTTGAAGGCAAGGAGTCCGATGGGTGGCCGGCCGCCGATCGACAACGGGAGATGCAATACCGTCTTGAGGCCGAAATGGCGCCACACCTCCAAATCGCGGGCCGCCTCCGCCGGCACTTCGTTCATGGACAAGGCCACAACTCGGCCAGCCTTGAGCTGCCGCAGCGCCCAGGGAAAGTGCTCTCGGGCCTCGAACCGTTCGGGAGTTGCTGGACCGGGGAAGCGCCGGTAGATGTGCGTCATGACCAGGGTTTCCGAATCGTCAGGCGCCCATTGCCAGAGCGTGGATATATCCAATCCGAGACACTCGCAGACCCGGCGTTGGGCGTCCTCGATCATGCGGCCAATTTGGCCGGAAGGCATGTTCACAAACCTCGACGACAGATCAGCGATCAGCGCCGCCACCGCCTCCCCTTGGCGGCGTTTGGCCCGATTCATCAGCAAGCCGACGATCAACGCGGCTTGCATGGCGGCAAACAGGGTCCCTCCGGAAACCAGCCACCAATAACGCTCCCAAAGGCCGGGCTCGCGGAAACGCACAACGCTGCCGGCGGGCAACCGCGCCTCGCTGATGCCCCAGCGGCGGAGTTCCCGCCAGTCGAATTGCGGGGGACCCGGCTCCTGCGGAGGGGGCCGAATGCTGTCCGGGGCCTCTCCGTGAAGGATGCGCGCCGCAACCCTCGCCGTGCTCCGGCTCAGCGCCCCGATGTCCATGACCGGTCCGCCCACGATTCCCCGACCCAGTTGGGTATCATGGAGACCGAACAAAGGCGCACTGGCGACATCATGCAAGTGGGTCAAGACGCTTTCCTGCCAGAGAGGAACACCATCCACATCCACGACCAGAAGCGGGCAGAAGATCGCGGAGCGTGGGGGAAGCGTCCCGCAGCGTTTGAGTATTTCCGGAAAGGGGAGATCGTTCAGCCACAGGAAGCCGACTTGATTGGTGAAGCCATGAGAGACGCGCTGGATTTCGCTGAGCCAGAATCTCTCGAGCGGGCTGTTGCCAATCACCACCGCGATATTCGTGGTCTGAGGGAGCAGATCGACGATGTTCTGGAGCATCCAGGACGGTCTATTCCGTACCAGCGCTGCGGTGTCCTGAGTCGTCAGCACGGTTTGTTGGACATGCCGCTCGTCGGTCGCGGCAATCAGCATTGGCGTGTTTGGGAACAGCGCTTGCCTATGACCTTGGGCAAACCGGGTCGCCGGCCCACCAATCGGCACCACCAAGTCCAACCGCCGTCCGGAGAACAGGGCCAGCAAATAGTCCACCAACGGTTCTTCCTGTATTGTGTCGCCGGAACGAGCGGACTCGATGGACACCTCGAAAAGGTCCAGCGGCTCGGGCGATCGACTGACCAGTTCCGCGCGGAAGATCCCCGAGAAGGCGTTGAAGGGGGGAAAGTCGCGGTCAAACGAGTGGATCAGCAGCACCCGCCTCGGTTCGGCTGCGGTCGCGCTCACGATCGCCAACGCCAGCGTCAACCATCCGAAAAGCGCGTGAAGGTTCGCTCGCACGCAGGACACTCGCCCGTGCCTCTTGCCTCCGCTGATCACTGTTTGCCAGGCGCGGGCTCGCGGCGCGATGATACCCGAAAACGCTGCTCCCGACGTTGTCCGGCCCCTGGTCTGAGTGACACGGACGCAACAGACGCCAACCACGCTGTTCGTCGGACGAATCGTAGACGAGACGTTCATTGCCCGTGGCGGCCACGGCCCATCCTCTCAGGGCCCCGCTGGATGAAACCCCGCTCGGCGTCCTCCTCCCGCAACCAATTCGGGAGTTGACTCAAGAGCAAGAGTCCTCGACTGGCGCCAACCGGCGCGGACTGGCCTGCTAACGTTGGTGCTGACTGTGGACAAGACGAAGACGGTCATTTGATTTCTTTGACCGTGACCAAGCCGACGTCGATGTATTGGCCACCGTCGGTCTGGCGGCAGTGGACGGCGATGGTGTTGGGGCCTGTTGTGAGGGCAGCCTTCGCCTGGGGCGTGAGCGGCGCGGTTTCGTAGGCCGTCGTGTAGCCGGAGAGTTGGAGCGCCAGCACGCCGTTGAGATAGACCTCGGCATCCTCGTCATGGTGGATGAAGAACTGCACGTCCTGGCCGGCGATGTCCGGCAGCGTGAACTGGCGTCGCAGCCAAATGTTCGGGCTGTTCCACTCGGTCCGCACCCGGGCGCCCGGGGTGCCGCGCGTGCCGAATCCGCTCTGTCCCTGCTTCCAGGCGGAATCGTCGAAGTCCGGTTTCTCCCAATCTTGTCCCGGACGTGATGTTGTATAGCGCCACGGCTGGCCCGTCCGCTCGCCGGTTGGCACGGCTTCCGTCACAATGGGCGCCTTGGGCATGGGCGCCCAGTTGGAGGCCTTGGTTGTGTCGCGTCGGGCATGTTTTCTCCAGACGGCATTGTCGTGGAGCATCTGGGCGAACACGCCGCCGATCACGGGGCGGGCGGTGAAGCCGACCTTGCGCGCCGTTTTCGTCTGGTACCAGTCGGTGAGAGGCGAGCGATCCGGCGTTTCGTTCATGAAGAGGAAAACCGGGTCGGTCAGAGCCTCGAAGTCGGCGCGGTTCTGGGTGAGCGTCGCGGTCCAGGTGATCCAATCGAGCTTGGTATAGGTCTGACGATTATCGAGCGGCAGACCGTAGCGATTCTGGATCTTCTTGTAGAAGTCCATTTCCTTGCGCATGACCTCGGCTGGGAACAGGTCGAGGCCGAGGATGCGGTCCCACATGAGATTGTACTTCTGGCTCCAGGTGCCGGGACGATCGAATGCGAGCCGGAACTTCTCGCCGTCGTCGGCCTCCTTGACCCAGCGCGCCGCGAACTCCTTGGCCAGCTTCAGGTATTCGCCGGCCTTGGCGTTGTCGCCGCGGGCCGCGCAGAGCTTGGCGAAGGCACCCAAGCCACAGATGGCCTTGGCGCTGAGATTGACGTTGTGGGCGAGATGTCCGGCAAAATCATCGGTGCAGAGTTGGTTCTCCGGATCGAAGCCCTTGTCTTTGAGGTAGGCGGCCCAACGTTCGAGTTGGGGCCAGTAGAGATCGGCGAAGTCGGCGTTGCCCTCCATCTGGGCGACGGCGCCGAAGAGCAGGAGCAGGTTGCCGCTCTCCTCGACCGGCATCTGATTGTTCTCGCCCCGCTCGCCGTCGCCGTACACCTGACCGTTGGCGTGCGGGTAGGTGCCGATGTCGTGCGGCGCAAAGGGGAACTTCCAGCGCTCGCTCGCCGCGTAATTCATGAACGGCACGAGGAACGACTTCGCCAGCGACGGCCCGAAGAGCAAGAACTGCGGGGACATCGGGTAGAAGACATCCGAAGTGCCGATGCAGCCATTCGAGTGGTTTTCTTTGCTGAATTGCAGCGGCTGGCCATTGGCGTCGGCCACGAATTTGCCAGCGGCAAAGCACTGGCGATAGGCGAGCGCGCACAGCTTCGCGTACTTCTCGCCGCCGGCGCGTTCGAGATCGGCCATCAATTCCTTGTCGAAACTGTCGCATTGGGCGGCGAGGGTCTCGAATTCCCGGTTGGCGGCCTGCAGCAGGTCGGACGCTTCCCAGCCGTTCCGCCGCCAATACGGCCGCAGATTCTTCTTCATGTACTGAATCGAGAAGAGGTCGTCGTAAGCAAGAATGAGGCGCTCGGCGTCGCCTTCGGTCCCGACGCCGCGCAGCCGGAAAGTCATGGCGGCCACGGGCTGGTCGTCGTTGGCGGGGCGCGGTTGGCGCGCATCCATGGCCTCGGGGAGTGACCCGCTCCGCACGAAGGCGGCGCGCGTCGCCGAGGCCGGGGCGACGACGGCCTGCTGAACGCGTCCGGAGTCCGCCGCGGTGTACAGGTAACCCCAGTCAATGCGGAGGTCGTCGCCTTTCTTGGCCAGGACGGGCTGGTCCTTCGAGCCGACCTTGAGCGCGACGAGAGGACCGAACGTCTCCTTTGACCAAACCACGGCCTGGGCCGGGTCGTTGACCGTCAATTCGGCGGAGGCGTCGAAGTAGATTGCGACGTCGTGCTTCCGGCCATCGAGCGATTTGACGCCCCAGACCAGGTACGTGACCGGGCGTGAGAGCACGTCGATGTTGTGCGGCAGCGCGGGGGTGAGGAACATCAGCACAAGCTCGGCGCCGCCGCCCCGGAATGTGTAGGCGGTGCGCGTCGGCAGGACCGCCAGGTCGACCTGATCGAGTGCAGGCACGCCGGCGGGGCTTGCGCCCATGACCCGGTACGGCTTGCCATCGATCCGGATCAAGCTGGTGAGCCGATGCGGCTTGCCGGTCCAGTGGGTCGTGTCCTCATCCGTCAGCCGATCGGCGGGGGACCAGATGCTGAAGTAAGGGTCGCAGGCGACAAGGGGCGTGGCTGGCGGGACCAGGGCGGACCCTTGGGCGCGGCGCGGCGGCGGCGGCGTGTAGACCGTCAGGTTCGCGGCGCGGATGGCGGCTTCGTCGAGTTTCACGACGGCACGGTCGTAGGTCATGAGGCCGTTGACCTCGATCTCGACATCGGTGGTTTGGGTATAGACGGCGGCGGCGAGGCCCGGCTCGCCTGTCAGCGGGCGGAGTTTGCGGATGAGGGCGATGTAGGCATCAGTGAGATCATCGGAGTTCTTGTAGCTGCGGTAACCCCAGTTCTTTTCGTCCTGCCAGGTGTGTCCCTTAAGCGGGAGGCCCAGGCCGCCGAACTCGCCCAGGACACCGGCGCGCTTCTCCTCGATTCGCGGCGCGGCTGGGCCGGGGTAGCTGTGGATGTCCATGACGTCGCCGACCTTGCGATCCGTCCAGCCGCTGGCGTTGTTGACGAGGCGGGTTGGATCCCAGGACCTGATCAGATCGACGATGCGGGGTGTATCCCATTGGCCCCAACCTTCGTTGTAGGGCACCCACATGACGATGCTCGGGTGGTTGTAGAATCCGTCGACGAGCGCCTTGAGTTCGGTTTCGAAGTTGCGAGCCGACTCGGGCGAGCGGGTGATGTCGGGATCCGATCCGCCGATGTACTTGTCGCCGCTGGGCATGTCCTGCCAGACGAGGAGGCCGAGTCGATCGCACCAGTAGTACCAGCGCGCCGGCTCGATCTTGACGTGTTTGCGGGCCATGTTGAACCCGAGCCGTTTCGTCATCTCGATGTCGTAGCGCAACGCCTCATCCGTCGGCGCGGTGTACAATCCATCGGGCCAGAATCCCTGATCGAGCGGGCCGAACTGGAACAACGGCTTGTTGTTGAGACCGAGTCGGAGCGTGCCGTTGGCGTCCTTGACCAGCGAGGTCTTGCGCATTCCGAAGTAGGACTCGACCTGGTCGGTCGTGGTGCCGTTGTGCGATACGGTGAGCTTGAGCCCGTAGAGAAAGGGCGTGTCCGGTGTCCAGAGGCGGGCATCTTTCACCTCGAGTTCGAGGCTCGGCGCCAGCGGGCCCGCGGCGGCGCGGTTTTTTTCTCCGATCGCGCCGCTGGCGACGGTCTGGGCGCCATCCTGGATTTCCGCCTTCACCGACACGTCGCCCGTGCCGCCCACGAGCTTGAAGTCAAGCCGGACCGCGCCGGCATCGACATCGGGAGTGATCCGGACCGCATCGAGATGGGTGGCGGCCACCGGCTCGATCCAGACCGTCTGCCAGATCCCGCTGGTGGGCGTGTACCAGATGCCGTGCGGATTGCGGATCTGTTTGCCGCGCGGCTGGTAACCGGCGTCGGTCGGGTCCCAGACCGCAACGACGATTTCCTGCTCCGCGCCCGGTTTGAGGGCGGAGGTCATGTCGAACTTGAACGCGTCGTATCCGCCGCGATGGCGCCCCAGTTCCTGGCCGTTGACCCACACGGTTGCTTCCCAATCCACGGCGCCAAAGTGGAGCAGCGCCTGCTTGCCTTTCCAGGCGTCGGGCACCTGGAACGTCCGGCGATACCAGAGCCGCTGATTCTCGCCCAGGCGCTTCATAACGCCCGAGAGCGCCGATTCGAGCGGATAGGGGACGAGGATCTGGCCGTCCCATACGGCGGGTCGCGATGCGTCTTTGTCGACAATCGCATAGTCCCAGAGGCCGTTGAGATTGAGCCAATCCGCGCGTTTCAACTGCGGGCGGGGGTATTCCGGCAAAGCGTTTTGGGGCGACACATCCTTGGCCCAGCGCGTCATCAAAGGGCCGCGCGCTGGCTGCCAATCGGCGGCGTGCGGTGTGATCAGGCCGGCCAGGGAACCGAGTGTGAGCAGAAACACAGTGGCGAGCTTTATCATGGGCGCAGTTTCGCTTTGGCGGGGGCGTTCGTCGAGCGCGAATCCACTGCCCCCGCAGGGTTGTTCCCCCGCAGGGTTGTTCTTGCCGGGGAACGGCTTTCTGGCGCACCGTGTCGCGCCGATGCGGTTTCTGATGTTGAATTGGCGGGATCCGAAAAACCCGCTGGCGGGGGGTGCCGAGCGCGTCACTGCCGGATACCTTTCCGCATTGAAGCAGCGCGGGCACGAGGTGTTCTGGTTTGCCAACCATTTCCCCGGCGCGGCCATCGAGGAAACCGTCGAGGGCATCCCGGTCGTGCGGGGAGGCGGCAAGGGGAGTTCGGTTCTGGCCGCCCGGCGATGGTATCGGCGGCAGCGTCCGTTTGACCTGGTGATCGACCAGCATCACGGGATTCCGTGGTACGCGCCGTGGTGGTCGCGCACGCGGTGTGTGGCGTACATTCACGAGGTGCTGGGGCCGATCTGGGACGTGTTCTACAACTGGCCCTGGTCGGCCATCGGCAAGTGGCAGGAACGTCGGACGCTCTGGCTCTACCGGAATGTGCAATTCTGGACGGCCTCGGCCTCGACAAAGACCATTCTGTCCGAGATCGGCGTTCGGCACGTTCAGCTCATTCCCTACGGCGTCCATACGACAGCCATCCCGGAACTCGAATCGAAACCGATCGAGCAACCTGTGCGCCTGGTCATGGTGTCACGGCTCGCACCGAATAAACGGGTCGACCATGGCATTCGGGCTTTGCGATGCCTGGCCGACCGGGGCATCCGAGCGACGCTGAATATCGTGGGGGCGGGCGACATGGAACCGGCGTTGCGGGCTCTGACCTCGGAGTTGAGCGTGGGCGGGCTAGTGCGTTTTTCAGGGCCGCTGTCCGAAGCGGCGAAGGATGCTGCGTTGCGAGAGGCTCATTTGCTCTTGCACGCTTCACTGCGCGAGGGGTGGGGGCTGAATATCATCGAAGCCAACGCCATGGGCACACCCGCCGTCGTCTATCCTGTCGCCGGGCTGATCGAGGCCACGGTGCAGGATCAGACGGGGCGCGTGGCGGACTCGGAATGCCCGGAGGCACTCGCGGATGCCGTGCAGCGGTGCGTCGAAGCGCCGGCGGATTATCAACGGTATCGCCGTTGCGCGTGGGAGCGGGCCAAGACCTTTCACTGGAGCCAAGTGCTGCCAAGGGCATGCGATTGGCTCGAGGCACGGGCTAACGCGCATGAGTGCACCTCTCGATGACATCGGCTCCGCGTTCTTCAGAAGTTGAAGAGAAATGCGCGTTAGCCCGCATTTCTCACCAACTTTTGACGTCATCTGACCGGTCACCGTCACATTTCACCTGAAATGCGGGCTCATCAGAATAGACCCGGAAATCTCTGATGCCGATTTTCGAGGCGGACTTCCATCCGCACTCGTACGGTTTTCGGCCCAAACGCAACGCCCATCAAGCCCTCCGGGCTATTGACCAGGCGGTGTGGAGAGGGCGGGTCGAGATTCTGGACGCGGATTTGTCGAAGTACTTCGACACGATTCCGCACCGGAACTTGATGCGCTTGGTGGCCAAACGGGTCAGTGACGGGAGTGTCTTGCGGCTGGTCAAAAGTTGGCTGCGCGCCCCCGTGGTGGAGAGAGACAAGCAAGGCAGGCAGAGGGTGCTGCCCAACCGCTGCGGCACGCCGCAAGGGGGGTCCTTTCGCCCCTGCTGGCCAATGTCTATCTGGACCGACTGGACCATGAGGTCAACGAGCGTGTGGCGGGCCAACCCGTCCTGGTGCGGTACGCGGACGACTTTGTCATCTGCTGTCGACCAGGGCAGGGGGCCGAAATGAAAGCACGACTACAAAAGTGGCTGGGGAAGAGGGGACTGCAGCTCAACGAGACGAAGACACGCCTGGTGAATATCCGCCAGGAGGGGATTCGATTCCTGGGCTTCAGCCTGACCTCAAGAACCAGTCGCCGAGGTCGTCGATACCTCCATATCGAACCGCACCCGAAAAGCCGGCAGAAGCTACGGGATAGGCTGGGAGAGATTCTGCACCATGGGAGTCTTTGGCGACCGGTCGCTGACGTGGTGAAAGAGGTCAACCAGGTCCTGCGCGGATGGGCCGGCTACTTCCAGTGGGGACACAGCAGTCGGGTCTGCAGCCAAATGCTCAGTTACAGCCGGAACCGGCTCCGCCGGTGGCTGTGGCGCAAGCACGACTGCCGTCGCGGACTGTGGACCCGCTACACCGACCAACGTCTCCATGAAAAGTATGGACTCTGGACACTGCCTCTGTTGGGCAGTTGGTCTCACTGAACGACCCAGGCTTGAGGATGAATGAGCTCGGAAAGCCGGATGCGGGAAATCCGCACGTCCGGTTTGATGAGGGGCAGGTGAGGAGAGGGACACTGACAACACCAGTCGGTTTAAGTCCCGCAACTCCTCACCTGCCTACTCTACTAGAGCTTTGCACGCGCACGGGCAAGCTTGGTCCCGAAGAGAGAGCGTGCGCCATGGCCCTACTAGAGCGAATCGCATCGATGCTGGGTGGCTTGGGCTCGCGCTGATCGAACAGAGCCTGCCGGACGATGAAGTGTGCGATGAAGTGTGCGATGAAGATCCTGCAACCACATCGACAAGCATCGAGAATGTCCAAACTCTTGGCGCGGACTCACGTCCGCGGCTACGCAACCACGATTCATGGGCAGCGCTGACATTTAAGGGTTCGATGCGCACGGCCATGAACCAGAAACGTGCAACGCTCAACGCTCAACGTGCAACGCTCAACGCTCAACGTTCAACGCTCAACGCTCAACGCTCAACGCTCAACGCTCAACGTTCAACGTGCAACGCTCAACGCTCAACGTTCAACGTTGAACACTCCTCACTCTCCACTCCATTCTTTGCTCGCGGTTGACGGGCGCACGGCAAGTGTGGAATTCTCGGTCGATCGAAGCTCAACTGGAAAGGGGCAAAGACTGTGGACATCAAACGAGCGGTCATCACGGCTGCCGGCCCGGAGCAGCGGATGCTGCCGCTGCAGACGCTGATGGATCGGGACGGTGTGCAGAAGACGGCGCTGGGCATCCTGATCGAGGAGGTGCTCGCCGCGGGCATCCAGGAGATCGGCGTCGTCGTGTGTCCGGGCGACCAGGGGGCGTATCGCGCGGCGGGCGGGGCGCCGGGCACCCGCCTGCACTTTCTCGAACAGTCTGAACCGCGCGGGTACGGACACGCTGTCGCCTGCGCGCGCGACTTCACCGGGCGCGATCCGTTCCTGCTTCTTGTGTGCGACCATTTGTACGTGAGCCGCTCCGTCAAACCGTGCGCGCAACAATTGGTCGAGGTCGCTCGAGCCGAAGGCTGCTCGGTCTCCGCCGTGCAGGCAACGCACGAGAGCAAGCTCCCGTACTATGGGGCGGTCGGCGGACGCTTGGCCGACACGCGTCCGGGTCTGTACAAGATCGACACGGTGATCGAGAAGCCGACGCCGACCGAGGCGGAACAGAAGCTTGTGGTGCCGGGGCTGCGGTCGGGTCATTACCTCTGTTTCTTTGGCCTGCACGTCCTGACGGCCGGGGCGATGGCGCTCCTGACCGGCCTGGTCGATGCGGCCGCTCCCGACCAGAGAGTGACGCTCTCGGCGGCGTTGTCGGCACTGGCCGGATGCGAGCGCTATTTGGCCTGTGAACTCGAGGGGCGGCGGTTCGATGTCGGGGCGAAGTACGGTTTGTTGATGGCCCAGTTCGCGTTGGCGCTCGAAGGCGAGGACCGCGACGAGGTCCTGGCTGGGTTGATCGAGCTTCTTGCCTTGCGCCGTCAGTAAAGCCATGTCCAGCCGCCTCATCCCCATGATCCTGTCGGACGATCCGTCCGTGCGGGACCGTCCGCTCGATGCGTGCTGCGCGGGGGCGTCGTTGAGCGAGTTGCTTGGGGAATGTGCCGCCCTCGAAGCCTTTCGCAGGCAGAGCGAGAGCCTGTACGCCCGGGTGCGGGCGCTGTTCTTCCTGTACGCCATTCACCGATTCCATCTGCCGCGGAAGCAGGGAATCGCCGATCGCGGTCTGATTCCGTTCGACGGCTACGAGCATCTTCTGCAGAGGCGCTTCGAGGAGGCGATCGCTTCCTTCCTCCAGGCCCAGGCCTCGAGCGGGCCGAGCGACGCCGTTTCGAGCGCCCTCGCCGTGGCCTATCATCGCCTCGCCTTCCAGACCCTGGCCGACCAGGTCCGCCGCAGCGTGCGGTCGGTGCGGGGCAACCAGTGGATGTTCCGCATGGGCCATCCCGAGGACCAGCCGCTGCGCATCCGCCCCGAGTTGCTCCGTCGCCGCGGTGCGTCCGAGCCGTATCCCGTGTTGCGCGAGCGCACGCCGGTGCGCATGGACCTGTCGCATTGCGGCTGGAGCGACATCTTCTTCCTGGGGATGGATTATCCCGAGGGTGCGCGGGTCCTGAATGTCTCGATCGACCTGGGGGTGCGCGGACGCGATGCCGCGACGCGTCCGCCGGTCGAGGCGTACTTGAGGGTTTTAGACGAGCCGGTGTTGCGGCTGACGAGCATCGACCTGGGAGCGACGGTGGACATCACGAATCTGGTCGAGGTGTTCGATTTTGCCCGGGACTACCTGGGCCTGCTCAAGGCGGCCGTGATTGCGGCGGGGATCGTGCCGCCCGGGCTGGAAGGGTCGGGGCAGAGCCTCGAGCACTTGCTGCATCGGATTGTCGCTCCCGCGCGCGGACTCGAGATCGTGAGCAACGTCAACGGGATTCCGAAAGGCTCGCGTCTGGCCGTTTCGACGACCCTGCTGGCTTCGTTGATCGCCGTCTGCATGCGGGCGACAGGCCAGGCGGCTTCCCTGACCGGCTCACTCGAAGAGTCGGAGCGCCGGCTGGTGGCCGCGCGGGCGATTCTGGGCGAATGGCTGGGCGGTTCTGGCGGCGGGTGGCAGGATTCGGGCGGTGTCTGGCCGGGGATCAAGCTGATCGAGGGGGTGCGGGCCGGCGAGGGCGACCTCGAGTACGGGATCAGCCGGGGGCGTTTGCTGCCCAACCACCGCATTCTTGGCGCCGACGATGCGCCGCCTGTGGCGCGACAGCGGCTCCAGGAAAGCCTCGTCCTGGTCCATGGCGGCATGGCGCAGAACGTCGGGCCCATTCTCGAAATGGTGACCGAGAAATACCTGCTGCGGTCGGCCACGGAATGGGCCGGACGCCAGGCGGCGCTGGGCATTCTGGACGAGATCCTGACGGCGCTGCGCGAGGGCGATCTCGCCGCGATCGGGGGGGCTACAACCCGCAACTTCCAGGGCCCCATCCAGGCCATTATCCCCTGGGCCACCAACTACTACACGGAGACCCTCATCGCGCGGGTCCGGGCCGAGTTCGGCGACGCGTTCTGGGGGTTCTGGATGCTGGGAGGGATGTCGGGGGGCGGAATGGGGTTCATCTTCTCGCCCGCGGCCCATCGGCGCGCGCAGACGCGCCTGCAGTCGATCATGGCGACGGCGAAACAGGAACTCGAACACGCCCTTCCGTTTGCGATGGAGCCGGTGGTGTACGATTTTGCGATCAACGAGCGGGGCACCTGGGCCGAGCTGTGGGTTGGAAGCGATGCGCTGCTGCCCGCAGGCTACTACGGCCTGACCGTTCCCGCGCTGCTCAAGAACGAACTCGACGCGCTTGTCCCCGTCCGTCGCGCCGAGCTCGATGCCTTGGCCGAGGCGTGTCGCGGCAACCCCGACTATTCAGGGCTGGCGCATCAGTTGATCGAACGGCTCATCCCGCGCCTGCGTCCGGCAGCGGCGGGCGAGGAGCGCCTGCCTGACCTGCTGTCCAGGCACGGCTTCGATCCGATCCACCACGAACAGATTCGGGCCGATCTGCGCAGCGCGCGGATTGGCTTGGCGCAAAACCGTCTGCCCGCCAACACGGAGATTCAGGATGTCCGCGCCGAAGACGTGTGCGACGCAACCGACCCCCTTGGGTCGGAGCTTCGGGCTGCTGGCGAGGAGATGCTGGCGCGCGGAGCGGTGGCCGTCGTGAGCCTGGCGGCCGGCACCGCCAGCCGCTGGACCCAGGGAGCGGGAGTGGTCAAGGCATTGCATCCGTACTGCCGGTTGGGCGGAGCGCATCGGACCTTCATCGAAACGCATCTGGCCAAGAGCCGCCGCACGAGTCGCGCGTGCGGCGCCTGGCTGCCGCACGTGTTCACGACGAGTTACCTGACGCACGAGCCCATCGAGGCACTCCTTGCCCGCCAGCAGCGATACGGCTACGAAGGGCCGCTGCTTCTGTCCCCGGGCCGGGCGGTCGGTTTGCGGCTTGTCCCGATGGTTCGGGACCTCCAATTCGCCTGGGAAGAGATGCCCCAGCAGCGGCTTGACGAACAGGCCCAGAAGGTCCGCGACAGCCTGCGGGCGGCCCTGATCCGGTGGGCCGAGAGTGCCGGCGAAGGAAGCGACTACACCGACAACGCGCCCGCGCAGTGCCTGCATCCGGTCGGGCATTGGTACGAAGTCGCCAACCTGCTGCGCAACGGGACGCTGCGGCGCCTGTTGGCCGAGCGACCGAATCTCAAGCACCTCTTGCTCCATAACATCGACACCCTGGGGGCCGGGGTCGATCCGGCCTTGCTCGGCCTGCACGCGACGCGCGGGGGCTGCCTCTCCTTCGAGGTGATCGCCCGCCGGTTGGAAGACCGGGGCGGAGGTATGGCTCGAGTCAACGATCGCATTCGGTTGGTCGAGGGCCTGGCCATGCCGCGCGAGGAGGACGAGTTCCGCCTCACCTACTACAACACTCTGACCACCTGGATCGACATCGACCGGCTCCTGGCGGCGTTCAAGCTGTCGCGCGGCCACCTGGATCAGACCGAGAGGATCACCGCCGCGGTCCGCGATATGGCCGCCCGGCTGCCGACGTATGTCACGCTCAAGGAAGTCAAGAAACGCTGGGGCCACGGACAGGAAGACGTCTTCCCGGTCGCCCAGTTCGAGAAGCTTTGGGGCGACATGACGGCCCTGCCCGAGGTGGACTGCCGGTTCTTCGTCGTCCCGCGCCAGCGCGGCCAGCAGCTCAAGGATCCGGCTCAACTGGACGGCTGGTTGCGCGACGGTTCCGCCGCATACGTCGAGAGCCTGTGCGATTGGGGCGCCGCGTGAATCGGCCTCGCCCCGCTTCGCGCCTTGCAGCGCCTGTCGGTTTCCGGCATCCTCGCGACTGATGTCACACCCCTGCACTCAGGCGATGCACGAATCCCCCGTTCGGTTTTGTCTTCCGACCGGGCTGCGCCCTCACCATCGTCCGGTCCCCGCCGGTTGAGCGGGATCTGGTCTTAACAAACCGCTCGCGCCCACGACTCTCCACACATGGCCCGCACCAAGTCCAACACCGCCGACAAGTCCGCCGCTAACCTGAAGGGGCTGGGGTATGCCTGACAAAAGCAACCAAGGGACAAAAAGGACTCCAAGGGACGAAAGCCCGCTTCCGTCCCCCGAGTCCCCTCCGTCTCTTCCCGAGGGCGCGGGCTTCATCCCGCCCCACGGCGGCTACCAAAACCTGCTGAGAGAGGGCGGCCTGCGCGAGCGCATGACCCGCGCCCGCTAACCCGCATATCTCACACCCCGTCTGTGCACATGGCAGTCAGACTTCGCAAGAGGACTGCTATGCGGGTTAGAAGAGCAAAACCGCGCCAGGCCTGAACGATGGAGAAATGCATCAGACTGTTTCCATCGCAGAACACCTTCAGAACCGACACGAGGCTCTTGGTTTCCTTTCTGGGCGCGGTTTTGCCACAGCCCGGATATGAAACTCCGCGAAGCCTCATGACATATCCGGGCTAAGAGAGAGGAGGCGCCACATGACCACCACTGAGGGGCCTCCAAAGACTCCCAGGACAGAATGCCGCACGTCCTTTGCGTCGCTTCTGTCCCTGCCGTCCCTTTCCAAAACAGGCCGCGCCGAATTCGCGGCACTCCTCTCCCGCTGGGAGAGGCCGGGTGAGGGTGCTTGCATGTCCGCGAAGCTGGCGTGTCGCTGATTGACTGCGGGCCATGCGGATGCTGATTTTCTTGTGTCCGGCGGGGTGTGCCTTCATGCTCCCGGCCCGTTTGGATGCAGGTATGAATGACCACCCCGGAAACGAACCGTCTGTCACACTCGAATTGGCGCGGGACCACAATCTCACGGACGACGAGTACGAACGGATCCAGCGCGTCCTGGGGCGCGTTCCCACCTACACCGAGCTGGGGATCTTCTCGGTGATGTGGAGCGAGCATTGCTCGTACAAGAACACCCGGCCCCTGCTCCGCACGCTGCCAACCCGCGGGTCTGGGATCCTGGTCGGCGCCGGCGAGGAGAACGCGGGGATCATCGACATTGGGGACGGATTGGCGATCGCCTTCAAGATTGAGTCGCACAACCATCCCAGCGCGGTCGAGCCGTTTCAGGGCGCCGCCACCGGGGTCGGAGGCATCATCCGCGACATTTTTACGATGGGCGCCCGGCCGGTCTGCGCCATGGATTCGCTCCGGTTCGGCGAACTCTCGGAACCGGAGGTGCGCCGTCTCTTCCGCGGCGTGGTTGCCGGCATTGCGCATTACGGGAACTGCTTCGGGATTCCGACCGTTGCCGGCGAGATCTACTTCGACAAATCGTACGAGGGCAATCCGCTGGTGAACGTTTTCTGCCTGGGCTGCGCCACGAGCAGATCGCCCGCGGACGCGCCAGCGGGGTGGGCAACCCGGTGTTCTATGTCGGACCCGCCACGGGCCGGGACGGTTTGGCCGGGGCGGCGTTTGCGTCGCAAGACCTGACCGAGGAATCGGCCGAACAGCAGCGGGGCGCAGGTGGGCGATCCGTTCATGGAGAAGCTGGTTTGCGAGGCCTGTCTCGAGTTGCTGGCGACCGGCGCGGTGGCCGGGATCCAGGACATGGGCGCGGCGGGGGCTGACCTGCTCGACGTGCGAGACGGCCGCCCGCGCGGGCACGGGCATCGAGATCGAACTGGCCAAGGTCCCTCAGCGCGCCCCGAACATGACGCCGTACGAGATCATGCTGAGCGAATCGCAGGAGCGCATGCTGATCATCGTGCGGCAGGGTCGCGACGCCGAGGTGAAGCGCATTTTCGACAAGTGGGATTTGCCCTGGGCGGAGATCGGGACGGTCACCGACACCGGGCGCATGGTGGTCCGGTGGCACGGGCAGGTTGTGGCCGACATCCCGGCACGACAGATCGCCGACGAATCGCCCGTGTACGAGCGCGAGGCCCTCGAGGCCCCGTACATCGAGTCCGTGCGCGCTTTCACGCTCGATGGCATCCCGGACACCGCGGATCCGCTGCCGCAACTGGTCTCGCTGCTGTCGTGGCCGACCATCGCGTCCAAGAACTGGGTCTATCGCCAGTACGATCACATGGTCCGGGACGGCTCGGTCGTTTGCCCGGGCAGCGACGCCGCGGTGATCCGGATCAAGGCCGACTCGGTCCCGCCGCTGCCGGCCGATTCCGGCGGCGCGGGCCGGTTCCAGCCGCCTGCAAGCTTGAGAAGTTGGTCGCCCTGACCGTCGACTGCAATGGGACCTATGTCTTCCTCGATCCGTATGAGGGTGGCAAGATTGCCGTGGCGGAGGCGGCGCGCAACCTGGCGTGTTCCGGGGCGCGTCCGTTGGGAGTGACCGATAACCTGAATGCGGCCAATCCGCACGACCCGGGGTTGTTCTGGCAACTGCGCGAGAGCGTCCGTGGAGTCGGCGATGCGTGCCGCATCTTCCAAACTCCAATCACCGGCGGCAATTGCAGCCTGTACAACCAGGTCCCGGACGGACCCGTGGACCCGACCCCGACCATCGCGATGGTGGGGTTGATCGATCAGCCGGAGCACATCACCACGCAGTGGTTCAAGGACGAGGACGACGCGGTCATTCTGTTGGGAGAGCCGTGCGATGCCGCCGATTCGCTGCAAGGGTTGGGCGGCAGCGCCTTTCTTCAGGTCGCGCATGGCCGGAAGAACGGACGTCCGCCCCGCTGCGATCTCCGCGCCGCCCAAACGCTGCACGATGCGTTGCGCGGCCTGATCTGCTCCGGGTCGGTCAAGAGCGCGCACGATTGCAGCGAGGGCGGGCTGGCTGTTTGCCTGGCCGAATGCTGCATCAGCCAACAGGTCGTCCGCGAGACCCCGCGTCTCATGGGAGCGTCGATCGATCTGTCGCCTCTTGCGGCGGCTGGCGGATCGGCGGAGGGCGCTCCGGGGGCGCCTCCGATTCGCCTCGATGCCCTGCTTTTTGGTGAGACGCAGAACCGGGTGGTCATCACCACACACCGATTGCATGTCGCCAAGGTCCTGGAACGGGCGCGGTTGCTTGGCGTGCCTGCGTTGCATCTGGGATGGGTTGGGGGGGATCGGCTGACGGTGCGGACCGTTCAAGGCGAGTGGAGTTGGCCGGTCAACCAGTTGCACGAGGCGTGGTGGAACTCGCTGGCGCGCCGGATGGAATGATGCAGCATGCTTGACGACCGGGGGCGACAGTCTTACGGTGCCTTGAAAACTGCTCAAATGAACCTGTAGACGAGACACTCTTATGCGCGCATCAACCTCAGGTTTGCCTGTCCGCCGTCCGATGCGGGCCGGTTTCACTTTGATCGAGCTGTTGGTGGTGATTGCCATCATCGCGATTT
>JAXGQW010000150.1:0-4779 GCA_040766265.1 Verrucomicrobiota bacterium
GCGGCGGATCGCGTGCAGGCCGGGGGAAGGGATGGAATTCGACGGTTGAATGAGCACGGGGACCATGAGCCGGAAACGCTCAACGTTCAACGCTCAACCAGAATGTTCGTGCAAAGTCTTTACAATTAACGGTTTAATGGACACTGAGTTCATGAAGACGAGAAGACGAGAAGCTCGACCGTCCGGAGCCCAGCCAGGCGCGGTTTTGCCAACCAGCCCGGATCCGGTTCAGCGCGGAGCCTGTCAACGATCAGGGCTGGTCCTGGCCCTGCTGTGCGCCTGTCTGGCCGTCACATCCTGTTCGAGATCGACCCCCGCGCGGGAGGACGAGTTCATCCGCCTGATGAACACGGGCAGGAACTACCTCGATCAAAACCAGGCCGACAAGGCCATCCCGCTGTTCACGCAGGCCGTCGCCCTGGCGCCGTCCCGCACCGACGCCCATCTGAACCTGGCCAACGCCTTCCTGGCGGCGGGCCAGGCCGAGAGTGCGCTTCGTCACGCGCACGCGGTCCTCGATTACGACCGCAACTCCGCAGCCGCGTATTACGTCGCCGGGTGCGCGCATCTCCGTCTGGGCCAATTCGAGGAGGCGGTCCAGATGTTCCAGCCGTCGCGCGACCTCGATCCCACGATCGCGGCCGTGAGCTACCAGCTTGGCCGCGCCCACCAGGAACTCCAGCAGTTCGAGGACGCTGCCGCGGCCTATCAGGAAGCGATCTCCCTCGAACCCGATCATCCGGTCGCCCATTACGCCCTCAGCCAGGCCCTGATTCGAGCGGGGCAACCCGACGCGGCGCAAGCGGCGATCGAGAAGCACAAGGCAATCCTCGCCAAAAACACAGGCGCGCCCGCGAGCCCCGAGGTCTACGAGCGGTGCGCGCACACACAGGCGCGCGCCCCCGAGAAGGTGATCAAACCCGAACCGCAAGGCATTCCGGTCACGTTCGTCGACGCCACCGGCGCCGCTTTCGGCGCGGATTCCGCCAAGTATCAAGGCCCGCTTGCGGTGCTCGATTACAACCATGACGATCGCAACAGCCTGATTGCCGCCGAAGGCACGAACGGCTTCCGGCTCCTGGCCAACACCCAGGGCGTCTTTCGCCCCTTGGGCGGCCTGCTGCCGGCAGACCCGGACGGGCGCTTCCGCCACATGGTGGTCGGGGACCTGAACAACGATCGGTTCGAGGACGTGGTGCTGCTGGGCGAGAACGCCTCGCACGCCTACCGCTTCGCCACCAACGGCGCCGCGCGCGAGGTGACCGCGGCGTCCGGTCTGAAAGGCCTCGTCGGGTGCGCCGGGGCGCTGGTGGATCTCGATTTCACAGGCAAGCTCGACCTGCTGGTGGCGTTGCCCGGCGGCAACGGCCTGCGCGTCCTGCGCAACCTGGGCAACATGTACTTCAAGGACATCACCGCCACCTCGGGCGTGCCGGCCACGGTGACCGGCGCCCGGCAGGTGCTTGTCGACGATTGGAACAACGACGACATGATGGACGTCTTCGTCGCTCTCGACACCCCGCCGCCGCTCTATCTGCAGAAGCAGCGCGGCGGTCCGCTGGTTGCGACCAATCTCCAGCCCGTCCAGATCGGGGGGGCTGTGCTCGCGCTTGGAGACCTCAACGGCGATTCGCGCGCCGATCTCGTGGCTGCCGCGCCCGATCACATCGACCTGCTGCTGGGCGGGTTGGGCAAGGCCGTGCGTCTGCCGCTCGACCTGCCCGGTGTGAACGTGCTGCGCCTGGTGGACTATGACAACGACGGCTGGCTCGATGTCGTCGCGGCGGGCGAAGGCCTCCGGATCTTGCGCAATGTTGGGGACGGCCAGTTCACGGATCAAACAGCCGCGCTCGGTCTCGACAGACTCGTTCGAGGACGGATCGAGGCGCTCGCCGCGGCCGACTTTGACCAGGACGGCGACACCGATCTGGCGTTGAGCGTCGAGGGGCAGGGTTTGAAGCTTCTGCGCAACGACGGCGGCAACGCCAACATCCAGCTCAAACTCCGACTGATCGGCAACCGGTCGAATGCCAGCGGACTCGGCATCCGGCTCGAGGTCACCGCCGGGCCGTTCCGCGTCCATCGCACCGTCAGCGCGCTCCCGGTCGAAATCGGCGTCGGCAAGAACGCGCAGCTCGATTCGCTGGTGGCCCGTTGGTTCGACCTGGCCTTCAACCAAATCGACGTCAAACCGGACCCGCGCGCCGCCTTGCCCGTGTTCGAGCCGGTCCTGCCCACCGGCTCCTGCCCTTACCTCTACGCCTGGGACGGACGGCAATTCCGTTTCATCTCGGACATCCTGGGCTCCGCGCCGATGGGTCTGCGGGTCACCGAGACCGTCTTTGTCGACGCCGACCCGCATGAATACGTCTGGCTGGGCGGCACGGACCGGTTCCGGCCTCTCGACGGGCAGTACACCGTCCAGATCACCGAGGAATTGCGCGAGGTGCTCTATCTCGACGAGGCCAAGCTCGTTGTGGTCGATCATCCGCCGGGCACCGAAGTGCAGACCACCGACGCCATGCGCCCCAGCAAGCCCTTCCCGCGCGGCGAACTCTGGACATTGGAAAACCGTCAGCCCCTCCTCGAAGCCGAGCGGCTCGATGGCAGCGACGCCACCTCGGCCCTGATCGACAACGATGGCGTGATGGTCTCGCCCGAACGCATTCGGATCCCCCAATTGCGCGGTCTTGCCGAACCGCACGGCGTCGTCCTCGACTTCGGCCTCCTGGCGGTCGAAAGGCCATTGGTGCTTGCGCTGACCGGCTGGCTCCGGTTTGGCGGCGGCATGGCCAACGTCGCGGCTTCGCACGACCCCGATCTGCCATTCCCCTTCCCGCACCTCGAGGTCGAAACCGCCGCCGGCCAATGGCATCCGGTCAACGTCGCCCCTGCCGTCCCGTCAGGAAAGACCAAGACCATCCTGATCGACCTGAACGGCAAACTCCCGCCTCAAGCCCGCCGCCTCCGCCTCACCACGGCGTACGAACTTCATTGGGACCGCATCGCCCTCTTCGATCGCCGCCTGGCGGGCGACACCCGGATCACACCGATCACTCCCACCCGCGCCGATCTCCATTGGCGCGGATTCAGCGAATTCGCCGACCTGCCATGGACCCAACCGCTCACACCTGTCTACGATCGCATCTTTCAGAATCCGCACTGGGCAATCACTCCCGAGGGCTGGTGCACACGCTACGGTCCGGTCGACCCGCTCGTGGCGCACGAGGACAACGCCCTCGTGCTGCTCAACGGCGGCGATGAACTCACGCTGCAGTTCGACGCGGCCGCGCTGCCCGAGCCGCCGCCCGGCACGGTGCGCGACTTCTTCATCTACACGGTGGGCTGGGACAAGGACTCCGATTTCCACGTCGAACTGGGCTGGAAAGTCGGACCGCTGCCCTGGCACGGCATGGATGATCAGGCCTACGGATGCCAGCCGCGCCCTCCGTTCCCAAGCGACGATCTCATGCGACAGATGACAACGCGCTGGGTGTCGCAGGCAACCCTCAAACGCACGGCTCGGATATCGTTGTCATTTTCCCGGCAGTGAGAAATCCGTATAGTGTAGAAACTTCATTCGTTATTTCATGGACTCCGCGCCATTGCCGGGGAGTGCGTGTGCTTCAGCACCGCTTTGGAACTTGGACATTCTCGATGCTTGTCGATCTGGTTGCAGGGCCTTCATCGCACACTTTCAATGTGTCCAGGGAGAACATCCTTGCCTCTTCGTGCTGCTCGCCACAGATCGATCAAGTGTGCGATCAAGTGTGCGATGAAGTCCAATCCGAATCATGTCCAAACTCCAGTGGAAGAACCTTATGAAATGGCAAATGCAAGGGTCTGAGCACGCTCGATCGTGTGGCGCAAGATGGGCTATAGCCGTGGCCTGCCTCCTGCCGGCCTGGGGCGGCGCCGTCGAACCGTGCCGGATCGAGGTGATCGAGAAAGGCAGCGGCTGGCCGGTGCCGCTCGTCGAATTGCGCACCACGCACAACGTGCGCCTGGTCACGGACAACGCGGGCGTCATCGCCTTCGACCTTCCGGAACTGATGGGCCGCGAGACATGGTTCGACGTCGTCGGACACGGTTACGAGCGTCCCAAGGATGGCTTCGGGTATCGCGGCGTTCGCCTGAAACCCGAGCCCGGTGCAACGCTGAGAGTCGAGGTGACGCGCACGATGCCTGCCAGGCGGCTGGGCCGCCTTACCGGCGGCGGTCTCTTTGCCGAGAGCCAGAAGCTCGGAGGCGACATGGACTGGCCCGAATCGGGCGTGTTGGGCTGCGACAGCGTGCAGAACGCCGTGCATCGGGACAGGCTCTATTGGGCCTGGGGCGACACCACCCTGGCCCGTTACCCGCTCGGCATCTTCCACATGACAAGCGCCACCACGGAGGTCCGACCGCTGAAGTCCTTCGAGCCGCCTCTCCGGATGCGGTTTGACTACTTCACCGATGCAAAAGGCGCCCCGTGCGGAGTGGCCGAGATGCCCGGCACCGGCCCGACGTGGGTGACCGCTTATGTCAGCCTGCCCGACCGGACCGGCGCGCCCCGCCTGGTGGGTTCCTACGCAAAGATCAGACCGCCACTCGAGGCCTACGAGTGGAGTCTTTGCGTGTGGAACGACCAGACATCCCGCTTCGAGCCGCTGCGCGTTGTCTGGACCAAGTCGGAACAGCAGCCCAAGCCGCCCCCTTTCCCCGAAGGCCACCCCGCCTTCTGGGAGGACGAGCGCGGCCGCCGCTGGGTGTTGTTCGGCAACCCGCTTCCCACGCTGC
>JAXGQW010000151.1:0-4731 GCA_040766265.1 Verrucomicrobiota bacterium
AGCCGTGGCGCCAGAAAGGGACCGGACGCGCTCGCGCCGGCTCATTCCAGTCGCCGTTGTGGGTTGGAGGCGGCGTTGTGTTCGGCCCCAAGCCGCGGGCATTTGGCAGAAAACTCTCCCGCTCGACGAAGTTGGTTGCATTGCGGAAGGCGCTGAGCGAGCGGCTGAAGGCCGGAGACGTGGTTCTCGTGGACGGTCTGACCCTGAACGAGCCGAGGACACGCGAGTTGGCCGGTGTTTTGGCCGCGCTGCAGTTGCAGGGCAGCCTCCTGGTGGTCAGTGAGGGCACGGACAAGAACCTCCTGCTGGCATCGAGGAACCTCCCGAAGGTTGAAGTCACGACCGGGAGCAACCTGAACACCTACCAGGTGCTGCGCTACGACAAACTCCTTTTCACCCGTCCCGCATTCGAGCAGGTCGAGCAACGTTTGAAGTAACATGAGCCCCTTCGAGATCATCAAAACAGCTCGTCTCACCGAGAAGGGCAGTATCCAGTCCGACCGCTGTAATCAGTACACGGTGGTCGCCGACCCTCGCGCGAACAAGACCCAGATCCGTCGGGCGGTGACGGAGTTGTTCAAGGTGAAGGTCGTCGGCATTCAGACACTGAACGTTCGTGGCAAGGCGCGGCGCCAACGCACACACCAGGCGGGGCGATCGCCCGGCTGGAAGAAGGCCATTGTCACCCTGAAGAAGGGCGACAAGATTGTGCTGACGTAAGGATTGGTTATGCCTGTTAAAACATTTCGACCCTTAACCCCGTCGACCCGCTACGCCACGGTGGCGGATTATCGGGAAATCACCAAGACCAAGCCGGAAAAGCGCCTGGTCGTCACGCGGAAGAAGACCGGGGGACGGAACTGCTATGGCCGGGTCACAGCCCGAGGCATTGGCAGGGGCCACAAGCAGAAGATCCGGCTGGTGGATTTCAAGCGGAACAAACGCGGTGTGGCAGCCACCGTCGAGGCCATCGAGTACGACCCGATCCGCAGCGCGCGTCTGGCGCTGGTGAAGTATGCGGATGGGGAGAAGCGCTACATCGTTGCCCCAAACGGGCTCAAGGTGGGCGCCCAGGTTGTGTCCGGACCCGACGCCGCCCCTGAGGTTGGCAACAGCCTCCCGCTCAGGTCGATTCCAGTCGGGCTGCCCATTCATGCGATCGAACTCGTGCCCGGGCGCGGCGCCCAGTTGGTGCGCTCGGCCGGAGGCGAGGCGTCCGTCATGTCCCGCGATCAAGGCTACGCCCTGGTGCGGCTGCCGTCGGGCGAGATCCGCCGGATCCACGAGGCGTGCTACGCCACGGTCGGCCAGGTGGGAAACCTCGACCACGAGAATATTGTGTTGGGCAAGGCGGGGCGATCTCGCCACCGCGGGCGCCGTCCGATCACCCGGGGTGTTGCGCGCAATCCGATCGATCATCCCAACGGCGGCGGGGCCGGCAAGTCCAAGAGCGGCGGCGGCTGGCAGCAATTGACCTCGCCGTGGGGGCTCCTGGCCAAGGGATACAAGACGCGCGTTCGCAGCAAGTACTCGAATCGGTTTATTCTGGTCCGCCGCGATGGCCGCCCGATGAAGCTCAAGTAACCTGGGATTTTTTATGGGACGTTCGATCAAAAAAGGCCCGTTTATCGACCATCACTTGATGGAGAAGATTGTGAAGGCCAAGGACGCGAAGTCGAAGGCGCCGATCAAGACCTGGTCGCGTCGATCGATGATCACGCCCGAGTTTGTCGGGCTGACGTTCAACGTGCACAATGGGAAGATTTTCAGCCCGGTGTTTGTCACCGAGAACATGGTCGGGCATCGGCTTGGGGAGTTTTCCCCGACGCGTGTGTTCCGGAAGCACGGCGCGCACACAGCGAAAGCGGAAGCCAAGTAGGGAGCAGACATATGGAAGTTCACGCCATCACCCGGAACGTACGCATGTCCCCGCAGAAGATGCGGGAGGTTGTGCGGCAAATCCAAGGCATGCCGGCCGAGCGGGCCATGGCGGTGCTCGCGGTGGTCCCCCGCAAGTCGGCGCGGCTGGTCGCCAAGACCCTCAAGTCCGCCATTGCGAACGCCGAGAACAACAAGAACCTCAAGACTGGGACCTTGCGTGTGAAAGAGGCCGTCGCGGGCCGGGCGGGGATCCTCCGGAGGTTCACGCCCAAGGCGCGAGGCTCCCCCGGACCGGTCCTCAAACGCAATTGTCACATCAAGATCGTCCTGTCGGACCATTAACGTTATGGGTCAGAAGACAAATCCTGTCGGTTTGCGCATTGCGGTCTCGAAAGACTGGCTGTCCAAGTGGTATGCCGGCAAGAAGGAGTTCGGCCGGCTGCTGGTCGAGGACAAGACCATCCGCGGCATTCTCAAGAAGAAACTCGAATCCGCCGCCGTGCCGAGGATCCAGATCGAGCGCGCGGCGAACCGGTGTCGCGTCACCATCTACACGGCCCGCCCGGGTGTGGTCATCGGCCGCAAGGGGGCCGAGATCGACAAGCTCAAAGAGGATCTGAGCCGCCTGACGGGCAAGGAAATCTACGTCGATATCCAGGAGATCAAGGATCCCGATCTGGACGCGCAGTTGGTGGCTGAGAACGTCGCGCTGCAGTTGGAGCGCCGCATCTCGTTCCGCCGGGCCATGAAGAAGGCGGTGCAGACCGCCATGGACAAGGGCGCGGACGGCATCAAGATCCGCTGCGCCGGGCGCCTGGGTGGGGCCGAGTTGGCGCGGACCGAATCGTATCATGAGGGCCGCGTTCCGCTGCACACCTTGCGGGCCAAGATCGGATACGGATTTGCGGAGGCCAACACGATGTATGGCAAGCTGGGTGTCAAGTGCTGGATCTGCCGGGGGGAAATGAAGGTCGAGAAACGCCCCGCGGCGGTCGCGGCGGCCAGCGAACGGGTGATCTGAGGAGGATTTGATATGCCGATGATGCCTGCCCGAGTCAAGTACCGCAAACAACAGCGTGGAAACCGCAGGGGGTTGGCCACGCGCGGGAACGCCGTGGCGTACGGAGAATATGGACTGCAAGCGCTCGAGCGCTGCTGGCTGGACACCAAACAGATCGAGGCGGCCCGCGTCGCCATCAGCCGCTTCATGAAGCGGCGGGGCAAGATGTGGATTCGGGTCTTTCCCGACAAGCCGATCACCAAGAAACCGCTCGAGGTCCGCATGGGCACGGGCAAGGGCGCCGTGGAATCGTGGGTCGCCGTGATCAAGCCGGCCGCGGTGTTGTTCGAGGTGGACGGTGTGCCGGAGGCTGTGGCGCGCGAGTCGTTGCGTCTGGCCGCCACCAAGCTGCCGATCCAGACCAAGTTCATTTCCCGGCACCGGCTGGGGTAGCAGGAGCGCTTTGACCATGAAGATGTCTGAGTTGAAGGAGAAAACAGCGGTCGAACTGGCAGCGTTGAGCCGGGACTTGCGTCAAGACCTGTTCAACCTGCACCTCCAGAAGGCGAGCAGCCAACTGGAGAAACCGGCCCGGCTGCGGACGCTCCGCCGCGACATTGCGCGCGTGGAGACGCAACTGACAGCGTTGAAAAAGAAGTCAGCGTAAGTGGGGATGTATGCCTGAGACGATTGCCAATCGGAATCATCGGAAAGAGCGCGTGGGCCAGGTCATCGGCAACCGGATGGCCAAGACGATCGTCGTGCGCGTCGAGCGCCGCTTTCGCCATCCGCGTTTCAAGAAAGTGCTCACCCGCTTCAAGAAACTGTACGCGCACGACGAACAGAGCGCGGCCCGGTTGGGCGACCGTGTGCGGATTGCCGAGACCCGGCCGCTGTCGAAGCTCAAAAACTGGCGCCTGGTGGAAATCCTGGAGCGCCACGAGCCGATTGAACCCGGCGCGGGTTCGGCGGCTGAAGTGTGAGGTGTTATGCTGCAAGTACGTTCCATTCTCGAAGTGGCCGACAATTCCGGAGCGCGACGGGCCGCCGCCATCGGCGTGCTCGGCCGCAACCAGCGCTATGCGCGGGTCGGCGATGTCATCAAGGCCCATGTCAAGGAAGCCACTCCCGATGGGACGGTGAAGAAGGGAGAGGTTGTCGAGGCCGTCGTGGTGCGCACCCGCAAGGCCATTCACCGCAGCGACGGCTCCTACCTCCGCTTCGACAGCAACGCCATTGTGATCATCGACAAGGAGCAAAACCCGCGCGGGACCCGCATCTTCGGGCCGGTGGCCCGCGAGTTGCGCGACCGGAAGTTCATGAAGATCATCTCCCTGGCGCCCGAGGTCATCTAGCCATTATGCAACGATTCCACGTCAAGCGGGGCGATCAGGTGACGGTGATCGCCGGAACAGAGAAGGGCAAGCAGGGCAAAGTGATCGCCGTGCTGCCCCGCAAGCAGCGGGTGATCGTTGAAGGAATCAAGATCATCAAACGCCATACCCGCAAGAGTCAACAGCATCCCGAAGGGGCCATCGTCAAGCGGGAAGGGTCCCTGCACATCTCCAATGTGATGCGCCGCGATGTGTTCGAGGCCCGGACCGCCAAGCGGACGGCCGGTTCCGCCGCCTGAGACCAGCCATGAAGCCAAGACTGCAACAGAAATACATGGACGAAGTGCGCCCGGCGCTGCGGCAGAAGCGCGCGTACACCAATGTCCACCAAATCCCCCGGATGGTGAAGATCGTCATCCACATGGGCGTCAGCTCCGCGTTGGAAAAGGCCGCCATCGATGACGCCGCCAAGGATCTCGGATCGATCACCGGACGCAAACCGGTGGTCGACAAGTC
>JAXGQW010000152.1:0-4711 GCA_040766265.1 Verrucomicrobiota bacterium
GCGTGGTCTCAGCCCGCTTTGCAGCTCTGGACAGCGCGCCTTCAGCCAATGCAACCGACAGCGACAACACGGCCAAACTCCTGCGGTTGCTCCGCGGCGTGCCCACCCCGAACCGCACCGCGCGATTCCGTTGCGTGATCGCCCTGGCCACGGTCGGCCAGACCCGCCCGCTTCGGCTCTTCGAAGGCGCCTGCGAAGGCCTGATTCTCGACGAGCCGCGCGGCGCGCACGGCTTTGGCTACGACCCTGTTTTCCAACCCCTTGGATACACGGAGTCGTTTGCGGAACTGGGCGAGCCAGTCCAGAACAGGATCAGCCATCGCGCCCGTGCCCTCGCTCAGGCGGCGCGCGGCCTCGAGGTGCCGTGATGGCAGGACGACCGGATCGGCAGGATCCGCGCGCGTGCCGCTGAGGTCCGCCCCAAAACAGAGTTCCGCGGTTCCCCGGCCGTGTCCGCACAATCGCCGCGGCGCGTTCGCGTATGTTCCACCCTTACCAGGTCCCCGCCCCGCGGGAGAGATGGCTCGCACCGAGTGAAACGAACTTGCCCGGATTGAGAATGCCCTTGGGATCCAGGGCGCGCTTGATCGTGGCGTGGAGTTGCCGCACTTCGGGCGAAACCGCCTGGTTCCACCACGGCTTCTTCGCCAAACCGACGCCGTGTTCGCCCGTGATCACACCGCCCCAGGCCAGGACTTGTCTGAATAGATCATCCAGGGCGGCGCGGCTCCGTGCCTCCGCCCCCGGCTGTGTCCGGTCAACCATGATATTGGTGTGGATATTGCCGTCGCCGGCATGACCAAAGCAGGCCACAGGCAGCCCGTGTTTCTTCTGGAGACGCGCTGCAAAAACGAACAGGGCCTCGAGCCGGCTGCGCGGCACCGCGATATCCTCGTTCAGCTTGGTCAATCCCGTGTCGCGCAGGGCGTAGGAGAACTCGCGGCGCAACTGCCAGATCCGCTCGCACTGCGCCGCGCCCAAAGCCCGCTCGACAAAGCGCGGATGGTGCCGCCCGATGACCCGCTCGACCTCGCGCAACTCGGACCGCACGGACCGGGATTGCCCGTCCAGTTCGGCGATGAGGTGGGCCTCGCATCCGGCCAACCGACGGCTGCCGGTGCGTTTCGCCGCCGCGGCGAGTGTGAATGCATCCGCCACTTCGAGCGCGCAGGGAAGAAAGCCGGCTCGGAAAACAGACTGGAGGGCGCGGGTGGCGTCCCGCGTCGTGCCGAAGCCCGCCGCGAGAGCGGCGCGGTAGGGTGGCAGCGGCAACAGCTTGAGGGTGGCTTCCGTGACAATGCCCAGAAGACCTTCGGATCCGACAAAGAACCGGGCGAGATCGAATCCGGTCTTGTTCTTGTGCGTGCGGCTTCCGAGTCGCACGACCGTTCCGTCGGCCAGCACCACTTCGAGGCCCAGGACGTAATCCCGTGTCACACCGTACTTCAAACACCTCGGCCCGCCCGCGTTGGTCGCGATATTCCCGCCGACGCTGCACTCCGACCGACTGGCGGGGTCGGGCGGGTAAAACAAACCCCTGCGCTCGACCGCATCCTGGAGCTTCTGCGTGATGACCCCCGATTGCACAACGGCCACAAAGTCCCGCGTATTAACCTCGCGAATGCGATTCACCCGGGCCAGCGACAGCACGATGCCCCCTCGCACAGGCACGCACCCGCCCACGTAGCCGTGCCCCGCTCCGCGCGCCGTGACGGGGATGCCGCGACGATGGGCAAAGGAGAGAATCGAGGCCACCGACTCCGTGCTCCGCGGCAGCGCCACCGCGTCGGGCAGATGGCTCGCAAACCACTTGTCGCCTGCGTGGGCCTGACAGATGGCTGGATCAGCGGTGAACTCGCCGGGGGGCAGCGCCCGAGCCAGCGGCCTGAGCGCAGCCTTCATGCACCTGCCGATGGCGGCGGTTCCTCGGCATCGGCAAGCAGCGCCTTTGCCTCCTCCGCCCGGTCGCCTGCCACCTGGACCTCGATGCCGCCGGCCGCCACGCTGTATCCCTCGATCGACAGCGAAGCCGTCTCGTGGATGACGTTCGCCGGAATGCCGGCTGCCTCGAGCCTCGAGCGGACGAGTTGGGCCTCGGCGGGGCTGAAGGTGCTGAAGACGGTTACCAGTTCCATGGCGTGTAAACTGCGTCCGATCGTCCTACGTGCCGCTCGGGGGCCGGGAGGGTTCGCTCTTGCGCGATTTCGGCGGTTTGGGCCGATCGGGATATGTCAGCCTCAGAAGCGTCACGCCCTGCGCCTCGCCGGTCATCGGATGAACCGCCAGAACATCCGTGCCGTCTCCATATTCCTTCGGCGCGAACGGGCTCATCATCCGCAGCAGGCTTTTGCTGCGGATCGCCTTTGGAATCGCCCCGTCGACCACCACCCCGGCCTGCGGCGCAGCGGGCGCCGGACGGCTGATCGACGTGACGACCCGTCCGCCCGGAACCGGTCCAGGCGCCTGCACGGATGCTGCCACGCGTTCAGGCGGCTTGTTGGTGCTTGATTCCTGGCCGAACGCGAGACCCACGCTCAGACACCCGGCGAGTATGGCGACCATCTTGACAGGCATACGTCCTTCTCCGTTTCCCGTGACACTCGACCGCAAAGGTCCACCACACCCCGTCGCTTTGTCAACCTCATCGAGCAGCATCCCAGCAGTCTCATTCCGGCAAGGCTTTTCCCTTGGTTTCGGGGCCAAACCAGATCAGCACCATCCCCACAACGTAGATCAGGGTCACCACAGCCCCCGCTTGCGCGTAGCTGCCGCCGTAATGAGACACGAGCTGGCCCTGCGTCAACGCGCCGCCTGCAGCCAGAATCCGCCCGGCATTGAAGCTGATGCCTTGGCCCGTCGCGCGCGCGCGCGTCGGAAACAACTCGGGCAGGTAGAGAGGCAGCCACCCGTAAAAGGCCGCCGTCGCCGCTCCGACGACGAAAGACCCGACGACAAACGCCGGACCGAAACTGTCGACTATTCGAAACAGAACGGCACAAGACAGCAGGGAGCACGCGCACAGGCTGAAGTAAGCCATGCGCCGCCCCAAGACCGCGCCAATCCAGGGCCCGATGAAGCAACCGAGAATCGCCCCCACCGACAGCGCGAGCATGATGACGCCCTTGACCTGCGGAAAGCTCTTTCCCACAAGCTGGTCGCCCCACAATGGCAGCCATTGGACCGATCCCCAGGTGCCAATCAGGGCGATTGCGCCGAAGGCAATAGCCAACAGCGTCGTCCTCCACAGGCCGGCTCCAAACACAATCCGCAACGGTTCCGCGCGCGCGCGCTGCACCGACGCCTTCCACCGCTGGGATTCCGGAACCATCAGAACCAGGAAGAACGCCAGCAGGGCCGGAATCGCCCCGGCCAGCATCACCCAGCGCCAGGAATCAGGCCGGACAGGAATGACCCAGGTGACCACACCAACCAGAGCGTACCCGACATTCGCCGCGGCGCCGATGATCCCCGCCATCAATGGGCGTTTGGCTTCAGGCCAGCACTCCATGACCAGCGCCACACCAAGCGACCATTCGCCGCCCATCCCCAAAGCGGCGAGAAAACGGAGCAGACCAAGCTGCCATGCTGCCTGCGCGAAATAACACGCCCCCGTGAACAGCGAATAGGCGAGAATGCTCGCCGTCATCGCCCGGACACGCCCCACCTTGTCGCCCAGCCAGCCGAAGACCAGCCCCCCGCCCGCCGCTCCCACCAGGAACAGGGCCGTGATGTAGCCCATCCATGGCCCCACGGCTTGGTCCGCCTCCGTCCCAAGAATCTCTTGAAGCGCAGGCCGCGCAACCACCGGGAAAATGCCCATCTCGACACCGTCGAACATCCAGCCCAGGAACGCGGCGATCAACACCATCCACTGGCCTCGGGTAAAACCGCCGGAGCGGGCAGGCGCGGCTTGCATGCGCCCGATTCTAAGAGCCGATCTCCTCGAATCAAAGCCCGATCTTCAGCCCGGATGTTCCACAAACCTGCGCGGAGTCTCGCATCCGGGCTCTTCTAACCCGCATGGCAGTCCTCTCGCGAAGTCTGACCGCCCTGTGTACGGACGGGGTGGGAAAAACGCGGGTTAGAACGGCACGTCGTCGTCGCCGTCGTCCAGCGCCGGCAGATGCCGCAAAAGACGCACCATTTCAACGGCGCTCTGAGCGGCTTCCGTTCCGCGATTGTGGTCACGGCTCAGACAGCGGACGCGCGCCTGCCCCTCGTTCTCGAGGACCAATACCTCGTGAATCATCGGGACACCGGTCTGGATCTGGAGTTGGATCAACGCCGCGGTGACGCCCCCGCCAATGTGCTCGGCGTGACTGGTCTCCCCGCGCAGCACCACGCCCAGGCAGATCACCGCCTCGGGGCGAATCCCGACGCCGCGACTCAGGCGAGCGGCCACCACCGGGATTTCGAACGCGCCGGGAACACGCACCACATCGACGTGACCGGCACCGGCCCGCCGCAACTCGGCGCGCGCTGCCCGCACCATGGCATCGACGTAGCGCGCGTTGTATCGTGACGCGACGATCGCGAAGCGACCGCCGCAGGCGCTGGTTTGGGAGGGTTTAACCTTGCGAAGCATCAGCAGGGATCTTTCTGTTTTGTGCATTCTCACAGCGTGTGCCCCATCTTCTCGCGCTTGGTCCGCAGGTACTTGATATTATGGGGGTTGGGCGCGATCCGAATGGGCAATTGCTCGACAATCTCG
>JAXGQW010000153.1:0-4672 GCA_040766265.1 Verrucomicrobiota bacterium
CTCTGACGCGGCATCGGACGCATTCGGGATGGCCAGGGACGCCGGCGTTCGGATTCAGACGGCCTCGGCCGGTGGACCGGTGCAGTATTTGACGCCGCCGTATCTGCAAAACGTGCGATCCAATGCCATCGCGATCATGTGGGAACTCGATGTTGCGGCGCAATGCGCGGTTGAATATGGACTGGACGCTGCGTATGGCCTGCAGACCCCCTGCACCCGGCAGCCCTCGGGAGCGGGCACCGAGATCTATCGCTGCACGTTGACCAGCCTGCAGCCCGGCACCACGTATCGGTTCCGCGCTCTTGCGAACGGACAGCCCGGTCCGGACGGCGTGTTTACAACCGCTCCCGCCGGGCCTGGTCCGTTTTCGTTCTGCGTTTGGTCTGACAGCCAGGGATGGAACCATGGAAGCTACGATGCCGATCCACTCGAGCCCACCAAGAGCATGTTTCGCCACATGGCCTCGAGCGGGATTCAGTTCGCCGTGACGTGCGGCGACCTGGCGGAGTCGGGATCGTCCTACGACGACACGCGCCAGTATTACCTTGATCGTGCCGCCCTCCTGCTCGGGACCGGCGTCCCGTGGTTCGTCGCGTGGGGCAACCATGACGCCGGGGCCACGAGTCTGATCCGTCAATTCGCCGATCAACCCAGTCAGCAGCGCCCCGGATACACGGCCGGCTACGGCAGTTACTCGTTCGACTACGCCGGCTGCCACTTTGTGTGCATCGACTACGCATCGAGCGCAGTCGACATCGCCACATGGCTCGAAGCCGACCTGCAATCGACCGCGAACCGCAATGCCCGGTTCACCTTCCTCTTCATCCATGTCCCCCCCTATTGCGAACTCTGGATCGATGGGAACGCCGGCCTCCGCGCGACGCTGGTGCCGCTGATGGAGGCGTATGGGGTCGATGTCTGTTTCAGCGGCCACACCCATGAGTACTCGCGCGGCTTCCTCAACGGCGTTTACTACTGCGTCACCGGGGGCGGCAGTTGGCTCGATTTCCCGGAGGTGTTGGTTGCCGACTGGGACCACATGACGGTGGGGGGGCAGCACGCGATTCCCGGCATTCTCAAACCTTCACCTGAAAGCGGGGGCGGCCTAGTCAACGAATACGTGCGCGTGGACGTCACCGAAGCCTCATTCACCGCATCCATGATCGCTTTTTCTCCGGACGGCAAGGTGCTTGGGGCGCTGGATCAGTTCTCGTTGACCCGCGATCCCTCCTCCAATCCGCCTCTCACACCGGTCATCACCGGCCCCTCCTCGTTCGATGCATTCGAGGGCGGGTCGCTCGAATTGGCATGCTCGGCCTTCGCGGACCCGGATTCGAGCAGCGTTCACCTGCAGAGTCGGTGGCGGCTCAGTTTTAGTCCGGATGTCGAGGCGGTCGGGGGACTCCTTTTCGAGCGGGTGACCGGCCCCGGCGTGACCAACTGCGTGATCGCCGCGACCAACATCTGGCCGGGGCAAGTCCTTTACGCGAGCGTTCAGCACACGGCGGGAGACGGATTGGTGAGCGCGTTTGCGTCTCCGATTGCGATCCGGATCACGCCCGATCCGCTCTTCCACGAAGATTTCGAGAGTGTGGCCGAATTCAGCCTGCCTGCCGGATGGGCGGCCACGCACCGCACGAGCGTTCTTTCGAACATCTGGGATCCAGACGACCCGCGGTCGAACACTTATTTGACCTGGACAGTCGTCTCGAGCAGCCGTTTGCACGCTCTGGGGGCGAATCGGCTTAGCGTGCCGGGCATTGTCCATGGCAATTCGGTGTACGCCGAGTCGGACCAGCGGAGCGGTGTCCAGATTCAATACCTGACGACTCCCGATTATGACCTGCGCGGTTTCGAGAACATCCGCCTGGTGTTTCGCAGCAACTACATGCAAAACCAAGACAGTCTTGCGGCCCTCGAGTTCTCGATTGATCGGGGCGCCACGTGGCTTCCTGTGGTCTATCTGCTCGATAGCGCGGACGTGGCTTTCCAGCCCGGCGGCGTGACCATCGATGCGGCGGTCACGTTCGGTCGGGTGGACCCGGACGGCGTGCCCAACGCCAGCGGTACCGCGGCGTCGGGCGGGACCTACGGCGAACACATCTTGAGTCGTCCGTTTGAAGACCTCGCACCGCATATCCAGGGTCGGGTCAACGATGACACGATCGAGTCGAAGCGTGTCGAGTGCTTTCATCTGCCTGCTGCCGACGGCCAGGCCGCCGTCCGGTTCCGATTCGTCCTGGTGGGGACCGCCAGTTGGTTCTGGGGAATCGATGACTTCGGACTCTTCGGGTCCGCTGTCGCTCAGGACCCGCTCCGGATCGTCAGCGCCGCGGCCCGGCAGGATGGGCTTCACCTCGATTGGACCGGTCCGGACGGCCCTTATCGGGTCCAGGTCCGGGACGCGCTCGATGCGGGCTCATGGGTCGACTACGGCGCCGCGATCGACGCCGAGCGACGGTCCGTCGTCCTGCCCATCGGCGGCATCACGGGCTTTTATCGGGTCCGCTTGGATCGGTGATCTAACGAGGCGCGCCTCAGACCAAATCCAGTCCTCCTTTCCATGAGGAGTCTCCGTGTTTCCCCGCCTCTTTCTCCCGCGCCTCGTTCCTTAGAATCCTTGACCCCTTCAACGCAGCGCAGAAACTTGACTTGTCTGCAACATGTTTCACCGGTCAAGGATTCTGGCCATTCCACTTGTCACCGGCGCGTCTTGGTGGGCAGACTGCGTCGGATGTTCCCTGAAACCATTGTCTCGACTGTGACCGTGCGGGGCGAAACCTCGCCGTTCTCCGCCCGACTGCGTGGACTTCTGTCTTTGCTTGTGCTGTTAGGAGGGGCCAGCGCTGGCGGACATGCGGCGAACTGGCCGGCATGGCGCGGGCCGAATGGCAACGGGATTTGTCAGGAAACCCGGCTTCCGCTGCGCTGGTCGACCAACGAGAATGTGCGCTGGCAGATGCCGTTGCCGATGCTCGGCAATTCGACACCGGTGGTCTGGGGCAACCGCGTGTTCCTCACCCAAACCGTGGCCGAGGAAAGCCGTCGCAGCCTCTTCTGTCTGGACCTCAGAAACGGTGACATTCTTTGGCAGGCGGGGCCGGTTTGGACGGGACCCGATTCGGGCGGCGACCAGAATCCTCCATGCACACCTTCGGCGGTGACCGATGGGCGGCGGGTGATCGCATGGTTCGGATCCGCCGGTGTCTTCTGTTACGATCTGAAAGGTCGTGAGTTGTGGCGCCGCGACCTGGGCCGACAATCCCATCCCTGGGGTTACGCGTCGTCGCCGGTGATTTATCGGGGACTCTGCCTGCTCAATTTCGGGCCGGGCGAGCGGACTTTCGTCACCGCCCTGGATCTCCGAAATGGCCGGACAGTGTGGCAACACGATGTGCCGCCCATCCCGGCCGATGCGAAATGGGAGGCTTATGGAGGCAACGTCAACGATTGGAAGCGGCTGGGATCGCCGGCCGTTGCCGAGGTCACCGGCTCGTGTGCGACGCCCTTGCTGGTCTCGGCGTCCGGGCGCGCGGAAGCTGTGGTGCCGCTCCCGATGCGACTGGTGGCCTTCGCGCCTGCAACGGGCGCGGTCCTGTGGACTTGCGAGGGACCGAATACCGGCGCCTACAGCTCGCCGTTTGATGGCGATGGGCTTGTGGCGGCCTTCGGGAGCGGCCTCCGCAATACCGCCCTCGTGGTGCGGCCCGGCGGGAACGGCGACGTCACGGCCACGCATCGGGTGTGGAATCGGTTGCCGGCAAACAGCAAGGCCTGTCTCGGTTCCGGGGTCATCGCCGGCGGGCGCATCTACCAGGTCACCATGATGGGCTTCGCTCAGTGCCTCGACCTCCGCACGGGCGAAACCGTCTGGGAGGAACGTCTCACCGGCACCGGCGCGCGCAACGGCTTCTGGTCTTCCCCAATCCTGGCCGGGGATCGCATCTACGCGGCGAATCAGAACGCGGACGTCTTCGTGCTTCGGGCGGCGCCGCGGTTCGAATGCCTCGCCACGAACTCCCTTGGCGGAGAACTGATGAACGCCTCGCCCGCGGCCGCGCGCGGCACGATCCTGTTGCGAACGGAGAAGCGTCTGTGGTGTATAGTTGAACGATGAGAGAGAGAGCCAGTGACAACGATCCTGAAGAGAAAGCGCAGCGATGATGGACTCCAGGCGTTCTGTGGCCTCCACTGCCCGACCGGGCGGGCGTTCACGTTGATCGAACTGCTGGTGGTGATCGCCATCATCGCCATCCTGGCGGGCCTGCTCCTCCCGGCGTTGGCGCGGGCGAAGATGACGGCGCGCGCCACGGTGTGCAAAAGCAACATGCGACAGATTCAGGTGGCCTACGTGCTCTACCAGGACGATCACCAGGGACGGGGCCATCCCCGGCGGAATTGGATGCGGTGGATTCGGGATGGGGGGAATTTCATGCGTCCGGTGTCGCTCGAACGGGAGAACCTGATTGGGGCGGATCATGCCGAGGCGTACTGGGGCGTTGCCTACGCGCCTTATCTCGGTCACAGCCCGAAGGTCTACTATTGCCCCGAGGCCAGGAGCGCCGACGACCAGTACGGGCCCCAGACACACAACGACGGCCCGTTCAAGGACGGCCACGTCTACATCACCTACGGATTCAACGGCTACTACGAGACGCCCAACCCGGCGGCC
>JAXGQW010000154.1:0-4486 GCA_040766265.1 Verrucomicrobiota bacterium
GCTGGCGGTGTTGCTGCGCCGGCAGCAGGAGCTTCGAACGCGCCGCCGGCGGCCAAGATCGAGACCACTGCCACGAGCGGGACGGCGGCGGCGAGTGGGACGGCGGGCGGCGTCGGCCGGTAGCCGATGCTCCACGGAGTCTTCGAGGCCCGGATCAACACCTGTATGGCCCTTGTCGAACTGCGCAACGTCAGCAAGATCTACCAGTTGGGCGGCGAAGAGATTCGAGCGCTCGATGACGTGTCGTTTGACATCGACGAGGGCGAGTTCATCTCGATCATCGGCCCGTCGGGGAGCGGCAAGTCGACGCTGATGCACATTCTGGGATGCCTCGACTCGCCAAGTCGCGGCACGATCCAGCTCGACGGGATGATGATCCAGGATGCCTCGGCGCGCGAGTTGGCGGCGATTCGCAATCGGAAGATCGGCTTTGTTTTCCAATTCTTCAACCTGTTGCCCAAACTCAATGTGGTGCAGAACGTCGAGCTGCCAATGATCTACAGCGGGGTCTCGGCAGGCGAGCGCCGCCGCCGGGCAATGGCGGCCCTCGAGTCGGTCGATCTGGCGAATCGAAGCCGGCATCGTCCCAGCCAGCTCTCCGGCGGCCAGCAGCAGCGCGTGGCTGTCGCTCGGGCGCTGGTGAACAACCCGCGGATCATCTTTGCCGACGAGCCGACGGGCAATCTCGATTCCCACACCGGCGAGGCCATCCTGGGACTGTTCCGCCGCCTCAGCGTCGAGGGGCGAACCATTGTTCTTGTCACACACGACCCGGAGATCGCCGCCGTCACGCCCCGCCGGATCGAGATCCGGGATGGGCGAATCGCCGAGAAGATCGACCTGACGCTGGCGGGGCTGGATCGGTCGGCCCCAACCGTCCCGCGGAGGCCAACCGACGGGGGACAGGAGTGACCCGATGAGCCGTGATGACATGAAGGCGGACCAGGGGTGCGATGGGGAGACGGGCGGGCCGGCGCATGCGGAGGGGGCCGTGTCTCTCCGGCATTCGTCTGTCAACCTGGGCACGACGATCACCGTCGGACTGCGCGAGATCTGGGCGCACAAGTTCCGGTCCGCGCTCACGATGCTGGGGATCGTGCTGGGCGTCTCGAGTCTTGTGGCGATGTCGGCGCTGGTGAAGGGCATGGAAAAAGGCGCCAAGGAGGCGCTGATCGCGGTGGGCGGGCTCGAGAAGGTGCGGGTCGAGTCGCAACCCGTGCCGATCGAGCAGCGGCATTTGGCGGAGCAGGCCGTGGGCATGACGATCAACGACGTCCACGCGCTCCAGAGCAGCGCGCCGCTGGTCAGGCGTTTCTCGCCCGAGATGCGCGTGCCTGCGATCGCATCGGCCAACGGCAACACATTCCGGAGCTGGATGTGCATGGGCGTCTGGCCCGTCGCGCTCGAGATGATGGAACATACCCTGGCGCACGGACGCATGTTCAACGAGATCGACGATGAAATGGCGCGGAGCGTGTGCGTGATTGGCACCGGCGTGCGCGATGAACTCTGGGGGGAACCCGAAACGACCGGTCGGGAGGTCATACCAATCGGCGAGACGATCTTCCTCAATGGCGTGCCGTTCACCGTCATCGGCATGTTCCAGCATTACGAAAGCGAACAGGACCGCAAGACCCGCGAGCTGGCCCGACGCGAGGCCGAGACGCGCGGCGCCCCGCAGGCGCCCGCTCCAGGCCTGCGACGCGACCGGGGGCACAGCCGGCGGTCCGGGGGCTGGGCGTTTTGGATCAAGAACGCGACCATCTACATGCCGCTCAACACGGCTTACATGAAATTCCGCACGGGCGTCAGCGTGAGCAGCTTCGGCCCCGGCGGCGGGGGCGGGATGTCAGGGACCACGGGCGACCCCCGGCTAACCGGTTTGGAACTTAAGATCGACAGCGTGGATCGGTTGTCGGAATCGCTCCAGCAGGTCCGCAACGTCCTCATGAGCACGCACAAGGGCATCGAGGATTTCACGTTCCGGACGCAGGAGGACTGGGCCGAGAACATCGAGACGTTCGTTCGGAACACGCGGATGAGCGGCGGGCTGATTGCGGGGATGAGTCTGCTGGTGGGCGGGATCGGGATCATGAACATCATGCTGGCGAGCATCTCGGAGCGCGTTCGGGAGATCGGCATCCGCAAGTCCGTCGGGGCCACCACGGCCGACGTCTTCATCCAGATTCTGATCGAGAGTCTGGTGATCGCGATTCTCGGCGGGCTGGCGGGCCTGGTGACCTCCTTCGGGTTGACCCGTCTGATCAGCACGTTCTCGCCGACGGACAACGCGCCGATCGTGACGCTGACCGCCATGCTGGTCGCCTTCGGCTTCAGCGTGGCCATCGGCATCCTGGCAGGGCTGGTTCCGGCCTTCCGGGCCTCCCGGCTCAATCCCATCCAGGCCTTGCGGTATGAGTGACCCGCGACAAGGGGGCTTGCGACAGCGCCTCGCCGCCCCGTTTCCATGAACCTCCTGAACACCATCCTGGTCGGCCTGAAGGAAGTCTGGACACACAAGTTCCGATCGGTGCTGACCATGCTCGGGATCATCCTGGGTGTCGCCAGCCTGGTCGGCATGGCAGCCGTCATCAAGGGAATGGAGAATGGCATGAAAGAGGCCATGATCGCCATGGGAGGGGCCGACAAGGTCTTGTTGCAGGAGGAGGACGTGCCCTCGCATCAGCAACACCTGGCCGATCAGGCGCCTGGCCGGACGATGGTGGACGTCGAGGCCCTGAGACGCAGCGCGCCGCTTCTGCGCGTGGTCTCGCCCGAAATGAGGGTTTCCGGCGTCGTGGTCACCCGCGGCGAGAAGATGGCCATGCCCTCGGAGCTGTGCGGCGTCTGGCCCGCGGTCATCGATATGAACCTTCACACGCTCGCGCACGGGCGTTTCTTCACCGAACTGGACGAGGAGAACGCGCACGCGGTGTGCGTCATTGGGACCGGCATACGCGACGAACTCTTTGGGGCCCCGGAAGACATCGGCCGGGAGATCATCCCGATCGGCGAGTTGGTCAACCTGAACGGCCAGCCCTTCACCATCGTGGGCATGTTCGCCCACTACGAGAGCGAGCAGGAAAAGAAGCTGCGCGAGCTGGCCAGGTCGAAGCCGCCGGAGACCAGGGCCGGCCCCCCGCGCCGGCGTGGGTTCGGGCGGGGCAACTGGGCGTTCTGGCACAAGAACTACACGATGTACATCCCGCTGAACACGGCCTGGATCCGGTTTCGGGCGGCGTCCGGACTCGACAACATTCCGGATCCGCGCCTGTCGGACATCGATCTCAAGGTGGAGAGCATCGAGCGTGTGGATGTGGCGCTGCAGCAGGCCCGCAACGTCCTGATGATGACCCACCGCGGGATCGAGGATTTCAGCTTCCGCACACAGGAGAACAACCTCGAGAGCATCAACAAGCAGATCCGCAATGCGCGGCTGAGCGGCGGCTTCATTGCGGCGATCAGCCTTCTGGTGGGTGGGATTGGGATCGTGAACATCATGCTCGCAAGTATCAACGAGCGCATCCGCGAGATTGGAATCTGCAAGGCCGTCGGCGCCAGCGGCGTGGCCATCTTCGCCCAGATTCTCATCGAGAGCGTCGTCATCGCGCTGTTGGGCGCCGCGTTGGGCGTGGGGGCGTCGTACGGCCTGGTGGCGATCCTTGCCGCGATCAGCCCGTCGGCCAATGCGCCCCTCATCACGCCTCTCGCCATGGCCATCGCCGTGGCTTTCAGCGCCCTGGTCGGCGTCTCGGCCGGCCTGTTCCCGGCATTGAAAGCCGCCCGCCTCAATCCGATCCAGGCACTTCGCAACGAATAGCGGGCAGGGGCCTTCTTCTCAGAGGATCGGCGTCAGGAGCCGCGCGACGCCGTCGCGAAGCCGCACGGGCAGACCGCGGGCGTCGACTTCGGAGAGTGTGATCGGCCGCGCCTGGCGTCGTCGTTCCTCGAACCAGGCGGCCAGTGTCCGGGCGAGGGCGGGGTCGTAGCATTCGACGTTGAACTCGAAATTGAGGCGGAGGCTGCGGGGATCCCAGTTTGTCGAGCCCAGGAGGGTCCAGCAATCGTCCACAAGAAGCAGCTTCGAGTGGTCAAACGGCGGCGGCGACAGCCAGAGCCGGCATCCGCGCTCGAGGACCTGCCACCAGTGGGCCGCCGACGCCCACTGCACGAAGGGCAGGTTGCTCCTCCCCGGCAGCAGGATGTCCACCGACACACCGCGGAGCGCCGCCAGATTCAGCGCGGCGATCAACGGCGCGTTTGGCAGGAAATACGGTGTCATGACACGCACGGTCGAGCGCGCCGCCCCGACGGCCCCCAGCAGAGTCCACTGCAGCACCTCGAAATCCTCGTCGGGACCGTCCGCCAGACCCCGCGCGAAGACGGCGCCGGCCCCTTCGAGCGGCGGAAACCAGCGTTCCCCGCGCAGGCGTTCGCCCGTGGTGAACAGCCAGTCCTCGGCGAAGACCTCTTGCAGGTGGGCCAC
>JAXGQW010000155.1:0-4446 GCA_040766265.1 Verrucomicrobiota bacterium
GCCCTTCAGCTTCTCACGCTATCGCTATGTGGAGCCGTGGTACTTTGGCCTGTGCCGCGGCATGGCGTTCGCCCAACTCTTCCGTCCGCGTGACGAGGTCCGCTTCGCCCAGTCGCCGAGCGGGGGTGGCAACGGTTGTCCGGCCTGGGATTTCCAGTGGTTCATTGAGTGGCCGCAGGTGGGCCAGCGTTATCAGCTCATCATGCGCGCGGTCTATGCCCCGGTGCCACAGCAAGCGGATGAGGCTGGTGTTCGTGCCCACGTGGGGAGCCGTGTGGAAGAGGCTCGGAAGTCAGCGACTCCGCCAGGGGCAGCTCTTGGTTTTTAGAGTCGAGATGGAAGTCGGTTTGGCAATGAAAGCCACCCTCCTGATCGCAATTCTGTTGGCCGCGCTTTGTGCTGTGGCGCAGCCAACCACGTGGCGTTTCGAGAGTAACACGGGCGGCTGGCAGCCGCGGTCGGAGACCATTGCCGTCACGCGAGTGGCCGGCGTCCGCGAAGGCAGCCGTGGCGCGCTGCACGTGAAAGGCCGGATCGCCGACGGGTGGAACTATGCCCTGTCCGAGCGTCGCCCGATGGCGGGCGGGCAGTTGTACCGCCTCTCCGCCTGGTTTCGCGTGGACAGAGTCGGGACCGGCACACCGATGCCGTATCTGAAGTGTGAGTTCGTGGCGGCCGAGGGTCGACCGCGTGAGCCGGGCCAGGTGCACACCGGCGCTTACGATGCGGCGCAGATGGGTGCCTGGCAGCGATTGTCTGGGGAGTTTCGGGCGCCGGAAGGCACCGCGCGGTTCTGGCTGGCCCTGGAAAAGGGAACCAGTGGTCCAGCCGAGATTGACGCGTACCTCGAAGAGGTCACCGTTGAACCAGTCGCACGGCTGAGTGCCCTTGAGAAATACCGTCTCCATCCGCTCCCGGCCTCGCTGGAGCAGGTGCGCGGCGTTCATCCGCGGCTCTATCTGGACACCACACGCATTGCTGAATTGCGTCAGGCCATCCAAAGCAGCCACGCGCCGATGTGGAAGGAAGTCCGCACGCAGGCCGATCGCGGCGTCGAGCGTGGCCCACCAGCCTATCGCGAACGCGACAGCTCCAGCGGGGACGAGCAACTCTGGCAACGCGAGGTGGGAAACACGATGCCGACGCTCGCGATGGTCTGGGCGCTTTCGGGCGAGCGGCGGTATCTGGATGCGGCGCGCCAATGGGCGCTGGCGTCGTGCGGCTACCCTACCTGGGGACTCGGGCGTATTGACGGCCTGGATCTGGCCGCCGGGCATCAACTGTTCGGCCTGGCCATGGTCTATGACTGGTGTCAGGCCGACCTCGGCGAGGAGGCGCGCCGCACGATCCGCGATACGCTGGTCCGGCGAACCTCCGCCATGTTCGAGGCGGCAGCGACGGGCAAAGCCTGGTGGCAGGACTCGTATCTCCAGAATCATCTCTGGGTGAACATCTGCGGGATGGCGGTTGCCGGGATGGCCTTGTTCGATGAGGTAGAGGACGCCTCACTGTGGATTGGTCTGCCGCTGCAGAAGTTTCAGCGGACCATGGCCGCGCTGGGTGCGGATGGGGCGAGCCATGAGGGCGTGGGCTATTGGGAATACGGCGCCGAATACATGCTCAAGTTCATGGACCTGGCCCGCACCCGGCTGGGCGTGAACCTATACACCAACGCGTGGTGGCAGAGCACGGCGCGTTACGAGCAGTATCTGGCCTTGCCGCGTCACGCCTGGACGCGCGCCAACTCCATCGTCGATGTCGCCGACTGTCCGCGCAGCCACTGGTATGGGCCGGACTACCTGCTGCGGGCGCTGGCCCGGGAGTTCCGCGACGGTTATGCCCAAGGGCTGGCCCAAGAGGTTGAGGAGGCCGGCGTCGCTTCGCCGCAGGCGCCATGGTTGAATCTGGTCTGGTTCGATCCCACCGTGCCAGCGACGCCTCCATTGTCGTTGCCGACGCTGCGTCACTTCGAGGACATGGGCATCGTGTCCGTGCGCTCGGACTGGTCAGGCGACGAATCGCTCCTGGTGTTCAAGTGCGGCCCCTTCATCGGGCACAAAGCGATCCAGGAATTCGCCTATGATCCGGGAGGCGGTCATGTGCATCCCGACGCCAACCACTTTGTGTTGTTCGGCGCGGGCGAGTGGCTGATCCGTGACGACGGTTACCGCTCCAAATGGACGGGGCAGCACAACACACTGCTCGTGGATGGCCACGGGCAACTCGGCGAGGGCAAACAATGGTTCGAGGGTGCCAAGGCGTTGGCCGTCAAGGCCCGGCCAAAGATCGTGCGCGCCGAGTCCACCATGGCGCTGGACCAAATCACCGGTGAGGCCTCGGAGGCATACCCGTCCGAGCTTGGCCTGCGGTGCCACCGGCGTCATCTGCTCTTCCTCAAGCCGGATGTGCTACTGGTTTGCGATGACGTCGTGACGGACAAGCCACGAGAGTTGGAATTGCGTTTCCATCCCGAAAGCCGGCAGGCGACCCGCGAAGGGAACGCCTTCGTGATGCGCGGCGCCAAGTCGGTCCTGCGCCTCGAACCGCTGCTGACATCCGACGGGGTGAAACTCTCCGCCGAAGATCTGGCCATCGAAGGTCGAGACGGCGGGAGGAACCAGACGATGTTCACGGTGCGGTTGAGCAAGCAGAGCGGCGCCTGGCGCAATGCCGTGGCGCTTTCCTGGTCGAACTCCGGTCACCCCCCCAGAACAGTTCAGGCGAGCATGGAAGGCGAGAGCTGGAAATTCGCGGTGGACGAGCAGGTCGTGACGCTGGATTGGACAACCGGGAGGGCACGACTGGCGGCGGGACCCGCCCGTCCGCCCGGGAACCCAAGTAACGTCACTGGGTTGAGAGAATGAACACGTCCGGTCAGCCCTGCCCGCGGGCTGGCGGGGCAGGGCGAACCAGCGGGAGCGTTGCCCGACTGACTGCCCCGTCCGAGCTCACCGACGCGGGTGGCCCGTGACGTTCGATTCGCAAACATCGGAAAGTTCATGCCGTTGATCCCATGGCTTTCAGGTTCAGGTGGACGTGGCTGCGTGCAGTCATGCCCGGAATAGCCGCGGTGACATAGTCCTCGGACAGGACCCAGTTCAAGGCTTTGCGATGGTCGGGCGCACTGCCGATCTTCCCTTCCCTCTCGAGGTAATGAGGGCTCTGAGTCTTCATCGCGATCAAGCCGACCCCTGCGCGCGCGGCCTTCTGCATGGCTTCAGAAATCGCCTTTGGACTTCATAACGACGCGCTCACCTCGGGGGCTTAGGGATGAACGGTCGGGGAAAGCTCGGACTGCTCGGGCTTGAAAACATTGCCCCCAGTAGATGAACCGCCACCTGCCGGCTGCGCGGATCAACGTCCGCCTGAGCAATCGCCACCAATTTGCGAGCGGCCACTGCATCGCGGCGCTCGCCGAGGCATTGCACCAAATACTGTTTGGTCTGGCTGTCGACGCAGGACTCGTAAACGCCCACCAGGTTGGTCGTGGTAGCCTCGCCGGGAATCCTATGGAGTTGTTGGATCGCCGTCCGCCGCAGTTCCGGCGTCGGCCCGTCCTTGGCGATCTGGGCCAGCTTGGGCACGGCCTTCACCGGGACGACCTCGACGACTTGGCCGGGGTAATTGGAGCGGGGTAGCCGCTCTTCGACTTCCTTGAGGCCAGCGACGGCTTGCAGTTTGAGTTGCGTGTCCGGCACGGTGTCGTAGAGGCGGAGCAAGGCGTCCGTGCTGGCCGGGCTCCGAAATTCGGCAATCGCCTGCAACGCCCTCACGCGCACTTCGTTGTCCGGGTCGGTCAGGACGATTTGGCTCAGCGGCTCGATGCTCGATCCCAGTCCCAGGGCCGCCACCGCGTCGACCGCGGCATAGCGCACCTTAGCATCGGTATCCTTGCGGGCAATGTCCAAGAGGACCGACGCCATCTCGGCCTTGGACGCCGCAAACTGCCGTGCCTGTTCTTCCGCCGCCTTCTTCTGTTCCTCGGCCTCGCGTTTGCGGCGTTCGATGTCGGCAGGATCCGGACGCTTGGTCCGTTCGTCAAACGCCGCCAGTTGGCGCCGGAGGGAAAGGAGACTGCGCTTGGCAGAAAGGAGTTTGCCGGCCGAGCTGCGCCCGCTTTCGGCGAGCTTCTCCTCTTGGGCGACCTGTTGCTCGACCAGCTTCAGTTCCTCTACCAAGTAATCCCGTTCGGTGAGCTTGGGCTGGCTCGCGGGCAGATCGGCCGGAGCGGTGGTACCGGGTTCGGCGGCTGGGCCACGGAGCCAACCGAGGGAGAGGACCAGCACGGCCAGGACTATCGGCTTGGTCCAGAAGACAGCGGTGAGACGAGGAGGTTCCGTTTGAAGTGAGCAACGAAGGTGCGTTTTCATATCTGATGAAGCCGATCCCCCCCAGCTTCTACTTCACCCCAAACACGCTCCGGACAGCCTCAAGGTACTTGAAACC
>JAXGQW010000156.1:0-4385 GCA_040766265.1 Verrucomicrobiota bacterium
CTGAGGACCTTCTGTACTGGGCGTTCTTGCGGTCAGTGACAGCCGCGCCGACCGGTCAGGTGCAGTTTAACGACCAGACGACAGACCAGTCGTGGCGGTTCTATAGGATCATCTATCCGTGAAGACGTATGGGTTTGAATCGCTTGGCGCCGCGCCCTCACCCCAGCCCTCTCCCATCCGATGGGCGAGGGAGGGCAGATCGGCGCTGGGTGGAGGCGCGGACCCGGACTGCACGGAGCGCGTCCAGGGGGTTCCCTCTCCCGTCGGACGGGAGAGGGTAAGGGTGAGGGGCTGTGCGGTCACCCTACACCGCACCGATGCCCCTCATCTTGGGGTGTTGGCTGCTGGCAGCAAGAGGTACCGGGGGCAGCGGTCTGCGGCGGACCCTCACCCCAGCCCTCTCCCATCCGATGGGCGAGGGAGGACAGGCTGGTGCCGTCTGGAGCATTCGTTACGTACTGGCGAACGGTGCAGGCAGGCGGCAGAGGGTCAGGATGAAGGGCACATGACCGACAACTTGTGGAGCGAGCAGTATGAGACAAATTGGCGAAGCCTTAGCGAATAGGCGGTGGGTGGCGATTGCAGGTCTGCTCCTCACCGGACTGACCGGCCAGGCCCAGTTCAGTTTCTATGAGACTGGCCTGAATTTCGAGTTGCCGGACGGGGGCGGTACGGGAGTCACCGTGCAACGCGAAGTCACGGGGCTCTCGCACGCCATCCGGAGCGTGGCGGTGCGATTGGACATCTCAGGTAATTGGACGGGTGATCTCTACGCTTATCTGCACTTTGGCGGAGCGCACGCCGTTCTGGTCAACCGGCCCGGCACCACGGCGACGGACACCGTCGGCTACGGCGATGCAGGCCTGCAAATCCGCTTGCGGGACGATGCGCCCAATGGCGACATCCACGCCTATCGCCTGACGTTGTCCGGCGATCCGACGCAGGGCTTGACTGCCCCATTGACCGGCGACTGGACTCCGGATGGTCGGACCTCGGACCCGGATGCGGTCCGCGACACGGATCCGCGAACCGCATTGCTGGGGACATTCACGGGGATGCTCCCAAACGGGACCTGGACTCTCTTCGTGGCTGATCTCGCCCCTGGATCCGTTCACCACCTCGATGCCTGGGGCCTCGAATTGACGATGGTTCCGGAGCCGGCGAACGCGCTGTTCCTTACGGGTATGGGCTGCCTCCTGTGGGCGGCCTTCACCAGGCGCGTCACATCGTCCCTCACCCCGTCTCTCTCCCATCGGACCTGCCTGCCGAAGCCTCGGCGCAGGCAGGCGGGAGAGGGTGTTCCGCAGCCGCGGGACGGGTGAAGGTGACGATGCATGTCTGCTAAACATGGTTTCTATGCCAACGCTGCATTTGACCGAGTCTGTTCTCTCACGCCGGTCCTCTGCCCATCCCGTGCGGACAGGGTGGGCTTCGCCCTGGGTGGCGGCGCTGCTAATGGGGACGTTGACGTGGGGCGCACAGGCACAGTGGGTTCAGTATCGTTTCACGGACTTGGATTTCCAGTTGACCGATGGCGGCGGCGTAGGCGCTTCCGTTCAATGCGAAGTAAGCGGCGTTGCTGGGGCGATTTCTCACGTCATGCTCTCGCTCGACATCTCCGGCAGTTGGAGCGGCGATCTCTACGCCTACCTCAACCTGGGTGGCGCCCACGCCGTTCTCTTGAACCGGGTCGGCAAGACCGCCTCGAATCCCTTCGGGTACGGTGACCAGGGCTTCCAGGTCGGCTTTGACGACTCGGCTGTCAATGGCGATATCCACCAATACCGCGTCACCTATTCGCTCGACCCTCCACTCTCGAGCACGGGCGCCCTGACCGGGACTTGGGCGCCCGATGGAAGGACAACCGACCCTGATCTGGTGCTCGATACGGATCCTCGGACGGCTACGCTCGGTGCATTCACCGGCATGAATCCCAACGGCCTCTGGACGTTGTTTCTGGCGGATTTGGTGCCAGGTTCGGTGCACACGTTGCAGGCTTGGGAGCTATCGATCCGTACTGAGTCCGGGCCTGAGCCTCCCGTGCTTCGGATGGCGCGCGTGGCGGGCGGCATTGAGATTCGGTTCATCGGCAAAGCGGGGTTGACGTACCAACTGGAAACCGCGCCAGGACTCCCGGCCCAGAGCTGGCGCGTGCTCAGGACCCGGACCGGCGACGGCGGTGAGATTATGATTGGCCCGCTCAGCACCCAGGAAGCGACAGGCTTCTTCCGCGTGCAAATCCTCCCGCCGGACACCGAGCCAGACCAACCGACACTGACGATTTTGCCAGTTGCCGGCGGCATCGAGTTTCGCTTTTTCGGGGAATCGGGGGTGGCGTACCGATTGGAAGCAGCGCCACGCCTCCCAGTTGAGAAATGGCAAGTGCTCGAGACCCGGACCGGCGAGGGGGTTGAGATCGTCCTCGGGCCTTTCGCGACGCAGCAGACGACTGGTTTCTTTCGGGCACGAGCGGAGTAGCTGAGCAGTGAGTTTTTGTCTTCAGCCGGCAAGGCGCGCAATGCTTACTGCCAGTCGGCTGGATACCCTACACAGACCCCTCACCCCGGCCATCTCCCATCCGATGGGAGAGGGTGTCCCGCCGTGGCGGGACGGGTGAGGGTGACGGTGTAGTGCATCTCGCTGATTCCTCAGTAGAACATCGACGGCTACTGCACGTATCACCGTCTGTCCACGCTTTCCCCCGGTGAGAATCTGCCGGATGCGGAACGCATTGTGGCGATCAAGGTGTTGGGCGACGCCGTCCTCGCGGGGCGATCTGGCGGCCGAGGGTTTCCTTGCTGATTTGGCTGCTGGTCCAGTAACGGAAGAGGCGAGCGGCTCTTTCGGCGCTGGCGCAGGCGGCTGCTTTGATCCGGGCGGTCAGGCCATGGGCGAACGTGCCGAAGTGCTTGATGAGAATGGGACAGACGTTGAGATAGGCTTCCATGAGGGTCGGTTGGAAGAGGTGCCGCAGCGTGCCGCGTAGCGGCAGACGATCGAAGCCGCTCAAAACTCCTGCAATACACTGAGCAAATCGAGTAACGAAGAGCGGCTGAACGTGAGCCTGGATGGTAGAGGTTGGCTCTTTCATGACCTCCCCTTCCACCCCAAGGGCTGGCGTCGAGCCACTGGTTTGCCAGTCCGCTCGGTCGACCAAGCCCCCCCGTGAGAGGGAATTGTGTGCAGTTCTCCAGCCCGCATAGCAGTCCTCTTGCGAAGTCTCAGTGCCCTGTGCATCATCGGGGTGTGAAATATCCGGGCTCGAAGCATTTCCATCGAGCGGCGGACTTGGCCACCCCGAGCCGGGAGGCAGACTTCAGCGGTCAAGGAGAACTGGGACGTTCATCGGTTCCAAAGGCAACGGCGACAGTCGCCAACGACGCCAACCCGGTCCGGGTGGAACCAAGGCCTCGGCCAGCCCTTCTCCTGTTTGGCGTCGTTGGCTAATGACGCGCAGCGTAATTCGTCTTCTGCCGGAACCACCGACTGGAAGAACCAGACTCGAAGAACCGGCTTGAAACCGGGCGGGGAAGGGGCATAATTACGACCGTGTCAGACATGGTCGTACCAGCCGCCTACCGGGCAGCCCCATTGGCCGGCGAATGAGTGCCCCGAGTGCCCTACGGCGTGTCGGTTTGTTTGGAGGATCGTTCAATCCCGTCCACCTCGCCCATCTTGTGGTTGCGGACGCGGCGTTCGAGGAACTGGAACTCGATCGCCTCGTCTTTATCCCGGCCGCGCAATCGCCCTTCAAGCGGGGCATTGCCCTGGCCCCGGCAGCCCTGCGGCTCCGCATGTTGCGGCTGGCCCTGGCCGGCCAGAGCCACGCGGAGGTGGACGAGCAGGAAATCCGGCGTGGCGGCGTGTCGTACGCCATCGACACAGTGAGGGACTACGCGCGCCGATATCCGATGGCGGAGTTGTTCTATTTGATCGGGGCGGATCACGTGGCGCAGTTGTCCAAGTGGCGGGACGCCTCGGCCCTGGCCGGCCTGGTGCAGTTCGCGGTGATTCCGCGTCCCGACGAACCGCCGGTCGCGGCGCCGGCGGCCTTCCGCGTGCGTTGCCTGCGCGGAATGCCGGTTGGCGTTTCCGCGTCGCAGATCCGCGGCCGGGTGGCTGCCGGACTTTCGATCCGCTGGATTGTTCCCCCGGGGGTTGACGAGGTGATTCGTCAGCACCGGCTTTACCTTTAACGCATGGTTGTCTCTGTTTATCCTGTCATGGACCCTCGCAAACTCGCCCTGCAATGCCGAAGACTGGCCGACGCCAAGAAAGCCGAAAATATCGTGATACTGGATGTCCGCAAGCTGTCGAGTGTCACGGACTATTTCGTGATTGCCACGGGCACCAGCGAACCGCATTTGCGCGCCCTGATGGACGAC
>JAXGQW010000157.1:0-4179 GCA_040766265.1 Verrucomicrobiota bacterium
GTACCCCGTGCCGGCGCCCGGCCAGAACAAAATGCGCGAGTATTGAGCGGGCCGCTTCGATGCGATTCTGGCGGATCGCGATGCCGAGTTCCTCGAGGCTGGGATTCTGGCGCCCAGCCCGAGTGTTTCTTAGCGAGCAGGCTGGCCCCGGTAAATGCACCGGGCCGTGCAGGTCTCCGCGACGACCACCTCGGTCAACTCGGGCAGACGCGGCTTGAGCCGGTCCCAAATCCAGCGGGCGATGTTCTCGCTTGTCGGGTTGTCGAGACCAGGCACCTCGTTCAGATACCTGTGATCCAACTGCTCGAAGAGCGGCTTGAACCGCTTCGTGATCTCGGCGTAGTCGATGAGCCATCCCAGGCCGGGATCGCACTCGCCCGCCACGGCGATCTCGGCGCGGAAACTGTGCCCGTGAAGACGCCGGCACTTGTGCGACTCGGGCAGGCGCGGCAGGAGATGAGCGGCTTCAAACTGAAAGGTCTTTCGCAATTCAACGTGCATAGGAACATCCTCACCAGCGCGACGGCAATTCCCAATCGGTCCACGTGACCAGGTCGCCCAGACTCGGGCGCCCATCGTGGCGCCAGGCCAGAGGGGGACGCTGCATCCGGCCAAGGGGGCAGATTCGGGTGACCCCCCATTGGGCGAGGCATTGCGCCAGGGCCTGCTCGTTTGTGCCCGACGCGGCGAGGCCGACGGTCGACACCTTGCCGCGGATTGCATCGGCGCCCTGCAGGGCCTCGTTGATGTTCGCAACCGGCTTGACGTAGACGAAGCGGTTAAGGCAGGAGAACTGGAAGCGCGGATCGCTCTCGAACACAACAGTCCAATCGGTCGACCCGAAGCTGGACCAGAGCTGCGTCTCGTTCGAGTGGGCCGCCCGCACTTCATAGAAGGCGCGCCGGCTCGAGATGGCAGCGGCGGCTGGCGCAGGAAGCGGTCCGCGCGGCTGGAACTGCTCGTGGGCGGCCAGGCCGGACGCAAGCATCCCGGCGAACCGCTCTGGGGTCACACTGCCCCCGTTCTCGACGTAGAAAACATGAGGCGAAAGACACCCCATTTGATTCCACGCCGCCACATCCTCCGCCGCAGCCGCGGCCAGCCGCGGGGCGGCGTGTTTCGACAGGGCCTCCTGGGCCACATAGCCGAAGCTGACCCGGCTGCCATAACCGAGGAACCGCGTCCCAGGCGGCAAGCGCTCGCGAATCGCGGTCAAGGTCGCGTCCTCGCCCATGGCTGAGATGCAATCGGCCTGGGCAAACAAAACCGATTCCAACGCCGAGGTGCCTCCCTTCCATTCGGCAATCTCGAAACACGCCCCCAGCTTCGGTTCGACCTCGTAGAGCGAATGGGCAAATAACCGCGGCAAAAAGGACGTTCCGGAGGCGCACTTGACCAATTGGGCGGAGCGCGTCAGCAGCCCCAGCACCAGGCTGACCAGCGGTGGATTCGGCAGCACACCCCCTGCGATGTGCACCAGCAACTCAGGGCCCCGCGCGAACCCGAGGCGTTCCCGCCCGGGCTCGTTTTCGCCGGCAGTCAGGCGTTCGAGCCGATGAGGGTGTCCCAAGTCCTGAAGCACCAACTGCCGCAAGTTCTCGCCGGTCAGGGACTCGAAGAAGGCGTCCAGGCCGGCGGCGATCGTCTCGGGCGAGAAGCCCGTTGCCGCCGGACCGAACTCGAGGGCCTCCCGTCGAAAGGGGTTGTCCGAATCCATCCAGTCCTCCGCGAGCCTGGCCACCACGTCGATCAAATCGGCCGTGGTGCGATTGGCCAGAAAGCGCCGGCGATTGCTCTTCAGCGCAAGGCAAGCGTCCGTGAGAACCGCGGGCGACAGCGCCGTTGGATCCGGAATGTCGGCCAGGAAGTAGTCAGGAAGTTGCACGACGGAATCCTCGAAGACTCGATCGCATCAGGCACTGATCACGCTGCCACCGCGACGGCCTGCAGCGAGCAACCCCGCGGCCCCGCCATCGGGGCCCGGCCCACCAGCTCGAAACCGGTTCCGCGGCGCACGGCAAGATCCTCGGTCTGGATCGCCAGCACCGACCGCACATTCGCCAGATCGAACACCCGCAGCAGGCCCGTCTCGCCATCCCGAACCTCGATCCCGTCCTCGGGAGAAACGACCACCGACCGCGCCCAGGGTGGGAAGTGAAACACCCGCGCGCCCACAGGCGCAGGCGCACTGGCCGCACGCGCGGCCAAAGGGCGCCACTCCTCTTCACCCGATCGCCGGGCGCCGGTCTCGATGCCCGGAGCGGCGCCGGGGCTCGTGGCGCCGCAAGCAGGTGGATCGACAGCACCTCGGGCGGGCGGGGACGCCGGCACGCAGGCGTCGTAGGCCTGCGAGCTGAGTTCGCTCATGCCGTACTCGGAGACAATGTGCGTCGGGGCAATGCCGAGCGTGGCGCCAATCAACCGGTGCAGGTCCGGTTTCAAGACGCTCCTCGATAGCCCCTTGTAACCCCCGGTCTCGATCGCGCGCGAACCGGGTGGCAGCGCGCACTGCAGGCAGTCCTGATGCATCGCATCGAGCAGATGCACAAAGCCAAATGCCGTGCCCAAAACACAAACCGGTCGGCCATTCCGCGCGCACCGGCGCAGCAACGCGATCGTCGAGGCGGTGTCGACCCGCCACGCGCCGTCGCATTCAACTGCTCCGACAAAGGCGGAGTCATCGGCGCCCCAGGCCTCGATGACCTTGGCAAACATGTGCGCCAGGGACGAATGCGGCGCTTCGGCCGGGTCTGGCGTCAAGGACAGGAATGTGAATTCGCCCTTCCCCTGCCCCACCCCACCCATCAGGCGCGCCCGAAAGAAAGGCAGCAGCGACGCCTCGTACACCGCCAGCGAACCGGCGCTGTGAAAGTGCCGGCTCGGGCGATGCCCCGTCGTCCCGCTCGAATGGAAGACGCGTGTCCGAGCCTCCAAATGCAGGCTGGTGACCGCGTAGTCCTTGAATGCCGTCGTGGTCAGCGCGGGAATCGCGCGCCAGTCCCCGATGTCTTCCGGCGCGATCCCGCGTCGTTGACACAGTCGAAACAGCGGACCGACCGCGCGGTGCGGGAGGGGAAAGAGCGTTAGGGCAAGTCGCCGGAATCGTGCCTCGTGCTCGTCCGAATCATCCCGTTCCAGACCGGATCCGAACGGAACGGAATCCTGAATAAACCGGCGCAATTCCCCCTCGAACGCCTTGAACGCTGCGTCTCCTGGAGACGCGCGTTGTTCGAAATCCGCCAGTTGAGTGTTTCTCTTAATCATGCGGTTTTGTTCGCGCGCCCCTCCGAATCACCTTGATGAGCCGCGGCTCGCACGGGGTGATCCGCGATTTAAAGCAGGGGCGCCTGGCTGGTTCGCCGCCACAGCCAGGGGCGATGTTAGCGGGTCGTCACGGGTTCGCAAGCCCCGCCTTGGATTTCACGGCGCTGGGCCATGGTGCGGAAGAACTCGTAACCCTCGCGCAGACGCCGCACGCAGACTTCCTTGTCTTCGAGCATCGTCTTGAGAATGCGCAGAATCGGTTTGGGCCGGAGGAAGTAGCGTCGATAGAAGACCTCGACCGCCTCGAAGATCTCCTCCTTGCTCAAGCCGGGGTATTCGAGGGCCGAGTGCTGCAGACCGTCCTGGTGCACGATGTCGGTCTTGTCCCGGCGGGCGAACCAGCCGTTCTGGCGGGCCATTTCGTAGAGTTCGGTGCCGGGATACGGCGCGGCCAGCGACACCTGGATGCTGAACACGTCGAGTTCCTGGGCGAACCGGATGGTCGCCTCGATGGTCTCCCGGGTCTCGATCGGGAGCCCGAGGATGAACGTGCCGTGGATGATGACGCCGATGTCGTGGCAGGCCTTGGTGAACGCGCGCATCTGGTCGATCGTGACCCCCTTCCTCGCGCGACGCAGAATCTCATCGCTGCCCGACTCGTAGCCGACCAGAAGCAGCCGCAGGCCGCAGTCCTTCATCAGCTTGATCGTGTCGTAGTTGAGATTGGCCCGGCTGTTGCACGACCAGACCAGGCCCAGCGGCTTGAGTTTGCGGGCCACATCGCGCGCGCGCGGCAGATTCGCCGTAAACGTGTCGTCGTCGAAAAAGAACTCCTTCACATGAGGAAAGAGCTGCTTCGCATAGGCCATCTCGTCCGCGACGTTCTGCGCCGAGCGGACGCGATACCTGTGTCCG
>JAXGQW010000158.1:0-4150 GCA_040766265.1 Verrucomicrobiota bacterium
GCCGGGCGGAAAGGCGGGTGCAGGCGTGGACTGACCCTTGACGGGCAGCGAGCACAGGAGACTCAACACATAAACCGCGAGAAGCCGCTCGAGTTGCATGGCCGCAAGCTATCAGGCCGGTCCGATGCCGCAAGGCAATCGTCCGCACGCAAGGCATTTCACCACGGTCATTGAATTGCAAAGGATTGCATCCAAAATGCACAGATATCGTGTCGCGATCGCGACAAGGAATCTGCACAGTGCGCAGGTGACGGTGCTGGGAAGGAACCAGGAGGGCAGGGCAGGAGCTTCGACCAACGCCGGATCGAAGTCTAACCTCTCAAGTCTTCCTGGTCCGGTCTGCACCGGCGCCAGCCCCCCCGACAAAGAGGCTCTCGAGTCCGCCGGTGGCCGCGGAGGCAGGCGGCTGGGGATCGAGCACCTTGGCCAGGTACGCGATGGCATCGGGGATGTGTTGCACGGAGCGCGGCAGTGTGGCGCCAGCCGCATTGGGATGACCGCCTCCCTGGAGGCAGGCGGCTGTCTTGAGGGCCTCGCCGTTGCGGCTGCGCAGGCTCGCGACCACCGTTCCGTTGCCCCGGCGCAAGAGGGTCAAGAGCACCGTGTAGGGCGTGGCCTGGGTGCTGAGGAGTTGGTGCACGATCAGGTTGCTGTTGCCGACGATTGTGTCGACGTACCCGACGGCGTCGCTGAGGCGGCTGACGTGGGTCCGGCTCCACTCGAAGCCGAGCGGGTTCTCGACGCGGCGCTTTGCGGCCATGACTTCGAGCAGCGGATGATCCACCAGCCGTTCGAGTTCGCCGCCGATCAGGGCGTGCAGGTTCCAGAACTGGTAGACCTTGACGAGGCTCGCGTAGTCGTTCGCCAGATCGAATTCCGGGTCGTCCACAAGGAACAGGTCGGCAACATTGTTGAGATGGATCAGCCGATCGAGGGCCGGCGATTCAAGCCCGTGCTGCCGGCAAAGATCGTACGCGAGAAGGCCCGCCGACTTGCCGGGGTCCAAAATCAGCCGCGCCTTTTGCGGAACGGCCTCGGCCTCGTGATGATCCACGACCAGCCAGTCCGGTCGGTCGAGTCGCTTGTCGAACCCGAGGTCGCAGACCCACGCGGACGATTCGGGCAGGGGGCGTTGCCGCCACGCATGGTTGTGATAAGCCAGCAGCGGTGTCTCGACACCAAAAAGGCGCCGAGCCAGGCGCTGCAGCAAAACGCCTGAGACCAAGCCGTCCAGGTCGCTTTCGTGCGTAATGATCAATTCGGGCTTCGGCAAGTCAGTCATGTCGCGGGCGAACCTAGCCCGGAACTCTCCCGACCGGCAAGGTGGATCACACAGGATGGACCACACACCGAGCCTCGCGCCAACTGTGAAAGGCTAACCCGCATATTCATACCCCGTCAGTGCCCAGGGCGGTCAGATTCCTCAAGAAGTCAGCCATCCGGATTAGAAAAGCCTCCGTTGTTTTGCCTTTCCCGATGCTGGCTGACATCGCACAGTCGCGCGCAATGAGTCTGTCCAATCCGCCGCTCCGACTCGAAGCGCCCGCCGGTCAACTGCTGACGTCCGACCAGGTCCATACCCTGGTCGCCCAGGCATGTCCGGAGCCGGACTTCGCGGGCCGGCGCGTTCTGCTCATTGTCCCGGACAGCACGCGAACGGCTCCGGTCGGCTTGCTGTTCAAGGCGCTCCACGCGGCTCTGGGGCGCGCCACTCGGGCATTCGACGTGCTCGTGGCGCTGGGCACGCACCAGCCGATGACCGAGACGGCCATGTGCGAGCGACTCGATATTTCGAGCGCCGAGCGCCAGACGCGTTTTCGGGGCGTGCGCTTCTTCAACCATGCGTGGGACGATCCCCAGGCGCTGCGCGACATCGGCGCCATCCCGTCCGAGGAGATTCATGCGCTCAGCGGCGGGCTTTTCGCCATGGACGTGAAGGTCGAAGTCAACCGCCGGCTGTTCGACTACGACCAGATCGTCATCGTCGGTCCGGTCTTTCCGCACGAAGTCGTCGGGTTCTCCGGCGGCAACAAGTACCTGTTCCCCGGCGTGAGCGGCCCGCGCATCCTCAACTTCTTCCACTGGCTTGGGGCCGTGATCACGACGCCAAAAGTCATTGGGCACAAGTGGACGCCGGTGCGGCGTGTGGTGGATCGTGCCGCCGCGTTGGTGCGGGTCCCCAAGCTCTGCTTTGCGATGGTGGTGGACGGGGAGGGATTGGCCGGTCTGTTTGCCGGCACGCCCGAGGCCGCCTGGGACGCCGCCAGCGATCTCTCCCACAACCTTCATATCCGCTACAAAGACCGCCCATTCCAAACCATCCTGGCTTGCGCGCCCCACATGTACGACGAGCTTTGGACCGCCGGCAAATGCATGTACAAACTCGAACCAGTGCTCGCGGACGGCGGCGAACTGATCATCTACGCCCCGCACATCGCCGAGATCTCCGCCACGCACGGGCGCCGCATCGCCGAGGTTGGCTATCATTGCCGGGACTACTTCATGCGACAGTGGGATCGTTTCAAAGATTACCCCTGGGGCGTCCTAGCCCACTCGACCCACGTGCACGGGTTGGGGACTTTCGAAAACGGTGTCGAACATCCGCGCGCCCGCGTCACCCTCGCCACCCGCATCCCCGAGTCCCTCTGCCGGGCCGTCAACCTCGGCTACCGCGCTCCGGACAGCCTCGATCCCGGGGATTTCGCCGGACGCGAGGTCGAGGGCATCCTCATGGTTCCGAAGGCCGGCGAGATCCTCTACCGCCTCAACAACCCTCCGCCCTGGGCGGCCTGACGACAGCGCTGATCGGCGTCGGTGCGTCGGTGCGTCAGTGCGAACTCTTCTCGCGGTCGTCGGACGTCTGCGGCCACTCCGTAGCCGCCGTCGTGAGACGGCGCTGATGATCGAGCAGCGGTCAGAAGTCAGAGGACAGAGATCAGGCCTCGTAGCCGCCGTCGTGGTTGTCTAAGTTCTTGGTCCGGCGTTCTTTGTGGCGGTCGCCCAGGCTTAGCTCGGCGTCGAGGTCGCGGAGCGTGTGGAGTGCGGCGGTTCACCGCCGCTTTCCGAGGACGATCTTGCGTGCGGTCCCATTTCAAAGCGGTGCTGAAGCACACGCACTCCAAGCGCTTCGCGCTATCGAACACATTCGTGCCCAGGCAGCTTCCGTGCAAGGTCCGCATCTCAGCCGCACTCAGGTTGACGCGCATGCGCGGTCGCGGGGCGGCTACAGAGTGATCAGGCGTCACTGCCGGCTGATCGATCCTGGGAATGTGTGCCGGGGAATGTCTTGTGCCGAAGGCCATGGCCTTCATAATCGCCGGATGAGACTTTGGTCTGCTGCAATTGCTGCGTCGTTGCTGATGACACTGGGCTCGGGAGGGACTGCCGCCGATTTCGATATTGTCCTGCGCCACGGACGCGTGGTCGACGGCACCGGCAACCCGGCCTCCTTCGCCGACGTGGCTGTCAAAGACGGTCGCATTGCCGTCGTGGGCCGGGTCGAAGGCCAAGCCAAGTCGGAACTCGACCTGCGCGGCCTGGTGCTCGCTCCCGGCTTCATCGACGTCCATACCCATGTCGATGAACTGGCCGAGCAACCGCTGGCCGAGAACTTCATTCGGATGGGGGTGACGACTGTGGTAACAGGCAATTGCGGCGAATCCGCTCCGGACGTGAGGCGGTTCTTCGCCGATATCGAGCGGACGGGTGTCACCCTCAACACCGCCACCCTCGTCGGGCACGGGACGGTCCGGGGCCGCGTCATGGGCGGGTCGTTCGACCGCGAGCCGAGCGCGGACGAGTTGGCGCGGATGAAATCCGAGGTCGGCCAGGCCATGCGCGACGGCGCAATCGGCATGTCGACCGGCCTGATCTATCCCCCCGGCAGCTTCGCCCGGACGCCGGAGATCGTCGAGTTGGCGCGCGTGGTGGCGGCGCACGACGGACTCTACGCCAGTCACATGCGCAACGAAGGACGGGAGATCTTCCCGGCTCTCGACGAGGTGTTCCGGGTCGCGCGCGAGGCCGGTTTACGGGCTGAGGTCTCGCACATCAAACTGTCAGGCCCGGCGTCGTGGGGGCTGGCTGACACCGTCCTCGGGACCATCGAACGGGCTCGGGCCGAAGGATTGGACATCACCCAGGACCAGTA
>JAXGQW010000159.1:0-4017 GCA_040766265.1 Verrucomicrobiota bacterium
TCCCGGTGTAGGCCGCGTGCCCCCACCCGGCGCAAACTCGACTCCCATCGACAACCTCCAGATACACGGCAGGGCGGCATCGAGGGAAATGAACTCTGGCGGAACGCGGCGACGTGTGCCACATTCGGCTCGATTCACCATGCGCATGCGCAACCCGTCCTCGATCGGCATTCGCGCCGCCCGTCCAGGCGCATTCACGGACGGCGAAGCCGCGTCGATCTCCGTCGCCAAGCCGTGCTGGCTGTCGCGGTCGCCGGGCGGTTTCACCCTCATCGAACTGCTGGTGGTGATCGCGATCATCGCCATCCTGGCCGGGCTTCTCCTGCCCGCCTTGAGCCGCGCCAAGGCCAGGGGGCAAGCCGTGCGATGCGCGTCGAACATGCGCAACTGGAGCCTCGCCACCCTGATGTACATCGACGACTCGAACGATTGCCTCCCGCTCTTCGGAGACCTGTCGAGCGACTACACCAAGCCCTTCTGGCACGCCAAGCTGGCGCCCTACATCGCCCGTCAGATGGAGCCGGGAAAGCTCTTCGGCCAAACCCAGGTTTACCACGACGAGGTGCGACGCTGCCCCGGCGGCGGCATCGGTCCGGTCCCGTTCTCGCGCTCGACGGAACGATCGACCAACTGGAACTGCTGGATCGGCGCCCACTTCGGAGCCTACGGCAATCCCCTGAGCGGGCCGTTCTACTATGGCGACGAGACGCCGCCGCTCAAGGTGTCGCGCATCGGGAAACCGGCGGACGCCCTGATGTACATGGACACGGTGACGCACTACGTTTACTCCCCGGTCGAGCAGGTGTACTTCTTCACGCTCGATATGAACGGCGACGGCAAGGTCGATACCATGCCGCAGTATCCTGACACGCCGTTCAATTCCGGGCGTCCGACGGTCCACAGCAATGGGAGCAATGTCACCTTGCTCGACGGCCATGTCGAACGGGTGCCGTTCAAAGCGCTGTGGGAGATCGACGCGCGGCGGCGCGTCGCACACTCGTTCTGGTACATCGAGGACTGACGGCCCCTGCGCCCGCGTCAGCGCATGACTGAGCCCAGAATCTCGAGCGCTTGCGCATTGATCCGCCTTGCGCGCTCCTCGGTGCCCGCTTCGGTGTAACACCGGAATTCCGGCGCGTTCCCGGAGGCCCGCACGTGGAGGATCTCGCCGTTGCCGAATGTCACCCGCAGGCCGTCGGTCCGATCGATCGATCCGACCTCGCCGCACAGGGCGCCAAACACCGCTTCGAGCGCCCGGCGATCCGCCGCGTCGCACCCGGTGTTGAAACGCTCGAGTAGCGCGGCGCTCTTCCGAGGCGGGACATTCTTCATCCGATCGCTGGCGGTGAACCGGGCCGGAAGAGCCGCGGCAAGCTCGGAGACGCGCTGTCGCTCGCGCTTCGCGAGCAGCAGAACACTCAGAATCACAAGAACGGCGTCGCGCGTCGGCAGGGCGCGCAGCGTGCGGCCTTGTCGCTCGATGTGGGAATTGAGAAGAAAACCGCCGTTGGCCTCGTATCCCACCACACGGCGCCCGCCGCCCGCCGTGGCGGCGTTCATTGCGGCGATGACGTGCGGCGAGCCGATCCGCGTCCGGCGCACCTCCCTGAACCAACCGCATCTCTCGACAGCCGTGTTGCAGCTCACCGGCGTGCAGACCGCGTCCGCATCGAGAAACCGCGCGCACAGGATTCCGGCCAGATCGCCGCGCAGCCAACGGCCCCGTTCATCGCTCAGAAGCGGGCGGTCGCTGTCCCCATCGGTCGAGACCAGGGCGTCGTAGCGGTCTTCCTGCGCCCATTGTTCTGCCAGCGCCACGTCCTCGGGGCGGATGGCTTCGGTGTCCACAGGAATGAAGACCTCCGAGCGACCGAGAAGGATGATCTGCGCGCCGAGAGCTTCGAGGATCCGGGCGAGCATGTCGCGCCCGGCCGCCGAGTGCTGGTACACCCCCAACCGGAGTCCATCGAGTGCGCTGCTTCCAAAGAAATCGACGTAGCGGGCGAATGTACTGCTCGCCCGCCTGCACCGACTCGATGCGGGCGACGGAATCAGAGAGGAATTCGTGGGGCGTGCAGAACCGTCACCCTCACCGCCTTCCGGGCACCCTCTCCCATCGGATGGGAGAGGGACGGGGTGAGGGGCTTTGTCCCGTATGCCGCGGACCCCTGAGTAAGTCGGCAAAACGGCCCGCGGCGTCGAAGAGACCGTCGTCCACCTCGACGACCTGGCTCGCGATGCCTTCTTCGTCCTCCTTGAGAATCTCGCCTGAGGCCGTGTTGAACTTGATACCGTTCCGGTCCTCGGGGATGTGACTGCCGGTCACCATGATGGCCGGGATTTGACGTTCGAGCCCGAACAGGGCCACGGCGGGCGAGGGAATCCTGCCGCACCAAACGACTCGATATCCCATTGCCTCCGCGGCGCGGGCGACCGCTTCCATGATGCGGCCGGTGCTGGGGCGCAGATCGCCCGCCACGGCAATTCGACGGCTGTTGGGAGCCGGCTTGCCTCGAGACTCGAGGTGCTGCAAGAAACCGGTCGTGTACGCGTAACAGACGAGGTCCGTCATCGCGTCCGCCAGGCCGCGTGCGCCGCTTGTGCCAAAAGCGACGCCACTGGTCGCCATCAATTCCCGCAGGCTGGTTTTCATCGGTGTGGAGGATCAGCGGCAGGCGGCGCAGGCGCGGCGCAAGTACTCTTCATAGGCCCAGTCGCCACTGCTGCCGGTCTGCCGGGTGACAACCAGATCCAGGCTTGGAACGAATGCGATGAATTGTCCGCCCGATCCCGGCTTGCAGCGCGCATCCGGGGGAATGCCTTCGCCGTTGCGCCCGGTCGCGGGGTCATGGCGGGCGGGCAATTCCCAGCCATGCGAAAAGACCTGGGGATTCAACTTCCACCGGAGTTCGGGGCTCTTCACCGTGTGGCTGGGGGCGGCCGTTTGTTGGACGAACCATGACGGGATGATCTGTTTCTCGCCCCATTTCCCGCCCCGCAGCATGCAATAGGCGATCCGGGCCAGATCGCGCGCCGGCATGCCCAAACCATGCGTGGGGTGGCGCCCGATCCGCTCGCCGCCCTCAAAGAACTGAAACCACCAATGCTCGATGCCGAGCGGACGGAACAGCGCGTCGATCGCAAACTGGTCGTAGGGCGTGCCGGTGACCGTCTCGCAGACCAGCGCGGCATGATGCAGCGCGTGGGTCGAGTAACCGCACGCCGTCCCGGGATCGAACGCGAGCCGCGCCGTCCGGGGATCGCCGCTGAGCCCCAGCACGTATTCCCACGTCCCGTCATTGGGCGCACCCGTGGCTTCCGGACAGAGCCCCGATGTGTGGTTGAACAGTTGGCGCACCGTGATCGCGGCCTTGCGCGCATCGCTCAGGGGCGAAGCCCACGGGATGAAACCGAACGCCCGATCCTCGAACGACATTCTCCTCGGTGTGAGCCCCTGCTGGCTGCGCTCGGATGCGATCGCCAGCACGGTGGCGCAGACCGCCTTCGAGACCGAGGCCACGCGCCGCGCGTCGGTCTTGCCGCTGTTGCCCCGCTCGACTTCGAGCACGATGTGCCCGTGCCGGATCACCACCGCGGCGAAGTTCCGATTGTCGCTGGCCCGCAGCCACGCCCCGAGTGCGTCGAGCGTGTCCGGATCCATCCCGCCACGCTCGCGGATGGCATCCGGCTGATCCAGAACCCGCCAGCCGCCCGCGCTTTCAGGCGGCGGATAGTACGCGGAATCGGACGCCAGGGGCAGGGGCGGTGCCGGGCCGGCGCCGACACCGAGCCACACGCACGGCAGAACAATCAGCCAGGCCCCGCGCCCGAACTGGCAGCGATTACCGAACCATGGGTGCATTCTTTTTGTCTTCATCCGAGCCAGGCGTCGCGGTGCGCTCGCACGAAGTCGTCGTCGTTCAACTCCGGATACGCGCCGCAGACGCGATCGATCTCGTCGCTCTGTCCGGCGGAAAGCGTTTCACGGGTGTCCAGACACCATCGTCCGGCCATGAG